>AAZW01000053.1 GCA_000169995.1 Vibrionales bacterium SWAT-3 | reverse complement strand
GTTTCTGAAGAGTTGAAATCCGTGCTTGAAGGACTGCAAGCACAAGGCAAAGAGCCAACCGTTGCGCTAGTAAAAGCTCGTATGAGTACATCAGTTCCCATGCCTGCCTTAATCACGACCATTAAAAGCTGGAAAAGCGCGAACCGTGTTCCTAAAGTCGAAGTGGCAACACAACAAGAGCCAGAGCTCGATCGTATTAGCCAACTAGAAAGACAAATCCTGGAACTTACAGCTCGCGTCGCCACGCTAGAAGCTCAGTTAACAAATAAATAGATCGACAGTTAAATAAGCTAACAGAGAAATAGAACACTATGAAGATATGGGTTGATGCGGACGCTTGTCCTAAGGTTATCCGAGAAACCATCGTACGCGCAGCTGAGCGAACCGGTGTTGAATGCACCTTCATCGCGAATCACGTTGTCCCTGTACCGAAGCGTAACAACATTCACTCTATTCAAGTGCCAAGCGGATTCGATATCGCCGACAATGAAATAGTAAAACGCACAGAGAAAGGCGATCTCGTGATTACTTCAGACATTCCTCTGGCTGACGAAGTAATCACTAAGGGTGCACTAGCGCTGAGTTCTCGTGGAGAGCTTTACACTAAAGAGACCATTAAAGCGCGCCTCAACATTCGTGACTTTATGGAAACCATGCGCTCAAGTGGCATCCAGACTGGTGGCCCAAGCACGCTTTCTCAAACCGACCGCCGTGAGTTCGCTAACCACCTTGATCGCCTACTAGCGAAGCGTTAATCCTTCCTTTAACCTCAAAGAGCTCCGAAAGAGCCTCTTTTGAATAACAGTAAGCACTGTGAAATTTTAATCGACCGACTCCGTTCTTGATATTTATTACAATAACGGAGTATTGATTATGGTTCGTCGGATCGCTTTAGCACTGTCCATTATTTTAGGAAGTACCCAACTTTCCTTCGCCAATCAAGAATACGGCATCGTTGGCGGTAGCCTCACCTACGGTGAGAGTGTTTTTTCTACCAAGAGTGCCCCTCAACTTGGTGCGACACCCAACCTCTTCTATTCTGGTCCTAAAGGCTTTATTGATGGCAGTTTAGCAAACTGGCAACTGCTACCTTTTGTCGGGCTATCTGGACACTGGCGTTTCGCTGAAGTGTCTGACACCTTCGTTGACCTGCCCAATGGCATTCAAAACAGAGATGGCAATGGCGAGCTCGGGATAACACTAGGGACCGTAGGCGCTAGGCTGACCTACTTACATGACGTAACCTCAGAGCATAACGGCTACGAAGTTCAGCTCCACTTAGGCAGAACGTTAGAAACATGGGCAAAGCCATTAACCATTACCCCCTACCTCGAAGTCGATTATCGTGACAGAAAACTCTCTAATCACCTCTACGGCATTGCTAGCCGCGAGTCTTCTACTTCAGGGCTAAATCAGTTCGATGCAGGCGCTACCTTTGTTTATCAAGCAGGACTCATTGGGCTCTATGAATTTACACCACGTTGGATCGGTATTAGCAAAATGGAATTGACTCATCACGACTCGAACAGCCCTCTCATCCAAAGGGATGTAGGGTGGTCGCTGGAGGTTGGGTTAACCTACCGTTTTGCGGGCTTGTAACCGCTATCTTCCAATAAAGAAAAAGCCCGCACAATGTGCAGGCTTTCGGTGTAATCATAAAACAATGATTAGATTCTATGGCGTGTAGTACGTTGCTGCACCTGGGCCAACTGGCAGACCAAATACGAATACCCACACGTAGAACATTAAGCTCCAACCCACCAAGAATACGATCGAGTATGGAAGCATAGTCGCAATCAGAGTACCAATACCTAGGTTCTTCATGTAACGAGTCGCTACAGCAAGGATAAGACCGAAGTAGCTCATCATTGGAGTAATGATGTTCGTTGTTGAGTCACCGATACGGTAAGCCGCTTGAATCGTTTCTGGTGCGTAACCAACAAGCATCAGCATTGGAACAAAGATAGGTGCTGTTACTGCCCACTGAGCAGAAGCTGAACCGATCATCAGGTTAATGAAGCCACACATTAGGATGAATGCGAAGAACAACATTGGACCTGTTAGGCCGATGTCTTGTAGGAAGCTTGCGCCCGCTACTGCGAATACTTGACCGAAGTTAGTCCACTTGAAGAAAGCAACAAACTGAGCAGCGAAGAATACAAGTACGATGTACATGCCCATAGAAGACATAGACTTAGACATTGCATCGATAACGTCGCGGTCAGTTTTCATTGTACCGGTAACTTTACCGTAAACGAAACCAGGAACTGCGAAGAATACGAAGATGAACGCTACAATACTTTTCAGGAATGGAGAACCAGAAACCGTACCAGCTGCAGAACGCAGAACACCGTCTTCAGGAACAATTGTCCAAGCAAGAAGAGCTGATACTGCTAGAACTGCGATACCAGCTAGCTTAAGACCTTTCTTCTCATCGTCTGTTAGCTTGCCCATTGTATCGTTTGATAAATCTTCAGACGCTTCTTCGTCGTTGTATTTACCCAGTTTTGGTTCAACAATCTTCTCCGTTACGAATGCACCCGTAATTGCGATGAAGAAAGTAGAAACAAACATGAAGTACCAGTTTGATTCAGGACCAACTGTGTAAGTCGGGTCGATCATTTGTGCTGCTGTTTCTGTGATACCAGAAAGCAGTGGGTCAACTGTACCGATTAGAAGGTTTGCAGAGTAGCCACCAGATACACCCGCGAATGCTGCCGCTAGACCAGCAAGTGGGTGACGACCTAAAGAGTGGAAAAGCATTGCTGCAAGTGGAATCAGTACCACGTAACCTAGCTCAGAAGCCGTGTTAGAAATGATACCTGCGAATACCACAGTTACAGTAACCATACGCTTAGATGCGCCCATTACCATGCCACGCATCGCAGCAGATAGTAGACCTGAGTGCTCAGCAATCGCTACACCTAGCATTGCAACTAGCACAGTACCTAATGGCGCAAAGCCAACAAAGTTTTTAACTAAATTAGTTACGATAAGTTGTAAGCCTTCAGCATTAAGTAAACTTACAACGTGGATCATGCCGTCAGCAGCACGACCAGGAGCACCTTCTGGACGAGGGTCCATAACAGACACTTCAAAGTACCCTGCGATACCAGAAGTCACTAAGATTGCGACACAGAAGATTGCGAAAAGAGTGATCGGGTGGGGTAATAGATTCCCCAAATACTCAACACCATCGAGAAAACGGGTAAAAATAGGTTTCTTTGGCGAGTTGTTTTTTATTGAAGCTGATGAACTCATCAGTTCCCTCCTTGTAGTGATTCCTATGCAATTGTGACAAAAATGTTCAAATTGCAGGCGAAGGGTACGCGACAAAATTATCAATTAGAAATTCAAAATGTTACAAAATGTGTAACAAACGACGACATTTAACTCTACTTGAACAATTTATTAGCAAATAAAACCACAATAAACACAAAAACTAGCTTTATAATTCACAACCATACATTCACTATTAATATAACTTACGATATAACCTCTTGATTAGTTTAAAAATAAAGTTCACCGTACGATAAACAGCCACTCGGTATTTAATCAACTTGCATATGAAGTAAAAGAAAAAACGTTAAATGAATAAAGTTTGACTTTCCCCTCGTTTTTTACAGGTATGTCACAACACATTGACTGTTTATTTTTGAACCGCTTTGAACCTCGGGTTGGTTTTGCAGATTACATAAAGGCGCCCTCTGCGCTTTACTATTTGACAATCTGGGTGACGGCTCTTTGCGCTTTTTAGTGATTTCACAACCTTCATCTATTTAGCTCCCTTACCCAATTGACCAAAGCGGCGAGTAAAGTTCGCCACACGACCTTCTTTATGTAGCACTCTCTGTTTTCCGGTATAGAAAGGATGAGACTTTGAAGACACTTCGATAGTGAAGTAAGGGTAAGTATTGCCATCTTCCCATTCGATCGTACGGTCTGTTTTCAAGGTTGAACCTATCAAGAAGTATTCATCAACACTGGTGTCATGAAAAACCACAGTGCGGTAATCAGGATGGATATTTGGTTTCATTTGTTTCCCCTAAATTATTATTTGATACGTTATAACATTGCAAATGATAATCATTATCAAATGAAAGGCAAGTTAATTTATGATATTTTCCGGTCATAGATCGTAATTAGAGAACCTCCCCCCATGTACTCCATTGAACCTATTGGCTTTATAGAATCTCCCTATAAAGAGAAGTTCGCGGTACCAAGGCAGCCTAGGTTGGTGCCGACATCAACCTCTAGAGTAAGGCTTGTTGACGCGGCAAACTGTCTAGAGTCGGTTCGCAACATCGAGCAATTCAGCCATTTGTGGCTCCTATTTCTGTTCGACAAAAACCTTGAAGCGGGCTGGAAGCCGACGGTGAGGCCGCCTCGACTGGGTGGTAATGAACGCATTGGAGTTTTTGCATCTCGTGCCACATTCAGACCCAACGGTATTGGCATGTCAGCGGTGGAGTTAAAAGGCGTATCTCGAGATAAAGGGCAAACTTGGCTAGACCTTGGCAGTGTCGATTTAGTCGACGGGACACCAATTATCGACATCAAGCCTTACATCCCCTACTCCGATTCCATTCCGGATGCACAGGGAGGGTTTGCAGCCGAAGAGCCAGAGGTGTTAGAGGTTAACTTTTCACAGCAGGCACAAAGCAAACTGGCACAGCACCCAGAGGCGCGCCATATTATTCAAGTGATCAAAGAGGTATTAGGCCAAGATCCTCGCCCCGCCTATAAGAAAGGCAAGCCAGACAACAAGGAATATGCGGTAAATTTGTTCGATCTTAACGTGAAATTCGTTGTTGAGGCGTTTTTCATCAATGTAACTGACATTGAACGCTTTTGAGATCCCAAATAGGCTGATATTATATGCGGCTATATCGGATTTACTGCTGCCAATAGCGGCAGTAAATTTACTTTAATTAATGATGAAACGGATACCATAGAATGCGTACCAGTAACTATCTTCTTTCTACTCTGAAAGAGACTCCAAACGACGCAGAAGTTATCAGCCACCAGCTGATGCTACGTGCAGGTATGATCCGTAAGCTAGCTTCAGGTTTATACACTTGGCTACCTACCGGTCTGCGTGTGCTGCGTAAAGTCGAAAACATCGTTCGCCAAGAGATCGATAATGCAGGTGCAGTTGAGACTTTAATGCCCGTAGTGCAGCCGTTTGAGCTATGGGAAGAGACTGGTCGTAGCGAAAAAATGGGCCCAGAACTACTGCGCTTTACTGACCGTCATTCTCGTCCGTTTGTTCTTAGCCCTACAGCTGAAGAAGTAATCACTAGCCTAGTTCGTAACGAAGTAAACTCGTACAAACAGCTACCACTGAACTTGTACCAGATTCAAACTAAGTTCCGTGATGAGCGTCGTCCACGTTTCGGCGTGATGCGTGCTCGTGAATTCTCTATGATGGATGCGTACAGCTTCGACATCGACAAAGAAGGTCTAGAGAAATCTTACCAAGCGATGCATGATGCTTACTGTAATGCATTCGACCGCATGGGTCTTGAATACCGTCCAGTACTAGCAGACTCTGGCGCTATCGGTGGTAGTGGTTCTCAAGAGTTCCACGTACTCGCTGAAAGCGGCGAAGACCTAATCGCATTCTCTACAGAATCTGATTACGCAGCAAACATCGAGAAAGCTGAAGCACTAGCTCCAACTGAAGAAGCTGCTGCACCAACTCAAGAGATGGAACTGGTTGATACACCAAACGCGAAAACTATCGCAGAATTGGTAGAGCAACACGGCCTAGCAATCGAGAAAACAGTTAAGACTCTATTCGTTAAAGCTTCTGATGAAGTAGATGCTGACATCATTGCTCTAATCATCCGTGGCGACCACGAACTGAACGAAGTGAAAGCGGAAAACCTTCCACAAGTTGCTTCTCCACTAGAGATGGCTTCTGAAGAAGAAATTCGCGCACTCGTTGGCGCAGGCCCAGGTTCACTTGGCCCTGTAGGCTTAGAGCTACCATTCATCGTTGACCGCTCTGTTGCTGTAATGAGCGACTTCGGCGCGGGTGCAAACGTAGACGGTAAGCACTACTTCGGTATCAACTGGGGTCGTGACGTTGAGCTTGCTCAAGTAGAAGACCTACGTAACGTAATCGAAGGCGACCTGAGCCCATGTGGTCAAGGTACACTTCAGCTTAAACGTGGTATCGAAGTTGGTCATATCTTCCAACTAGGTAACGTTTACTCACAAGCGATGAACTGTGGCGTGCTTGGTCCTGACGGTAAGAACGTTATCCTTGAGATGGGTTGTTACGGTATTGGTGTATCACGTGTTGTTGCTTCTGCAATCGAGCAGAACCATGACAAATACGGCATCATCTGGCCTGACGCACTAGCACCTTTCCAAGTTGCTATCGTTCCTATGAACATGCACAAGTCTGAAGAAGTTAAAGAAGCGGCTGAGAAGCTATACGCTGAACTAACAGCTATGGGTATCGAAGTACTATTCGATGACCGTAAAGAGCGTCCAGGCGTAATGTTCTCTGACATCGAGCTAATTGGTATCCCTCACACTATCGTGATCGGCGACCGCTCAATGAAAGAAGGCAACTTCGAGTACAAGAACCGTCGTGCTGGTACTAAAGAAGCTGTTGCTATCGATTCAATCGTTGAACACGTTACTTCTCAGTTTGCTAAATAAGCAAACTCTGTAAAGTACGTGATCTTACAAAGCAAATAATAGAAGGCTGCCATCTGGCGGCCTTTTTTATTTCCCTATTCACCTTCACTCACTCTCTCATTCCTCGATAAAGTAAATAACGTAAGTTAATCCCCGGTTCATCTTTAAATACGTATATTGGATTCATCAACTCATTAGACGCGTTTACCATTGGAGGTATTGATGGATCTTAAAAGCCCACTTAACCAAGCACTTAAGTCTGATCTTGTTAAACAAGGTACTCAGAAACTTTCACAAAGCTCATCTGGTTTGGGTAGCCTTGCACAAGGCAGTAAAGGCAGCAAAAGTACACTTGGCGCATTAGGAGCAGGAGCAGTTGGTGGCGGGTTGCTAGGGGCTCTCATGGGCTCAAAGAAAACTAAGAAGATTGGCAAGAAGGCCGTGGGCATTGGTGGAGCAGCAGCGCTTGGTGCATTGGCTTATAAGGTATATAACGATTACCAAGCCAAACAAGGTACGCCGGATTCATCTCCGCAAGCCACTTTTAATGAACAAGACGCTTGTCACAACCTACTTATTCTACGTTCTATGATTGCGGCTTCTAAAGCGGACGGTCATGTCGATGAGCAAGAAATGGCTAAAATTGAACAAGCTGTCGAAAACATGGGCGCGGATTATCAGCTGACTAAGTTAGTGTCTGAAGAGCTGCACAAACCGCTCGACCCAAGCGAAATCGCTCAACTCGCAAGCTCACCGCAACAAGCCAGTGAAATCTACTTGGCCTCTTTGATTGTGGCCGACGAGCAGAACTTCATGGAAAAAGCTTATCTCAAAGAGCTCGCCAAGCAACTCAACCTTGTGGATGAAGTGAAATACCAACTTGAGCAGCAAGTTGGGGGCTAGTTAGTCAATCACTGGTTAATCAGCCACCTAATAAAGTGACAAACTGAAACGCAATAAAATGAGATATTGAGCAAGGACAAACTAACTCTGATCTTCGTCAGATCCGCTTTGTTTTTGCTTATCTCTATGTGTATATTGAGATCAGTTATCATTTGGTTAGGTATAAAAATGAAAGTATACGATTGTTGTGATTTGGTACGTGAACTGTACTCTCAAATTGGCAGTGGCGACCAAGGCTACATCCCTAAAGCGATTACCTGCGCAGTAAAAACCTTAAACGACCTTGCTGCCGATGAGTCTCTTCCTAAAGAAGCTCGCGAACGTGCAGCCTTTGCCGCTGCTAACCTACTCATCTCAGATTTCGAGGACTAATTATGAACCTCGCTAATTTTGAAAAGATGGATCCTGTTATGTTGATGAGCATCGTCAACATGAAGCTACGTGACGATTTCGGCGGAGACTTGGACCGAGTGGTTAACTTCTACGAAATCGACAAAGCAGCCTTAATCGCCAAGCTCGAATCTGCTGGTTTTGAATACCTGCCAGAAGCAAAACAGTTTAGATAGTGATGTAAGCTCAGCTTCATAGACAAAGGCCAACTCAATGTTGGCCTTTTTTATAGGTGTAGCATTTCAATCAAAACAGCCTGCGGGATATAAATTATCTCCTCCTTACTCCCTTTTTATGTCTTAGACTCTAAGAACGCGCCTTGAATCGTAGCGTGTAGTTGTATAGGCTACCTCAAATAGCATATAAAAACTCATCACCCAACTTGATGATAGCGAAGGATTAACAATGAAAAGACTCGGACTTTTGGCAGTGTTCGCTGCAACGCTTACTGCAGGCTGCGCTTCAAATACTCAGCAAGACAATTTTCGTGAAGCCTCTTTTGAGCTGTGTAATACCGAAGTCGATATTTACTCTGTAAGCCACGATGAAAGAGTACGTATCGTCTGTTCTGATGGCTCTAAATTCGCGTTAAACAGCGAAGATACGCTAGAAGTAATGCGTGACATCAACATCGACTACTGCGATGGCGAAGGCTTAGGTAAGTTTAATGAAAGCCGTCATTACTACTCGTTCAAGTGTAAATCAGGCACCCTACTTAGCATCAAAAAGTAGAACCAACACAAACAAATACAAAGGGTTAATGTGAAAGCATTAGCCCTTTTTAGTACCTGCAATAACCAATCTTCAAAAACAAAAAAGGCCCCTATAAAGGAGCCTCTAGTATCATTATTTTTCAAAGTAGATGAGCGAAGTTCAAGGAGCTCACACGGAGTTTGCGGTAGCAAATCAGTATGTGCGACACAGAAATTCGTTCACGCTCTAAGCATTTCTATACCAATAAAAAAGGCTCCCAACAGGAGCCTTTCAAATCGTATTTTTCAATCAAATAGCTTTAGTTCAAGGAAAAGGCGCGGAGTTTACGAATGTAAATGAGCACCTTTGACACAGAAATTAAGCTATTGAGCCAGAAAAATTAAGCGTAAACTGGTAGACGCTTACAAATTTCTAATACTTTTGCTTTAGTCGCTTCGATAACGGACTCATCACCCATGTTATCTAGGATGTCACAGATCCAACCTGCTAGCTCTTTCGCGTCTGCTTCTGAGAAACCGCGACGAGTGATAGAAGGAGAACCGATACGGATACCTGACGTTACAAACGGGCTGCGTGGGTCGTTTGGTACTGAGTTCTTGTTTACTGTGATGTTTGCTGCACCTAGTGCTGCGTCTGCTTCTTTACCTGTGATGTCTTTGTTGATTAGGTCAACTAGGAACAGGTGGTTCTCTGTAGAACCTGAAACGATGTTGTAACCACGCTCAAGGAATTCAGCAACCATTGCTTTTGCGTTAGCAACTACGCGTGCTTGGTATTCTTTGAACTCTGGCTCTAGAGCTTCTTTGAACGCTACTGCTTTACCAGCGATAACGTGCATTAGAGGACCACCTTGGCCGCCTGGGAATACTGCTGAGTTCAGCTTCTTGTAAAGATCTTCGCCTTCGTTAGAAAGGATTAGACCGCCACGTGGGCCTGCGAGCGTTTTGTGCGTTGTTGTTGTAACAACGTGCGCGTGTGGAACTGGGTTCGGGTAAACACCTGCCGCGATTAGACCAGCTACGTGAGCCATATCTACGAATAGGTAAGCACCTACTTTGTCAGCGATTTCACGCATGCGCTTCCAATCACAGATTTGAGAGTAAGCAGAGAAACCACCGATGATCATCTTAGGTTTGTTCTCGATAGCCAGCTTTTCCATCTCTTCGTAATCGATTTGGCCTGCTTCGTCGATGCCGTAAGGGATGATGTTGTAAAGCTTACCAGAGAAGTTGACTGGAGAACCGTGAGTTAAGTGACCACCGTGCGCTAGGCTCATACCTAGAACTGTGTCGCCTGCATTCAGTAGCGCCATGTATACAGCGTTGTTTGCTTGAGAACCTGAGTGAGGCTGTACGTTTGCGTACTCAGCACCAAACAGCTCACATGCACGTTCAATTGCTAGAGTTTCAACTTTGTCTACGTACTCACAACCACCGTAGTAACGCTTGCCTGGGTAGCCTTCAGCGTATTTGTTTGTTAGCTGAGAACCTTGAGCTTCCATTACACGTGGGCTTGTGTAGTTTTCTGAAGCGATAAGTTCGATGTGCTCTTCCTGACGAAGAGTTTCTTCTTGGATAGCTGCGAATAGATCCGCATCGTAATCAGCAATGTTCATGTCACGCTTAAGCATCTGTATCTCCTGACTCAGATTGTACTGAAAGTTTCAAAAAAACCACACAACGACCGAAAGCAAACGTTTCCGTCACCGTTTTGATGTGACGCATTCTACATAATTTGATCTAGGTCATAAAGAGCTAATTGCAATTTTATCATGCAGTTTTTTCATAATCACAAATAAGATTCATCATGGTTATCGGGCTTATCCAACCAAAGATGCCCCTTACTGTCAATTTTACGATTTACACCCTGTAAAACGCAGATTACATAGGTTTACCTTAATTTTGCCCCTCTAGCTACCGAAAGCTTAAGTTTTTAACTACTATGCACGCCTTTATTGATTAGGTAATTATTAAAACGATGGAAAAACACTCACGTAAAGAAGATTGGATTGCAGTCCTGACGGGCACGTTTTTAGTAGCGTTAGGCGTCTTCTTTTTACAGTCTGCGAATCTGCTTACCGGAGGCACTACTGGTCTGGCTCTACTGTTGAGTCAATTTTTGCCTGTAACCTTTGGTATTTTATACTTTGCCGCTAACTGTCCATTCTATCTATTGGCGTGGAAACGTTTTGGTCGCAGCTTTGCGATCAGCAGTGCGATTTCCGGTGCTTTAGTGTCTGTGTTTGCCGATCATTTATACTTGGTTATTTCGCTCGAAGTTCATAATGAGATCTACTGTGCAATTGTCGGTGGTTTATTGATGGGCTTGGGTATGCTGATTCTATTCCGTCATCGTTCGAGCTTAGGCGGCTTCAACGTCTTGTGTCTATTTATTCAAGATCGCTACGGCATCTCAGTGGGTAAAACTCAAATGGCGATCGACGCGTGTATTCTGTTTGCCTCGTTCTTCTTTGTATCGCCTTGGGTGATTGCAGTGTCAGTGCTAGGTACAGCAGTGTTGAATATCGTACTAGCGATGAATCATAAGCCTACACGCTATTCGGTGAACTACGCGTCTTAACACCAGCTATCCAATCAATGAATTACTAGCTGTTTTTCATAACGAAAACAGCTAGTATTTAGCTTTTATAAGCTACCCCTCTTTCGTTATGCAAGATTACCTCTCCAGCGCCAAAGACACTCAAACCTCGATCTTCATTGAAGGTTTAGAATTCAACCCAATGACACGTGTCTTGAGTTGCAACGAGCAGGTCATCGATTTAGAGCCTCGTTCTATCGAGTTACTTGAGCTATTTCTCACGAGCGTCGGAGAGCCATTAGCGGCAGAGCAAATTATCGCGGCGGTTTGGCAAAGTAATTTCATATCCAAAAACGTACTCACCAATCGAATCAGCACACTTCGCTCAGTACTACAAAAACACTTGCCAGAGAGCGACGCGACCAAGATTTTGGTCACTTACCCGCGTAAAGGCTACTTCCTTAGCCCTAACTCGGTCCGCTTATCTAATGAAGTATCTGAAACAGTAGAAACAGTTTTGGAAACAGAACAACCCAAAGCGCGAAAAACTCCGACGCTAGTGACCTCTGTCCTCTTATTAACGACTCTGGTGTTACTGCTCACAACAGCAAGCTTGGGCTATATGTTTTGGCAGTCCTCTAATCATGCCTCTGAGGTTGAACGTGAACAGCGGTTAATTCCTAAGGTTGAGCTGCTACTCAATCGCATCGATGCAGTCGGTGACAACGCAAGACATTATCGCAAGATGGTTAAAGCTCTGTTGCTTCAACAACAAATTGAGTACGCCTATACCGATTTAGCCAACCAAGATGCCCCAAGTTACTTCCTAGACCCGGTAGATAGCTCTCCTTTCTTCCCTGGCGCAAAGAACATGCGTACCAGTGACTATCTGCTTAATATTCAGCTAAAGGACCAAGAGGTCGACAAACGACTCGCAGCCAAGGTCAGCCTTATCTACCCGAGCTCAGGTAAGCTTGCCTTTCGTGGCGTTTATTCTATTGAGATAGATAATCTCAGCGAGAGCTTGATGGAGATTAACCAAGAACTTGCGAGCTACTTTGCTCTGCCTGCTCCGCTCTATCCGGAATGGTCTGTCGACAATCACGCATTAAGTGCTCTATTGAATGACACGACTATCGATCTTGAGAACGTACCACTCAACGTGATGACCTCAACGCTTATCGCTCGCCAGCTAGCGCTATTTGAGACCGACCACCAGCGACTGATTCGATTTACTAGCTTAGTGCAAACCCACTTTAAGTTGATTCCAGACGAACTTAAGCTGTGGCTGGGAATTATTCATTTCAAGTTGAGAGATCTGCAAACTTCGAAGGAGTTCTTAACCAACACCGCCGGAAACTCGACTATCGAAAATGCTCTGGTTTATATGGTGGTATCTCACATCGCTTATAAGCAAGGAGACATGGATAAGTTTCGCCTCAACTACATGGAGTCTTTGGTTGCCTTACTACGAGTCGTTCCATCGGAAGAACTGTTTGCGCGCTTATCCAAGCCAGAGTCAAAATCAACCTGCCTTCAGCCTTGGAAAAACCTAAAACTCAGTGTCAAAGAGCCGATGATCATCAAGCAGTGGGAGAATCTGATGCTAAATTACTGTACCGCTGTCGGGCATCAACTATCGGACTAAAAAACATAAAACCATTAATAACAGAAACTTAAATATAAATTAAGGTTTCATGTGTCTTCGTTTTTTGCCCTATAAACCCTCATATCAATAGCATTCCTAAAAACATCCGACCGCTCACGGTCAACAACATTATTAGGAATACTTCATATGAAAAAAACCATGACGCTGCTTGCGACTTCTCTTTTTGCTCTTTATGGCTGTGGCGGTGGAGGCGGCTCTTCTTCTGGTTCAACTAATGGCAACCAAGTCGATTACCCAATTAACAACGACTCTCAATTCGCGCCTCAAGCAAGCACTGCATTAAAGTATGCATTTACCAAAGATGGTGAAACTGAAGGCTCGATGACAATGAACTTCACGCCGTTAAGTGGTGAGCTCATCATTGCAGCTTTAGAAAAAGAGTCAGGTAATGAAGCGGAAATTCAAGTTATCAACGACCTGGTCAATTACGGCATCACCGAGTTTTATGTCTCTGAAGACATCATGACGAATTCTGAAGGCACACAAGAAGGCGGCAGTATTTATTTTGCAGGTCCTGACCGCGGGTTACATGAAATCACCAACGCTTACTTCATTGGTAGCCAATACATCACAAGGATGATGTACAGCAGTCCCCTATTTCGTTTGAAAGGAACCGACGTAAAAGAGAGCAACCCTATCATTGATATCAGTGAGGAAACGATTTCAATGCAAATTACGCTTGATGGAGAAGCCGTCGCGAATATGTTGAGTGATTTTGAGGGTAATCAGTGGGTTGAAAACTTACCATCTAACGCCTCGTGCCAAGTCACTTGGCAGCAAATAATTAATGAAACCGGTGTTCGTAAAAGCTTCACTGTTTCGGGTAAATCGATCGAAGCTGCGAATCTTAAGGAGAAAAACACTTACTACATTGGCTGTGTAGGTATGGATTCAACAGAGTTTGGCACATCGTCTGAGCGCTGGTTCAACCCAACGATTGGTCTGATTGAGCAGATTGAATTGATGTCAGTGGAGCAATCCACCATCGAGGAATCAGCAGCCAAACTGACTGCAATCGAAAAGGCGTAGTTTTACCAACTACCGCACATTGATGCAAAAAAGGCTTTGGGGAGCAATCCAAAGCCTTATTGGTAAGCTTATAACCTACTGGGGTACTGAAGGTCATGAGCTTTATTCTGTGTTTAGATAGACCTTAAGAAAGTAAACTGACTACCTAGCCCTCAATCAACAAAATACGAGTCTCGTAAGGACGCAAGACTTGATGATGCGATGTTACTGAATCGTCAGCCTCTTGATAGTTAGAAAGCAAACACTTGGCATTCGTCATATCAAAACGCTCAGGTAACGCACATTCCGTCTCTTCACCATAATAGTTATTAATACACAGTAGAGCCTGCTCTTCAGTCTCACGAGAATACGCAAATACTGATGGGTGCTCAGGTAGCAAATCTTGATAACTACCATGAGTAATCACAGGCACTTCTTTACGAAGTTCAATCAAACTCTTGTAGAAATAGAAAACCGAGTCTTTGTCTTCCAGTGCTTGCTCTGCATTGATCTCAGGGTAGTTGTTCGCAACATCCAGCCATGGCTGAGCTTTTGAAAAGCCCGCGTATGCTTCGCTGTTCCACTGCATCGGAGTACGAGAGTTATCACGAGACTTCTGCGCTAGAATCGCCATCATATCTTGATGCGCCACACCATCACGATTGACCATGATGTCGTACATGTTAGTGCTCTCTACATCACGATACTGGCTGATCTCGGTGTAACCCGGGTTGGTCATGCCAATCTCTTCACCTTGATAGATATACGGCGTGCCTTGCATCATATGGACAGACGCAGCCAGCATTTTAGCCGACTCAACACGGTAGTTCTTATCATCACCTAAACGGCTCACCACTCGCGGTTGGTCATGGTTACACCAAAACAGCGCGCCCCAACCTTTTCCGTTTAAGCCCGTTTGCCAATGGTTGAAGATCGATTTGAGCTGCAAGAAATCAAATGGTGCATTGGTCCACTTCTCACCATTGGTGTAATCCACTTTAAGATGGTGGAAGTTAAACACCATCGATAGCTCGCTGTTATCAATGTTCGAATACTGCTGACAGTGCTCCAACGTGGTTGAAGACATCTCGCCTACTGTCACGCTGCCATATTTCTGGAATACCGCTTCGCTGATCTCTTTTAGATATTCATGCACACGTGGGCCGTCTGTGTAAAAACGGCGACCATCACCGATATCATCATTAGGGAAATCTTGCTGCTTTGAAATCAGGTTAATCACGTCTAAGCGGAAACCGTCGACGCCCTTCTCAGCCCAGAAGCTAATAACGTCTTTCACTTCTTCACGTACGACCGGATTCTCCCAGTTAAGGTCGGCCTGCTCCTTGGCAAACAGGTGAAGGTAATATTGACCAGTAGCTTCGTCTAACGCCCATGCATTACCGCCAAACTTGGATTGCCAGTTAGTTGGTGCTTCGCCGTTTACAGGATCTTTCCAAATGTAGTAATCACGATAAGGGCTGTTTTTATCACCCAATGCGGATTGGAACCATGCATGCTCAGTGGAGGTATGGTTAACCACAATATCCATCACGATACGAATACCACGCTGATGCGCTTCAGCCAGCAACAGGTCGAAATCTTCCATGGTGCCAAATTGAGGGTTAATCGCGTAGTAATCTGAAATATCGTAGCCATTATCAATCATTGGCGATGCGTAAACTGGGGTTAACCAAATCACATCAACACTCAAGTGTTTGAGGTAATCCAGTTTCGAAATGATCCCTTTGATATCACCAGTACCTTTACTGCCGCTGTCACAGAAGCTCTTTGGGTAGATTTGATAGATGGTTGCGGTTTTCCACCAGCTTTCATCATGCTCAGTCATCGCCATCTCTAACACTCACTTACCAGAAAATATAAATAAAAAATCACCATGTGAATCATGGTCGAATAGCCGTTATAACTAAAAGAAAAAGCTATAACTAAGAGAAAAAGCGATGGCTCACTTTGGAGTCATCGCTTATTTAATGCATTACGCGTTGGCGGTTTCTAGCTCGCCTTTCATCTGTGCTCGTTTATAGAAGAACAGTGTTAACGTGACGGGTAGTACAATCGCCACCAGCATCGCAATTAAGTAAACAGACCAATACTGCGGTTGAATCGATAAGATGCCCGGCAAGCCGCCCACACCGATGCCGTTCGCCATCACACCTGCGCTACCACAAATAGCAGCCGCTACGGCACTACCTATCATTGCGCTCAGCATTGGGAATTTGTATTTAAGGTTGATGCCGTACATCGCAGGTTCTGTCACACCTAAGTAGGCAGAGATTGCAGCTGGAACCGAGATGTCTCGTTCGCCTTCGCGTTTGCTTAAGATGATGATGCCAACAACCGCCGAAGCTTGTGCAATGTTAGATAGCGCAATCAAAGGCCAAATTGGCGTGCCGCCTAAATCTTGCATCAACTGCAAATCGACAGCGTTGGTTGTGTGGTGAATACCCGTAATAACCAAAGGTGCGTAAAGGAAGCCAAATACCACTGAACCAAGAATCGCGAAATCACCTGTCATGGCCGCTTTCGCTGCGAATGCGACGCCATCACCCAGCATACGGCCGAATGGACCAATGAAAGCGTGCGCTAGAATTACAGACAAAATGATCGATACAAATGGCACAACCACAAGGTACAAGTAAGCAGGCACGATGCGCTTAAGATTGGTTTCAATGAAGGCTAATGCGACACCCGCGAGCATCGCCGGGATCACCTGCGCTTGATAGCCAACTTTCTCAATCACGAAAAAGCCAAAGTCCCACACTTCAGGAACGGCTTTACCTATCATGTAAGCGTTCATCAGCTGCGGCGACACTAAGGTCACACCGAGCGTGATACCCAAAATAGGGGTTCCGCCGAGCTTCTTAACCGTCGCCCAACACACACCAACCGGTAGGAAGAAGAAAATCGCTTCGCCAATCAACCATAAGAAAGAGTGAACGGTTGCCCAGAATTGGCTGATTTCAACTAAGGTTTTGCCGTCGAACATGCGAATGTCGCCAATCACATTACGGAAACCAAGAATCAAACCACCAGTAATAATGGCAGGCAGCAGTGGCACAAAAATTTCGGCTAAATGGGAGATACCACGTTCAAGGAAGTTCATGTTCTGACGAGCAGCCAATTTCGCTTCATCTTTTGATGAGGCCTCTTTGCCCGTTTGCTCAATCAGCAGTGCATACACTTCGTCAACTTCGGTGCCAATCACCACTTGAAATTGGCCTGCGTTAGTAAAGCAGCCTTTTACTAGCTTGAGCTTTTCGAGTTCTGCTTTATTCGCCTGCTCTGTCTCATTCAATACGAAACGTAGTCGAGTCAGACAGTGGCTGACACTCGCAATATTCTCTTTACCACCAACTAACTCGATAAGGCGCGCAATGTCTTGCTTCGCTATCTTACTCATACTACCCCACCCTGGCTTTATTCAATGACTCATCTAAATCATTGAGTAATAACCACTCAGATTTATATTAATGGGAACATTCCCAAAACTGGTTATTATAATGCCTAGCTGAATGAAAAATTAAAATGGGAACAGTCCCATTAATTGAAAGAGATCACAGTATAATTTTAATCTAAGCGGTTCAGTTTCGCTTAATTGAGTGGATTATTGAATCGGTGATTGGGTGTGATGAGAGATCTCTGTGTTGCCTAAAAGTTGAGAGATCAATAGATTAGCGGCTAGTTTACCCGCTGATTGGTAGCCCGGATCAATACTAAAGACCCGAGGGAATAGGAAAGAAAGAAGATCGTTACCGCCGACGCCAGTCACCACAACATCTTCACGTTGTCGTTCTTGCAAGCGCTTGATGACACCAAGAGCAAGAGTATCACTGGCGCAGACAATCGCTTGGGTTGTAGGAGTCAGTACCTCATCCACTAACTGATAAGCGCTTTCATGATGAAGCTGACCTGTACGATAATTCGCAATCACCCCACTGTTCTCGCACCAATCTAGATAAGCCTTAAGACGAAGTTCACCGGTTGATTTATCGCTAGGGTCGACACCAATAAATCCAACATCGGAGATCCCCTGATCCGACAGATGCGCTAACGCACTGTTGATCACCTGTTGGTTGTCATAGTTAATAGACGTTACGTTTTCAGTATCCAGCGCAATCACCACAGCTTTGTGCCCCCAAGCTTCGATCGCAGGGATGTCACAATCCGTAAAGCCAAACACAATGATGCCATCCACATTGCGACGCTTTAGAACCTGAAGGTGTTCATTGGCTTTGTCTCTGTCGAGTTGGCTTTCCATGATCACTACATCGTAATCTGCTCGATACAACTCAGCTAGCATAGTACTTACCGCTTTGTTTTCAGAGGGAGAGTCCAAACGAGAGATGATCACGCCGATAACTTTTTGGCTGCCACCACGCATTGATTGCGCAGACTTTGAAGGCGTGTACCCAGATTCTTGAATTACTCTTTCTACCCTTTCACGGGTTTCAGGTTTCACTTTAGGATCATTGGTCAGGACGCGAGATACGGTCGACTTACCAACACCAGACAGCTTAGCAATATCAAGAATAGTGAGTTTTTTGCTCATAAAAAGTCTAACGTCAAAGGAAGGAAAAGAAGCAGTGAGGGCAGTTCCCCTCACTTAACTGTTTGTAAATCTTAGCGATTAAAGATGGCTTACTTGCTGCAGTTTCGATACACCACACGACCAAGTTCTAGGCGTGCGTTATCACCTTTGGTACGTAAAGTAACGCTGTTGATTAACTCTCCAGTACCATCATCTAAGATGTACTTGGTTCCAGAACCAGCCGCTACTTGAGTCAGGCGGTATTCATTTTCAGGTAAACGTAATACCGCTTTTTCATTATCAAGGTAAGCCACTTCAAATGAAACGTCAGACTCACATTGATAAGTCACGAATTGATTGTCCGATGTAGCACTGTCAGGCGCTGCTGATTTAGAGCAACCCATTAATGCTACCGTACATAGAGATGCTACTAACATAGCTTTCATACTTCGTTCCTCATCTTTATACCGTTGAAGGTAGTGAAATGCCTTAGCCTTTTAGGAAAGCAGGCACATCCGCAATGCTATCAAGGACAACACTTGCCAAGGCTTCACCCTTTTCAGTGATTGGTTTACCGGTTCTTACCAATACCTTAGTGCCAACACCTGCCGCTTCTGCAGCCATCATGTCTTCAGCTTTATCGCCGATCATCACAGAGTTAGCCATATCAATCTTTAGAAAGTCACGCGCAGAAATGAACATGCCAGGCTTTGGCTTACGACAATCACAATCTTGTTTGTAGTCACCAATACCGTGCTCAGCGTGGTGAGGGCAGTAATAAATGCCATCTAGCTCAACGCCATTATCGACAAAGTTCCAATCCATCCACTGCGTTAAAGAGAGAAAACGGTCTTCACTAAACATGCCACGAGCAATACCAGACTGGTTCGTCACAAGCACCAATAAATAACCCATATCTTTAAACGCTTTCGCCGCTTCAAACACACCATCGATGTATTCAAAATCATGCTCATCATGTACGTAGCCGTGATCAACGTTAATCACACCATCACGATCTAAAAAAACAGCAGGTTTAGACAAAATTTTGTTCTCTATCAACTCTCTATTAATCATTAATTATTACACGCTTTATTTGCTTCATCACTATCTATTTAGTTTTGCGTTCGTTAACGATTTGTTTCCATCTCAGCAATACAATCGACGTTTAGCCGTCTAGACGTAAAAATATCTATTGACTTAGATCACGGAACACCATAGCATCATCTGTAAATCGAGCGAGCTATCGACATATTATTCTGTTCTACCTGCACGGGTTTCTCTATGATTAAAGTGAATCAAGTCAATAAGGTTTTTTATCAAGGCACTAAAGAAATCAATGCCTTAATTGATATCAACCTCCACATTCCTCAAGGTCAAATCTTTGGAGTCATCGGCTCTTCAGGTGCAGGCAAAAGTACCCTAATCCGCTGTGTAAACATGTTGGAAGCCCCAACTTCAGGTGAAGTGATTGTTGATGGTATCGACCTAACAAAGCTCAGCAAATCAGAACTTAGCGAAGCACGCCGTAACATCGGCATGATTTTCCAGCACTTCAACCTGCTGTCTTCTCGTACTGTATTTAACAATGTAGCACTGCCTCTAGAACTAGCAGGTAAAGATAAAGCGGTTATCGAAGCGAAAGTCAGTGAGCTCCTTGAACTGGTTGGTCTTGCAGACAAGCGTGATACTTACCCTGCAAACCTAAGTGGCGGTCAAAAGCAGCGTGTCGCGATTGCTCGTGCACTGGCATCAGACCCGAAAGTACTGTTGTGTGATGAAGCGACCAGCGCTCTGGATCCTGCAACCACTCAATCGATTCTTGAACTGCTGCGTGAAATCAACCGTAAGCTACACATTACTATCCTGCTTATTACGCATGAAATGGATGTGGTTAAGAGTATCTGTCACGAAGTGGCGATCATCGGTGGTGGTGAATTGGTAGAGAAAGGCACGGTTGGCGATATCTTTGCGCATCCTAAGACTGAGTTAGCGCATCAATTTATTCGTTCAACCTTAGATCTAACGATCCCTGAAGATTACCAAGCACGCTTGCAAGAAACTCGAGTCGATGGCAGTTACCCTCTGGTACGCCTTGAATTCACAGGTGCAACCGTTGATGCTCCACTAATGACGCAAATCGCTCGTAAATTTAATATCGATGTCAGCATTCTAAGTTCTGACCTTGATTACGCTGGCGGCGTGAAGTTCGGCATGATGGTGGCTGAACTGTTCGGCAACGAAGCAGATGATAATGCTGCTATCCAATTCCTACGCGATAACAATGTAAAAGTAGAGGTGCTTGGTTATGTCCTTTAGTTTCAACGAGATTGCTGACTGGATCAGCCTTAACGGTAACCTTCTATTAGAAGCAACTGGCGAAACACTTTACATGGTTGCTGTGGCTGGCATTGTTGGCTTTGCTGTCGGTATTCCCCTAGGCGTGATTCTACACACCACAAAAAAAGGCGGCTTGCTAGAAAACACTAAGCTTAACCAAATTCTTGGTGCGGTAGTCAACGTCGGCCGTTCAGTACCCTTCTTGGTATTAATGGTTGCGATTATCCCACTGACTAAAATGCTGATTGGTACCTTTATCGGCACAACAGCGGCAATTGTTCCACTGACTATTGGCGCAATCCCATTTGTTGCTCGTCTTATCGAAAGTGCACTGCTTGAAGTACCAACAGGTCTAGTAGAAGCAGCGCAATCAATGGGCGCGACACCAACACAAATCATTAGCAAAGTTCTGCTTCCTGAAGCACTACCGACTATTATCAACTCAGTAACCATCACACTCGTTACCCTAGTGAGCTACTCAGCAATGGCAGGTACGGTTGGCGGTGGCGGCCTAGGCGATGTGGCTATTCGTTACGGATTCCACCGTTACGATGTGACCATCATGGCTGTGACTGTAGTGATGTTGATTGTGCTTGTACAAATTATTCAATCGATCGGTGATTCATTAGTTCGCCGCGTTGACCACAGATAAAGACACAGCGTTTGCACGCAAACAATCTAAGAACAGAGTCGTCTGAACCAAATTAAATAGATTTATTAAAAGGAGATTATTATGAAATTTAGCCTTAAAGGTTTACTAACTATCGCAGCGGCAGCTTCAGCGCTAGTTCTAGCAGGTTGTGGTGATAAAGAAGTTGATACGTCTAAAGTAAAAGTAGGCGTAATGGCAGGTGCTGAAGCTCAGGTTGCAGAAGTTGCAGCTAAAGTAGCGAAAGAGAAGTACGGCCTAGATGTTGAACTGGTTACTTTTACTGATTACGTAACACCAAACGCAGCACTAGATGACGGTTCTATCGACATTAACGCATTCCAACACGCACCGTACCTAGATCAGCAAGTAGCTGACCGTGGTTACAAACTGACAATCGCTGGTAACACGTTTGTTTACCCAATTGCGGGTTACTCGAAAGAAGTGAAATCGGTAGACGAAATCCAAGATGGCGCGCGCATCGCTGTACCAAACGATCCGACAAACCTAGGTCGTTCTCTACTGCTTCTTGAGCAACAAGGTCTACTTGAGCTTCGTGAAGGTGCAGGTCTTCTTGCAACAGTTCGTGACATCGTTAAGAACCCGAAAAACCTAACGATTGTTGAGTTAGATGCAGCACAACTTCCACGTTCTCTTGATGACGTAGCGCTTTCTATCATCAACACAACTTACGCGAGCTCTATCAACCTGACTCCACAAAAAGATGGCGTATTCGTTGAAGACAAAGAGTCTCCATACGTGAACCTAATTGTGTCTCGTGAAGAGAACCTAAACGCTGAAAACGTACAAAACTTCGTTAAAGCTTACCAAACTGAAGAAGTGTACAACGCGGCATCTGACATCTTCCAAGGTGGCGTAGTTAAAGGCTGGTAATCTACCTCACTTCACTACCCTATAGATACCAAAAGGGGCTGACATTATGTCAGCCCCTTTTTCGATCACTCGAAGCTCACTCATGAGCCTATCGTGCTAAGAACACCGTCGTTACTTTAGCTGATCCCAAGAGATGTTTGATACCAGACGGCAATCATCACACTTGAAATAGAAAATATCGTGGATCGGCGCATCTAGCAGCCATTCGCCACCACATTGCGGACATTTGCGCTCTTTTTCGTCTTTCAAACTAATGCCACCCACACGGTACAAGTAGTAGTAAGTAGGAATCTTAGTCAGATATTCAATACGTCCTCTCAAGCCCCAACCACGTTTGAACAGTACGCTTTTGGTATCGCTGATTTCCGTCAAGGTCGCGTGTTCAGCTCGACAACCACCACCCATTTGTACTTCATCACAGGCTTGCCATTCAGTCTGCCATTTCAGCACAGCTTTATGGTCGCCATTAAACGTTGGTGGATTACGGTATAGTGGGATCGGCAACAAGCTATCACCACTGCGCAGCGGTGAGCAGGTATGCACAAAGGTGGTGTACAGCACTTGCCAACTTGGCGCTTCATCTTCAGCCACTTCTTCTGAGTTCAAATCTCGACCCAGCAAGCGCATTTTCGGAGTAAGAAGGCTCGCATTAGACAGACGATCCAAGCACACTTTTACGAAATCTGAGTGGTTACGCGGGTGCAAGCTATCTTGCTCCGGGCACACAACGCGAACATAAAATTCACCGTCACCCATCACGATAGGAAACTCACGGCCGAGCACTTGTCCGTTATAACGCAGTGCATCCATTAAGCCATTCACCGCCTTATCGACAGCGCTTACCGTTGTGTTATCAAAACACTCAAATTGAAGTTCTAGTACGTACATCTATTTATACCGCTGGTTGTAACTTTTCTAAAAACTCAGCCAATGTCTCAGCAAGTACATCACGATTTTTGGTGCCTAAGCGCTCTAAAATCACGTTGCCAGTTAAGTTACAGATAGAGATAACATCCAGCTCTGCATCAGTCGCTGCGATGAAAACCGTCGGTTTCAGCTTTAAGCGACGCTGAGTCACTAGGTGACCTAAGATGTTTTCTTGTAGACATTCGAAGTCTTCATCACTCCAAATTTGCAGAAGGGTCAGCTCATTACCGTCAAATGTCGCATTCATATCTGCGCTGTATTGAGCACCGTAGAAGGTTTTGATGTCTTCATGCAGTGTTAGCTCAATGCCCGTTTCTACGTTAGTAAAATCAGCAAATTGCTCACGTGGGTAGTGTTTCCATAACACAGCGTCACCGCTCTTTTCTTCTACGCATGGCGATACGATGTCCACCAACTCCTCATTGCGAGGTAAGCTTTGGTGTTGCTGTTGCCACGCGTCAACGTATCGCTGACTAAAAGAAACCAGTGCGTCTTGAGCACGTTGAGTCATGAAAATCTCCTAAACACATAATAATAAATAGAATCTGAGCCTTTCCTTGCCAAATAAGCTTGTCTAATAAGCGATGACGTAATGACAGGGTAAAGGGGATTCAGTAAAATCGACCCCATTCTAATCGAATTTGAAACGAAAGTATGAGCAAATATTCTGACGCAAAAGAACTGGCGGGCTTAACGCTGGGCCAAAAAACTGAGTACTCTAACCAATACGATGCAAGTTTGTTGCAACCGGTACCGCGTAGCCTGAATCGTGACGATCTCGCGCTAAACGGCGAGTTGCCTTTTGTTGGTCATGATATTTGGACCATGTACGAGCTTTCGTGGCTGAACAAAAATGGCCTCCCACAAGTGGCGGTGGGTGAAGTTTTCATCCCAGCAACGAGCCCAAATTTAATTGAATCAAAATCTTTCAAGCTATATCTAAACAGCTACAACCAGACTCAATTCGAAAACTGGGAACAAGTGACTGAACGCTTAACTCAAGATCTGTCGGCATGTGCGGGCGAAACAGTGATCGTGAATGTTAATTCGGTCACTGACTACACCAACCAACCTATCGTAACGATGGAAGGTGAATGTATCGATAACCAAGATATCCAAATCACTAGCTACGACTTCGAAGCATCACTGCTTGAAGGTGCTGCTGGCGAACAAGAAGTCGAAGAAACACTGCACAGCCATCTATTAAAATCGAACTGTTTGATCACTAATCAACCAGATTGGGGCAGCGTTGAGATCGCATATTCAGGCAAGCAAATTGACCGTGAGGCCCTGCTGCGCTATTTAGTTTCTTTCCGTGAGCACAACGAATTCCACGAACAATGTGTTGAGCGTATCTTCACTGATATCATGAAATACTGCGCGCCTTCGAAGCTAACTGTGTTTGCACGTTACACGCGTCGTGGTGGTCTGGATATCAACCCATACCGTTCAACAGAGCAAGATAGCCCAAGCCACAATAAGCGCATGGCTCGCCAATAATCGGCAAACCACACACTTATTTGGCACCTACCTAATCTTTAAAGGACACTGAAATGCGTTGGTTATACGTTGTTAGCCTATTTATTTTAAGCTTGAGCACCTCGGTGAATGCGTCGGTCTATTCTTCGGCGCTACTCAACGAAGCCAATAACTTGGTTGAGATAGAACCAAGCCAAGCAAAAAAAATGGCCAACAGCTACCTGACGCTGCGTGTCCTTTCTGATCAGCGCGAGAAAAGCCCTTCAGCGATTTCTCGCGAAGAGACAGACTCTTCGATTCGTACCCCAAACAGCAGTATTGATGCTTACAAGATCTTAGCGAAAGCGGAGTACAACCTTGGCAATATTCGTATTGCGATCAAGCACATCGAAAAAGCCTCTGAACTCGCTAAAACCTACAAGCTCGACTACCTAAAGGTGGATCTTGAGATACTAAAAGTTCGCTTAGTTTGGCTCAATGACAGAAAGTCAGACAAAGCCAAAGCCGAACTGGAAACTATCGAAGCGAACCTAGAATCAGTCAGCAAAACCTTGCGTTTAACCGAAGGCATCACCTACCGCTTAATCATGTTGAAAGCAGACATTGCGTCATACGACAACAAGGTAGATGAAGCGGAAAAGTTCTACCAAGAAGCCAAGAATTATCTCGACCAACGTTATTCAGAAAAAGTATCCATCGACTACCACATCGCAGTCGGTGAGTTTTACCTGAACCACAAAGAGTACAATCACGCGCTATCTGAATTGCTATATGGCTACTGGAAGTCAGTTGAAGGCAACCTAAGTGCACGGTTAGCGAAAGTAAACCGTCTATTGGCACAGCTGTTCTTTGAGCGCCAAGTGTTAGACAAAGCACTAGAGCACCTATCTCAAGCCGCTGACTTCTATGACAACTTTGAAAATTCGCCAGTATTAGCTCAAGTGCTTAAGAAAATGGGTGATGTGTACTTCTACCAAGGCAAATACAACCTTGCCCTAGTGCATTTCTTCAATGTATTAGACCACGAAAGTACTGACCGAGATATCTACCAAGTTATCGATATTCGCTTAAGTTTATCAGCGACTTACCTGCGCCTTTATAATTACCCTCTTGCAGAACAGTACCTCACTCGTGCTCTTGAACTGCTCGAGTATACCGATATACCAAAACTGGAAGGCCGTGCTGCGCTGCTGTCAGCTGGGCTGGCTTACCACCTGCAAGAGAGCGAAGATGTGATCAAGCATGCAACACGCGCGCTTGAGATCTCACGCCAAGTCGAGAACTCGCGCTTATCACAACGCTCATACTACTTGCTCTCTTTGGGTTACGAACAAGCCGGTCGCCCGCAGCAGGCGCTCGCTAACCTCAAGCAATACAATAGCCTAGTCTCTTTAGAGCAACAAAAACTCAACCGTGTTGGTGAAGATGCATTCCGCCAACAGAAAGAGTTTGCCGAGCAGACCTTGCACTATGCAGGTCAAGCGCAAGAGCTAGAAAAGTACAAACTTGAACATCGCAAGTTCCAGAAGATCGCGTTCGCACTATTCCTCTTCAGCATTGTGTTATTCTTCTTTGTGTTACGCCGAGGCTACATTATTCAAACCTTAGCCAAAGAGGTGGATTCACTGCGCACCGACCTCTTTACGCACTCGCGTTCGAAACTGCCGAACCTAAGAATGCTCAACGCCAAACTGTCGAACTCTTTAGAGCAAACCAGCCAAACCTTTGAACAATGGCAGATGGGTGAATTGATTCATGAGCCATTGAATGACCGTCTACGCTTCGTGATGATTGATTTGCCTTTCCTACGCAATATGTACACACAGAACGGCTATAAAGCAGGTCTAGAGCTTGAAGATTCGTTCGGTGAGTTCCTCAAATCGAAACTGGAAGGTCCATCTCGCGTCTACCACTTCTCGGATGCCAACCTGCTGTACATCGAACCGAATTCAGATCGCGATTCATCGCCTGAAGCCATGTTCAGAAAGGTTCAAGATTGGGTGAATGAGTTCGAGACCGAACGTAATATCAATCGTACCGTTCGCATGGGTATCGCTGACTACCCATTCTTACCACGCGCATACACCGCGATAAACGATCAAGAACTATTAGATGTGCTGTTGATGTCAACAAACCTAGCGCGTGAGATAAGTCTCAAAGAGCGCAGCAGCCAATGGGTATACCTCAAAGCCATCGACAATGCACCGGCTGCGAGCCTTGCAACAGGTAACATAAGAGAAGCGTGTAAACATGCGATTAATCAAGGGCTAATAAAAATACAATCCTCGTACCAGAATGAGGACAACATCAAAAAAATGCTAAAAGATGACTGATTTGCGAGCGGTTAAGACTTGCAACTCGTGACCTTATTTTTAGTTTTGTTATTATCGATGTAACGGAATTTCATCAAAATGATCGAGTTCGATCTACGCGGCGCTATTTAATACATCTATGGGCATTCTTGAAAAAGACATTCAGGCGCAACTCCACCAGCTGAAATTTCAGTTGGAGCAAGTTCGTTTGACGCAAAGAGACACCTCGTTCAAATTTATTCGCGAACAGAAAGTTCTAAAGCGAATCGTCACATCTTTAAGTGACGCGTGCGTTGGCAGTAATAGCCATTTAGATGAAAACCTCATTGCCCTTAGGGAAGAGCTAGAAAAACAGAAAGACATTAGCTCGATGATCCCAAAGCTGGCAGTACTAGAAAGGATGCTGAAGCAGAAAACCTTGGCTATGGATAAACAGAACGGATATCTGGACGATAGCATTAAGCACAGTGGGGAAACGCTGCAACGCATAACCGGCCTTCCAGCACAGCTCAAGCGCGACCTACGAAACTTACTTAGCTTCTCCGAATGCAATGGTAGTCAGAAAGTCGACCATGCAATAAAACTGCTCGGTATTTATGAGCGTGCCATAAAGATTATGGCGAATAACTCACGCTCTCAGTTCGCCGACACTGCACACAGCCCAGAACAAGAACTCCTTTCTGACCTATCAAACGAATTACAACATCTGATTACCGAACTCGATTTTGAGGGCGAATCAGGTGATGTGCTGACCGATATTCGCGCAAAGCTATTGCTTGGTGTTTCTACACAAAACCTGCTTGAGCTGACACTTCAGATCCTCAAGCTAGTGATTGAAGGCACCACACTAGAGCGTAAAAAATCTGAGCAGTTTATCGACCAACTCAACGCGTCACTCGCATCGAGCATAAAAACCGCAGACCAGAATACCGATCAAAGTCAGAGCTACTTTGAGCACCGCCAAGGCCTCAACTCTGAGCTCACTGAGCTGGTGAGCAAAAGCCAAAGCTCAGTTGAGAGAGCGAAGGATATTGATAGCTTAAAACAGTCGATCAATCCTCTACTCAGTGAAATCGCCTCTCTATCTGAAAGGTTGAATCACGCCGAGCAAAAAGAGCAAGCACTGATCGAACGAATGAGTTACGGCAAAACTCAGCTCGATTCACTGTATGAAGTAACTCAAGATTACCGCAAACGTCTAGAAGATCAGGCTCAGCGTATGCTACTTGACCCTCTAACGAAGGTTTACAACCGTACTGCTTTTACTGACCGTTTAGAACTTGAGTACCGCCGTTGGATTCGCGCACAACACTCACTACGTGTAGTACTGCTTGATATCGACAACTTCAAATCGATCAACGATAGCTTTGGTTACACTGCGGGCGATAAAGCCCTAAAGATCATCGCAAGAACCATTACCAAAGAAGCCAGCACTACCGATACTGTAGCGCGTTTTTCTGGTGAAGAATTTATCTTATTGCTACCCGAACAAACCGATGAATATTGCCATCAGGTGATTCAAAACATTCAAACTCAGGTAAGCCGTTTACCATTTAAGTTCCGTGACCAACAAATCACGATCACCTTATGTGCAGCCAGCACTCAATTCAAAGAGTCGGATACGCCAGAAGAAGTGTTAGAGCGACTCAATAAAACTCTAAATAAAGCAAAACATCGTGGAACCAACCAACTTGTTTGGAACTAAGCAGCCCTAGATTTAATTTATTTCATTTTTTCAAATACTTATCACATACCAATTTCCTAAATGTTTGCTAAGCTAATGATTAACATTCGCTTAACAAGCATTCTTGGCAAGCAATGCTGTATATAAGATTTCAAGCAACCGTATATTTGCTCTTAACCAATTTTTATATAATCCATTAAGCAACGCTGTCGTATCCGTTTCGTCTGGTTAACTCTCTCACCCTTAACCAAACACTTTCAACGTTTGCTTCTCACTCTCGAGCCAGAGGGTTACTTAACTGTCTCCCCTGCTCTTTTCAACAAGGAGGCACTATGATCACTCATATTAGCCCTGCCGGTAGCATGGATTTACTCTCTCAACTTGAGGTTGAGCGTCTTAAGAAAACCGCGTCTAGTGATCTGTACCAACTGTATCGTAACTGTACGTTAGCGGTACTCAACTCAGGTAGCCATACTGACAACTCCAAAGAGTTACTCGACAAATATCTATCGTTCGATGTCGAAGTCGTTCGCCGTGAGCGTGGTATCAAGCTCGAACTGAGCAACCCACCAGAGCATGCCTTTGTCGATGGTGAAATCATCAAAGGGATTCAAGAACACCTATTTTCAGTGCTGCGTGACATTGTGTACGTCAACATGCACCTAGCCGACAACCAAAGGCTTAACCTGACCAACGCCACTCATATCACCAACCTAGTGTTTGGTATTTTGAGAAATGCAGGCGCGCTGACTCCGGGCATCGAACCGAACCTCATCGTGTGTTGGGGCGGTCACTCAATCAATGCCAGCGAATACCAATACACTCGTGAAGTGGGTAATGAACTTGGCCTGCGCGAGCTCAACATCTGTACCGGTTGTGGACCAGGCGCGATGGAAGGCCCAATGAAGGGGGCGGCAATTGGTCACGCGAAGCAACGCTACACTGATCATCGTTACCTAGGTCTTACTGAACCATCAATCATTGCGGCTGAGCCACCAAACCCTATCGTGAATGAGCTAGTGATCATGCCTGATATTGAGAAGCGTCTTGAGGCGTTTGTTCGTATGGCGCACGGCATCATCATCTTCCCTGGCGGCCCAGGTACTGCCGAAGAGCTGTTGTACATCTTAGGTATTATGATGCACCCGAACAATGCCGATCAGCCAATGCCGATTGTATTAACGGGCTCAAAGGAGAGTGAAGCCTACTTCCGCTCAATTGATAAATTCATTGGCGAGACATTAGGTCCAGAAGCACAAAAACATTATGAGATCGTGATTGATGACCCGGCTCGCGCCGCGAAAATCATGAAGCAAGCTATGCCGGATGTCCGTTCTCACCGTAAAGAGACCGGCGATGCCTACAGCTATAACTGGTCACTGCATATTGAACCTGAGTTCCAACTGCCTTTCGATCCGACTCACGAATCAATGGCGGCACTCGACCTACACATGGACCAGAAAACAGAGAGCCTTGCGGCGAATCTGCGCAAAGCGTTCTCGGGCATTGTTGCGGGTAATGTCAAAGCTGAAGGTATTCTAGAGATAGAAAAACACGGCCCATTCATTATCGATGGTGACAAAGAGCTAATGACCAAAATGGACCAACTGCTTAACGACTTTGTTGAGCAACATCGAATGAAGCTACCGGGCGGGACCGACTACGTGCCTTGCTATAAAATCGCCTCTCGTGATTAAGGCGTTTACGTTACCAACGTTTCAACTCACTAACTGATACGTTACTATAAGGGGCTAGCAGCCCCTTTTTTATTGCCTATTTAGTGGAAACTTATGTCTATCCATCTTGTTATTATCGATGCCTTGAATCTCATCCGACGTGTGCACTCGGCTCAGCCGGATCCAACCGATATAGCAAGAACCATCACCACGACAACTCGTACTCTAAATAAGATTACTTCAGAGTCTAAGCCGACTCATATCATCGCGGTGTTTGATCATCACCTGCAAGAACGAGGCTGGCGCGCGGAAGTACTGCCTGCATACAAGCAGAACCGAAAACCCATGCCAGAGCCACTCATGCAAGGCCTTGATGCAATCCAACAAGCTTGGTGGGAGTTAGGCATAGATTCATTACTGTCCGATGGTGATGAAGCGGATGACTTGGTTGCAACACTGGCTAAGAAAGTCGCAGACCATGGCGAAACCGTTACGATCATCTCTACAGACAAGGGCTACTGCCAACTGTTGTCGCCTACCCTGCAGATCCGCGATTATTTCCAACATCGCTGGTTAGATAAGCCCTTTATCGAGGCGGAGTTCGGCGTAAAACCAGATCAGCTTGCAGATTACTGGGGGTTAACCGGCGTAAGCTCTAGCCAAGTGCCAGGCATCCCAGGCGTGGGGCCGAAAGCAGCAAAAGAGATCTTAACCACTTACCCAGACATTGAAACGGCCTTTCAAGCGGAAGATTTACCGAAAAAATATCGTAAGAAGTTTGATGAACACATTGAGTCCGCTCGAGTGTGTAAGCAAGTCTCAGCTCTCAAAACAGACATTGATTTAGGTTTTAACCTGCAAGATATTCGTTATGAAGCAAGTACTTAGCTCTATATAGAAACCCTCTGTCATACGAAGTTCCAGATACAGAAAAGCCTTAGTCGATACTAAGGCTTTTTGTTATTTTGGCTGCCGCCTAACTGAACTTAATCGAATGATTAGAAGTTATAAGCGATAGAAGCTTTGAAGTTACGACCGGCTTCGTAGCTGGTGTACTTGTCTAAGCCCCAAGAGATACCAAAGCCAGTATGCTCTGCGTATTTCTTATCAAGAATGTTATCGATACCGATGTTCATCTCTAGGTCTTTCGCAAACGTCGGCGTGTAAGCCGCCCAGATATTATGTGTTGCAAAACCAGCACGCTTCACTTGCTCATCCTTTTCATCCGTGTAGTCATTACCCGGAACGAAGCGAGAATCCCAACCAAACACAAACTCACTATTTAGACTGTAGTTAAAGCCCGCTTTGAAGTTATGAATGCCAGTTTTGCTCATGTGACTTGTTTTGCCACTCTCTAGGTCTTTCTGGTCACCATCCGAGTATGAGTGGTTAGCGTATACGCTTAGAGAGTCTAGTGCGTAGCTCAGTACCGTTTCCACACCCCACACTTCAACATCATACTGGTTTGCCAGTGTTGAGTTGTTCTTAGTTGGATGCATTTGGTTATCAAGGTTGTAGGTGTAAGCCGTGAAACCTAGAATAGCGTAGTCTGCAGCAAGTAGACGTGTCAGCTCGTAATCAAAACCAGCCTCGTAGTTATTACCCGTCATCGCCTTAGTATCAGACTGATTAACATCAGATGCGGCTTTCATGGTTAATGCTTCTGGCAATGATGCGCCTTTAAACAAACGACCGTAGCCTACACGAAGTTTTAGATTATCCGTGGTTTGGTATTCACCTTTGAATTTAGGAGACAACTGGTCGAAATCACCATCGTAAACACCACCAAGCTTATGAACGTCGTAACGCAAGCCAGTGGTTAAACGGAAGTCGCTAAACTCGTACATGTCTTGTAGGTAAAGGCCGTAAGCTGTCACGGTACCACCATCCATGCCGTACTTCTTGGTTTCACCTTGCTTAGAGCCGCTTTGGTAAACACCGTCGCCCGCGTCAATCCACTGCTCAGCTTTATAGCCATCAAGACCATAAGTCAGCTCATGCTCACCAACCCAAGAGATATTGCGAATGTCACCACCAATGGTCGTCACGTTGTATTCACGATGTGGGATTGATAACTCACCATCTTTAGTAAATTCCCAAGAGCCATTTACTTGATTCCAATCGCCGTAGTCTTCAGTTAGAGCATCACGGTCCATGTACTGGCGGTTGTAGTAGATATTAGTTTTTAGGTGTACCAAGTCACTACCGGCATCGTATTCGTGCTGCAGAGTCACAGTATCACGGTTAAGCGAGTGGTAGTTGTGCTCATCATCCGCATACAGAGCACCGGCCTTCTCACCAGATAGTTGGCGCTTACCACCATCGTTGTATCGGTTGAAAGTCAGTTTAAATTCGTTAGCATCATTCGGGATGAATACCACTTTCGCGATACCAGACTTCAGTTCGCCTTGCTTAGACGTCACCGCTTCCTGATCTGGGATATGTAGGTCACCGTCTTCAGAGTAGTTTGCAATCCCCATGAATTGCAGCTTGTCGTTTACTTTTGCATACACAGCAACGTTGGTTGCGAAACGCTCGTAAGCCGTTTGGTAGCTAGTTTTAACTCGAGCACCAATGCTTTCGCCAGGCTTAAGAAGGTCGCTTGGATCTTTTGTCTCGTAGCTAAATGAGCCGTTGATCGCACCTGAACCCGACAGTGCAGAGTTACCACCTAATTCAATTTCAGCACGCTTAAGCATCGCAGGGTCAATGGCCTGATCACCAGAGTGGTGGAACAGCTGACCTTCTTGACGTGCACCATCGATAGTCACCACGGCAAACTTGTCTTCCATACCACGTACATACACTTTGCGAGAGTAACGTGCGTTTCCGTCTACCGTTACACTTGGCATAGTATTCAGAACGTCTTTAATGTCTGATGCTTGTTTCTTTTCAAGTGTGTCAGAGTTGATTTCAGTCTGAACAAGTTGATCAAGAGCTGAGCCAATTACCACTACCGTTTCTTGTTCGTCGGCAGCAAGGGCTGTAAATGAAGTTAAGGCAACCGTAACGGCTACTGAAAGTGCTTTAAGTTTCATACTGTGCTTTTATATTTTATAGATTTAAGTCAGGGGACGTGAATATTACATAAATTGAATGATAATTCTTATCATTTACATTCTTTACTTACGTTCACTTACTTTTCATAAAATAAATTTTGTTAAGATGCCCTCGCTGTAAAACTTACTTCGTTTTGCTGCTGAATCTTTGAATAAATCCTGCTTCGTATCATCCCTGAAGATAGGTAGCCGTAAGTCTCGATCACTTGCGGCTTTTTTAATATTCAAATACTGAAATAGCCTGCATTTCGACGATTTTCCTCTTATTTCACGCCTATATTCGAGTTTTTTCATGAACTTCAGATACAAAAAATGCCCCTTAAAGGAGCATTTTTATCACTGGTGTATCAACGCCAATATTAGTGCGGTGAGATATTTGAAAGTGACTGGATATGGACCGTAATCTCTTCGCGGTCATGATATAGGTGCTTCGCCTGCATCTTGAACTTCACTTTGTTCTCAATCAGGAACAGTTTTAGGTTCTCGATATCTTGCAGAACTTCATCGTAACGGCCCTTCATTGGCAGTTTAAGGTTGAATAGTGCTTCTTTCGCCCAACCTTTGATGATCCACTCACCCATAAGGTGTGCAACGCGCGCAGGTTTCTCAACCATGTCACAGATGATCCAAGTGACGTTCTTACGGTCTGGTTCGAACTTAAAGCCATCCACCATGTGGTGTTTGATTTGGCCAGTTTCCATTAGGCTATCCGCCATCATGCCGTTATCAACACAGTGAACGAACATCGAACGCTTAACCAATTGGTAAGTCCAACCACCAGGACAGGCACCTAAATCTACACCCCACATACCCGGAGCAAGACGCTCATCCCACTCATCACGAGGAATAAATACGTGGAATGCCTCTTCTAACTTCAATGTAGAACGGCTTGGCGCATCTGAAGGGAACCTCAAACGAGGAATCCCCATGAAGAACTGCGAGTTGTTGGTTGGGTAAGAGTAACCAACAAAGCAGTGACCTGGCGCGATGAAGCACAAGTGAAGCACAGGCTTCTTCGCGTTGTCCTTCGCTGTCATCAAACCTTTACCGCGCATTGCTTGACGCATTGGCACAGTAAACTTACGACAGAACTTCAGTAGCTCTTTTGCTTCGTTAGTATCCGGTGTTTCAATACGAATATCACC
>AAZW01000054.1 GCA_000169995.1 Vibrionales bacterium SWAT-3 | reverse complement strand
CGTGTAGCTGAAGAAGGTCAATCTGTTAAAGCTGGTGACACTATCATCACTTTCGACCTAGCGCTTCTAGAAGAGAAAGCGAAATCTACGCTTACTCCAGTTGTTATCTCTAACATGGACGAAATCAAAGAGCTGAACAAGCTTTCTGGTTCTGTAACTGTTGGTGAAACTCCAGTTCTTAAAGTAACTAAGTAATCTCAATTACTTATGTGCTTTAATAAAAACGCTACCTAAGGGTGGCGTTTTTTGTTACCTGAAACTTTTGTTCCTGAGCGATGTTCATCGCTGTAAGTCATTTAACTGAGCAAGCCAAGTGCCGAGCTCGGGCTCTGCTTCGCTTGGGCTAACAATGCGGTAGTCGCATCTTGCAGCACTTGTGAGCGCACCATCTCCGTCGACTCACGCGCAAAATCCGTATCGCGTATCCGCCCTTTAGATTCAGTCACACTCCGGTTCACCGTATTAAGGTTCTCCATCGTGCCACTAACCCGGTTTTGGAAGCCACCTATTTCACTTCGATGCGAATCAACATACTTAATTGCCGCGTCAATGACTCCAATTGAAAGCTGCGCCCCGCCAACAGTCGACATATCGATGTTGTCCATTGTGACTAACGCACCAGCACTAACATCAAGCTCATCCGCTAAACTGCCCTCTAACGTTACACCTTCAGGTGCATTCAGCGTCGAGGCAAAGAATTGCAGTTCATTGTTTTCAGTCACTGAGGCACTCACTATCGATTGCTGCGCATTGATATAAGTAGCAACTTGCTCGATGCGATCTCCTAGCTTGAGCCGAATAGATTCTGTTTGGGTTTGCCCTTTACTGTCTTGGTATTCAAATTTAAGGGTTTGACTATCTTTAGTGACTCGCCAATCTTTATCGACCGCATCACCAACATAATGCTGCCCTCCCATCTCCGGGATGTGACTGCGCATATTTCGCAGTGTCAGAGAGATAGAGTTGGCATTTGCACCAATATGGAAGCTTTGCGAGCCGTAAGAACCATCAAACAGGTTTTTATCTGCAAATGTCGTCGTGATCGCGACACGATCAAGCTCATCTTGCAGCGCTACGACCTCGTATTGAATACTTTGCCGATCACTTGAGTCATTACTGCCGTTTGCCGCTTGAAGCCCCAGAGAGCGCAAGCGTTGCAATATATCACTGCTCTCATGCAAAGCTCCTTCTGCAGTTTGTGCCACCGAATACGCATCTTGTGCATTTCTCAAGGCGACATCAAGCCCTCTAGTTTGAACGTTAAGAGTATTGGAGATTTGCAGACCTGCAGCATCGTCACTGGCGGAGTTAATCCGATAACCTGAGGTGAGGTTTCGCTGAGACTCTATGTTTTGCTCGGCCGCATGACTGAGGTGTCGCTGCGTCATCATCGCAGTGACATTGGTATTTAAAGAGACCATCTAATCGATACTAACTCTTTATCATCTGCCCTATTCGGTGTAGCTAATACGTGATTTGCATAAACAAAAAGCCAGGGGTGAGCCTGGCTTTTGTATCGCGTCGTATTAGGTTAATTAACCTAGTAGGCTAAGTGCCGAGTTCGGAGCTTGTTTCGCTTGAGCAAGAATCGAGCTTGAAGCTTGAGAAAGGATCTGAGACTTAGTCATCTGAGTCGTTTCTTTCGCGAAGTCGGTATCTTTAATACGGCTCTTAGATGCGTTAACGTTCTCGTTAATGTTGTCTAAGTTGCTGATTGCATGGTCGAAACGGTTTTGGAAAGCACCCAGCTCTGCACGGTGGCTGTCTACGTACTTCAGTGCCGCATCAATGATTGCTACAGACTCTTGCGCACCGCCAACAGACGTTACGTCGATAGTATCAACCGTCACTTCTTTAGATGCTTGAATGCCTAACTCACCAGCAAGACCGCCAGAAAAAGATACATCGCCGCTTACTTTGTTGTTGCCCGCGAACATTTGTAGCTTGCCGTCTTCAGTTACAGACGCTTTAACAGAATCTTGCTGACCGTTGATGTATGTCGCTAGCTCTTCGATGTCATCACCCGCTTTTGCGCTGATATCGATTTCTTGAGCTTGACCAAAGTTATCTGTGAACGATAGTTTTAGGTCGTTTGAACCCGCTTGTACGTTCCAGTCTTTGTCTTTAGCGTTCTCAGTTTGGTAGCTCTTACCACCCATCTGAGCGTTATCAGAGCGCATATCTTTCAGGTTCAGCATTACCGCTTCGCCGTTATCCGCACCGATTTGGAATGATTGTGTACCGTAAGTGCCGTTAAGTAGCTTGTTACCACCAAAAGACGTTGTTTCCGCGATACGGTTTAGCTCGTCGTTCAGTGCTGTTACTTCTTCTTGAATCGCTACACGCTCAGCTTTTGAGTTTGAGCCGTTTGAAGATTGTAGAGAAAGATCACGCATACGTTGCAGGATGTTGGTCGTCTCGTTCATTGCACCTTCAGCAGTTTGTGCAATAGAGATACCGTCGTTCGCGTTACGCACAGCAACGTCTAGGCCGCGGCTTTGAACGTTCAAACGGTTAGAGATTTGTAGGCCCGCAGCATCATCTTTTGCGCTGTTAATTTTAGAGCCAGAAGCTAGACGCTCCATTGATGTTTGTTGTGCGCTGTTTGCGTTGTTTAAGTAACGTTGCGCAGTCATCGCTGAAACGTTGGTATTTACATTCACTGCCATGGTGATTTCTCCAATTGATTTTCCGGTATTGCGGTTTCCGACGTCTCGGAAAACCAAGTAGTTCTCTCAAAGTTACTTTTAATAACGGCGTAATTCGCGAAACCTTTAGGAAAAAAAACAATAAAATTAAAGAAATAGCGATAAAGGGTAGGAAAGCGTGACTGGTAGTAAAATTATCAAAAAAAAATAAGAAAAACGCTAAAGTTGTCGAGAAGTCAGTCGAGCGAGGTTTTGTCTTTTTATTAACCTAACAAGGTTAAAGCAAGGTTTGGCGCTTGCTTCGCTTGAGCCAGAATAGTGGTGCTCACTTGCTGAAGAATTTGCTGTTTCAGCATTTGAGTGGTTTCTTTAGCGTAATCGGTATCTTTGATTCGACTGTTTGAAGTCGCCAAGTTTTCATGAACGTTTTCAAGGTTGTTAATGGCGTGATCAAAGCGGTTTTGCATCGCACCTAGTTCAGAGCGATGGCTATCCACATACTTCATCGCAGTATCTAAAATAGAGACAGCACGCTGTGCCCCACCCACATCCGTAACATTAATGTCATTCACCGATTCATAGTAACCCGCCGACATCGACAGCTCACTAGCGAGCGAACCTGAGAAAGAGATGGTGCCTGAGGTATCTTCACCAGACATGTAGATCTGAAGTTGTCCATCATCATTAACCGAAGCTGAGACCAGATCCGTTTGACCATTGATGTAGGTCGCCAACTCCTCAATGTCGTCGCCAACTTTCGCATTAATTGTGATCTCTTGAGGCTGACCAAAACGATCGGTAAACGACATCGTCATATCATTCTGGTTTGATTTCACTGCCCACGAATCACTTGCCATGCCATTCGCGACATAACTAAAACCACCCATGTTGATGTCATCGGTACGCATACTTTTGAGGCCGATTTGTACCGCCTCGCCAGAGCTACCACCAATCTGAAATGACGTACTACCAAAATTACCATTGAGAAGTTTTTTGCCACCAAAAGAAGTGGTCTCTGCAATACGATTCAGCTCATCGTTTAAGGCGGTAATCTCTTCTTGAATCGCCGTTCTTTCGGACTGGCTATTTGAACCGTTGCTTGCTTGTAGAGACAAGTCGCGCATACGCTGCATGATATTGGTGGTTTCATTCATCGCGCCTTCAGCGGTTTGCATGATAGATATACCATCATTCGCATTACGCACAGCGACATCAATACCACTCATCTGCGCTTCCAAGCGGTTCGAAATTTGTAGCCCTGCAGCATCGTCTTTAGCGCTGTTAATACGACTCCCTGAAGCCAAGCGCTCCAAAGATTGGTTCAGCATGTTATTGGCATTAGAGAGGTTTCTCTGGGCCACCAGCGCTGAGACATTGGTATTAACAGTTATAGCCATAGACCTTCGCTTACAAAAAGAGGAATAAAACTCACGATTGCTCTTATATCGACCAATTCATATAAAGCTTTAATAAAAAAGGAGCCCTGAGGCTCCCTTTGTTTATTCTTTTTGAGACGACTTACTTAATCGTTAATGCACTCAACATCTCAGTTGAAGGAGCAAAGTAATACGCGCCAGTCACCGCTTTAGTAAAGCGAAGCAGTTGGTCTGTTTTGCCATCGGTTACGCCGTACATACTCTCTAGCATCGCATCGAAGTTATGACGAACATTACAGTAAGCAATGAACAATAAGCCATGGTCGCCCGTTGCTGTGCCGTAAGGTAGGCTGTGACGAACGATCTTAAGGCCTTTGCCCTCTTCTTTGATATCTACACGACCAACGTGAGACGCCGCAGGAACATCATCTAGCTCGATTGAATCAGGCTTAGTACGACCAACCACTTTTTCTTGCGCCGATACATTCAATCGATTCCAAGCTGGAAGGTTATGAACAAAACGCTGCACCATCACGTAGCTACCACCGGCAAATTCGCCTTCAGGAACAATAGCCACTTCTGCGCGTTGTGCGTCTTTCGGGTTTTCAGTACCGTCGACGAAATCCGTCATATCACGAGAATCTAGGAAGCGGTAACCGTAAGTTTCATCAACCACTTCAACGTCTGCCGCTACTTCAGATAGCAATTTACGCAGGATAAAGAAGTGCAGATCGTGTCGGTTTGAATGGCAGTGAATCAACACATCAGCTGCCGTGCTAGGTGCGGTAACATCACCCTCTCCAAGCGCAGGGAAATCAATTAGATCAGAGGGAGCTGCTTGCTCGAACTTATCCCAAAACGCTTTAGAGAATGCAACCGAAGCCGTTAGGTTTGCATCTGGCTGAGTCTGATTCAGTTCTTCGATTAGCGCTGGAATCTTTTGAATTTCAGCTAGTACATTAGCAGTGTTAGCATTCACTTTAAGTTGAACGTAAAGAGCGAAAGGCCCAGCTTCAGGCAAAATAGCACTTTGAACGTTAGGCTGCTCATTTGAGACATTAAGCATAGATTATTCCTTCCAGTTTTAGCTTCTAAGTATAATTGTGAATGGGACAAATGTTTTGATGAGAATCAGTCTTCGTGCTCAACCACTTTAAAGCAATCCCGTGCTGTATGGCTATTGGTTAGATAAAGCGCAAACCACAGCAGCAACAATAGGGTGAGACCATTTGACCAACGGAACCAACCGTTATCCAAATAGATTAAATAAATTGTATGGGAGCCCTGCCCCACAATAGCAGCCATGGTGGCCCAACGCCCCCAAGACACCACTTTATTGAGGCGCTTTCTCTCTGGAGATCTTAGCCCAAATAACCACATCAGTAACAAGCTAGGGACACTCAAGGCGATCCCTACATAAAACATATGATGATCTGGGTAGATGATCTCGAGAATATCAGTTCCCGATTCTCTACTTGCACCTGCAACGATGAAAACGACGAGAGCTTTCGCAAGAAACAGCCAACCTAACCATAATAAGATTGGTGCTTTTAAGAAGCCGTGCTTGTCGTATTGTTCTATGGAGTACCGCACAAATCTCACTTTCACTTGTTTTCAAACCAACACTTTAACGCAAATCATTCATACTTAACTAGGTTTGCGTTATCTTATTAGCTAATCCGTTTTAATTATCGAACTCAGCATGAAAAAGAAAACTAATACACCCTCTGTTGAATCACAACAAGAAGCACTGAAGATAGCCAAAGCGACTCAAAAGCCAGCCCAAACCAAAGAACAAACCAAATTAATTGCCCAAGGTATTGAGAAAGGCATCGCGCTTTACAAGAAGCAGCAAAAGGAACGCAACCGTCAAGCTGATAAAGCCAAAAAACGCGTACAAAAAGAGAAGCAAACTCAACAAGCGGCTACAGAGCAAGAGCACGATGCAAAGCCTAGTGTTGAAACAACATCAAATCACTCAAGTAAGTTACCGTGGATACTATTGTTCGCGAGCTGGGTAGGTTTTGCGATTTATTTGATGCAATAACAGGATAGACGTATGAAAAAGGAATGGATGGCATTAGCCGTGAGCGGCATGTTGTTGGGGTGTACCACACCAACTTCAGTACCTCACAATGAAGCCAACAGTGTGAGAATGGATTTTCACGGCATGATTGATATTGAACAGTGTGAGTACAAAGGGGAAGTCACTGGTAGCGAAGGCCATTGGTACAGCTACCTCTTCTACCCGAATGACACCTTGATTCAGGGTGCGATGAACGAACTCAAAACCAATACCATTGAACTTGGTGCAAACACAGTCATCTTTACCCTACCTCAAGATTTTGCCACTTCGGTTACCATGCTTGGCACCGCTTATCTTTGCGAGTAACCAACAGCTCTACTTAGCAGCATACAAAAAAAGAAAGCCAGCTTTCGCTGGCTTATGCACTAAATCCAAGGCTTGTTGCTATATCGCCTTTACGTTCTAGAACCCACTGACTGTCAAATGGTCCCCAATCGGATAACTGGTAATAACCATCATTATGACGTCGCCCATCTTGAACAAACATAAGTTCGATACCGATCCCCGGTAACGCCTTGAGTACATCTTGAATAGTACGACGAGGCCAACCCGTTTTTTCGATGAGTTTAGGCACATTTGGCCTATCAAGGCTTTCAACTAACAATGCTAAATATAGCCGCCTTGCAAAAACAGGACTCAACTCCATTGACACCTCCTATATATGTGCAACTCAATTATTTCTTTTTTCGCTGACAACACGTTGAGGCTGATCAATAAGTCTCCAATAGTGACATTTTCTTACTGTTTTTTTTCGCTCAATGAAATATTCCTCACTCTATTTTGTCTGAATTGCCGCTTCCTGATAGGATTCAACTCATAACAATGAAAGAAAATCACCCAGAGGAAGAATAATGACTATCACAATGTTTGGTATCCCAAATTGCGACACGATTAAAAAAGCAAAGAAATGGCTCGAAGCTGAAGGTATCGAGTTCGAATTTCACGATTATCGCAAACAAGGCATCACTGAAGAGTTAGTAACAAACTTCTGTTCAGAGCTTGGCTGGGAGCTTGTACTAAACAAACGTGGCACGACTTATCGTCAGCTTTCTCAAGAGCAAAAAGACACGTTAACAGAGCAAACGGCAATCACTCTGCTTGTTGAACAGCCAGCGATGATCAAGCGCCCTATTTTGAAAGTCGATGGCAAACTTCACATAGGCTTTAAAGCTGACCAGTACGCAGCTATTTTTGCGTAATCAGCAATTTGCTTAATCAATAACTTGCGTAATCAGCAACATTAGAACAGATAACAAGGCGTTGAACGTGCCCTGTTCAACGCCTGAGATTAATGACTCGACGTTTTATTTAAACAAGGAATTCAAGGATGACAGATAGCCCAACTTTGGCTCTGGCAAAAGACCTCATTAGCCGTCAATCGGTAACCCCTGAAGACGCAGGCTGCCAAGAGCTGATGATTAATCGCTTAAAAGCACTCGGTTTTGAAATCGAAGTGATGGTATTTGAAGATACGACGAACTTCTGGGCTCGTCGTGGTACCGAAGCACCTCTATTTGCTTTCGCAGGTCACACAGACGTTGTTCCAGCTGGCCCAATCGAACAATGGAACACCAAACCATTTGAACCAACGATCGTTGATGGCTACTTACACGGCCGTGGTGCGGCAGACATGAAAGGTTCTCTGGCTTCAATGATTGTCGCCGTAGAGCAATTTATTGAAAAGTACCCAGACCACTCTGGTTCAATCGGCTTCCTTATCACCTCTGATGAAGAAGGCCCTTTCATCAACGGTACAGTACGTGTTGTGGAAGCTCTGATGGCACGTGGTGAGAACATTGACATGTGTATTGTTGGTGAGCCATCAAGCACTGAGTTTGTGGGCGATGTGGTAAAGAACGGCCGTCGCGGCTCTATCACAGGCGATCTAACCATTAAAGGTACACAAGGTCATGTTGCCTACCCTCACCTAGCGAACAACCCGGTACACAGCTCTCTGCTTGCTATCAATGAGCTTGCAACAACGGAATGGGACCAAGGCAATAACTACTTCCCACCAACCAGCTTCCAGATCCCAAATGTGAGTGCGGGTACAGGCGCGTCAAACGTGATTCCAGGTGAGTTTAATGTTCAGTTTAACCTGCGTTTTAGTACAGAATTAAGCAATGATATTATCGTTGAGCGAGTGACAACAACGCTCGATAAATACGATTTCGAATATGATCTTAAGTGGACCTTCAATGGCGACCCGTTCCTAACAGACGCAGGCTCACTGCTTGATGCGATTGTTGATGCTGTTGGTCACGTCAATGATGTAAAACCGGCACTGCTGACAACTGGCGGTACGTCTGATGGTCGCTTCATTGCACGTATGGGCGGACAAGTGGTTGAGCTTGGCCCTGTGAATGCAACCATTCACAAGGTTAACGAGTGCGTGAAAGTAGCAGATTTAGAGAAGCTAACCGACATGTACGAAAGAACGTTAGTGAACTTGTTCGCTAAATAGATCTTTCCTAGCGAAGTATCACTTCCAAACATTGAGAGACTCGTTATGACACCAGAGCAGCTTACCGGACAATCAGATTCTCACCTGGCACCGAGCCTAATTGGTACTAAGACATTCTTGGTACACAGTGACGTTATCGATGACTTAAACAGGTTGATTGAAGCTGCTCAGCTCGCTGGTTTTAAAATGGAGATCGCCAGTGGCTTTCGAGACTATGAAAGGCAATCTCTGATTTGGAATCGCAAATTTTCTGGTGAAGCCCCAATCTTGGATTCAGATAGCCAACCACTTGATGCTTCAACACTGACTGAACATCAAAAGCTCTCGGCGATTCTGAGGTGGTCTGCGCTTCCTGGAGCGAGTCGCCACCATTGGGGTTGTGACTTCGATGTCTTTGCTCGTAATCACCTCCCTGAAGACACACAGCTACAACTAGAGCCTTGGGAATACCTTACTGGTCACCAGCAAGCGTTTTATCAATGGCTCTCTGCTAATGCTTCACAATTTGGGTTCTTTTTTCCCTATAGCCGAGATCTTGGCGGTGTGGCGATAGAACCTTGGCATATTAGTCATCGTAGCGTTTCGGAGCTGTGTTTATCACAGTTATCCCCGACTTTACTTGGCAAGCAACTCCGATCTAAGCCAATATTAGGGTATGAGATTATTATGAAGCAGCTAGACGAGATCTATGCGCGCTTCGTAGCGAACATCAGCCATTAGGAGCGCTTATGTTGGAGTGGCTTACAAACCCTTGGGTTATCATCATCATCGTGGTTAGCGTTGTGGTAGGTAACATCGCAGCTCTAAAACAGACCGCTAATATGGATCTCGGAAAAACAAGCCGTGGGAAAAGGGAGAGTGACTTGGACAAGCTCAATCGGCTAGATAAGCAAAACCAGGAAAAAGCTCAATCAAAAGAAACCAAAGATAGCTGATCTTGCGGTCAAACGAACACAAAAAAGAGGACACAATGTGTCCTCTTTTTATTTGTTTACGCTGAAACATTGGCTGAACTAAAAGGGCCGATTTCACGCAGCCCTATAGCCTATCAAGCTTGGTTTACTCAGCTTTCGCCGCTTTGTCATCTTTGGTTTGGTCTGCAACATGTGCGAGAACAGGAACCAGTGACTTAAGCAACTCTTCCTCTACTGGCTTACCTGATGCATCCGTCACGTTAATTGACGTACGGTTACCAAGATCACCGAATAGGAAGTTGTATGTACCTGGTGCTAAATCAACAGGTTGCAAGCCAACTTCTTCCCAGAACTCATCATCTGGCGCTGCGTACTTAGCTTTAACCGTACCCTGAGATTGGTTACGCTCTTCAAGTTCAAAACCCATCGACGGTAATAAGGTCGGTAGACGCTGCCAGAACACGTTATATGGTGTACGAGCAATAATCACAGGGAAACCACTGCGGTCAGAGCCCATCGAGATAGGAATTCGTTTCACCAACTCTTGTGCTTTCAGAGCCGCTTCAGCACGAAGGTTTTCATCGTACTTAGCCATCACTAAATTGGTTAGGAAAGCGTTGTAACGCTCTTTGTTGGTTGCCGTAACTGGTTTCTCTTTGTTGCCTTCGCGCCAATCAATAAGGTTAATCTTGAAGCCATGACGGTTATTCGCTTGGAAACGAGAGATAGAGTAGCGGCTGCCGATCTCTACGTCTTCGTCTTCAGAAACCCAAGTAACCCAATCGGTCTCAATCTCGTTCTCAGACTGTTCACGAATACCAATACCACGTTGAGCCAACATGTCGACAGCCGTTTGCCATACACGGTCTGCTTCTTCTGCACGAAGCAACCATAACGTTACTTCACCGTTTTGACGCTCTGCACGAGCACCAGGGATCAACTCAAGAACCTGTTGTGGTGGACGAATATCCACGGCAGGGCCGACACCACCAGTGAAGTCACCGCTCGGGATGTCAAAATTTGGGTAGAACTGAGGCTGAGCATCTTCAGGCAACTGCCATTGTGAAAACTCAGGTGTTTCTAAGTATTCGAAATCATCTTTGGCTTGACGACGTTGAGTCGGGCTGCCAGAACATGCTGTAAGAACGAAAACAGCCAGTGACCCAATCACTAGCTGGTGAGAATACTTCATTTATACTCCTAAATGCCGAAGGTTCGCTTCGGCATCACTTCATACGTTTTTAGTAAATACACGCTTCAGTCATTGCTTGAGCAACAACAGGTTGAGCTGGTTCCGACAGTTCAGTCAGAGGCAGGCGTAAGCCACCTTCAGCAATCAGACCCATTTTATGAACCGCCCATTTTACGGGAATAGGGTTAGACTCAACGAACAAATTCTTATGTAGAGGCATCAAGCGCTCATTGATCGCTTCTGCTTCTTCAAACTTACCTTCTTTCGCAAGTTTGAACATAGTAGCCATATCAGCCGCTGCAACGTTATTCGTTACAGAAATCACACCATCGCCACCACGCTTAACAAATTCTAGGCCTGTTAAGTCATCACCACTTAGTAAGATAAAATCTTCGCCACAAAGTTCACGGTGAATTGCAATTCTGTCGAGATCACCCGTCGCATCTTTAAGTGCAACGATGTTTTCGATTTCAGAAAGGCGAGCAACCGTCTCTGGTAATAGGTCTACCGCAGTACGACCCGGTACATTGTATAGGATCTGAGGAACGTCACTTACTTCAGCAATCGCTTTGTAGTGTTGGTACAAACCTTCTTGAGTCGGTTTGTTGTAGTAAGGCGTTACGCTCAGGCAACCCGCAATACCAGAACCGTTCAATAAACGACTGAATAGCACTGACTCGTGCGTAGCATTTGCGCCTGTACCTGCGATAACTGGGATACGGCCATCAGCAAATTCAACGATCTTATTGACGACTTTGACATGCTCTTCAATTGTGAGTGTTGAAGACTCACCTGTTGTGCCAACCGCAACCAGACCATCACTACCTGCAGCAACATGGTGATCAACCAACTTTTTAAGGCTGTCGAAATCCACTTCGCCATCTGCGTTAAATGGCGTAACTAGCGCAACGATACTTCCTGAAAACATGTCTATCTCCCTTAATTTATTCTTTTTGCATGTTACTGTAAGCCAATCAATAAACACAAGACATTAAAGTGGCTTAGCGGCAACATCGGTATGAAATATTGTCGTATGTTTGAGGTAAAACGGCTTATCGCAACGTTCAACCTAAAATTTGGATAACCTGAGCTCAATCTAACGGATAGAACATGGTTAGATGTCAGTAACAGGTAAGCTGTGGTGTCACCCGACAAACTTGTGCTACGACGTTTTATATATTCTTATCATTGGTTGCCTGTCAGACGCAAGATGAGTCATAAAAAGCCCCGCTCGCACGCTTATTCCTCTTGCTAACTGTGCTAACATGCATGAATCAATGGAATATATAGAGACGTGATTTTATGACTCAACATCTAGTAATCACAGCTGTGGGCACAGATCGCCCAGGTGTATGCAACCAAGTGGTTCATTTGGTCACCCAATCAGGCTGTAACATTATTGATAGCCGTATCGCCCTGTTTGGCGAAGAATTTACGCTTATCATGCTACTGTCTGGTAAAGCAAACAACATCACCCGTGTTGAAACCACCCTGCCCTTGCTTGGTCAAGAGCACGACTTGATTACGATTATGAAGCGAACCTCTCCGCACGATGTGGTAGAGAACTCCTACACGCTAGAAGTGTTCGTTGAGTCAGATGACAAACTCGGCCTGACCGAGCAGTTCACACAGTTCTTTGCAGACCGAGACATCGGCCTCGACTCGCTGAGCGCACAAACGATCAATAAATCTAAGGTCCAGCTCGACAACGACCAATTCCATATCTCTATTACCGCTTCTGTGCAGTCAGAATGTAATTTGATGCAGCTACAAGAAGAATTCAACTCGCTGTGTCAGAGCCTATCAGTCCAAGGCTCGCTCAACTTTATTAAAAACAGTCTTTAAAAAGGAAATATCATGAATACGCTAACGGCTGGTGCTCCAGCACCTGCTTTTTCTCTTCCAGATCAAGATGGCAATATCGTATCTCTTGGTGACTTCAAAGGTAAAAAAGTACTTTTCTACTTCTACCCAAAAGCAATGACTCCTGGTTGTATTGTACAAGCAGAAGGCCTGCGTGATATCAAAGCACAGCTGGATGAACTAAACGTGGTTGTTTTGGGTGTCAGCATCGACCCAGTGAAACGTCTGCCTAACTTCATTGAGAAAAAATCTCTAAACTTCACACTGCTATCTGACGAAGACCACAGTGTTGCTGAGCAATTCGGTGTTTGGGGCGAGAAGAAGTTCATGGGTAAGGTTTACGATGGCCTGCACCGTATTAGCTTCCTAATTGACGAAGAAGGTCAGATTGAACACGTCTTCAACAAGTTCAAGACTAAGACTCACCACGAAGTGGTTCTAGAGTACTTCAACCAAGAAGCTTAATGTCCGTTGGAGTAAGCTAGGCTTACTACCAACTCAGAATAAATTAAAAAGGCGACTATCATCGATAGTCGCCTTTTTTATCATTCATTTTTCGTTACTGATGATGCACCGGGTCATCATCTAATGCATGGCTAGGTAAGGCATTCCAAACCGCCTTCACTAAGGTCGCCAGTGGAATTGCGAAGAACACGCCCCAGAATCCCCAAAGTCCACCAAACACTAATACCGCCACAATAATCGCCACAGGGTGCAGATTCACTGCTTCAGAGAACAGAACCGGCACTAACACGTTGCCATCTAGGGCTTGAATGATGCCGTAAGCCAATAACAGCCAGTAGAATTGAGGCTCAAGCCCCCACTGGAACAAACCGACAATGGCAACCGGCACGGTTACCGCCGCTGCACCAATATATGGAATCAATACCGAGAAACCGACAGCAACCGCTAACAGCACGGAGTAGCGGAGGTCTAAGATCGCGAACGTTACGTAGCTGACGCCGCCAACGATTAAAATCTCTAGCACCTTACCGCGGATGTAGTTCGAGATTTGTTCGTTCATCTCTTCCCATACTTTGGTCGCTAAACGACGGTTGCGAGGAAGCACACCACTCGCCATTCTGATCATCTCTTCTTTGTCTTTCAGTAAGAAGAAGATAAGCAGTGGTACTAAGATAAGATAAACACCTAGCGTCGCTAAGCTAACCAAAGACGCCAATGAACCTTTCACCACACTCTCACCCATTCCCAACGCCTTGTTCTTCGCGTTAGACATGACAGACTCAACGATCTGTAAGTTAGCAAGCTCTGGGTAACGCTCTGGAATCGTTGCAATGAACTTCTGCAAGCTACCGTACATGCTTGGAATATCATTGATTAGGTTACCTACTTGCTCCCAAATGGTTGGCACTAATCCGAATATCGCTAGTAGCATTAGGCTAAAGAACATCAAGATCACCAACATCACCGATGGCGTTCTGGGAATACCGAGTCGTTGAAGTTGAGTCACTGGCCACTCAAGCAAATAAGCCAACACAATCGCCACCAGCAGCGGTGCGATCAGGTGACCAAAGAAATAGATAGTAATAAAGCCGAATAGAATGATGGCAACCAAACTGACAGCGTGTGGATCAGAGAAACGTCGTTTATACCAACGACTGACCATTTCAAGCATCTGACTTCGATTCCTTTTTAGTGACGAGGAGATGGTGGTAATTAGAACAAGCCTCTGTCATGACAACATAAGCTTGCTTAGACAAAAAAGTAACAATATCTTTCATCGAACTGTTATCTGATACATAAATTGACAAAGATTGCCCTACTTCTAACTTTACACTGTGACGCTTGGCTAATAATAACGCCATTGAGCAGCGCTCTTGGCGTAAATCTAGAATATTAGGTGTCATTCTTGGGCTCGATGCTTATTATAAGGGGCATATTGTAATCTGTTTTTGAAAACGTGCCATCATTGATTCATCTTCCTTCAGGATAGCGCACGCACTTAACAAAGGTTAAACCAGATAAAGAACCAATTTGCATTGCCCTTGTCTTACTGTCAGAAGAAACGGAGTATTACTGACTAATATGTTTAAACGCGCTCGTTCAATTGCTTGCTTATGCATCGCAGCCACATTAAGCACCCCAACGTTGGCTAACACCAACAACTTGGATTTACCGGACATCGGCACGGCGGCTGGCGGCACGCTCACTATCGATCAAGAACTCATCTATGGTGATGCCTACATGCGCATCATCAGAAGCAGCCAGCCTGTTATCAACGATCCAGTTCTCAACCTTTATATAGATACACTAGGGCATCGCCTTGTCGCGAATGCCAATGACGTAAAGACACCTTTTCAGTTCTTTATGATCCGTGACCGCAACATCAACGCTTTTGCTTTCTTTGGTGGTTATGTTGCACTGCACTCAGGTCTATTCCTGCACGCACAATCGGAAAGTGAACTTGCGTCAGTATTAGCGCACGAAATTGCACACGTTACGCAGCGTCACTTAGCACGTAGTATGGAAGATCAAGCACGCCGTTCTCCTGCGACTATCGCAGCGCTTGCAGCGTCGGTGTTGCTTGCTATTGCCGCTCCTGAAGCCGGTATTGCAGCCTTAACCGCAACCACCGCTGGTAACATGCAGAGCCAAATTAACTACACCCGTAGTAATGAAAAAGAAGCCGACCGCTTTGGTATCAACACGCTAGCAAAAGCTGGATTTGACGTGAACGCAATGCCACGCTTCTTTGGCCGTTTAGCGGATGAATACCGCTATGCAAGCACACCACCTCCAATGTTGCTCACTCACCCGTTGCCAGAAGATCGTATTACCGATTCGCGCGCACGTGCTCGTAGCTACCCACCACTGAAACTTGCGCCATCGCTGGATTACCACTTGGCAAGAGCTCGCATCGTGGCACGCTATGCCGGTATCAATAATGAGGCGTCGCTCGATTGGTTCTCACGCCAATTGAAAAAGGCACCAAAAGAGATTGTTCCATCGTTAGAGTATGGACAAGCACTGGTTTACCTCGATTCGAGAAAGTTAGATAAAGCAGAACCGATTCTAACCAAACTGATTACCTGCGACCCGACCAACCTGTTCTACTTAGATGCAATTTCCGACCTTCACATTGAGCAGAAAAAGCCTGAGCTTGCCATTAAAGAGCTGAAATTGGCATTAGTTCGTCAGCCAAACAACCCGGTACTCACAATCAACTACGCAAATGCCTTGATTGAAAAAGAAGACTTTGCAGAGGCTGTTCGCGTATTACAACGTTATACGCATGACAATCCGAATGACACCAATGGCTGGCACCTGCTTTCAAAAGCGAATACTAGCCTTGGTAATAGTGATGAAGACCTTGCCGCACGAGCTGAAATTTTGGCATTGCAAGCCAACTGGAACAAAGCGATTCAGTACTACACGCAAGCAAGTCAAATCGCAGAGCTCGGTAGTTTGAAGCAAGCCCGCTACGACGCTCGAATTGATCAGCTGATGATTCAGCGCGAGCGCTTCTTAGCACTGCAATAAGGCGTTCAATACTCGGCGAGTCGCCAAAAGAAAAAAGCTCAACGTATACAGTGAAGAGGCCAATTAGCTGGCCTCTGCTGAAAATTAAATAAAAAATAATAATGAGGAAGAACCATGTCTGTCGTGATTTATCATAACCCACGCTGCTCAAAGAGCCGTCAAACGCTTGAATTACTTGAAACAAACGGTGTACAACCTGAAGTGATCAAGTACCTAGACACACCCCTAACTGTTGAACAGCTAAAAGTACTGTTCACTCAGCTTGGTTTTAGCCGCGTTCGCGAAATGATGCGCACCAAAGAGGCAGACTACAAAGAAGCGAACCTTGGCGATGCTTCTGTATCTGATGAAGACCTATTTTCTGCAATGGCTGCTAATCCAAAATTGTTTGAGCGCCCAGTGGTTGTTGCGAACAATAAAGCCAAGATTGGTCGTCCACCAGAGCAAGTGCTAGAGATTCTGTAAGCGGTTATGAGCATCAACATTCTTGTTCTCTATTACAGTCGTCACGGCAACACGCAAGGTCTCGCAAGGCAGATAGCACGAGGGGTGGAGTCCATCCCTGAGTGTGAAGCCATGCTAAGAACCGTGAATGACGTGTACACAGTAGAAGAGCAGCCAGACTCTCGCTATCAACCTACAGACCCAATCGCCACACTGCAAGAGCTCCGTTCTTGCGATGGCTTGGCGCTTGGCAGTCCGGTTTGGTTCGGCAACATGGCTGGGCCGATGAAGCACTTTTGGGATAGCACTACATCATTGTGGATCAATGGCGATCTAATCGATAAGCCAGCTTGTGTATTTACCTCTTCTTCATCACTGCATGGTGGGCAAGAAACAACACAGCAAAGCATGATGTTGCCACTGCTTCACCATGGAATGTTAGTGGTCGGCATCCCCTACTCAGAGCCTGCACTGCATACCACTCAAACCGGTGGCACGCCCTATGGCGCAAGCAGCACAGGCGAGAGTGCTTCACTAAGCAAAGAAGAAATTGAGTTGGCGCAGAACCTAGGTAAACGCCTCGCGCGCATTGCTATGAATCAGAAAGGAATCTCTCAATGATGTACATGTCAGAGAAGGCGATGTCTCCTAAGACTAAGCTATTTCGCTATCTCGCATTAGCAGGCAACCTATTGCTGTTAGGTTGGGTTGTGGCTTGGCAGATGACGCTTTCACCGCACCCTCACCTAGACAATGTCACGCTCGCTATCGTTTGGGCTGTACCGCTACTGTTGCCATTACCTGGTATTTTAATCGGCAAGCCTTATACGCACGCTTGGGCAAACTTCATCTTAATGCTCTACTTCCTACACGCATTAACCATCCTATACGTAGATGGTGGTGAACGCTTATTAGCTGCTGTTGAGCTACTGCTGACCACGATGGGCTTCGCCGGAAATATCCTATTTACCCGTTTCCGCGCTAAAGAGTTAGGCATCAAGCTTAAACGTCTTTCTGAAGTAGAAAAGAACGAGAAAGCGAAGTTCGAGTAATAAGATTCAGTTCGATATTTCTGAGTAACTAGCTAACCAAGCAACGAGCTAGCAAGTAACACAAACAAAAAGCCCTGCCAGGTTTCTCTAGCAGGGCTTTCTTTTTATTTCTCTTCGCTACTTACATTTTCGTATTAGCGATAAGCGCAAGCAATGGCTTAACTGCGATTCCACTCGTATATCAAGCTTGGCTTTGCATGCAGCGGTGCAGTTGCTTCTAACTCTTCGGTACCTGCATCTTCAGAGTTAGCCTCCGAGCCAGCCAACGAATCATCACTTGATACTTCATTACCTTTGATGACTTGAACGTCAGTATCTACGTCAGTCGCTGTCGCTTCACTATCAAGGGCAGCTGTTGAATCATCGCCAACAGACATGGTGTTGTCTTGTGTTTCAAATTCAGGGCTTACTTCTGGTTCGATGTAGGACTCTTCAACCTTCGCAACTTGGCGAATACTTGCCACCTCTTGCTCAAACTCTTGTTGAGTCGACAGCAAGTGAATACGGAACGTCACTTCGTTGTTTTGGATCTTAAGAATATCTAGGCTAGCAACCGAGTTCAGACGCTTAAGTGCATTCTCTAACTGGAAGAAGTCTTGAGCATTATTCAGGCTAATAAACTGAGTTAAAATCGACTCTGATGACTCACTCGCCACCGTCACCGCGCTTTTACCTGCGTAGTAGTTACTGATTTGGTCAACGAGCTTCTTAGAAGCCGTCACGCTGTTACCCGACACAGAACCTGTGATTGGTGCCGTTGGCGCGCTAGTCAATTGGCTTGGTTTTTGGTCGTACAGCGTCCAACGCAATCCTGAAGATTGAGCTTTAATCACTAACACCGCATCTACTGGGTAGCGTTGACTTGCTCTGCTAATTGGTGAAACAAAGCTGCCCCACAAATCTGAGGTCGCGATACCAGTGATATCGTCGAAGTCACCCACTGGTAGAGTCAGAGGTAAACCACGATCTTTTGCACTAGCTTGCATCTGAGCAGCAAGTGGTGAGTTCGAGTGCTCCCACACAATGTTCTTATCGAAGCTGTCTTCCTCCACTAGCCAAACCAAGATGTTTGAGCGAGTTTCAGGCCAGTACGGCAGTTGTGCTTGAGTCAGTAGAGAACGGATTTGGGCGCCATTAAAGCGCATACGCAATGTTGATTGATCATTGCGCTCACCAAAACTCATTTGAGACATGTACTGCGCACTCTTGCGCATCGCCTTTTGGATGGTCTCATTTGAAGCAACATCAGTTTGGCCAGTCGCACGTATCAATACCTGCTCCATACCGGTATTTCGTGCCACTTGTTCTGGTTGTTTGTCTTCGGGGTTAATCGCAACTTCAGCACTAAAGATATCTACTTGAGTTAAAGCGTAACTCGGGAAGGCTAATAGTCCCATCAACAACAATGCTATGTAGCGCATATTGATCCTAATATTCAAAGCTTGTGCCTTGATGATAAGCAACTATGGATTGAGGGGCAAGGTCGTTAGCGCCCACTGTGTTTAATAACCACAAAATATCACCTGACCATGATAAAGCGCTAACTTATAAACCGAATTTTCGGACCTTGTTCGATATAAAACATCACTATGATAAATAAATTTGATCTATTTTGTGTAGCAATCGATTGCTAAGTGATAGAATCGCGCGAATTTTATTTTTCACTTTTCATATAACGACCAATCTAAGGACATATCATGAAAAATGCATTGCAAGGTGCACAAATGCTGTTTGTAGCTTTTGGTGCGCTTGTACTCGTGCCGCTACTGACAGGACTTGATCCTAACGTTGCACTCTTTGGCGCAGGTATCGGTACCCTTTTATTCCAACTTATTACACGCCGTTCAGTGCCAATCTTCTTAGCATCTTCTTTTGCATTCATCGCGCCTATCATGTTTGGTATCCAAACTTGGGGGATTGGTGCAACCATGGGTGGCCTAATGGCAGCAGGTGTTGTGTATGTATTGATGGGTGCTCTTATCAAAGTGAGAGGCGTTGGCTTCATCCACAAGCTGCTTCCACCTGTGGTTGTTGGCCCTGTAATTATGGTGATTGGTTTGGGCTTGGCACCAGTTGCTGTAAACATGGCGCTAGGTAAGACAGGCGATGGCGCCGTTCAACTGGTTGATGCAGACGCAGCACTTTGGATCTCATCGGTTTCACTACTAGTTACCGTCATCATCAGCGTATTCTCGAAGGGTTTCCTAAAGCTATTACCTATCTTTGGCGGGATTATCGCAGGTTACATTACGAGCCTATTCTATGGCGCAGTCGACTTTGCACCCGTTGCACAAGCATCTTGGTTAGCACTACCAAACTTCACTATGCCTGAGTTCAACATCAACGCTATCTTCTTCATGGTGTTCGTCGCGATTGCACCTGCCGTAGAGCACGTAGGTGACATGCTTGCGATTTCTAATGTGACGGGTAAAGACTACCTGAAGAAACCAGGCCTACATCGCACAATCACAGGCGACGGTGTAGCGACCATTGCAGCTTCTATGCTGGGCGCTCCACCAAACACAACTTACAGTGAAGTAACTGGCGCGGTAATGCTAACGAAAGCATTTAACCCGGTGATCATGACTTGGGCTGCAGTAACAGCCATCGTTCTTGCATTGGTTGGTAAGCTAGGCGCTCTTCTGCAAACCATTCCGGTTCCGGTAATGGGCGGAATCATGATTCTTCTGTTTGGTTCTATTGCAACAGTAGGCTTGAACACGCTAATCAAAAACAACGTTGACCTACACAAATCACGTAACCTTGTGATTGTGGGTATTACCCTAGTATTCGGTATTGGCGGCATGGCATTTGGCATCGGTGATTTCAGCCTACAGGGCGTAAGCTTGTGCGGTATCGTGGCGATTCTACTTAACCTAGTCCTTCCTGAAGAGTTAGGCGACAACACAGTAGTAGACAAAGCTCAAATCGACTAATGGTTGAACCTGGTTAGATTCCACAAAATTTAAGATCAAAAAAGGGAGAGCATCGAATGCTCTCCCTTTTTTATTAATACGGATAATTAAGTCAATTCAGAAGATTAAAACCGCTGAACCACTTAACTCAAAAACCGAATTACTTAGTACCGAAGATCTTATCACCAGCATCGCCAAGACCAGGAACAATGTAGCCCTTGTCGTTTAGCTTCTCATCGATTGCTGCAGTGTAAAGCTCAACATCTGGGTGCGCTTTTTCTAGAGCTGCAATACCTTCTGGAGCCGCTACAAGCACAAGAATCTTGAAGTGCTTACAACCTTTCTCTTTCATTAGGTCGATAGTCGCGATCATAGAACCACCTGTTGCAAGCATTGGGTCTACCACTAGAGCAATACGCTCATCGATGTTAGATGCAAGCTTGTTGAAGTATGGTACTGGCTCAAGCGTTTCTTCGTCACGGTAGATACCAACAACGCTGATACGTGCACTTGGAATGTGCTCAAGAACGCCGTCCATCATGCCTAGACCAGCACGTAGGATTGGCACTACTGTTACTTTTTTACCTTTAATTTGGTCAACTTCAACTGGGCCGTCCCAACCATTAATAGTTACACGTTCAGTTTCAAAGTCTGATGTCGCTTCGTATGTTAGAAGGCTACCCACTTCTGTCGCTAGCTCACGAAAACGCTTAGTGCTAATCTCACCTTCACGCATCAGGCCAATTTTATGTTTTACTAGCGGGTGTTTCACTTCAACAACTTTCATTTCCAACTCCGGCAATATTTAAACAAACCTGTAGATTATACACGAACTCTAAGGTTATTTCAGAATCTTTATTCTAATAAAAAAAACCGCGCAAACGTTTGCTCTTCATATTCAAGCCCTGTTAGAATAGCGCCGTTTTCACATCCAACTTAAGTTCGAGGACTATCCCGTGAGTGGTAATACTTCTTCTCTAAGCTACAAAGACGCTGGTGTTGATATCGACGCAGGTAATGCACTAGTAGACCGTATTAAAGGTGCTGTTAAACGCACTCGTCGCCCTGAAGTAATGGGCGGTATTGGTGGCTTTGGCGCCCTATGTGAACTTCCAACGAAATACAAAGAGCCAGTTCTTGTTTCAGGTACTGATGGTGTTGGTACTAAACTTCGCCTTGCTTTGGATCTGAAAAAACACGACACCATTGGTATCGACCTAGTGGCAATGTGTGTGAACGACCTAATCGTTCAAGGTGGTGAGCCTTTATTCTTCCTAGACTACTACGCAACAGGCAAGCTAGATGTAGACACAGCAGCAGATGTTGTTTCTGGCATCGCTGAAGGTTGTGTTCAAGCTGGTTGTGCACTTATCGGTGGTGAAACCGCTGAAATGCCGGGCATGTACGAAGGCGACGACTACGATGTTGCTGGCTTCTGTGTTGGCGTTGTAGAAAAAGCTGACATCATCGACGGTACTAAAGTAGCTGCAGGCGACGCACTTATCGCTGTTGGCTCAAGTGGTCCACACTCAAACGGTTATTCTCTAATTCGTAAAGTTCTAGAAGTTTCTGGTGCTGATAAGAGTGAAGAGCTAGAAGGTCGCACTATCGGTGAACACCTACTAGAACCAACTAAGATTTACATCAAATCAGCACTTAAGATGATCGCTGAGCATGATATTCATGCTATCTCGCACATTACTGGTGGTGGTTTCTGGGAAAACATCCCTCGCGTACTTCCTGAAGGTACTAAAGCTGTGATTGATGGTAAGAGCTGGGAATGGCCTGCTATCTTCAACTGGCTACAAGAGAAAGGTAACGTGGAAACATTTGAAATGTACCGCACTTTCAACTGTGGTGTTGGCCTAGTTGTAGCTCTACCTAAAGACCAAGCAGACGCTGCTGTTGAACTACTGAAAGCTGAAGGCGAAAACGCTTGGGTTATCGGTGAGATCGCAAACGCTGAAGCAGGCGAAGAGCAAGTTGAAATCAAATAAGTGATACGTTCACTTACTTAGTTAATCAATGAGGACCTAATGGTCCTCATTTTGCTATTTGGCCCGCAGAAAACCTTAGTTTATGTAGGTAATATAGATACCAATCGTAGTAAGTAACTGGTCATCCTAGCTTGTTAAAACGCTCGATCACGTCGTTAGAAATTTTGATTGTAGGATAACTACTTATCTAAAATCTCTGCCTTGTTCTCAAGCCTTTTTCCTGCGCTATTTATGAGCACTTACTTACTGTGATTGGTATAAACTCCAGTTAATCAATCGTATGACCCACTTTATGAAAAACAATCACTCTCAGAAAACCACTCACTCTCAGAAAAACATCGTTGTGTTAGTTTCAGGAAGCGGAAGCAACTTACAGGCGATCTTAGATGCCTGCGATAGCAATATGATTGATGCTTCAGTTAAAGCTGTCTTCTCAAATAAGGCAGAGGCCTTTGGCTTAGAGCGAGCGAAGACCGCTGGTGTCGATGCACACTCAGTAAATCCAAAAGATTTCGGCTCTCGTGAAGAGTTTGACCATGAACTAATGATACAAATCGATGCATACCAACCAGACTTGATCGTACTAGCAGGCTACATGCGTATTTTGAGTTCGGAATTTGTTCGACACTACGCAGGAAAAATGGTCAATATCCACCCTTCTCTATTACCGAAATACCCAGGTTTACATACCCACCAGCGAGCGATTGATGCCAAAGACAAAGAACATGGAACTAGTGTGCACTTTGTTACCGAAGAGCTCGACGGTGGTCCTGTGATCTTACAAGCCAAAGTGCCTGTGTTTGAGGACGATGATGCCGACCTGCTAGCAGGACGAGTACTCACTCAAGAGCACGCAATCTATCCTATGGTTTGTAAGTGGTTTGCAGAAGGCCGTTTATCAATGGTAAATGGACAAGCGGTGTTAGACGGAAAAGTACTAGGTAAACACGGCTACGCAGAAGAGTAATTCCAAGAATACAAAAAGGCCGTTAACTGACGAGTACAGTTAACGGCCTTTTTTATCGAATCAAGCAATGAGATGTTTAGCTCAATGGTTCAGTAGGCGCTTGGCTCGCGACCTTTTTAGGCGCATAAGCGACATCTTCCAACTCTTTGTGATTGTTGCCAATCAGCTCACCGGAATGAAACAGCGCGTATTCACCAGGCTTCATTCTAAACCACTCTTCGTTGGCGGTAAGCGGTTGAGTCGCCACCACCGTCACCACATCATTCGGTGTGGTTTCTTCTTGGAAGTTAATCTCAACATCTTCGTCGATTAAACTTGCATTACCAAAAGGCGCACGTCTCGTTATCCAATATAAATGGTTAGTACAGTATGTCATTACGTACTCACCATCGCTCAGCAACATATTGAAAACGCCTTTCTCTCTCAGCTTATCGCAACACTCAGCAACGAAGCGGAACATCCCTTCCATATCTTGTGGCGGCTCAGGAAAACGCTCTTCAAGTTGCTTCAGCAGCCAACAGAACGAAAGCTCGCTATCTGTTTCGCCAACAGGTCTAAAGCGGCCGCTAACAAGATCATCGTAATCAGATAACTGGCCGTTATGAGCAAAGGTCCAATACCTTCCCCAGAGCTCACGAGTAAAAGGGTGTGTATTTTCTAGATTCACACCACCACGGTTGGCTTGACGAATATGGCTGACAACAGCTTGGCTTTTAATGGGGTAGTTTTGAACCAACTCTGCGATCTTAGATTCACAGCTAGGGTTAGGATCTTTAAAAGTACGAAAACCCTTACCCTCGTAGAAGGTAATTCCCCAGCCATCGCGGTGTGGGCCAGTGTTGCCCCCACGCTGCATAAGACCAGTAAAACTAAAACAAATATCCGTTGGCACATTCGCGCTCATACCGAGCAATTCACACATGGTTTAATCTACTCCCTATTAAAACCAACAGAGCCAAAAACCTAGGCTCCAAATGTCTGTAAAACTGTTATTCCATCTCTTTTTCGACAAGCTGAATCACAATATGGATGATCTTAATGTGAATCTCTTGGATACGGTCTGCGTAACCAAAGTGTGGTACTCGGATTTCGATATCCGCACAGCCTGCCATTTTACCGCCGTCTTTACCGGTCAGTGCGATGGTTTTCATGCCTTTCGCTTGAGCTGCTTCAATGGCTTTTAGGATGTTGCCTGAGTTACCTGAAGTTGATAAACCAAACAACACATCGCCTTTACGGCCTACCGCTTCTACATAACGAGAAAATACGTGGTCGTAGCCGAAGTCATTACTTACACAAGATAAGTGACTAGGATCTGAAATTGCAATACCTGCGTAACCTGGGCGGTTTTCACGGTATCGGCCTGTCAGTTCTTCTGCGAAATGCATTGCATCACAGTGTGAGCCACCGTTACCACAAGAAAGTACTTTACCTTCTTGTTTGAATGAGTCAGCAATCAGTTTTGCCGCCGCTTCAATTTGAGCAATGTTATGGTCATCACTCAAAAACTTGTTAAGAACGTCAGCAGCTTCGTTCAATTCACTTTTGATTAGGTCTTGGTACATAAGGCTTATCTCTTATTTTTATGACGCAGCTTAACGTGCGCGACATGAGAGCTGAGGTTTTTTCCCTCTTTTACCTGAGTTTACCCACAAACATGAAATAGTGTCGACACTTAAGCCCAAAGATTGCCACCTTAATTAGTCAGTCATTGCCGATTCGTCCAAATAATCACCACCAACCTCTCACAATTAGAACTTTAACTCTACTCAGATCACTTTTTACCCAACTTTGAGTTTTACAAATATTTAATATTTTGTTTACACTTGACTGGTTAGACCTCTTACCTAAAACTTAATAACAATAAGTGATCTCTGAAAAGGAAATCGATCATGAACATATTGCTCTCCCTACTCGGCATGACAGCTATCTTAGGTGTCTGTCTCTACCACAGAGTTAGCTTGGTACGCGCATTAATCGCATTAACTGGAACGATGGTAGCTTTAACGCTATTCGGTGACGTAGCGGTTACTGGCTGGCTTTGTTACCTATTAGCGGTTGCTATTTTTGCTGTGCCAGCCATTCGTCAAACTCTCATCAGCCAAAAAGCGCTTTCTGTATTTAAGAAAGTACTACCAGCAATGTCTCAGACAGAAAAAGAAGCACTGGAAGCCGGCACCGTTTGGTGGGAAGCTGAGCTATTTAAAGGCAAGCCTGAATGGAAAAAGCTACAAAACATCGCTGATCCAAAACTGTCTGGAGCAGAACAAGCGTTCCTAGACGGCCCGGTAAACACGGTGTGTGAAATGGTCAATGATTACCAAGTCACCCATGAGCTTGCAGATTTACCGCCAGAAGTGTGGCAATACCTGAAAGACCATAAGTTCTTCGCCATGATCATCAAGAAAAAATACGGCGGTTTAGAATTCTCAGCTTACGCTCAATCTTTGGTTCTACAAAAACTAACGGGCGTTTCTAGCGTGCTGTCATCAACGGTTGGTGTACCTAACTCGTTAGGCCCAGGTGAGCTGTTGCAACACTACGGTACAGAAGAACAAAAAAACCACTACCTTCCACGCTTGGCAGAAGGTAAAGAGATCCCTTGTTTTGCCCTAACTAGCCCAGAGGCAGGCTCTGATGCTGGCTCTATCCCAGACTACGGTGTGGTATGTAAAGGCGAATGGCAAGGTGAAGAAGTTCTAGGCATGCGCCTAACTTGGAACAAGCGCTACATCACTCTCGCACCAGTTGCGACCGTACTTGGCTTGGCCTTTAAACTGCGTGACCCAGATGGCTTACTGGGTGACCAACAAGACCTTGGCATCACATGTGCCCTTATCCCAACCGATTTGAAAGGTGTGGAGATTGGTAACCGCCACTTCCCGCTTAACGTTCCTTTCCAAAATGGTCCAACTCAAGGTGACGATATTTTCGTTCCTATTGATTTCATTATTGGTGGTCAGAAAATGGCAGGCCAAGGTTGGAGAATGCTGGTTGAATGTCTGTCAGTTGGCCGTGGTATCACCCTGCCATCAAACTCAACGGGTGGTATCAAAACAGCGGCACTTGCAACGGGCGCTTACGCTCGTATCCGTCGCCAATTCAAACAACCAATTGGTCGCATGGAAGGGGTTGAAGAGCCACTAGCACGCCTCGGTGGTAATGCTTATGTCATGGATGCAGCAAGTAACCTGACCGTTGCTGGTATTGACCTTGGTGAAAAACCTTCGGTTATCTCTGCAATCGTTAAGTATCACTGTACGCACCGTGGTCAACGCAGCATCATCGATGCAATGGACATCGTAGGTGGTAAAGGTATTTGCTTAGGTCCATCGAACTTCCTAGCTCGTGGCTACCAAGGCTCTCCGATTGCGATTACCGTTGAGGGTGCAAATATTCTGACTCGTTCGATGATCATCTATGGTCAAGGTGCAATTCGTTGTCACCCTTACGTACTTAATGAAATGGAAGCGGCTTACTCTGAAAGCAGCGATGCTCTTGATAAGTTTGACTCAGCATTAGCGGGCCATGTTAGCTTTACGCTAAGCAACCTAGTTCGTAGTTTGTGGTTTGGTTTAACTGATGGCCGAGGTTCGGACACACCAACACCAGCAAATAGCACGGATAAGCAGACAAAACGCTACTACCAACAACTGAACCGTTACAGTGCTAACCTAGCGCTACTGTCTGACATCTCAATGGCAGTGCTAGGCGGCTCACTAAAACGCAGAGAGCGTCTATCTGCTCGTCTAGGTGATATCCTGAGTCAACTTTACCTTGGCTCTGCAACACTAAAACGCTTTGAGAGCGAAGGCAGCAATGCAGAAGATCTACCGCTAGTACACTGGGGTATGCAAGACAGCTTGCGTCAAACTGAAGTGGCAATTGATGAGTTCCTAGCCAACTTCCCTAACCCTGTAGTTGGCCGCCTGCTGCGCGTTGTGTTGATGCCATTTGGCCGTATCCGTCGTGCACCAAACGACAAACTGGATAGCCAAGTCGCACACATCCTACAAACACCGAGTGCTACACGCTCACGAATCGGCCGTGGTCAATACTTAGCGGATACTCAGTACAACGCAGTAGGTAAGATTGAGAAAGCACTTGAGGTTATTCTTCAAGCTGAGCCTCTGTTCGATAAAGTCTGTAAAGAGACGCATCAAAAGCGCGCCTTCCTACGACTGGATTTGGTCGCTCAATTAGGTCTTGAGAAAGGTATTCTAACTGAGCAAGAAGCAGCATTGTTGGAAAGTGCAGAGCAACATCGACTGTACACTATCAACGTTGATGACTTCTCGCCAGAGGAACTAGCAGCAAAGCCCCAGTATCCAGGCCAATCAATTGATAACGTAGCCTAGATTTAGCTATAAAAACAAAACGGGACTCCTATGAGTCCCGTTTTTTTATTCTAGATATGATGAACTGTCACATGTTCCGAGTGCGAGATTGAGTAGCTCTCTCAAAATAACTCAATCATACAGATGGTTACTTAGGAGCCTTAAGTTGCATCTCTGGTTGAGCTCTCTTCTTGGCAGTCACTTTACGAACCACAAACCAAATCAGTAGACCCAACAGAATAGCAACCACGTTACCTACCCCAATAATAATCATACTGCGTTGTCTGTCTTCTTCTCGCTTCTTGAGTATCATCATCTCAGTAGCGATACGCTTCTGCTCGGCTAACGAAGGGCGCGAATATACTTTGTTAATCTGATGTAAAAAGAACTTTTTCCCTGTAATCTTTATTCCATGCGGCTTGGTTCATCTTTCTTGGTACAGACAAGTTACCCTCTGATTTTCTAAATAGGTTCTGCACAAAGCGACGACAACAAGCCATATTCAACGCTGAATCCCCAGCGTAAATTCGCTGCTCGTCTTCTTTGAAAATTACGTCCAACGCCCAGTGCTGCTGATTCTCAATATGCCAATGCTTTCTTGTTGCCTTTGAGGCTAACTCTAAAGATAAATGGTCTGTGCAAATATAGTACGAGGTTTCATAACTTCCTTTCCCTTTGACACTCCTATCTCTTACCACTGCAACAATGCTTTTTACGAGACACCACTTCTGTCTGAGTGCTTCGCTGAAGGCTGCAGGAAGCACGTAAACCTCACGAACCTCTTTTCTACCATGCCCTTTCTCTTCCGTGATGTATGATTCCTGTTTATCTTCAGGCAAAGCCCAATAGTCTTGGAATTGCACATCAATTTCTGCTAATAAACTTGGTTGATTCAGTTTAACTTGTACTAGGATATCTCCACCTTTATCAACTACTTTATTCAGTGTTTCAACCTGACAATGCAGGGCATCAGCAGTTAATAAACATCCTTTGATATCTAAAGCGTCTAGCATGTTTCTTATTGCTAGCAGCTCCATACCTTTGCCGTCACAAGGTTGGTGTGTGAGAGTCAAACCCTCGTCTACATCAAATGCCGAAACCATATAGAGGGGGTGCTGTTGTTTGCTTGCTTTTGCCCCTTTTAGAACCTTCCCATCAACACTGATTATAGGCTGTGCATGCTTCTCTCTGTGCAAATTGACCCAGCCCACCATAGCTTCCAATAGCGTCTCTGGCACAACGGATCTCATGATCGCAGCTATATTATGTCGAGTGGGAAGACCATTTTCGTAGGGGAAATACTCACGTAACCACTCGATATTTCCTTCACCGAAATCCTTAATCTCTGTCCATTTATTTTGACCACAAATCATGGCTGTTATGACCACGAAAGCGACTTCCATAACAGGATAAACTTGATTGATGTGCGAACGGGTATCTTTCACTTTTTTAAGTTGCTCAATGATAATCATGTGCGAATTTCTCATGTTTTTTTACTTCATGATCAGATCGTGATTATCTAAAAAAGTTCCCTGTAAAATAAATCCATTATTTTCAATGGTTAAAGTTCGATCCCGCCCTTTCGGCTAACGCTTCTTCTTGCAGGCGGCGGGATTCCGCTAAATCAATATCTTGAACCACACTGTAAGAGTGCTCGGAAATAGGGAACGTCAATGGTCGCTGGCTAGAAGCATCGGTGGCATAAACCATTCCAGACCAGTTATAAATCCCAAGTTCACCATTATAAGGGATCTCCAAAGGCACCTTCATCGCATCAACATCCGCTTGCCCTTGCTTATACATCACGTATTCATCTGGTGCTTTATGCTCAACGTGCACCGCTAAGGAACTCGGCTCTATCATACCCTGCTCGCCAGAGACCACGATAGTATGAGGTAAGCCATCTTTGCGAGACTGGATAAAGGTGGTGGTGATAGGTGTTGGATAAACCAAAACTTCTTGTTCTTGCGCTCGTAAAAACACGCCATTGCCAGAAGTGATGCGCGCGCGGTATTTGCCCGGCTCTATATCAATAGGTAAAGATACAGTGAAGACGCCGTCCCCTGCTTTTTCATCAAGATCAACGCCATCGTCAGCAAATTCACCCATCACAACTGGGACTGGGCGCGCTTCTCTCACTAAAGATTCTTCGTTTTCGACAAATTTAGTAAACGTCACCTTGAGCTTCACACGATCAAGGAAATCACGCAGCACCAAGGGCTTACCATCAGAAGTGAGACGGGCAGTGAATTTTATACGCTCAGTCTGGTACAGCTTGTCTGGAAATTCATTCGCATCCAAAACAAGATGAGACAGTAGCTTGATATTATTCTTAGGAGAGACTTTGCCTACCGCTTGCCATGGGCCAGGCATCGGCTTATCAATAGAGACAATGTCCATTGAGGATTCTTCATACCAACGGACATTGTCAGCGTTACGCCAAGAGTAGTATTTCTTGCCGTCAGGACGAACCAAAACGACAGGTTTAGAGTTATCGGCTCGATAAATTATAAAGGTAATTTGTTCTATGCTGGGATCAACTCGGAATCGGTTGTCCAATAAACTCATTACGGATTCTGTTGCCGCGTGCAAGCTAAAGCTTAACAGCAATAAACAACCGGTAGCCAATACCCTTAACATACTTTCTCCCTACTGACGCCAGAGGCAGCTTCCGCTTTTCTCGACGAGATCTAAACGACTTTGATGCGCTTCTACTTCATCGGCCGTTGCTCGTAAAACCTTTAGGGATTTTCGTCCACTTTCTACTCTTCGAATACTTTCTACGCCGCCTTCTTGCTGACCAGCATTAAATTGCAGTGACGTTTGTCCACCCGTCATCAATAGGTAGACGTCGGCTAGGATCTCCGCATCGAGCAAAGCGCCGTGAAGGGTACGGTGCGAGTTATCGATGCCATAACGTTCACATAAGATATCTAGGTTGTTTCTTTTACCCGGGAATATCTTTTTCGCCATGTCCAGGGTATCGGTAACTTTACAGTAATCGTCTGTCTTACCGATAGTAGGGTCCAGTTTCTCAAACTCGTAGTCCATGAAGCCGGTATCGAAGGGCGCGTTGTGAGCCACCAGCTCAGCGCCTTTGATGAAGTCGAGAAACTCTTTGTGGATGTCTTGATATTCCGGCTTATCAACCAAGAATTCATCAGTGATACCGTGAACGCCAATCGCCTCTTCTTGAATCGCACGATCTGGCTTGATGTAAACGTGGAAGTGGCGTCCAGTTAACTTACGGTTGATGATCTCTACGGCACCGATCTCAACGATGCGGTGACCCATGTAGTGAGGACCACCTTCGGTATTCATACCGGTTGTTTCGGTATCGAGTACGACGATACGCTTGTTTTCATTCGAACTGTTTTTTTCGTTCGCGGTTTGTTCTGGAGTGCTACTGGTATTCATAAGGATAACTGTGTCAGACTATGCCGATAATGTGCTTGAGGTAATAGTATCAAATCATGACGAAACAAGTTGAAATTTTCACTGATGGTTCTTGTTTAGGCAATCCAGGGCCTGGCGGCTACGGCATCGTACTTCGCTACAAGAAAGTAGAGAAGACGCTCGCGCAAGGCTACACCCTAACGACCAACAACCGCATGGAAATGCTCGCTGCTGTTGTTGCACTGCAAACCCTAAAAGAGCCGTGTTCTGTGATTCTCACTACCGACAGCCAATACGTTCGTCAAGGCATCACTCAGTGGATACATAACTGGAAAAAGCGTGACTGGAAAACCGCCGACAAAAAACCGGTAAAAAACGCTGATCTTTGGCAAAAACTCGATAAAGAGACAGCACGTCACACTGTCGATTGGCGTTGGGTGAAAGGACACGCAGGTCACCGAGAGAATGAAATGTGTGATGAGCTGGCGCGTACCGCTGCCGAAAACCCAACCCAAGAAGACACAGGCTATCAGCCAAGCTAATATTGAGAACGGATAAAGATATCCGATAGCAAAAAGCCGACTACGAGTCGGCTTTTTCTGTTTTTAGCGGGCGCAGCGCACGAATGGAATGCAACGTGCAGCGAGTATCTGTTCTAAAGCTTGCACCAACCGGAGAGAAGCGTCGTTTGAGGTGCCAGTGTGGCTTAATAGGTTTCAATGGATAGGTGCGCTTGCGAGCGACAATAAAGTATTGGCTTCCAGCAAATGAGGCGCAACCTCCCAAAGCATTTTCAAGCCAGGTCCACATCGCTTGATACTTACTCATCGGGAACAATGCATAAGTATCACAATGAATCACTTCATAGTTCAGAACGCCCAACCAGTCTTTTACACGACTTGGCGTATACATTCGCCCACTCCACGGTAAACTGTTCTTACGCCAAGGCATTAAACTGGCAAGCCCTGTGACACTGAATGGGTTAAAGCCGGTGATGATAATGTAGCCATCGTCCATCATCACTCGGTCGACTTCTCTTAATAACCGATGTGGGTCATTGCTATAATCTAATTGATGACTCAGTACCACAACATCAAAACTTTTCTCCAAAAAGGGCAAATTATAGCCATCCGCTATCACATTATGTAATGGGTTCTGGATATCTAGGTTTACTTGATGTTGAATGTTGCATGTGCAGCTAGAAATCTCACTGCTGAGACCGCCGAGCTTGAGCATATGGTAACCAAATAACTTTGGACACCACTCATCGAGTCGAGTTTGAATTGATTCTCTCAACCAGTCCCCATTGTGCAATTGTGCCCAAGTGTAAGGACGCTCAAACTTCTTTCTGCTACGTGCTGGCTTCATCAATAATCTGTCTCACTTATTCTGTCGCACTGAAAGTGACTGGAGAACCAATAATGTTACATATCAAAAGCATACCTGCATTTAACGACAATTACATCTGGCTGATTGAAAATAGCGATCGCCGTTGTGCTGTCGTCGACCCCGGCGATGCAGCTCCAGTATTAGAGTACTTAGCACACCATGAGCTAACTTTAGATGCAATCTTGATTACGCACCACCACCACGATCACATTGGTGGCGTTCCAGAGTTAGTTAGACAATTTCCAGGTGTTGATGTTGTAGGCCCTAAGAATGAGCCTATCCCAACATTGACACACCCAGTGGATGATGGAGACCAACTGGAGCTATTCGGCGAAGCATTCTTAGTACTTGGGCTTAGTGGGCACACGGCGGGCCATATCGGTTACGTTGGTGATGCAAAGCTATTTTGTGGCGATGTACTGTTCTCAGCGGGCTGTGGTCGTATCATGGAAGGCACTCCGCAACAGATGTTTGACGCGTTAAATAAGATTACGGCGCTTCCTCAAGAAACCGAGGTCTATTGTGCACATGAGTACACAGCAGCCAATATCGCTTTCGCGCTTGCAGTTGAGCCAGATAACCAACATTTGCAGCAATATCGCGACCAAGTGAACCGACTTCGCGCACAAAATAAGTCGACCATCCCCACAAATTTGAGACAAGAGAAGTTTGTGAACCCTTTCTTGCGTTACACCGAACCAAGTGTAGTGAAATCAGTATCTAATCGCACTGAACAGACCGATCCTTTGTCGGTATTTACCGCTTTACGTGCGTGGAAGAACGAATTTTAACAAATACAGACTTGTCACTTATAGGGGGTGGCAAGTATTATCATCGACCGTTTATTAAAAAGGCTGTAACATGCGAGTTAAGTACAGCTGGGCTTTGGTATTACTA
>AAZW01000055.1 GCA_000169995.1 Vibrionales bacterium SWAT-3 | reverse complement strand
TTGTATGTTTCGCCGCGAGCTTCGAAAGCATCACGCGCTTCCTGCCAGCTAACTTTCTTCTTAACAACCTGGTACTTGGTCTTCGCTAGCTCTTTCATGCGCTTTTCGATCTTTTCTAGATCTTCTTGCGTTAGAGAGTGCTCAAGGTCGATATCGTAGTAGAAACCGTTATCGATGGTAGGACCGATCGCCATTTTCGCTTCTGGGAAAAGCTGCTTAACTGCGTGGCCTAATAGGTGAGCACAAGAGTGACGAACGATCTCAAGGCCATCAACTTCATCTTTAGCTGTGATGATTTCTAGGCTTGCATCGTTTTCGATAAGATCACAAGCATCAACACGCTCGCCGTCTACACGACCAGCAATGGTTGCTTTCGCAAGACCAGGACCGATTGATAGGGCAACATCTAGAGTTGATACAGGGTTGTCAAATTGACGCTGACTACCGTCAGGAAGAGTAATAATTGGCATTATTTGTCCTTTACAGTGGTGTTGCACACCAAGCAACACATGAAAATGTTTAATATATGTCTTTCAATCAACTAGTACGCTGATTGGGGATATATGCATAATAAATATACCCACGGAGAAGCAAATACAGATGCCTCGCTCGTGAGTATCAGAGCATTGTAACGAAATAATATGAAATAACAATGACGGAGAGGATCTCCCGACACTTCAGTCCCCTTTATCACCCGGCTTACGTAGTCTCGAATCGCTTCTTTTAAGCCTCCACAATGTGAAGCGCCTTTTCACAACGAGCCAAATCAACTTAGCTATTTCGGTTTAGTCATTTCGAACTAAGCTATATAGGTATGCCGAAATAAGGATGAGGTATGTATGGGAAAACGAGGGACTTTGCTATCGCTTACATCACCCCTGCCCTTCATAATGCTCACAGCGGCCTGCATACCGAGCGCTTGGGCCAATAAGGATTACGGGCCCTTAATCAGTTATACCCAAGCGCCACTGCAATCCGTTCGACTCACTCCAATGCTTCGCTCTGGTTTCCCACTCGAAGAGGACAAGCTCGAACTGTTTACCTCTTTAACAGCCGCCAGTATCTGGGCTCACTCCCGCGACTATCATTTAGATTATTATCAAAACCAACTTCAAACAGGGCTACGATGGCAATTAACCTCAGACTGGCAAGTAGAACTGAATTGCCGCTGGCTTTTCGCCGCCAACAATCACCTCGACAAAATCACCATCAACTTCCATGAAGTGTTTAGCATCGACCAAGCCGGACGAGATCGAAAAGCCAGGCATCAATTCGACATCTATGCTCCAGAGCACGATATCAGCATCCGAGACTTTTCTGGCGACACACTGACCAGCGCTTTCACGCTCTACACCCAATACCAAATCATAGAGAAAGAGAACCATGGATTATCTGTTGGTGTCTCGCTTTATCACAACAACGTCAGTCACGGAGCATTTAAAGGAAGCAGCACAGAACAAAGCGCTCAACTCAACTATGCATACCAACTCGATATCAATACCTTCTATTCGAGCTTGGGCTTTGCGAACCAGTCTAATCGCGATTCAGAGAACAACTTTACACATAAAAAGGTTACATGGTCTTGGTTGGGAGGCTATCAGCTAACACTCATTGAAAACCACGAATTGCACATAGAGTATCGTTGGTATGAAGGCGCTGATTACGGTGACACCGAACTTTCACAAGCAGCCAATGAAATGATGTTTGGCTATCGCTATGTGATGCAACGCTCGGCAGTCGAGGTATCCATCATTGAGAATGTCTTCAACATGGACAACTCCACCGATGTGGCCTTTCAATTGGCTTATCGGCATCAGTGGTGAATCTTATTCAATTGAAGGTGATGGAATCAAAAAGCCGAACAGTTAAGTTCGGCTTTGAAGTTGTACTGTCACTATTAATAGAGAGAGCGACGACTAACAGAGAGGCAACTACGCACTCATGATTCTTGAAACTGCGTTGCGAATGTCAGAGTCAGCCGCGTTCGCAGGCAGAGTGAACAAGATGTATTGGTCACCGCGAAAACTCAGTGAGCGGTCAATTTCAGCTAAGCAGTGAACCATAGAACCATCTACGATGAATGACAGCTCGATTTCTTTGTTATTCATGAAACCGCCGCTGCGAAATTCAATCTCTTGGTAACAACCCGAACGTGAAGCGAAGGTGTTACCTTTCAAGTAGCCCTTCTCTACGTCTGCTTTCACCATTGCCATACCTGAAGCTTCAACACCTTGAATGATTTTCGCGACTGTTGGTAATGGGTGAACAGAGATAAAATCACGGTCTTTAGGGTCAATCGCGAAGCCGATATCTAAGTTGGTTTCTACCCAAACATGGCACTGGTTCATTTTTGCGTTCAACGCAGTCACTGGCGTTTCATCATTAAGCTTAAGACGGAATGGCACCAACTTAGTTTCGCCGGGTTGAATCACAAACGGCTCTACGGCTTGAATACGACCGAGTGAAAAGGTTTCGTAACTGGTGCTATCTTCTGTTTCCACTTTAACTTCTGTGTTGAGAACCAAGTTAATCATGTCGATTTGCTGCTCAACATCACCACCAATGATGTGAACGTTGCCAGATAACTCGCCACCTTGGAAAACGTCAATATTATCTAAGACGGTATCGACCTTAGCTGCACCTATGCCTAGCGAGGCCTTTAATTTCTTAAACATATTCTTTCCCTTTCTAATCATCTGATTTACGAATAGTTGTTGCGTGACAATTTGCGACACTTGCCCCACAGAATCAAGACATTTGCGCTATCTATGTTGAACCAACTCACATCCTCTGAGGAAATGTTGAAATCGTGAAAAAATCCGTTACTCTATTTGTATAGTCAAATAAGGTTTCATTATGTCAAAAGCGCCGCTCTACCTGCAAATAAAACAGTTCATAGACGATAAGATCAGCAATGGTCATTGGCCGGTTGGCTATCAAATCACCACCGAACTCGAACTCACAGAACAGTTCAACGTGAGCAGAATGACGGTGAATAAATCCATTCGAGATCTTGTATCTGAAGGTAAGCTAATTCGAAAACCAAGGCTAGGCACATTTGTCTGTGAGCCAGAAGAAAAAGCACAATCTCCCCTACTTGATATCAACAACATCGCACAAGAGATCAAAGACCGTGGTCAAACTTACACAAGCCAAGTGATCAAGCACGATAGCATCAAGGCTGATGAAAGCACCGCTACACGGTTAGGTGTGATGATCAATGCGGAAGTCTTCTATAGTGAAATCATCCACTTTGCCGACAACACACCGATACAGCTAGAAGCGCGCTGGGTAAACTCACAAGCGGCTCCCCAATACTTAGAACAAGACTTTTCAACCTCAACACCGAATGAATACCTTTCCAAGAGTTGCCCGCTGAGTGCGATTGAACACACGGTCGAAGCCATCATTCCAGACTCCAACATCCGCCAAGCACTAAAGCTAACGGAATCAGAACCTTGCTTGCTTCTTAATAGAAGAACATGGAGCAAGGAGCGCCTTATCAGCTTTGCATTGCTCTACCACCCAGGCTCTAAGTACAAATTAAGCTCTAAGATAGTTTTAGATTAAAGAATATCATCCTGATCGCCGATCACATTTTTGCAACATCAACTTGATTCGGGTCAGTATTTAGCCTATTTATTTGTATATACATTTACTGTTTAGCAAAGATCTAGGTGATTATGAATTTGATCCTCAAAAATGCGCGAGTGGTCTCGATGAGCTCGGGAGCCGACGGTTACCAACCTTCTTCCCCGCAAGATATCGTTATCGAGAACGGTAAGATCGTATCCCTGTCCCACTCAAGCGATGAGTCACTTCATTGTGAAACTACGAGTGCTAGCCGCTCTGTTGATCACATCATCTACGACTGCAAAAACAAGCTCGTTACCCCAGGGCTGATTGATTGCCACACACATCTGGTGTTTGCAGGTAATCGTGCCAATGAATTTGAACAACGCTTAAATGGTGTCTCTTACACTGACATCGCAAAACAAGGCGGTGGTATTTTAGCAACAGTAAAGGCGACACGATCCGCACAAGAAGCCGAACTGGTTGAGATGGCGCTGCCTAGATTAGACGGCCTGCTAAGAAGTGGTGTCACCAGCATTGAAGTAAAATCTGGCTACGGCTTAACACTTGATGACGAACTTAAGATGTTACGTGCTGCTAAAGCCTTAGAAAACCACCGTCGTATTAAAATCACCACCACACTCCTTGCAGCACATGCTGTACCACCAGAATATAAAGAACAACCCGATCGTTACGTCGATCTGGTATGCCAAGAGATCATCCCTAAAGCCGCAGAGCAAGGGCTAGCGGACGCAGTCGACGTATTCTGCGAATCGATCGGCTTCAACCTAGAACAAACCGATCGTGTATTTGCGGCTGCTAAAGAACATGGGCTAGCGATCAAAGGCCACACAGAGCAGCTTTCTAACATGGGCGGCAGTGCGCTTGCCGCGAAATACGGTGCTCTGTCTGTTGATCATGTTGAGTACCTAGATGAAGCCGGAGTAAAAGCACTGGCTAAATCAGGAACAGTCGCCACCTTATTACCGGGCGCTTTCTACTTTTTGAAAGAGACTCAACAGCCACCTATTGCCCTACTTCGCGAGCACAACATCCCAATGGCAATCGCGACCGACTTAAACCCCGGTACTTCTCCTTTTGCTGATTTAACACTGATGATGAACATGAGCTGCACCCTATTTGGTACAACCCCAGAAGAAGCATTACGTGGGGTAACTTGCCATGCAGCCGCTGCCATTGGCGAGTCGCAAAACAGAGGCAAAATTGAAGTGGGTTACTCTGCTGATTTGGCTATCTGGAATATCGAGCACCCTGCCGACTTAAGCTATCAAGTTGGTGTTCCTCACCTGCATAAGCGCATTGTTAATGGCGAGGTCTGTCATGACTCAATCTAAATCCAGCTGCACTAATACAGTATCCACCACTCACAACTTTGTGTGGACGGGGCGTAATGACCTTGAAGATGGCGAGCTCGGAACTCGTGTTCATCACATTACCACGCAAGTACAAAGTAATTTTTTAAATGAAGGGCTTACTGACAACACTGTTGCCTTGGTTGGTTTTGCCAGCGATGCCGGTGTTGCAAGAAATAAAGGACGTGTTGGTGCGAAACAGGCACCTAATTTGATTCGCCAAGCGTTAGCTAATATGGCTTGGCACAATGATGCACGCATTGCTGATCTTGGCGATATCGAATGTAGCGATGATCAATTAGAACTCAGCCAAAAGCAGTGCGCAGATGTGATTGCCAATGCACTATCCACTAGCAAAGTGATTACCCTTGGCGGTGGTCACGAAGTCGCTTGGGCTTCTTTCCAAGGCCTAGCTGAGCATCTTCACAGAACTCAATCAGATCACAAACCTAAGGTAGGCATCGTTAACTTTGATGCTCACTTTGATCTTCGTGAATTTGAAAGCGACATCGCTGACGTCAAGCCAAGCTCAGGCACCCCCTTTAATCAGATTAGCGAATACTGCCATGTACATCAGTGGCCATTTCAATACGCTTGCCTAGGCGTAAGTGCTGCCAGCAATACCAAAGCGCTGTTCAATAAAGCCGACCAACTTGGTGTGTGGTACGAACATGATCGCGATATCACCCAAGTAAACCAAATAGCTCAACTGGTTAAGTTGCAAAAATTCATCGCTGATTGTGATTACCTCTATCTCACAATTGATCTCGATGTCTTTCCTGCGGCGACGGCTCCGGGTGTCAGTGCCCCAGCAGCAAGAGGGGTTAGCTATGAAGCGCTCGCGCCTTTCCTAGAACAGGTTTTTAAACACAGTGAGAAACTCATTATCGCGGACATTGCGGAATATAACCCAGAATACGACGTCGATGGCCAAACGGCTCGATTAGCGGCTCGTTTGTGTTGGGATATTGCCAGTGCAATGGCCAGTGAATAAACCAGCTATATAGATGAATACAACTACAACGATATAACGTGAAACAGAAGGAATTTCAAAATGACGGAACACCACAACAGTGACCCTCGTCTCGACACGAATCGCGAAATTCGCGCACCTCATGGCACCACTTTGCGCGCAAAATCTTGGTTAACAGAAGCACCACTACGTATGCTAATGAACAACCTAGATCCTGATGTGGCAGAACACCCACATGCACTGGTTGTGTATGGCGGCATTGGTCGTGCAGCACGTGATTGGAAATGTTACGACAAGATTGTTGAAGTATTAGAGCGTTTAGAAGACGACCAAACATTACTTGTTCAGTCTGGTAAACCTGTAGGCGTGTTCCCGACTCATAAAAACGCACCTCGCGTGTTAATCGCTAACTCGAACCTTGTTCCACACTGGGCAAACTGGGAACATTTCAACGAGCTCGATAAAGAAGGCTTGATGATGTACGGCCAAATGACCGCAGGTAGCTGGATCTACATCGGTTCACAAGGCATCGTTCAAGGTACTTACGAAACCTTTGTCGCTATCGCGAAGAAACACTTCCAAGGCGAAGCAAAAGGTAAATGGGTACTCACCGGTGGCCTTGGCGGCATGGGTGGCGCTCAACCTCTTGCAGCTACCATGGCTGGCTTCTCAATGATTGCGGTTGAATGCGATGAATCACGAATTGATTACCGCCTGCGTACTGGTTATGTAGACAAGAAAGCCACCAGCCTAGATGAAGCGATGGCTATTATTAAAGAGTCTGACACACCTATTTCTGTTGGCCTGCTAGGTAACGCTGCGGATGTTTTCCCTGAGTTAGTAGAGCGCAACATCACACCAGATGTCGTTACTGACCAAACCTCTGCCCATGACCCTCTGAACGGCTATTTGCCACAAGGTTGGACGATGGAGAAAGCCGCACAAGAGCGCACTATTGATGAAGCGAAGGTCGTTAATGCAGCTAAGCAGTCTATGGCGATTCAAGTTCAAGCTATGCTAGACCTGCAATATCGCGGCGCTGCAACCGTGGATTATGGCAATAACATTCGCCAAATGGCTCTAGAAGAAGGCGTAGAAAACGCGTTTGATTTCCCGGGTTTCGTTCCTGCCTATATTCGTCCTTTATTCTGTGAAGGCATCGGTCCGTTCCGTTGGGCAGCTCTATCTGGAGACCCAGAAGACATCTACAAAACAGACCAAAAAGTAAAAGAACTGATTCCAGACAACCCTCACCTGCACAACTGGCTAGATATGGCGCGTGAACGCATTCAGTTCCAAGGTCTACCTGCACGTATCTGTTGGGTCGGTTTGAAAGATCGTGAACGTTTAGGCCAAGCATTCAATGAAATGGTTAAAAATGGCGAGCTAAAAGCACCGGTTGTTATCGGTCGTGACCACCTAGATTCAGGTTCGGTTGCCAGCCCGAACCGTGAAACAGAAGGCATGATGGATGGTTCAGATGCGGTATCAGATTGGCCTCTATTGAATGCATTGCTAAACACTGCAGGCGGCGCAACTTGGGTTTCTTTACACCATGGTGGCGGCGTTGGTATGGGCTTCTCGCAACACTCAGGTATGGTGATTTGTTGTGACGGTTCTGAAGATGCATCGCAACGAATTGCTCGCGTACTTCACAATGATCCAGCGACAGGCGTTATGCGTCATGCGGATGCGGGTTACGACATTGCTAAGCAGTGTGCGAAAGAACAGAAACTTGATTTACCTATGCTAAACGAAGAACTTCGTCGCCTTTAATGTCTGGAGAGAACATGTTGAATTTATTACTGAAACCAGGACATCTAGGTCTATCTGAACTGCGTAAAATCAGCCGCAGTCCGGTGAATTTGTCGCTCGACTCTGCTGCTATTCCAGATATTGAAGCAAGTATGCAGGTTGTCGAACAAGTGATTGCTGAAGACCGCACTGTTTATGGCATCAACACGGGCTTTGGCTTACTGGCGAACACCAAGATCGCCCCAGAAGATCTCGAAGTTCTGCAGAAAAGTATCGTGCTGTCTCACGCAGCAGGCATCGGCAAATTCATGTCTGACGAAACCGTGCGCTTGATGATGGTGCTCAAGATTAACAGCTTGTCTCGTGGCTACTCAGGTATCCGACTCAAGGTGATCAATGCCCTGATCGATCTAGTGAACGCGCAGGTTTACCCTTGCGTGCCACAAAAAGGCTCAGTAGGTGCATCTGGCGACCTCGCTCCCCTAGCCCACATGAGTACCGTTCTACTTGGTGAAGGCCAAGCTCGTCACAACGGTAAAATCATTACTGGTTTGGAAGCAATGAAGATCGCGGGGCTAGAGCCAATCACACTCGCTCCTAAAGAAGGTTTAGCGCTACTCAACGGTACGCAAGCATCCACCGCATTCGCCTTAGAAGGCCTATTCGCAGCAGAAGACTTGTTCGCGTCTGCGACAGTATGTGGCGCTATGTCAGTTGAAGCTGCGCTAGGTAGCCGCCGCCCATTTGATCCTCGAATTCACCGCGTTCGTGGTCACCGTGGACAAATGGACGCTGCGCTTGCTTACCGTCATCTGCTTGACCAGAAGAGTGAAATTGGTGAGTCACACACGTGTTGTGAAAAGGTTCAAGACCCTTACTCACTGCGTTGTCAGCCTCAAGTGATGGGCGCGTGTCTACAGCAGATCCGCAACTCAGCAGAAACACTGATGGTTGAAGCGAATTCCGTATCGGACAACCCACTGGTCTTTGCGGACGATGGTGACATCATTTCGGGTGGTAACTTCCACGCAGAGCCCGTTGCTATGGCCGCAGATAATCTAGCCTTAGCCATTGCTGAAATCGGTAGTTTGTCAGAGCGTCGAATGGCACTGCTGATTGATAGCGCGCTAAGTAAACTTCCACCGTTCTTAGTCGACAATGGCGGCGTTAACTCTGGCTTTATGATTGCTCAGGTTACCTCAGCAGCACTAGCTAGTGAGAACAAAACACTGGCTCATCCAGCTTCTGTAGACAGTTTGCCAACGTCCGCTAACCAAGAAGATCATGTCTCTATGGCAACCTTTGCTGGTCGTCGTCTTCGTGACATGGCAGAGAACACTCGTGGAATCTTGGCAGTTGAGTATTTAGCAGCAGCGCAAGGCTTGGATTTTAGAGCGCCAAACCTCTCTTCACCTCGAGTAGAAGAAGCGAAACAGATCCTGCGTGAAAAAGTCAGCTTCTACGACAAAGACCGCTACTTCGCACCGGATATCGAGCAAGCTAACTTGTTACTCAAATTGTCTGTGCACAACCACTTAATGCCTGAAGGTATTTTGTGTAGCTTTTAAGTCGTGAAATAGCACGTCATATAAACAAGGGCTATCGATTAGCCCTTGTTGCATTGAGCCAGTCACCATATCCCCTGTAAAATTGCCACATACCATCCAACGTATCTATCTAATTGACTGATATATAAGCAAAGTTAACTGGATAGACCATTAGATCGAAATTAGTTAGCTATAATCCACCCCAGATTTGATGACTAATAGCGATACTATGTTTCTGACACCTTACTTTTCTACTGAAGACAATCAATTTCAATTCACTCGTGAACAAGCAAGCCACTTTGCTAAAAAAGTAGCTGCTGACTTCAACCCAATTCACGATGAAGACAACAAGCGCTTTTGCGTGCCTGGCGATCTTTTGTTTGCAGTTCTTCTGCAGAAAGAAGGCATCAGCCAAAAAATGCGTTTTGATTTTTCAGGGATGGTTGGTAACGGTATTGCGCTAAGCGTTGATAACAAGTGTGAAAAAGAAAGCTCACTGGTTGACGAGAAAGGCAAAGAGTACCTACACATGTCTTGTGAGGGCGAGAAAAGCCACGATCAAGCATTCATCGAACACGTAGTAACAAACTACGTTAAGTTCTCTGGCATGAACTTCCCTCACATCATGGTTCCTCTTATGGAAGAGCAACAAATGATGATCAACTGCCAACGCCCTCTTGTGATTTACGAGAGCATGGAAGTTGAATTTACTCGCCTAGACCTATCTCACCCTGAAGTTGAATTCTCTGGCGCGACTTTTGACGTTGAAGGCAAGCGCGGCATCGTGACCCTGAACTTCGATTTCAAAGAAGATGGTCAAGTAGTCGGTAAAGGCGTTAAACGCATGGTAGCAAGCGGCCTTAAGCCATACGACCAAGCTTCTGTAGACGACCTAGTAAACCGCTTCAACGAGCGCAAAGAGATGTTTCTAGCTCAGTTCGCGGCTGCTGCTTAAGTAAACCAACACAGAATTAAAAAGCCCAGCTTGATATCCTCAAGTGAACTGACCCCCAATAGTTGGACACCAATTATTGGGGGTCTTTTTATGTCCAAATATAACCGAGAGCTAAAATGTATCATTGCTAAGCAATACTTAGATGGCACATCATCTCTCTACTTAGCAAAACAATATTCAATTTCTTCAAGACAGATACGGTATTGGGCTCAAGTCTTTGCCATCCATGGTGCTAACTCATTTTTACCAACTAAGCATGCTGCTACTGCTCAGGAAAAACGAAAAGCATTGAATTTAATGTGGACGAATGATTGGTCTCTCACGCACACTAGCGCAATATTAAACCTCTCATCCCCTGGGATACTCTCTGTCTGGCTCAAAAGATTTAATGAGCTCGGTATCAAAGGGCTCAAAATGCGCCAGAAAGGAAGACCTCCAATGAAACAGCACCCTCAACGTACCACTAAGCCTGATGATGAAATGACGCTTGAGGAGCTAAAAGAGGAGTTGCTCTACTTGCGAACCGAGAATGCCGTTCTAAAAAAGTTGGAAGAGTTGGAGCAGGAAAAAAACCGTCGAACAAAGAAAAAGCGGTCATAGCTCTAACTCTTAAAGGCAAGTACCCGTTAAAGCACTTACTGCACACTCTACAGCTGGCAAAAAGTGTCTTTTATTATCAGGCTCAAACGAGCAAGCGCCCAAATAGCTACGAACGTGAGCTGCGGTTGATAAAGTCAATTTATCATGAACATAAGGGACGATACGGCTACCGCCGTATTCACTTGGAACTAAAAAATCGGGGGTTCGTGCTTAATCACAAAACGGTTCAAAGGCTTATGGCCCAGCTCAACCTTAAATCGACGGTCAGGATTAAAAAGTATCGTTCATACCGAGGAGAGTCTGGAACAGCTGCTCCCAACGTGCTTGAAAGAGATTTTAGTGCGACTCAACCCGATGAAAAATGGGTAACTGATGTCACGGAGTTTAAAGTCAAAGAGCAGAAAGTATACTTATCTCCCGTTGTCGACTTGTTTACTCAGGAGGTGGTTGCTTATAGAGTGGCCAAGAATGCCTGCTTGCCGCTTGTCACGGATATGCTAACGGAGGCTATATCAACGCTTAAACCCAACTCAAAGCCAATTATACATAGCGACCAAGGTTGGCAATATCGTCATCGACAGTATCAGAAAAAGGTAGCGGAGAGTGGGTTAACGCAAAGCATGTCGAGAAAAGGTAACTGCTTGGATAATGCTGTTGCTGAAAATTTTTTTGCTTTACTCAAAACAGAGATGTATCACAACCAAAGCTTTGAAGATGCAGATGCTCTGATAGCGCAAATCAAAGAGTATATCGAGTACTACAATACCAAACGTATAAAAGTGAAACTAAAAGGCCTGACTCCGATAGAATATCGAACTCAGGCCTTGAAAACCGCTTAACAGAAATGTCCAACTTTACGGGGTCACTTCAAAGCTGGGCTTTTTAATTCTGAACAATAGATATTGGTTTAAGTCACAGTTATTTACTGAGTCCCTTTCCTCTTCAATGACGAAAGTGACTTACGCATCACCGTGCCACCCAACAGCATCGCTAGCCAATACCAACCCATTGAACCACCTGTCTTTTTGGTAGTTGGATCTTCCACCAAACTTAGCTCTTTAATCTCATTACTATAAGCAAAGTTCTTAATGGTCACTCTGTCATGCCCTGCAGAACCCACCTCATCTTTGCTGTACGCAATCATAAAGCTATTGTCTTTAGCTCTCGCCATTGGCAGTTCAACAGTGCCAGATAATAGGCCTGCAAACGCGCCAACTTCAAAGCCGTTAATATAGATCTCCATGTAGTCACGATCTTCTTCAGAAAAGACGGTGAGATCCAAAGATACGGTACCAGCTGGGATCCCGTCGACAATGAATGCGGTGGACTGGCTATTACCAATATCCGGTGACGCTATCGTATCCCCTTCAACATCCCAAGCTTCTGTGCTGTAGACTGCATTCTTAGGTATCGTCACGAGTGAATTCACCGTATTAGAAACCTCATTCGCGCCAATAGCATATGCCTTTGATGTCACTACACCCGCTAGTGAGTCGGTTGACACCTTGATACCAAAATCATGGTTACCCACTGAGTCTATGTTGTAGCTTACAACTACATCACACCCTTCATTCGGTGATAACGTCGCACAACTATTGCTCTTTATAATCGCACTACCATTGTAGGTTATAGGATCGTTTGTACCGACAGCCAAAGATACGTTGGTTACGTTAATCTCTTGACCAGATTTGTTCGTAAATTCAAACTTGTGTTCAATCGGCCCCATAGGTCGAGCGCCTAGCATCACCTTAGTTTGGTAACTAAAGCCTGCCGTCTTCTTACCTATCCAGTCAGCAAAGTGGCTTATGTTGGTGTAGACACCGTATGCCTCTGGCTGTGCGCAACCTTCTCCCCAACTCACAAGACCTAGCTGTTCATAGTGACCATTGGTGGACAACATAATTGGGCCACCGCTATCCCCACTACATGAATCTCGGCCGCCTTCTTTGTAACCAGCACAAAAAGCATCAGCACTAATATCTGAATATCCATCTCCTTGACCAAGGTTACAATCTCGCTGACTAACTAACGGAACATTCACTTGATGCAACTGGCTCGTGGATGAGTATTGCTCTTGCGACGAATTCTGGTCGCCCCAACCTATGATGGTTAGCATCTGACCTGTACTCAAGTTATCACGGACATAACCATCGACTAGATCAACCGCAGATTCCGTGGGCTTATCACTAAGCTCAATAATGGCAATATCATTACTCGCAGGCTCTTGAGTATAGCTTTCATGAGCATAAACTTGCTCGACGGAATAGCGGTGCTTCTCTACGTCGGGTGAAGAAAGATCAGAGAGACCAATGACAACCTCAAAATCTTGGCTACTGCTTGCTTCGATACAGTGCGCTGCTGTGAGTACATATCGCTCACCAATAAAACTTGCACCGCAGAACTGCCCTTCGTAGGCGTCCATGTTTTTTGAAACAAGTGCGACCATGAATGGCCAACTACCTTTTGTCGCTTCGTTACCGTTGATAATTTGAGGGGAGATATCTGCCAATACCGGCATTGAAGAGAGGCCAACCGCATAAATACTTAATGGCAGCCATTTTGTCTGGATAACTTTCATTACCTAACCTTTTATTTGTTTTAATAATGGCGGGCAGGTTATTTGATAAAAAATAAATATAAATGGTGAGTACGCCAAAATATGGCTTACCTTGAAAACGGAACTGATATTAGTGGTTGGTTAACTCATTATCCCACAGAGTAAATCAAACCCAACGCCTAACCTTTTGTTTGTAATCAACATATTCCGCACCGAATAATTGCTCTAGTGCTCGCTCTTCTGGTTTGATTTGGAACTGATTCATGTAGATAACAAAAGCAAAGCTTAACAAGACGCTGAAAATATTTTGAAAGAAATAGCCAAAGCAGAACAGTAAGATGAAAAGGCCTAAATACATTGGGTTTCGCGTGTATCCAAAAATCCCGCTATCAACGACGGTAGAAGCAGTTTCGACTTTAATTGGATTAACGGTCGTTTTCTGTTTTCGAAACTCCCAAACACCAGCTAATCCAATAACGCCGCTCAAAACGATTCCGACACCAAGAATGATGAACTTAAACGGCATCCCTATCGCGCCTGTACTCAACTGTTGCGCACTGAAATAAGAGGCGACTAAAACCAATATAAACAGAGCAACTGGTGGGACTTTCAACTCAAGAAATTTCATAGCTTTCCTTATTAACAATTCCATTGTTAGTTTAGAAAAAAGCCCAGCAATTGCTGGGCTAAATAGTTTAAAGAATTTGTGCGAGTGCCTGTAATGGGTGGGCGAGCTTCTCACCTTCAAAACGCTTAACTTGGCTACGGCAAGAGTATCCGGTTGCTAAACAGCGCTCTTTTGGTAAGTCTTGCATCCTTGGCTTCCAACTTAAACCGTAGATGTCTTTCGACATTTGTAACTTATCGACTTCATGTCCGAACGTCCCCGCCATGCCACAACAGCCTACAGGTACGCTAGTAAGTGCTGCTCCAAAGTGTTGGAAGATAGCGCCCCACTCTTTTTCAGCATTTGGCATCTTGGTTTTCTCGGTACAGTGAGAGAACAAATACCACATCTCTTCACTCGCAGAGCGCGCTTCATAGTCACCGAGCGATGGCAATAACCACTCATGAACAGTGAGCACATCAAAGTCACCACGCTTATCCGCTAAGATCTCGACATATTCGTCGCGATAGCAAAGTACCAAAGCTGGATCTACACCCACGAGCGGAATACCAATATCTGCGACAATCGACAAGAAATCAGAAGTGGATTTCGCCTCGCGTGCAAAACGACTTAAGAAGCCCTTGATGTGCAGCGCCTTACCATTTGGTTTAAACGGCAGTAGCACTGGTGTCTTGCCAAGCTTTTGAGCCAGAGTGACGAAGTCTTCCACCACCTCTGCATCATAGAAGCTGGTAAACGGGTCTTGAACAATCAATACATGCTGTTTCTTCTCTTCCGAAGACAGCCCTTCTAGATATTGAATATTAAAAAGTTGCAGCTCTTTGCTTGCCAGACGATTTTTGAGCGTAGGCACCGACATCAGTGGTGCATCGACATAACCGACTGTTTTCGCTGTTGCAGATTGAATCCACTTTTGACCCAATGCAGCATTAACGACCTTTGGCGCTTTCGCCATTAGTGGCAGCATGGTTTCAATGTTTGCGACCAAGTAATCTTTGGCAGGGCGTTGGTAGCGTGAGTAATAGATGTTTAAGAATCGTGAACGGAAACTTGGTACATCAACTTTGATCGGACATTGGCTCGCACACGCTTTACATGCAAGACAACCATTCATCGCTTCATGTACTTCGTGCGAGAAATCGTACTCGTGGCGTTTGTTCATGGTGTTACGAACGCGCTCAACCATAGTTTTGACCGGAGTATCATCTTTTAGCGCTTCTTGCTCTAAATCGAGAATATCCACGCCTTGCTCAGTTAGCTGACGCAACCACTCTCTCACTAAACCAGCACGACCTTTTGGTGAATGGCGACGGTCAGCCATCACTTTCATTGATGGACACATTGGCGAGCTCGTGTCGTAGTTAAAGCATAAGCCGTTGCCATTACACTCCATCGCTTGCTTAAAGCTGTCGCGCACTTGAACATCAATCTGGCGATCATAGAAGCCACGCTTGGCGTCGGTCACTTTAACCAACTCAGCATCACTTTCTAAAGGTGTACAGATCTTGCCTGGATTCATCTTGTTATGCGGGTCGAATGCTGCTTTCACACGCCTTAATTCGGTAAACAGTTCTTCACCGAAGAAATCAGGACCGTACTCAGAACGGAAACCTTTACCATGCTCACCCCACATTAAGCCGCCGTATTTCGCCACCAGCTTAACCACTTCATCAGAAACTTCGTGCATCAAGGCTTCTTGCATAGGGTCACATAGGTCGAGTGCCGGACGAACGTGTAGAACACCCGCATCAACGTGACCAAACATGCCATAATTTAACTCTTTCGAATCAAGCAGCACTCGAAATTCAGCGATGAAGTCAGCCAAGTTTTCAGGTGGTACACAAGTATCTTCAGCAAAAGCGACTGGTTTAGCACGGCCTTTCGCCGCACCTAATAGGCCTACCGCTTTTTTACGCATGTTGTAGATTCGGCCAATGCTCGCCAAATCACTGCACACTTGGAAGCCAATCACACCCGCTTCTTCGCTTTCAACCATGGTTTCAAGTTTTGCGGTCAGCGCTTGAACTTGCTGTTCTACTTCCGCTTCATCTTGGCCTGCAAACTCAACCATGTTGATGCCAAGCATCTCTTTGTTAGGAACATCTGTCAGTAGGTCACTCACGGTGTGCCAAACAATATCTTGCTTCGCTAGGTTCAATACTCGTGAATCGACCGTCTCTACAGAGAGAGCCTTCGCTTCAACCATAAACGGTGCATTACGCAGCGCAGAATCAAACGTGTTGTATTTCACGTTAACCAAAGTGCGCGCTTTCGGGATTGGGGTTAGATTTAGCTTTGCTTCAGTAATGAATGCTAAAGAGCCTTCTGCTCCACATAGCACGCGAGTAAGGTCAAAGCTGTCATCGTCATCATTGATAGCATTCTTGAGGTCGTAGCCCGTCAAGAAGCGGTTCAATGGTGGGAATTTATCGAGGATTTGAGCGCGTTTTTCACGACACACCGCTTCGGTAACCGCAAGCGCATGATGAGCAAACTCCCCCTCTTCCGGTAAGCCATGTGATAAATCTGACTCTAAACACGAACCATCGGCGAATACCGCTTGCAAAGACAACACATGGTCAGACGTTTTACCGTACTTCAATGACCCTTGGCCTGATGCATCAGTGTTGATCATGCCACCCAGTGTCGCTCGGTTACTGGTTGAAAGGTCTGGAGAGAAGAAGTAACCGTAAGGGCGAACCGCGTCGTTCAATTGATCTTTAACGATGCCCGACTGAACTCGTACCCAGCCTTCCTTCTCATTAATCTCAAGAACTTGATTCATGTAGCGTGATAAATCAACCACAACCCCTTTAGTTAGGGATTGTCCATTGGTTCCGGTACCGCCACCACGAGGAGAAAAAGTCACGCGTTCATAAGCAGATTTAGAACCCACTTTACCGATAAGCACAACGTCGTGTGTTGTTTTGGGAAGAATGACAGCCTGGGGCAGTTGCTGATAGACACTGTTATCAGTCGCGACCGCCAAACGGCTAGAATATTGAGATTCAATGTCGCCAGTAAAGCCCGCTATTTTTAGTTCATCTAAAAAGCGTACAACAACTGGATCGACATCAGCATTGAGTTGAAGTCTTGGTAACATTTGCTTCCTGCCCCTACTTCGCTGATCCTATCAGCATTGGGTTATCTGAGATTTTTAATAATTTTCTTTGAATTTCGTCACTTTACTACTATTAAGATCATATAAAAAGGTGATCAAATCAGAATCTCAGTGCAAGAATGGAGAAATAGTCACTTTCGTCTTAATTCAGTAACAATATATTGAATAACATTTTGTTTAAGACATCTCCACGAGCACATCACAATGAAAAAAAATAAAACAGTCACCACTGAAGATATTCTTCTTAAGCTATGCCAATCAGTCTCAAGCGTCCTTACATCAGCAACGGCTTCTCAGGTGTCCTATTCAGCCATGGTTCAAAAGATCAATAAGACAAGCCTAAAGCCAGATTTTGGCTGCTTCGTTCTATTTGACGGAGGCTTTTCTGGTCTTGTTGTTATCAATTTTACGTCGAAAGCCGCATTAGAGATCTACACCAATTACATGCGTAACATGGGCATGCCGGAAAATGAACTGGCTGTGCTGCATACATCTGATGAAGTGGGTGACGTACTAGGTGAACTAATGAACCAACTAGTTGGTGACTTCACTAATAAGATCCGTAAAGAGCTGCAAACCAACATCACTCAAAACCAACCGAAGATGCTGGCACTGAACAAGCAAGTAAACCTTTCTGTTGATACCAATCTCGATCGCCCACAAGCTCGCCGTGTGACCTTCTCAACTGAAAACAACAACATCTTCTACCTTGAGCTGGCTATGGACAAAACAGAGTTCATCCAATTAGAAGAATTTGAGATTGCAGAAGACGAGTGTCCAGACAGCATTCTTGAAGCAACTCAGAAAAAAATGCAGGAAGGCAATAAGCCAACACAAAGCTCAGGCAATGATTCAGCAGCCGATCTGCTTGATGAACTGGGTATCTAGTTTGCGAATGCTCTAGTCATTACCAAAAAACCTGTCACTAACGCCATCTATCTTCTTGATGGCGTTTTTGTTTATGCTCCAAAGTCCGTTTTGCTTAATTAATTGTTACGAACCCAACTCGCCCACTGAGTGAGTTTTGCTTTCTGTTACCCGCCAAAACATGTAAAATGTCGGACTTTTCAAAATTTGCGGTAATGATTAAGTAGTCGATGGATAAGAAAAAAGCCCTAAAGAAAATAGCTAAGTGTCTTGAGCTTGGTAATTCTGCTAACGTCAATGAAGCTGCCAATGCAATCAAAATGGCGCATAACTTGATGCTGAAATATGGTCTCGAAAAAGACGATATTGAATTTATCAAGATGGGCAAGACTCAATCCACGCACCTATTACCCGCAAATATCAGCTCAACACTGCTGCGTGTTATTCGTGGTATCAACACTAAATTTGGCGTAGAAGCTGTACTGCTGAACCATAAAGGTCTCAAGCGTGTAGAGTTCATCGGTGAAGCCGATCGTGCCATCTTTGCAGCCTTTGCTTTCGATATCATCTATCGTGAACTGAATGAACATACTGGCCAATTCCGCAACAGCTTTGCGGGGTCTGGTACGGGTACATTAGAAGTCACCCGTCGCGTGAATTCCTTTGTATCAGGTTGGGTTGAAGGTGCGCTTGAAAACTACCGACGATCACACCAGACGACGAGTCGAACAACAAAATCAATAACTACATCGATAAAGAGCTCAAAAATATCGACCGCGAAACCTTCAAGCAACAACTAAAAGAAGCGATGAAAAACCTCACTGCTGATTACGAGGTTGGGTTGAAGAAAGGCCGTAAATTGTCTGTTAATCGACCAGTTGCCGGGGCACAGGCACCTAAAAAGATATCTAAATCATAGAGCCGCTTTACATTGCTTCAGCGTATTGATAAAAACCATCAATAGGACCTACAGGACTATATGTTTGTCATTCGTAATCCATACGTTTGACAGAAGTACATGATGGAGAAAATACGTTGAAAAAAATCACACTAGCCCTAGCGCTTACTGTCGCACTTACGGGTTGTCAGGCAACTCAACGCCAAAACGCTACTACTGGCGAATCTGAGACTAACTCTGCAACTCAAGGCGCTCTAATTGGTGCAATCGCTGGTGCCGTTGCTGGTGCTGCTACCGGTGACTCTAAAGACCGTGGTAAACGTGCTCTTATTGGTGCTGCCGGTGGGGCTGCTGTTGGCGGTGGTATTGGTTACTACTTTGACCGACAAGAAGCGGCACTTCGTGAAGAGTTGATGAACTCTGGTGTTCAGGTAGAGCGTGTTGGCGAAAACCAACTTCTACTTCGCCTGGAAAACGGCATCGGTTTCGACTCTGGTTCTTACGCGCTTGAATCAAGCATTCACAACACACTTCGTGGCGTTGCTCGTATCCTAGTTGAATACCCAGACACTAGCCTAGTGATCGAAGGTCACACTGACAGTACTGGCAGTGAGTCGACTAACCAAATCCTTTCTGAGCGCCGCGCTGAATCTGTTCGTGCATTCTTGATCTCTCAAGATGTCGCTGCAGGCCGTGCCATTGCTCGTGGTAACGGTGAGCGTTACCCTCTATGTGACAACAACACGTCTCGAGGCCGTGCTTGTAACCGTCGCGTAGAGATTCAAATCTTGCCGCTTAAGTAGCACGATTAAAGCCCAGTCTCCTTTATCTATTGAAATAACCGCTATATAGTGGCTTGTCAGTCGTATGGCTCATTTAAAGCGGTACGACTTTATTGTTCACTACATAGCGTCTTGATACTGATATCGGCACTGGGCTTTTTACGAGACTTATCTTTTGCTTTTCCTATACAATTTTCGATCACCATCGCCCCTGAGACCTCTGCTTCTGACCCTTGTTTTATCGCTTTCCTCCCTCGCCCACGCGGCAAATAACAGTGAAGAAAGTAACGCAGCAGATTCATCACCTAAAGATTCAGCATCACAATACCAATTAGCACAAGCGTATGAGTTAGGAGTTGGCGCCCCTCAGAACATCGATGACGCATTTTATTGGTATTCACAATCCGCGGACAATGGCAATGCAGATGCACAGTTCAGATTGGCTGAACTTTACTTAGCAGGAACGGATGGAAAACCCGACAACAAATTGGCCTTGGAATGGTTTATCAAAGCCGCATTGCAAGGGAACAAGCGAGCGACAGTAGAAATCGCAAAGCTTTACGAATCTTCCCCAGAACAAGCGCTACTCAGCCCGCTAGACGCGGCACAACTTTGGTATGAAGCAGCGTTGCCAGATAACCCAGACGCAGAAGATGGCTACAACCGTGTTCTTGAAGCACAGTTCAATCAACAACGTGCAAAACAGATCTCTTCAATCGAACAGCTCGACGACGGCATCGGCTCTGAAATAGACAACAGTCAGGGATTGCCTCAGCAAATACAATCTAACCAAGTGCAATCTAACCTCTTCAGTTCTAGCCTAAGTGGCTCTGACTATATGATTGGTACGGCATTGGCGTTACTGATTGTTATCGTGAGTATCGGCTCGACTCTGGTGATCTCGCGAAAAAGAGAGATTCTGAAATCGAGTGACTTGGGAACGCAGAAGCAGGTGCTCGAAACTCAACTGAGCGAAAAGAACCGCACCATTAAGCAGCAAAAGCGTCAATTGCAGACCATGTTCAACGAGTTAAAGAAACAAAAAGGCCAAAAAAGTTCGAACAGTTTACAGCTAGCCTGTGCGCTATTTGGCTACACGCCGAGCTCTATTCCTAACCAGAAAAGCATTAAGGTGAGATATAAACAACTATCAAAAATTTATCACCCTGATGGTCAAGGATGTGATGAAGAAATGAAACGTTTGAACAGCGCGCTAAAAACCATCTTACAAAGTGTTACGAAATCGTAAACAATTACACACCTTTATCTTTCCATCTCACAGAGATATCGATTTTATTGGTGTTGCAATCGATCACCCTCTCAAAAACGAGTAACAAACTATTAACTAACAGGTCTCTGTTGTGTCATAATTTGCGCCGAAAATACACCTGACTTAAACAGGTGAGGAGAGAATATGTTCACAATAGAAGGCGTTTGTGATTGGTGCAAAAAGCCAAGCCTAGTAAAAAAGCACGACTACCTAGATGGTAAGTGCCATCATGCATGTAAAGATTGCAATGATATCGCGACCATGGATGTTCGCCAGTTCAATATTGGTGAGATGGAAATGAGAGCAAAACTCTCCCAAGCAACACTGAGATAAGCTACACCATTGAAATATAAGAAAGCGCCTTAGGCGCTTTTTTTGTGCCCAGCATTTATCTTCTTATCTTCTTATCTTCTTATCTTCTTATCTTCTTATCTTCTTATCTTCTTATCTTCTTATCTTCTTATCTTCTTATCTTCTTATCTTCTATACAGGTGTATACAGTGGTTTTTACAGAAAACTACTGTATACACCTGTATAAAGCTCACACTTTTTTCCATTTCTGAGAAAAACAGCAAAATCATTCAAATTTAATTTGTCATTTAATTTCATGTACTTATAAGAAAAAACTTCATTTCACCATAAGAAATCGTCCAATAATCCCGCAAAAAACGCTTGATCTTATAAGTAACAAAAACTACTGTATACACATACAGCATGTATATAAGGACAGCAAAATGATTCAAGCACACGTTAAAGCACAACACTCTAGCCCGCTAATTCACGGCGCATTTGCATCAGCTTCTCGCTCAGCTCATCATTCAACTGATGAAGCGTTATTTGCAAAAATGGCGTTGCTGTCCAATCAACATCAATGGCTACTATTTACGGCTCAAACACCAAGACCATCCGCTAAGCAACTGCAGAAACATAATGTATGTTGCGACCGCGTGATTCATATGAAAGCTTCTCACCAAATGACCGAAGCTGAAACAGTAGAGAAAGCGATCCGCTCTAAGAATGCGAGTGCGATCGTTGCGAGCGCGTCAATTGATCAATTTAGCCAACAATACTTAAAAACATTAGGTATGCGTTTCCAGTGTGAGGTTTTCTTTATGGATGCGAGCTCAGAGCGTATTCACTAAGCAACATAGCTCTACTAGATAGCTCAGTAATATAGTCCAAATATACTGCCTTCCCCTGCCCTACATTTCGCCTTAAATTTGGTGGATAGTTAGGCAGGGGTTTTTATTTGATGAACAGATTTAGCAAACGTTTGCTTTTTCTCTGGAAGCAAACGTTAGATTGGGTATAATGCCCGTCTAATCATGTGCACATTGCACTTCTCTGTATGACGTTTGATAAAAGATAGGAATGTCTAAATGAGCCTCGCTGATCAAGTTCTTGCCGTAAATGATGACCTCCCAATCCGCACTGATAAACCTGTCCACAGTGGCAAGGTTCGTTCGGTTTACTGGTTAGCTGAAGAAGATAGCCAACGACTAATTAAAGAGAAAGGCTACGACGTAGCACCTGATGCTCCGTTAGCTATCATGGTGATAAGTGACCGTATCTCTGCATTTGATTGTATCTGGCGTGGTGAAGGCAACCTGAAAGGTGTTCCTGGTAAAGGCGCTGCACTTAATGCTATTTCTAACCATTGGTTCAAGCTTTTTAAAGACAACGGTCTTGCTGACAGCCACATTCTTGATATCCCTCACCCATTCGTATGGATTGTACAAAAAGCTCGCCCAGTAATGATTGAGGCGATTTGTCGTCAGTACATCACAGGTTCTATGTGGCGTGCGTACGCAAATGGTGAGCGTGAATTCTGTGGTATCGAAATGCCAGAAGGTCTAGAGAAAGACAAGAAACTACCAGAGCTTCTTATCACTCCTTCAACCAAAGGTATTTTGAAAGGCATTCCTAGTGTACCAGAAGCGGACGATGTAAACATCACGCGTCAGAACATCCAAGATAACTTTGCAGCATTTAACTTCTCACAAGAGAGCGATATCGCGCACTACGAGAAGCTACTCAAAGAAGGCTTTAACGTCATCAGTGACGCACTAGAAAAAGTCGATCAAACCTTCGTTGATACCAAGTTTGAGTTTGGTTACGTGAACGATGCACAAGGTAAAGAGAAGCTTATCTACATGGACGAAGTGGGCACACCTGACTCATCTCGTATCTGGGATACAGAGCAATACAACAATGGCAACATCGTTGAAAACTCAAAAGAAGGCTTCCGTCAGTTCCTACTTAACTACTTCCCTGACGCTGATCTTCTACTGAATAAAGAGCGTATGCCAGAGCGAGAAGCGCTAGCGCGTGACAATGAGTTACCACTGGATGCACTGATGTCTCTTTCTCGCACTTACCTTGATATCGCAGCAAAGATTACTGGCGCTGAGATTGTACTGAGTGACAACCCTAAACAAGAGATCATCGATGTATTACGCGCTGACTACGGGCTAATCGATTAACAATCTTCTCGATTTTGCTACCACGTAATACAAAAAGGGCCTCAACATTGAGGTCCTTTTAACATGTTTGTTTTTAGTATTCTTAAACTTAGCTTTTGGTGTACCAGCGATTACTGAGATTACAGCTTAATAGTAAACTCTTCTCCAGTATTACCTGCAATCACTAAATGACTACGCGATTCGATGTACTCGATCTGCTCTTCTTCAAGAGAATATGGCATCACCACTTTGAGCTCATTAATGCCTTCTAATTTGGCAAGTTTAAGCAAAGTAACGATGTTCGATTCATCACTCTTACGTGTAGACATCGATTTTAGTGCCATTTGCCATAAGCGATCTTCTGGGCTTGCTAGCTCTTTGATGCTGTCTCGCCAAACGGTACTGAACACTGGAGCTATAGTGGTAAGTGCTTCCAGAAAAGTCCATTTTTTACTGCACGAGGCGCCAAGAAAAGTTGTGTAATCAAACTCTACACGCGTCTCTTTCTGATTATCCATGATGTCCCCCGACACTTTGGCAACACAATATACTCAATATCTATCAACTCTTTCTTTATAGCAATAGGATATAGAAGAATGGTCTTTTATGACCTTTTGATTGGTTAAAATGGCATATAAAAATCAAATTTGTAACATAATCACCACTGAAAAATCATATATGCGCCTATTTGATTAATATTTTGAAGATAAAACTTATCTATCTATTTTATATCAATAATTCGACTCGCCTTTTTGTACTGAATACGCCAGCCAGACCAAGTTGGTAGCTCCCATCGTTTCGGCGGTGCTTTTCTACTACCCGACTGATAATGAACGTAAATCAACTTTCTTCCCACAAGGTACTCAACCCCCAAGTTCAAGTCAGCAAGAATGAGTGAGAACGGGTACTTTTCAGCGAACTCTGCATATAGCCAACTAGGGATACCTTCAAAAGGAATGTCCGTATCATCAAACATTTCAAGCTCACTGACATCGGTAACTCCTAGCACTTCAAGCTGCTCAATAAACCACGATTCAAAGCTCAGTAGTTCGATATCGGAGCTAAACTTGGTTTGCTCATCCAGCCCAAGTTTCACGTACAACTGCCAGTGCTTTATCTCTTGAGTGCGAGCCTTGGCAAAATCAGGAAGCTGAGTACCAGTTACCACTAGATCCACGATAGGCTTTAAGGACAACTGACCTTCTGCTGCCACCAGTTTTGTCGTGATTGTGCGACCTGCGTACACCAAATCCATCTCGGTAAATACACCATCGTCATTGACCACAGTTTCGCCCTGTTGCCATTCGCCAAGTTCAGCCTCAACCATCAGATCAAGCGCAATTGGTGCTGTGGTCGTTGCGAGAGTCAATGTCTGCTTAACTCCTCGCCCGGGAAGGCTGTGAGTATCAAACACCAACATAGCCTGCGCATTATCAGGAAAGCGATTTTGTCGACCAAGCACCACCTCTAGTGAACCGTTAGCAAACGCCTCTCTTCTTTTTAAACGACGTACAAACACCAACTCAGGATGCAGCTTAATGATGGTTTCAAGTAGAGCGGTACGTTGGTAGCGAGAGGCAACTTCCAACTGAGGAAGCTCAAACACTTCACGCATTTGCTCGGCAAGCCCTTGTGCTTCCTCCAAAGCTTGTTGGTCGATTTCTAGGTGTGGATAATCACGACCACGCACAATCTGAATCAACAAGGTTAAATCACAGCCCTCTTTTTCTTGCTGAGCGAGCGCTTCCAAATGTTCAGGATTATTGGGTAACTGATATAAACGAGCAGGCACAGACAATGCAGCCGTGAGATCGACCATCGCCTCTTTCAATGCTTTGGTTTTAATACGGGTAACAATGTCGGCATACAAAGCATCTATCGGTAGTGGGTAAAGCTTTTTTCCGTGCTCGGTAATTTGATGATCGTCGCCAATCGCTTCCATCGTCAGCAAAGTTTGTGTTGCGCTGTATAGCGATTTTTCTGGAATGGGATCGAGGAAAGACAAACTCTCCAAAGTGAAGCCACTGCATGCCGCTGCCAACATCGGCTCAGTCAGCTCTTCACGCTGCAATTCTGGTGGCGTGACTAATTCTAATGCTGCATGCTCACCATACAAACGAACACAAACACCGTCCATTACCCTACCTGCACGGCCTGCTCGCTGCTTGGCACTGGCGCGTGATATGGATTTCAGCATCAACGTAGTTCTGCCATTACGTTGAACCGTTCTTCTTTCCAATCCAGAATCGATCACCACACCAATATCGGGAATGGTTAGCGAGGTTTCAGCCACGTTGGTTGCGAGAATGACCTTTCGCAAGCCTCTGCCATCGTTTCTATTGCCACTTTCGTTACCCGTATTGCGACCAGATAGCGCGAGGTCTCGCTCCTTGTCACTCACCGAGGCATGCAATTTAACAACTTGCAGATCCGGATGTTTTGCCAACGCTTGCTCACATTGCACAATCTCTTTCTTGCCCGGAAGGAAAACCAAGATATCGCCGTGCGATGCAATAAGTTGATGATTCACCTCTTCCGCGATGCGTTGCTCTAGATGTCGACTATCTGGCAAAGCCCTAGATTCATTTGCTCTGTGCTCGATATCAACCTGATAAGTTCTTCCCTCACAACTGATCCTGTTCGCTTGTAGATAATCAGCGAGACGCTCCCCTTCGATGGTTGCCGATGTGATGACCAAACGGTGACTCGCCTTCTGCTTAAGCATCGCCACCAGCAAGTCGATGTCCCAACGCCTTTCGTGAAACTCATCCACAACAATAACATCAAAGCCGGCTAGCCCATCTTCTGCTAACCAACGTAAGGCAATACCGGGCGTAACGAATACTACGTCAGTCTGCTCGTTATATTGCGCTTCAAGCTTGATGGCATAACCCACTTTGCTGCCCAGCTTTTCACCCGACTCTTTGGCTAGAAACTTAGCTAGCGATGTACAAGCAATTCTTCTTGGTTCTACCACTAGCACACGCCCATGTTGAGATGCCCAAATTGGCAAGCGCGTTGATTTACCCGAACCGGTTTCAGCTTCTACAACAAGGTGAGAATCGGTGAGCTGTTGATGGAAAGTACTTTGATAGCTATCGATGGGAAGTTGAGACATAAAAAGAGAGAGCCGCGAAAAAATGTGAGCAAAGTATAACGAATTATGACGTTAGAATTCGATAACTGTGGGATAGGAGAAAGAATATCATTTTGTTTGCCAAGATCGGGGAGAAACTATTTACAATTGAATAACTAAACCGTTATCATTTTTCAGTTACCCTTTCTCCCATATTAGGCATCCAATGAACAACGATAAACGCCCTCTATATATCCCTTATGCTGGTCCTGCTCTACTAAGTACACCCCTTCTAAACAAAGGCAGCGCATTCACTGCTGAAGAGCGTAGCTCTTTTAACCTTGAAGGTTTGTTACCGGAAACAACGGAAACAATCCAAGAGCAAGTTGGACGTGCATATAAACAATATTGTAACTTCGAAAGTGATATGGATAAGCATATCTACCTTCGTAACATCCAAGACACTAATGAAACGCTTTTTTATCGTTTAGTTCAAAACCACATCTCTGAAATGATGCCTATCATTTACACGCCAACGGTTGGCGCAGCATGTGAGAACTTCTCAAATATCTACCGTCGTGGTCGTGGTCTGTTTATCTCTTACCCGAACCGCGATCGTATCGATGACCTACTGAATAATGCGACAAACCACAACGTTAAAGTTATCGTGGTTACGGACGGTGAGCGCATTCTTGGTTTGGGAGACCAAGGTATCGGTGGCATGGGTATTCCAATCGGTAAACTAGCACTGTACACAGCATGTGGCGGCATCAGCCCAGCTTACATGCTACCAATCGTACTTGATGTTGGTACAAACAACCCTCAACGTCTTGCTGACCCAATGTACATGGGCTGGCGTCACCCTCGTATCACAGGTGCTGATTACGATGCATTCGTTGAAGAGTTCATCCAAGCCGTTCAACGTCGTTGGCCTGATGCGCTAGTTCAGTTCGAAGATTTCGCACAGAAGAACGCAATGCCTCTACTTGAGCGCTATAAAGATCGCATCTGTTGTTTCAACGATGATATCCAAGGGACAGCAGCGGTAACTGTGGGTTCTCTACTTGCAGCATGTAAAGCAGCAAACAGCAAACTTTCAGACCAACGTATCACCTTCTTGGGTGCAGGCTCTGCAGGTTGTGGTATCGCAGAAGCGATCATCGCTCAAATGGTGTCTGAAGGTATCAGCGACGAGCAAGCACGCTCTCAAGTATACATGGTTGACCGTTGGGGCTTACTACAGGAAGGCATGCAGAACCTGCTTGATTTCCAACAGCGCCTAGTTCAAACCAACGCGAACACTAAAGACTGGGAAAGCGATGGTACTGGTTTCTCTCTACTAGACGTTGCTCGTCACGCAAAACCAACAGTATTGGTTGGTGTATCTGGTGCACCGGGTCTATTCAGCAAAGAAGTCATCAAAGAGATGAACCTTCACTGCGAACGCCCTATCGTGTTCCCACTATCGAACCCAACAAGCCGTGTTGAAGCAACACCAAACGACATCATTCGTTGGACAGATGGTAAAGCACTAGTAGCAACAGGTAGCCCATTTGAGCCAGTGGTTCACAACGGCACAACTTACCCAATCGCTCAGTGTAACAACAGCTACATCTTCCCAGGTATTGGCCTTGGTGTGTTGGCTGTAAACGCTTCACGTATCACTGACGAAATGCTAATGGAATCGAGCCGTGCACTTGCGACGTGTTCTCCACTAGCAATCAATGGTTCTGGCGCTCTACTTCCACCACTTGAAGAGATCCACACTGTATCTAAGAAGATTGCTTTTGCTGTTGGTAAGAAAGCGATTGAACAAGGTGTTGCACTAGAGATCACAGAAGAAGCACTACAACAAGCGATTGACCAGCACTTCTGGCAACCGGTTTACCGTCGCTACAAGCGTACTGCATTCTAATAGAGCGTACTTGTTCTCAAATACCACTCTTACAATAGCCCCTGCCATTGAAGGGGCTTTTTTCTTTACATTGTCTTGTCTTTTTAACTGATTTTTCTCATTTTTATTTGGTATTATCGAGCACTCAAAAAATAATGCTCAGTCAAAGGACTATGCCGAGAGTGAAATTCGATTCTCACATTTGCCGTAACTACTTATTAAAAGCATACAAAAAACTGCAAGGTTTTCTGTATGGCGCTTTCATTGTGTTCTTGATAGGCAGCGCTACAGTTATTGCGATCGATTATTGGGTTTCGTGGCAAGCCGAAGACCGCATCATCTATGACATCGATGAGGTGCCAGAAGTAGAGGTTGCTGTCGTACTGGGTACCAGCAAATACTTAGGTAGAACACTCAACGACTATTACAAACACCGTATTGAAGCGGCGATAGAACTGTTCGACCGTGAAAAAGTGGACCAATTTCTATTAAGTGGCGACAACGCTCACCGCTCTTACAATGAGCCGTGGACAATGAAGCGCGACTTATTAAAAGCGGGGGTTCCTGATGAACGCATCAACCTCGACTACGCGGGCTTTAGAACCTTAGACTCAATTGTTCGTGCGAAAAAGATCTTCGATACCGACAACTTCCTAATCATCACTCAAAAATTCCACTGTGAACGAGCGCTATTCATCGCCAACTCTTATGACATTCACGCGCAATGTTTGGCGGTTTCTGGGCCGACTCACCACTCCGGAACATCAATACGTTTACGTGAAGTGTTTGCTCGTACCAAAGCCTTCCTCGACCTATATATTATGGGTACAACGCCGAAATTCCTTGGCCCGAAAGAGCCTATTCAACCTAGCCCAAAACAAGAAATATCACCAATTCCAAGTCCTATTTCTGCCCCTTCAGAGACCGATGTGTAGAAATCTACACATTTTGAATTTGTTGCCTCACATTTCCCTACTGTTACACAAAAACACACCAACGCCCCTTTATTAACTTAAGTAACATTCCCTCAACAAAGCCCAACCCTACATGAAGTCAATATTCCTCGAAAAACAATAAGCACAGCTCTATGAAGCAAGTGCATCCATAAACGAGGATAAACAAAAGGAGCGCCTTATGACGGCACTTGTTACTACACTGAAACACTGGTTGTTTACCCGCAACAGCATGATATTAATTGGTAATTTCACGCTATTCGCACTCTTGCTCAACACCCTTCCTTTCGAATCACAAGTCAATACTGGTTTGAGTATTCTCGTGTTCGTTGCGGTTCTATGGTTAACCGAAGCTATTCATGTCAGCATCACCGCTCTGCTTGTTCCACTCTTGGCTGTCCTGTTTGGTGTCTTCAACACACCCGCTGCATTGGCGAACTTCTCTAACCCAATCATCTTCCTATTTATGGGTGGTTTTGCTCTTGCTGCCGCGCTAAACAAGCAAGAACTTGATAAAGCGATTGCTGACAAAGTTCTGTTGATCGCAAAAGGCAGAATGTCGGTCGCGGTATTCATGCTATTCGGTGTGAGTGCTGGTTTGTCTATGTGGATTTCTAACACAGCAACAACCGCAATGATGCTTCCTCTGGTTCTTGGCATCATGAACAAAGTAGACCAAAGCGAAGACCGCAATACTTACGTGTTCGTGCTACTAGGTATCGCTTACTGTGCGTCTATCGGTGGTATCGCAACACTAGTAGGTAGCCCACCGAACGCTATCGCTGCTGCGGAAGTTGGTCTTAGCTTCACAGAATGGATGGCACTTGGCCTACCAATCTCGATGATTCTATTGCCAATCGCAATGTTGATTCTTTACGTGATGACTAAGCCAAAACTAAACCACAAGTTCGAGCTAGACCACGCGCCAGTAGAATGGACAAACAGCAAGAAAATCACACTGTCTATCTTCCTACTCACCGTGACTCTGTGGATTTTCGGTAAACCAATCAACGCAATGATCGGCGGCTTCTCTAAGTTCGATAGCTTAGTTGCAATTGGTGCAATCGTACTGCTGGGCGCTTCTCGAGCGGTAGAATGGAAAGATGTTGAGAAGACAACCGACTGGGGTGTATTGATTCTGTTCGGTGGTGGTATCTGTCTAAGTAACATCCTTAAAGCGACTGGCACCAGCGTATTCCTAGCGCACTCATTAAGTGGTTTCCTAGAAACAGCAGGTGTTCTACTAACGATTCTAGCGGTAGTCGCATTCGTGGTATTCCTAACAGAGTTTGCAAGTAACACAGCAAGTGCAGCACTGTTAGTACCAGTATTCGCGACTATTGCTGAAGCATTAGGTATGTCGCCAGTTATCCTGTCTGCATTAATCGCTGTCGCTGCATCTTGTGCCTTCATGTTACCTGTTGCAACACCACCGAACGCGATTGTATTTGGCTCAGGTCATATCAAGCAGAAAGAGATGATGCGAATTGGTATGGTTCTAAACCTAGTTTGTATCCTAGTGCTAACACTGTTCGCTTGGATCTTCTGGTAAGAAGTAAACACTGATAAAGAGAGCTGCATAAGCAAAAGCTCTGACATAACTGGCTGCAGTTCCCCCGCTCAGCCAGTATAAAAATGCCCACTCAATGTGAAGCCATCATTTACTTGAGGTTATCACTAAGCGGGCATTTAAAAAGAATAATAAAACGATTTCCCTTTTTGGTGGCTCCTCGCCACCTTTTTTGTTTGGGTACTTACATCCCTATCAAGCAACCATTCCCGCTCTAAAAGCCAACTCTCACGCCACACTTGGTACAACACGCGTCCAGCCGATAAGCAACATACAGGCACACAGCACCCACACCACTGTTGCCAGCGACAGAGTCGACACTAAGCTGTAGCGATAGCTAAACACATAAACAGCCCCTAAATAAGCCGCGTATGGCACCAGAGAAAACAGGCCAAACAGTGCGGTGGTACGCAGCTCTACCATGGTTTGCTCTGTGCCGACAATGTAATGAGCAATCAAGGCAAAAGTAGGAAACAAAGGTACAAGCCCTGATATGTAAAAACTCTTACTTTTCGACAACAGTGCAATCAACAAAACCGCTGCGGCACCAAGCAAACATTTAAAGAACAGTGAAATCATTTCAATACGTTATCCAAACAAACCAACAAAAGCTTTAGAGAGTAGACTCATACAGCGCGCACAAAAACGCCACACGTCACATATGCACGTGTGGCTTATAAAGTAATCAAAACAATTTGCAGATTAGTGGCTCAAGATCACCTGATTGCGTCCTGAGTGTTTAGCTTGATAGAGCGCCTCGTCAGCGCGAGCAATCGTCTCTGTCACCCTCTCTTGCTTCATTTCAGCAACACCAATACTGCAGGTCAGTGGGTCACCATGGACCCAAAGGTGTTGGCTAACTAAGAGGAGAATTTTCTCAGCTTTTCTTTGCGCTTCACCAAGATCAGTCTCAGGGCAAAAAACAATGAACTCTTCACCACCCCATCTCACCAATTTATCTGTCGGGCTGATTGCACTACCGACCACCATACTAAATTCTCTTAGAATATGGTCACCCATTTGATGGCCGTATTTATCGTTCACATTCTTGAAGTAATCAATATCAAGATAGAGCATGCTTAACTTACCGTGCCCTTGTTTGACATGTTGTGACTGCATCTTCAGCCAGTCTCGAATCGCATGCCTATTAAGGATTCCGGTCAATTCATCACGATGCGCCATTTCCGAGAACTCAAAGTTTTGCTCTCTTAATGCTCGGTTAACGTTCTTAAGATGATGATGTCTTTTCTCGGCAATCACCATACGTTTGCGCGAGTTGTGTAACTCTGAAATTAAGAATACGGTGCCAGTACCAACCCAAACAAACAGCAAGATTAAGAACAAGCTCTCGCCGGTGATGTAAGAACCCTCAAATTCGATACTACGAATAACAATGCGATGATGCCCAAGTTTTGCGCCTGATGCCGTCGCGAACTCCACCATATTTACGTTGGAATACTCGGGAGCAGAGTGCTCTAGCGCGATGTCATTATCTGCAAGCCACCATGTCATCACTTGAAGGTTTTTAATCGGTATTTCAATCACGCCGCCATCGACACCTGGCGAAAACTCCATGCCATTGTACTTATGCGTGTACTCATTATCCGGAACCGAATAAGCAGGGTTGTAATTGCGTAGGTAGGTTCGTAAACGGCCGCTAGAGTCCGCTTCCGCGTGGTAATCGATGTTGACTCTAAAAGTGTGATACTGGGAAAGGTCGAGGCCAACCGTGATATCTGGGTCAATACGAATCGACAAGCCACAATAAGGCCAAGGGTACTCAGACTCTTTCAGTTCACAATCAAGAATGTACTGCCCATTAGCGAAGGATAGTTGAGACGTACTCACGCCTCTATCGACCTGATCACTGGTTGCAATAAACTCATATTTGTCTGGTGTAATTGCCGTTATCACACGATTTCCGCTAACACGGTAGTACTGCACTATGGCAAGCGTCGCGATAACTAAAAAGATGACTATCTTATGGATCCACTTCACATCTAAGCTTCCGGCATATATCCCTATCTTTGGGATTTCACGATATAAAATAAGTGACGTAAATTAGTGATCTTAATACCAAAAATTTACTAAAAAACGTTATATCACGCCTGAACAAAATGTCATACTATATTTTTATGCTTATATTTCATGCTAATTATTTACGCCGAGAATCAAGTATTATTGCGTATAAAATTAGGCGCCATTTGTTATACTCATCGCATAATCATCGCTAACCGTACTGCCTGTTCACAGCGCAAACGAGTCGGCGAAATAATAATCAAAATACAACGAGTAAT
>AAZW01000056.1 GCA_000169995.1 Vibrionales bacterium SWAT-3 | reverse complement strand
GTTCGCTCGGATTACGAATTCGACGTGGCTGCTCATTCCATGGGCTAGCACTGAACGTCGATATGGACTTGTCCCCATTCCTACGCATTAACCCATGTGGTTACCAAGGTATGGAAATGGCACAAGTAAGCCAACTAGGCGGACCAAGTGAATTAGAGAACGTTGAGCAACAGTTAATACAAGAGCTCGTAGAGCTGCTCGGCTATGACCAAGTAGACATTCAAGCCACCAGTAACATTACAGCAGAAGCATAAAATCATGAGCAAACCAATCCAAATGGAAAAAGGCGTTAAATATCGTGACGCTGACAAAATGGCATTAATTCCCGTAAAGAATATGCCTGCTGAACAGAAAGAAGTACTACGTAAGCCAGAATGGATGAAGATTAAACTTCCTTCAGACAGCCATCGTATCCAAGAAATCAAATCAGCAATGCGCAAAAACAACCTGCACTCAGTTTGTGAAGAAGCGTCTTGCCCTAACCTAGCCGAGTGTTTCAACCACGGTACGGCAACGTTTATGATTCTTGGCGCTATCTGTACTCGTCGCTGCCCGTTCTGTGATGTTGCCCATGGTCGTCCAGTTGCTCCTGAAGCAGAAGAGCCGAAGAAACTGGCTAAGACAATTAAAGACATGAAACTGAAGTACGTGGTAATCACTTCAGTTGACCGCGATGACTTACGTGACGGCGGTGCTCAGCACTTTGCTGACTGTAACCGTGAGATTCGCGAACTAAACCCAAATATTCGTATCGAAACACTGGTTCCAGACTTCCGTGGTCGTATGGACGTTGCGCTTGAGCTACTGAAAGACAATCCGCCAGATGTTTTCAACCACAACCTAGAGACTGCGCCACGCCTATACCGTAAAGCGCGTCCAGGTGCAAACTACAAGTGGTCTCTTGATCTCCTGAAGAAGTTCAAAGAGCAGCACCCAGATATCCCAACAAAATCTGGCGTTATGATGGGCCTTGGTGAAACCAAAGAAGAGATCATTCAAGTATTGAAAGACCTTCGTGAGCACGGCGTAACTATGCTGACTCTTGGTCAATACCTAGCGCCAAGCCGTCACCATTTACCTGTAGAACGCTACGTGCCACCTTCAGAGTTCGACGAGCTAAAAGAGATTGCTCTAGAGCTAGGCTTCACTCACGCAGCATGTGGTCCGTTTGTACGTTCCTCTTACCATGCAGACTTGCAAGCACAAGGTATGGAAATTAAGTAATCACGATTGCTTAACTAAAAATACAAAGGCGCTGAATATTATGTTCAGCGCCTTTTTTCTATCTTCTTAGTGCCGCTAAAAACAACAAAGCCACTCATTAAGAGTGGCCTTGAATAGCAAATATAATGATGTAGCCGTTAGCTGGTCACTATCCGAAAGAAGCCCAGATTACCGTTGCGACTAAGATTGGGCACACGAACTTCACATACATCGGCCAAACCTTACCAAACCAGCCAAGTTGAAAATCAGGGCAGCCTTGTTCAAGCTCTTTCACTTTTGACGCTCGGCTCCACACCCATCCACCAAATAGGCAGAACATCAATGCGGCAACGGGTTGCAGGTACTGTGTCGCTATCATCGCAACCATGCCAAACATCGCAGCAAAGTTGTAAACAATCACCACACTAAACAGCGCGATTGCACCACCAATCACCCAACTTGTTGGCGTGCGTCTAGTATTGAAGCGCTCACTCACTAGCGCTACCGGGCCTTCTAACATTGAGATAGAAGACGTCAACGCGGCAATGGTTAGCAACAAGAAGAAAACAATCGCAAAGATCTGACCAAGCACACCTAAGCTATCAAACATCAAAGGTAGAACCGTGAACACTAGCGTGTCTGAGCTTAACAGCGAGCCATCTTCCGCGTAGATTTGAACGCCTTTTTGCATCGCAACAAACATCGCAGGCATAACCACTAAACCCGCAATAAAGGCAACAGCAGTATCAACCAAGGTTACGTTCATCGCCATTTTTGGTAGGTTCTCTTTCTTACTTAAGTAAGAGCCATAAACCAACATTGAACAGCCACCAATCGTTAGCGAGAAGAAGCCTTGTCCCATCGCAGCTAGAATCAGTTTTCTATCCCACACCTTTTCAAAATCAGGCACTAGGTAATGCTTTAAGCCTTCCATTGCGCCAGCTTGAGTCATGATGTACACGAACAATAAGCCGAACAAAACAAACAGTGCTGGCATTAAACGCGTCGACCACTTCTCGATACCTTGCTTAACACCGCCTTGTACAATAAGAATGGTCAGTACGTAGAACGCTACAGTACCAAATACATTACGTTCAACACTGAAGCCTTTGAACCAATCAGCAGCCGCCTCTAGACCAATAAGATCAGCGACAGCACCAATTAGGAAGCAGATCAACCAGCCACCAACAATGCTGTAAAAAGCCAATACGGCACTTGGGACACTTAACCCAATCCAACCAACAAATTCACCGACCTTCTTTCCTAGCGGGTTACTCGTTAGTGAGCGCATGCTATCAACTGGGTTGGCTTGGCCATGACGACCAATCGCCATTTCAACCACCAGCATAGGGAACGCAACCACGAAAATCATGATTAGGTAAACAAGTAGGAAGGCGCCACCGCCATTGCTCGCGACTTGAGTCGGAAAACCCCAAATATTACCCAAGCCAACAGCAGCACCAGCCGCAGCTAAAATAAAGCCTAAACGAGAACTAAACAGCTCTCTTGAAGAAGAAGATTGTTGGTCCATATTGCTCGCACAAAGAATCAGTGAACTAGTTGATGAGTACAGTAATAAAAAGCAATGATAGACACAACCAATAAATGAACAATTCTCTAATTTTTACAATCAATGCGCTATTTAGAACCACAAAATTAACAAAAATCCAGTTCGATAGTTTTTCATTACCATAAATACAAGGATTATCAGAACACCCCAAAACCAAATCAGATATTGTTCGTGGGGCAAACAATACAAACAAAAAGAGCACCCATCGGTGCTCTTGCTATTCATCATTAGACTCGAATTAAATCGTGAATACTTGATAATCTTTTAGGTTCGGAATGATTTCATGCAGTTCTTGCTCTTGTTCGGCCATCTCATCAAGAGAGTCACAGAACTCTGCGCTTTCTTCTTCCATCTGCTTGGCGTGCTGCCTCATTCGCTCTTCAACTTTCAGCTTGAGTTCAGCCATGCTGTCTGTCAATTCCGTCAGGTTGAGTCCGCCTTCTTGCTTCATCTTTTCTGACATGGCATTAAAAGCACTAGAGATAAACTCTTGGTTAAAAACCTCTTTAGCTTTTTCGAAATCTTCAGACCAGCCATTGGCCATCGACTCAAAGCTGTCTGCAGGCAAAACCAGTTCACCGTCTTTGTAGTAACGGGCTTCTAGATCTGCGAAAAACGTTTTCATCGACTCTTTTACGTTATCAAACGATTCTGGGGAGTCCAAGCTGACAGCAATATCGTCAATCACATCATTGGCTAATGCGAGACTTTCGCTCGCCATCTGCTTAGCTCGCGGTATGTACTCACTCATACTCTCGCGATATTTTTTAATCGCCGCTTGTTGGTCAGCATCAAGCTCAACTTTCTCGCCATGGATATAGAGATCGTTGTTATCATCGAATACGGCTGCATCACCATTTACCTGATGAATTTCGACTTTTTGGTCATCGATTCGCAACTCATTCTTCAAATCAACTCGACATTGAGCTGCAAATGTTGGCAGGCTCACAACAGAGATCGCCGCTGTTAACGATGCAATTAATACACTGTTTTTCATAAATACATTGCTTTTCATAACATCCTCTCATCAATCTGCCAGATTACTATACCCCGAGTTTATGCTTCTTTGTCAGGGCAAGGTTTTATATCAATTCACTCAGAGCTCAACCAATAGAAACCACTTCATAACAAAACGGTTTATCAGCGACGCTAAACTCAATCTCGTCGCCGACTTCTTTCCCCATAAGAGCCCGACCAAACGGCGCATTCGACGTCACTATAGATACCTCATTACCGTTCCAGGTAACAGAAAGCCCACCGACTCTTGGCCCCATGAAAAAATGCTTATATTGATCGTGCTCGTCAATCACCACAACGTAGCTGCTCACTGTTACCTTCTCACTGTCACGTAAAACTAGGTTTCGGTAACACTGAATATCCTCTTCGCACTCTTGCACCCTAACCGCTTGTCCGTGAGCAAGGTACGAGGCTTCTAACGCCAACGTATCGTACTTGTGTTCAGGTACCGTCTCTTCATCAGTCGCAGCATCAATGGCGCGCTGTGTAGCGGACTGCGCGATACGTAATCGGGATTCAAGTTGATCTAAGATTATTTGGCGGAGCTCAGACTTATTCATACTATTGGGGTGCTTTTCTATAGGAGCTACAGAATAGAATTAGGTACAATCAGGTGCAAGAGATTTGATACCTCAAGTGACGCTATCGTCAATCAGCGCTCGCTTTAGCATCAAGACAACACTTATTAATTCAGGTAGAACACAAATGATTGAGCAGAAGCTAAAACAAGTATTCGGATTCGATTCACTGAGAAACGGACAGAAGCAAGTCATTGATAATGTTCTATCTGGTTACTCGACAGCGGCAATATTCCCGACAGGTTCGGGGAAATCACTCTGTTATCAGCTACCCGCTTTAGAGTTGCCCCACCTTACCTTGGTGATATCGCCACTGCTCGCCTTGATGAAAGACCAACTCGCTTTCCTACACAGCAAAGGCATCAGCGCGGCTGCAATCGAATCAAGCCAAGACAGGCAAACCACCCAGCAAGTAATGCAATCCGTACGCAGCGGAGACACAAAGATCCTGATGATCTCAGTCGAGCGACTGAAGAACGAACGCTTTCGCCAGTTTATTTCCCAAGTGCCTATCTCGTTGCTTGTGGTCGATGAAGCGCACTGTATCTCGGAATGGGGCCACAACTTCAGACCAGACTACCTTAAGCTGCCTCAATATCAAAAGCAGCTTAATATTCCACAGGTGTTGCTGCTCACAGCGACCGCTACCACATCTGTTATTCAAGATATGAAGTCGAAGTTCAATATCGATGAAGATCGTATTGTGGTCACTGGCTTCTATCGTCAAAACCTCGACCTATCTATTCAGCCATGCAAACAAGCTAACAAGTTAGAAAGCTTATGTAGTGTGGTCAACCAAGCAGCACAAGCACCCACTATTGTCTATGTTACTCTGCAGCAAACGGCAGAGATGGTTGCTCAACAACTTCGTAATGCCGGGGTTAATGCTGTGGCGTATCACGCCGGTCTTAAACCAGAAAACAGAGATGCTATTCAACAGCAATTCATGAATGATGACGTGCACTGTATTGTCGCGACGATTGCATTTGGCATGGGCGTGGACAAATCAAATATCCGCCGAGTGATTCATTTTGACTTACCAAAATCGATAGAGAACTACTCACAAGAGATAGGAAGAGCTGGCCGTGATGGGCAAGCTTCTGAGTGTATCTTACTGGCCAATAAACATGGCTTGAGCACGCTTGAGAACTTCGTGTTTGGCGATACACCGGACAACATATCCATCCAAGCCGTATTGAGAGAGATCTACGAAAACCAAAACATTGGGCCGTCTGGCGCCAATCAATGGGAAATCATGCTTAACCAGCTTTCGCGTGAATCTAACATTCGTCAGCTGCCGCTTAAAACACTGCTGGTTTACCTCGAAATTGAGGGAGTGATTGAGCCGAAGTACAGCTACTTTGCGGACTACAAATTTAAGTTCATTCGCCCTAAACAGCAGATCTGCGAGCAATTCCAAGGCGAACGTCGTAACTTTGTTGAAGCGATCTTCCAGTGTTCACCGCAAGCGAGAGTTTGGTGCCAGGTCGACTTCGAAGCACTTTGGGCTCACTTCCAAGCTGATCGTCAACGCGTAATTGCTGCTATCGATTACTTTAATGAGCAGGGCTGGATTGAACTCGAAAGTAAACAGATCACCGATGTTTACGCGATCCACAATACTTCTGAAGAGATGATGCAGTTGTCTGAGCGACTCACTAACTTGTTTAAAGCAAAAGAGAACAGCGAGATAAATCGTCTTAATCAAATGCTGAGCTTCTTTGAGGCTGACTCCTGCCTAAGCTCGCGCCTAGCAAGCTACTTTGCAGACAACGAAGCGCCAAAAGCCTGCGGTCACTGCTCCGTATGCCGCGGTCAAGTAGCAACCTTGCCAAGCGTTGATGTTGAATCAGTCGATGATGAGACAGTCATGACATGGATTCATGAGTTTATTTCTGCAAGCCAACAACTGATAACCGATGAAGCCATCACTCGTTTCCTCTGTGGAATCGCCACACCACTTTCGACCAAACTTAAAGCAAGCAAAATGGCTGGCTACGGAAAGTTAGAGCAACAACCTTTCGCCGACACCTTAGCGCGCGTAAAACAGCTTCCAAGATAACTCTAAACGATAAAAACCGACTAGGCCGCGAAGCTAAGTCGGTTTTTATGAAAAGCACTCGCCAATCTCTGTCTTTAGAAAAAGCTCAGCTGACGCATTTGGTCTTTGGGCTGCAACATCACACTCAAACCCAGTAAGCGTATCTCTCGCCCTTGCTGCCTTTTGAGTATTTCACTTAACAGCTCTTTGAAGTGCTCGCGGTCTAGAGAAGCATGGATGTGCTCGATAGTGGTTTGTTGGAAATCAGCGAATTTGAGCTTTATACCCTGCTTGATGATCGCTTTGCTTGGGCTCGCCTTTTCCAATCGAGTTTCAAGTTCAGGAAACAGCTTGTCTTCTATCACTTGCCAACAATCGGCGTAAGTCGAAATGTTTTGACTAAAGGTTCGCTCAACCCCGACAGACTTGCGTTCACGCTCGACAATGACTTCTCGCTCATCGATACCATGACTGCGCTTCCACAGTGAGGCGCCCTGGCGACCAAATTTAAGTAGTAGATCGCGATAGTCAGACTCTTTTATATCCTTGCAGGTAAAAAAGCCTGCTTGGTGAAGCTTTTCAATGCTCACCTTGCCGACGCCGGGGATCTTTTCAAGTGGTAGTTCATAGATTACCGTTTGTACGTCTTGTGGAGGGATAACGAATTGCCCGTTAGGCTTATTCATATCCGAAGCCACTTTCGCCAAAAACTTTATCGGAGCAATACCAGCAGACGCCGTTAGATTAAGTTCATTCCAGATATCACGACGAATAGACTCTGCTATTAACGTTGCCGAACCATGACACTGCTTTGAGTCGGTCACATCAAGAAATGCTTCATCCAACGACAACGGTTCGATCACGGAAGTGTACCGAGAGAAAATCTCACGGATCTTTTTAGAGATCTCGACATAAACCGACATTCTTCCCGGCACAACTAACAAGTTAGGACAGAGTTGTAGCGCTTTAGCTGTCGGCATGGCCGAACGAACACCAAACTTACGCGCTTCATAATTGCATGTGCTGAGCACGCCACGCTGCTTTTCATGCCCGCCTACGGCTAACGGTCGATTACGGTAAGCCGGGTTATCTCGCATTTCTACAGCCGCGTAAAAACAGTCCATATCGACATGGATTATTTTTCTCACTTTCTCTTGGTCCGCACTACACATTAACCAGTAACTCAACCTCACACTGTATCTATGAACAGTATAATGGATAATTGTTGGTTTTAAAATGATCTGGAGTCCAGCTCAACAGGTTTAGCTTCAACCCCCACCTACTCTTCTGATAGTATTGTTAGGAGTATTTAGTCTATAAGTAGGGATAGCTTTTGAGTGAAAAAATACTAGTAGTAGAGGACAGTCGCGCATTCAGAAACTACCTTTACCAGCAATTTAAAAACGATGGTTATGACGTTGCACTCGCAGAATCTGTGGCTGAAGCCAAAGCTATCTTAGAGCAAGAGACGGATTTCTTGTGCGCCGTGCTCGACTACTGCCTACCTGACGGCCAAGATGGCGAGATCATTGATTTAGTGCTCAGCTATCAGCAAAAAATCATCGTGCTTACCGGCATGTTCAACAACACCCTACGAGAACAAGTTCTGGCGAAGGGGGTGCTGGATTATATCCTTAAAGACAGCATGTCATCGGTCAGTTACTTACTGCCTCTTGTAAAACGAATCTCGAATAATCGACACCACAAAGCTCTGGTTGTTGATGATTCAGCTGTGGTTCGTCGTTATGTCGTTCAACTTCTTGAACACCAATATATTCAAACTGTTCAGGCAGAAGATGGAGAGCAAGCGCTTGCACTTCTGCAAAACGATCCTGATATCACTGTTGTGGTCACTGACCACGATATGCCAAACAAAGACGGTATTTCGATGACTCGTGACATTCGAGTGCACCACGACCGTAACCAACTCGCGATCCTTGGCTTATCAGGCAGTGATGATCGCACCATGACCGCTCGTTTCCTTAAAGCTGGCGCCAATGACTTCCTCTATAAGCCCTTTAATCAAGAAGAATTTTTCTGTCGAATTCATCAACTCCTCGATATGAAAGAAGCGACTAGCGAACTGTTTCGTCACGCTAACGAGGATGCCCTTACTGGCCTATGGAACCGTCGTTATCTATTTAACCAGACGTGCAAGGGTTGTGAAGAACGCAATATTGCAATGATGGATATCGACTTCTTTAAGAAAGTGAACGATACCTATGGTCACGATGGTGGTGATGCGGTATTGATTGAAGTTGGACAAATTATCAAGCAGCACTTTAAAGATGACTTACCCGTTCGTTTTGGCGGAGAAGAATTTTGCATTCAATCATGCGGCCCATTTGAACAGTTTGTAGAAGCGCTGGAATCCATGAGAGACGCAATTGAAAGTCACCAAGTAGAGCATGATTCACAAATCATTAAAGTGACCATGAGCATTGGGGTAACCGATCTAGTGGGCTCTTTAGATGAACAGATTAAAGCCGCCGACGAACTACTTTATACCGCTAAAGAACAAGGTCGAAACCAGCTAGTGTGCGCTCGCAATAATCTTCAGTTAGTTAACGAGTAGCTAAACCTTTCTAAGCATGAATCCAATTAGCGAAAAATAAAAAAGCCCAAGGCACATACCTTGGGCTTCTGTTCTTAGAAAGCTTAATTCGCTCCCAATCAATATCGCTGATTAAGCAATACGATCTTTATTCCAAGCAGCTTCTTTTTGCTGACGCTCGGCCAGTTTCTCTTCGCGGTAAGCTTCACGAGCTTCACGCTTTTTACGCGCATCACAAGGTTCTGGGCAGTTACATACTTTATCAATACCAACTGCACCTAAGCCACCACAGCTACCTTTAACTACTTTCTTTTGAATGATGTAGCCAATAGACATTGCTGTAATCACAGCTAGAAAAACACCAAATGTAATCAGAAATGTATTCATAATTATCTCGCTTACCTTATTTACCTAAGTATGGCTTAAATGCTTCAGAAGCAACTTCTTTAAAGCCATCTGCTGTTTTTACCACCATGAACACAGGGATGTTATGTTGGTTTGCGACTTCCATTCCTTTCTCTTCACCTAAGACCATAAGGCCTGTAGATAAGCCGTCTGCAGTCATTGAAGACGGGTTTAAAACAGTCACAGAAACCACTTTATGGTGAAGAGGCTTTCCTGTTTCAGGGTTGATGATGTGTGAGTAACGAACACCATCACGTTCGAAATAGTTACGGTAATCACCAGAGGTTGCGATAGCCATATCACCCGGCTCGATGATCTCTTGGATATTACGCTCATCAACACTTGGTTTCTCGATTGCGATACGCCAGCCTACATTCTCACGGTTTAAACCTTTCAGGCGAATTTCACCGCCAACTTCAACCATATAGTTATGGATGCCAATAGAATCTAGGTAGTCTGCGACTACGTCAACGCCCCAGCCTTTCGCAATGGTTGATAGATCAACATACAGGTTAGGTAGGTCTTTCTTCAACATATTGCCTTCAACGCTAAGGTGATGAATACCAATCTTAGCCTTGCGAGCCGCCAGCTCTTCATCTGATGGCACAACTTCAGGGCGAGCTTCAGGACCAAAGCCCCACAAGTTAACTAACGGACCAACCGTTACATCCAGTGCTCCTTCAGTAAGACCGTTCAAACGAATCGCTTCTTTCACAACCGTCGCTGTTTGCTCAGATACTTCGAACGCATCCGCACCTTTATGCTGGTTGAAACGGCTCAATTCGGAATCTTCGCGGTACGTCGACATCTGGTCGTTTACTTCTTCAAGTAGACGATCGATCTCTGTATGAACTTCATTAGACTCAGGAAATTCATCACCATTGATGTATTTAATATTGTAACTCGTGCCCATCGTTGGGCCACTCAAATGCACTTGCTCTCTTGACTGCTCACAGCCCGCAAGAAAAATCAAAGAAGTTAATGCAACAAGCCAAATTCTCACTTGCTTACTCCTGTCTAATGTTGAGGATTTATATAAGGAAAAATAAGAGTAAAAAATAGGTATTTTGAATGCCTTACTCTTTCTTATATAAGCCGGTATGTTGTCAAAAGCTGTCTTAGAAAAACAAATGGCTGACTCGTAGGAGTCAGCCATAATATCAATCACTTAAGTGGATTAACCACCGAAGTCATCTAGTAGGATGTTTTCATCTTCTACACCAAGATCTTTCAGCATGCCGATAACAGCAGCGTTCATCATCGGTGGACCACACATGTAGTACTCACAATCTTCAGGAGCTTCGTGATCCTTCAGGTAGTTTTCGTACAATACGTTGTGGATGAAACCAGTGTAACCGTCCCAGTTGTCCTCTGGTTGAGGATCAGACAGTGCACAGTGCCACACGAAGTTTTCGTTTGCAGCCGCTAGGCCATCGAAATCTTCAATGTAGAACATCTCACGCTTCGAACGTGCGCCATACCAGTAAGACATCTTACGAGTAGACTTAAGACGCTTAAGTTGGTCGAAGATATGAGAACGCATAGGCGCCATACCTGCACCACCACCGATGAATACCATTTCATTGTCTGTGTCTTTAGCAAAGAACTCACCAAATGGACCAGAAATAGTACACTTGTCGCCTTCTTTAAGAGACCAGATGTATGAAGACATCACACCAGGAGCAACATCAGGGTTGTTTGGCGGCGGAGTCGCGATACGAACGTTCAACTTGATGATACCTTTCTCTTCTGGGTATGAAGCCATTGAGTAAGCACGGATTGAATGTTCTTTAACGATAGACTCGTAACGGAATAGGTTGAACTTATCCCAGTCACCACGGTATTCCTCAGGAATATCGTAATCTGCGTATTTCACGTGATGTGGTTCAGCTTCAATCTGAATGTAACCACCCGCGCGGAACGGTACTTCTTCACCTTCAGGGATTGCTAGCGCAAGTTCTTTGATGAAAGTAGCTTCGTTGTTATTCGAGATAACAGTACATTCCCACTTTTTAACACCAAAGATATCTTCGTCTAGTTCAATCTCCATGTCAGTTTTCATAGCAACTTGACATGCAAGACGTTCGCCTTCGCGAGCTTCGCCTTTTGTGATGTGATCAAGTTCAGTTGGTAGGATGTCGCCACCGCCAGACTTAACTTTTACACGACACTGACCACAAGAGCCACCGCCACCACAAGCAGAAGATACGAAGATACCAGCGCCAGCTAGGGCACCAAGTAGCTTGCTACCAGGTTGAGTAACGATCGCCTTTTCAGGGTCGCCGTTTACTGAAATAGTGATGTCACCTGATGGTACTAGCTTAGATTTAGCGAATAGAATCACTAGCACTAGAGCCAATACAATAATGGTAAACATCGCTACGCCAAGAATAATGCTTTGCATTTGTTATTCCTTATTACTGGGTGCTTACCCTACAGTTGAACACCAGAGAAAGACATAAAGCCTAACGCCATCAGACCAACAGTAATGAACGTGATACCAAGGCCACGTAGACCTGGAGGTACGTCAGAGTACTTCATCTTCTCACGGATACCCGCAAGAGCAACGATAGCTAACATCCAACCCACACCAGAACCGAAGCCGTAAACAACAGATTCAGCAAAGTTGTAGTCACGAGTTACCATGAAAGATACACCACCAAAGATTGCACAGTTAACTGTGATCAGTGGAAGGAAGATACCTAGTGCGTTGTACAAAGGTGGGAAGAAACGGTCTAGAACCATCTCTAGGATTTGTACAAGTGCCGCGATAACACCGATGAATGCGATGAAGTTAAGGAAACTTAAATCGACACCTTCAACAAGCGCGTTTTCTTTCAGAATGTTTGTGTAAACAAGGTTGTTCACAGGAACAGCGATTGTAAGTACTACAACTACCGCAACACCAAGACCAAAAGAAGTTTTAACTTTCTTAGATACCGCTAGGAATGTACACATACCTAGGAAGAAAGAAAGCGCCATGTTTTCGATGAAAATCGATTTAACTAGCAGACTAATATAATGTTCCATGACTACCTTACCCCTTCGCTTCTACTTGTTCTGGTTTGAACACACGAATTGCCCAAATCAAGAAACCAATTAGGAAGAATGCAGAAGGTGCTAGAAGCATCAAGCCGTTTGGCTGATACCAACCACCGTTGCTCACTAGAGGTAGTACTTCCATACCAAATAGTTTGCCAGAGCCTAGAAGCTCGCGGAAGAAACCAACAGTGATAAGAACGAAACCGTAACCGAGACCGTTACCAAGACCATCGATTAGAGATGGGATTGGCGCAGACTTCATTGCGAATGCTTCAGCACGACCCATTACAATACAGTTAGTAATGATTAGGCCTACGAATACAGATAGCTGCTTAGAGATATCGTATAGGTATGCTTTTAGCACTTGGTCTACCACGATTACTAATGATGCGATAATTGCCATCTGAACGATGATACGCACACTGTTAGGAATGTGGTTACGGATTAGAGAAACGAAGAAGTTAGACAGAGCAGTAACAAACATTACCGCGATAGTCATAACAAATGCTGTTTCTAGCTTAGTGGTTACCGCAAGAGCAGAACACACACCAAGAACCTGTAGCGCGATTGGGTTGTTATCCAATACTGGCGCTAAAATGCTCTTTTTAATTTCTTTTGCACTAGACATTAGTTCAGACCTCCGTCACGAACTTTTGCTAGGAACGGACCAAAGCCCATATCACCTAACCAGAAGTCAAATGTATGTTGAACGCCAACACTGGTCAGTGTTGCACCAGAAAGGCCATCAACACCGTGCTCAGTACCTTCAGGAGCACCACCTTTAACTACCTTGATAGCTGGCTTGTGGTTTTCGTCGAATAATTTCTTACCAACGAATTGAGCACGCCAAGTTGGGTTCTCAACTTCACCACCAAGTCCAGGAGTTTCACCTTGCTCGTAGTAAGTGATACCAGAAACTGTGTTGCCATCAGTTTCTACCGCAACGAATGCGTACATCATTGACCATAGGCCGTTACCGTGAACAGGGATGATAACTTTAGTAGTTTCAGCACCGTCTTTCACAAGGTATACAGTACCTGTGTTAGCACGACGAAGGATCTTAGCAATGTCATCTTCAGCAGAAAGCTTGATTGACTGAGCTGGATCTTTTGCCGCTTTACGTTGGTCGTATGCAGCAGCATCACCGTCAACGAAATCACCAGTAGCGAAATCAACTAGACGAGGTTCGATGTTCTCTGCGTACAGCGCTGGGATGTCACCTTCAAGGTCAACACCTGCAACTTCTAGGATCTTAGTTTGTTGATCCAGAACCGCGTTAGCTTGTTGCTTAGGTTTAAGAACAACTGCAGCTGTTGAAACGATGGTTGAGCACACTAGGCTCAATGCGATAACAACAAACAGCGTCTTTTTAATGCTATCGTTATTACTTGCCATAGCGAGCTAGTCTCCGCTTAATGTTCTTCTCGATTACAACGTGGTCAAACAGAGGAGCAAATAGGTTTGCGAATAGAATCGCAAGCATCATGCCTTCTGGGTATGCAGGGTTAACTACACGGCTCATTACACACATTGCGCCGATTAGGATGCCGTACCACCACTTACCTTTGTTGGTAAATGACGCTGATACTGGGTCTGTCGCCATGAAGAACATACCGAATGCGAAGCCACCTAGAACTAGGTGCCAGTGCCAAGGCATGCTGAACATTGCGTTAGTATCAGAACCGATCACGTTGAATAGCGTAGACACAGCGATCATACCGATCATTACACCAGCAATGATGCGCCATGAAGCAATACGCATGTAAACGATCATCGCAGCACCAATCATAAGTGCTAGAGTCGATACTTCACCGATAGAACCTGGGATGTTACCGATGAATGCATCCATCCAAGTGATTGCTTCACCAGATGTCACGTTCATTAGTGCGCTACCGCCGCCTTGAGCCCATTGGCTAAGCGCAGTTGCACCAGAGAAACCGTCTGCAGCAGTCCAAACTACGTCACCTGAAATCTGTGCAGGGTATGCAAAGAATAGGAACGCACGGCCAGCAAGCGCAGGGTTTAGGAAGTTACGACCCGTACCACCGAAGATCTCTTTAGCAACAACAACACCAAAGGTAATACCTAGAGCTGCTTGCCATAGAGGAAGTGTTGGCGGAACGATAAGCGCGAATAAGATAGAAGTAACAAAGAAACCTTCGTTTACTTCGTGCTTACGCACCATGCAGAACAGAACTTCCCAGAAACCACCAACGATAAATACCGTCGCGTAGATAGGTAGGAAGTAAGTCGCACCAAGTAGCATCTTACTGCCAACACCAGCATCGGCTCCTAAGGAGGCGCCAAGCATTTGAGTCAGCCAGTAGTGCCAGTTACCATCAATAACAGATGCTAGTTCAGCGCCTGCGTACATGTGGTTAAGTGCAGCGATAGCTTGGCCACCCGCGTTGTACATACCCCAGAACATTGCTGGGAATACCGCGAACCAAACCATGATCATGATACGTTTTAAGTCAACGCTATCACGAACGTGCGAGCTTTTCTTTGTGATAAGACCTGGCGTGTAGAACACTGTAGCCGCTGCTTCGTAAAGCGCGAACCACTTCTCGTGTTTACCACCTGGCTCAAAATGATGCTCGATGTCTTCAAGAAACTTTTTAAGGCCCATGAAAATTACCCTTCCTTCTCAATCGTATCTAGGCATTCACGAAGTAGTTGACCGTACTCGTACTTACCTGGACATACAAAGGTACACAATGCCAAATCTTCTTCATCTAGCTCTAGCGCACCTAGGGCTTGTGCACTATCAACGTCGCCTGCACATAGATCACGAAGCAGCAATGTAGGTTCCATATCTAGAGGCATTACGCGCTCGTAGTTACCGATTGGAACCATTGAGCGATCACTACCATTTGTAGTCGTTGTCATGTTGAACAACTGACCTTTAAACAGGTGACCAAGGAATGAACGAGTAACAGAGAACTTGTTCTTACCAGGCATAGCCCAGCCGAATAGCTCTTTATCACGACCTTCACGTAGAACAGAAACTTGCTGATGGTAACGACCAAGGTAAGCATGTGGACCGGTTGCTTGTGTACCAGTTAGTACAGAACCAGAAATCACACGAACTTCGCCTGGCATTAGCTCGCTGTCTGTCAACTCTTCAAGGCTAGCACCAATTTGAGTACGAACTAGACGCGGGTTGTTTACCACTGGACCAGCCAGAGAAACAACACGATCGGTATAAAGCTCACCAGTAAGGAAAAGCTTACCGAATGCGATAACATCTTGGTAGTTAATGCTCCACGCTACGTTTTCTGCATTTACCGGGTATAGGTAATGCATATGCGTGCCTGCAAGACCTGCAGGGTGTGGGCCATCAAAAACGTGTTCTTCAACGTTAGACTGAGCTGAACGAGGTAAGCTAGTACCTTTTTTACAAACGTACACTTTACCGTTAGTCAGAGTTGAAAGAAGATCTAAACCAGCAACGAAAGCATCAGACTGCTCGTTAATGATTAATTCTGGCTCAGCTGCTAGCGGATTAGTATCCATAGCAGTTACGAAAATAGCCTGAGTTTCAGAATCGATTGCTGGAACCTTGCTGAACGGACGAGTTCGCAAAGCGGTCCATGCGCCAGACTCAACTAACTGAGCTTTAACCGTTTCACGGTCAAGACCTGCTAGTTGGTTAGCTTCATAGCTATTGAACGTGATTTGCTCATTGCCTGCTACTTCAATCACTACAGATTGAAGAACACGCTTAGCACCACGGTTCACTTCAATAACTTTACCGCTTGCTGGAGAAGTAAATACAACACCTGGGTTCTTTTTATCAGCAAAAAGAACTTGGCCTTTCTTCACTTCATCACCAACGCGAGCATGCATCGTAGGACGCATACCAACGTACTCTTCGCCAAGCAAGGCGACTTTAGTGATGGACTTACCATCATTAATCACCTGGGAAGGAGTTCCTGCGATAGGAAGATCCAAACCCTTCTTTATTGTAATCATACGCACTTGCACTACTTTATCGGGAAAAAGATTCTTTTAATTGCGTAAATTCAGGACGTTTTAAGATCGCCCTTAGACACGACATTACAGTGTCCGGTCTTGGTAAATTTGAGATACCAAAATCGCAACATTATCTTAATAAAACTCTCACACAAATCATGTGAGATTTATCAGGTGCCGTATTCTAGCATTTTTTGACATCTTGATGCCATGACCAATAACTTGAATAGCGCGTTTATTTGGTGAGATTTGAAGCATATGGACTCTTAAATATGTATAAATTTGACGAGCCGCACAGATAAATTGGCTTTTGAAAGGTGTTTTAAACAAGAGATTAACACTCTGTCACAAACTATTATTTTATGAGTTATGTTGAAACACTGTTAATAAAAACATTAATCATTGTAGGTATTTTTAGACGTTTAACTTACCATCAGTTTGAGTGATATAACGGCAAAAAACAGATAATTTAGGCGATAAAAAAGGCGGCATAGCCACCTCTTTTTATATGTATTAAATTTATTACTTGCCCCCACCCATACACATTGGGCTGTCTGGCACGTTATCGAGCTGCTTCAACCATTCATCTTTTGTATAAGTATGAATAGATAAAGCGTGAATATTGTTCGCTAGCTCTTCTGAAAGTGCTTTATTTACCGCTCGGTGACGAGCAATAAGACGCAAACCTTCAAACGCATCACTCACAACAATCACTTTAAAGTGACTCTCAGAACCGGCCGGAACATTGTGCATGTAGCTCTCATTCACCACATTCAAGTGACTTGGTGAAAACTCATTGTGCAATTTTGTTTCGATAACTTCTTGGATCATTGTGATTCCTTAATAACGGGTTGGCATTATCTGTGGGGTGAGTATAAACCCTAACAAGGCCACTGTCTGAGTATTTAATCGCGAACAGCATAGGTTTGGTCGAGTTTTCTCTATCTTGTTCAGCCCGCATTTGAGACAATATCTTTGTTATTTCTCATATAAGTATCCCAAGTAATGAAAACTGAACTGACCCTTCACGATAGAACTTTGACCTTACATCGTTTCCCTAAACGTTCAAATGAAACGCTTCAAGCTTGGGATGCGGGCGACGAATACATTATTAACCATGTCGAAGAGATGAACCTTGAACCTGGCAAACACATTCTGATCTTAAACGACAGCTTTGGTGCCCTATCCGCTTGGTTCTCAAAAGATCACGATGTGACCATGATGAGCGACTCGTTTATCTCTCATCGTGGCGGACTGAAAAACTTACAGCGCAATCAGTGTAATCGAGTCAACTTTTTAAACACCATGGATGATATCCCTCACGGTATTGATCTGGTACTGATGCAGCTACCAAAGACCAACCGCCATTTAGTGTGGCAACTGAGTCAGTTGCGCCAAGCTTTACCAGAAGGTTGCCAAGTGATCGGTGTCAACAAGGTAAAAGAGATTCACACATCAACGCTGAATCTGTTTGAAAAATACTTGGGTGAAACCAAAACGTCACTGGCGAAGAAAAAGCACCGCTTGGTGTTCTCATCACCAAACTGCCAGCCAATTCACAAAGTTGAGCCTTTTGTAGAATGGGATGTCGACGGTGAAGATATCCGCCTAAAGAATTTACCAAATGTTTACTCAGGGGAAGCACTCGATCAAGGCGCGCGCTATATGCTAGAGCATATACCTCAAGATCCTGAGCTACGTCATATTATCGACCTTGGCTGTGGTAATGGTGTTTTAAGTGTTAAAGCAGGCCAGTTGAACCCTCAAGCTCGCATCACTTGTGTTGATGAGAGCTTCATGGCCGTAGAATCAGCACGCCAAAACATAAAAGATAACCTTGGTGAAGATGGCAACTTCCAGTTCATTGCTAACAACTGTTTAGACGGTTTTAAGAAAAACAGCACATACCTAGTCATGTGTAACCCTCCATTCCATCAACAACAGGCAATTACTGATCACATTGCATGGCAAATGTTCTGTGATGCAAAGCATGTTCTTAGCAATGGAGGCAAATTAATTGTTATTGGCAACCGACACCTCGGATACGATGTCAAACTCGCAAGATTATTTGGTGAAGCTAACGTTGAAACGCTTGAACTAAACCAAAAATTTGAGATATTACAAGCAACAAGGGAACCTGCGAATTTTAACAAATAAGCAGTAGACTGCTTCACAAGAATTTAAGATACCGAGCTTCTGGTGTGAATTTAGAAAGGATAAAGGAATGAAAAAACTGATTTTGGCTGCTTCTATTATGGCTTTGACAGCATGTTCAGCCCCTCAGCAAGAACAGATAAATGTAATGCCAGAAGCTTCACTAAGCTCAAGCAACCTAGTACAAGGCAAAACATACACACTAACCAGTAAAGATGTTCGTGCTGCTCAGTATGTTGCACTTGTTGATAGCGGCCGCGCTAACATTCAACCAATTCACGCTAAGCAGAACATGCGTATTTCTCTAGAAAACGCTATCGCACAGCAATTTGAGTCTCAAGGCTTTCGTGCCAGCGTAAACAGCGAAAACTCTGTTGTTTTAGAAATTCAAGAAGCACTAGTTACCGTAGAACACACCATTATGGAAAACCAAATGGACGGTAAAGTAACACTTGAAGTTACGGCTGAAACACCAGAAGGCAAACTGGTTAAGACGTTCAATGGTACAGCAACTCGCACTGGTGCATTAAGTGCATCAAACGACGATATCGCAATGGTACTTAACGACGTTATCGACTTAGTGCTTAAAGAGATCGCTAATGACCAAGAGCTACAAACTTACATGAAGGAACGTTTCTAATGGGTCGTATTCTATCTTCTATCGCATTAATGCTAGTAAGCGTGAGCGTGTGGGCTAGTCCTAAAGTCAACGTGGAAACGACGCTAGGTGAGTTCACGATCGAGCTAAACCACGAGCAAGCACCAATTAGTTCTGAGAACTTTCTAAAATACGTAGCAGATGGCAGTTACGAAGGTACTATCTTCCACCGTGTTATTCCTGGTTTTATGGCGCAAGGTGGCGGCTTCAACCAAGACATGCAGCAACAAGCAACGTATGCTCCTATCAAGAATGAAGGCAGTAATGGTCTGAAGAACGACACAGCAACCATCGCGATGGCTCGTACTAACGCGCCAGACTCTGCAACTCGTCAGTTCTACATTAACTACGCAGACAACGACTTCCTGAACGCAAAAGGCGGCAACCCGGGTTACGCGGTATTTGGTAAAGTCACCGACGGTTTTGACGTTATTCAAAAGATGGCAACCATACCAACTAAGCGAATGGGCCGTATGTCAGATATCCCTGTCGATCCAATCGTCATCACGAAAGTGACCCTTCTTAAGTAATCTAAAGTAACGCCCTTATTTCTTAAGGGCGTTTTTCTATACAAGGACGCCCTATGTCATCAGGCACTCCCTCTCTTTCTTGGATGCAGACTTTCCGTAGCTATCTCGATAAGCGCCTACTGTGGGTGTTCATGCTCGGTTGTTCAAGCGGCTTCCCGTGGGTTCTTATTGGCTCCAACATGTCTGGTTGGCTTAAAGACGCAGGTTTAACCCGTGCTGCTATTGGCTACTTTGGTAGTGTATTTGCTGTGTATGCCATTAACTTTTTATGGGCTCCTTTGGTAGACCGAGTAAAACTGCCGCTGCTTCATGCAATACTTGGCCAGCGCCGCAGTTGGATCTTTTTCTGCCAAAGCATTGTTTTGATCGGCACCTTATTTATCGCAGGCGTCAATCCAGCTGAGAATTTAGCGTTTACCTCAATGTTAGCGCTCGCTATTGCCATTGCCTCAGCCACGCAAGACATCGCGATTGATGCATTTCGTATTGATACCTTCCCAAAATCTGAAGCATCAAAACTGCCACAAGCTTCTGCAATGGCAGTAGTTGGTTGGTGGACGGGCTATTCTCTACCAGGGTATCTCGCATTCATCAACGCCGATGCCATCGGTTGGAATGGTGTTTACTACGGCATGGCTGGGATCGTAGTCGTTCTCATGATGTTCACATTATTAGTCGGGGAGCCTAAGACCAAACGTAGTAACCTACAAGCAGAAGCGGAGATCCGTCACAACCGACTTTTAGGAAACCCCATTTTGGCCTGGCTAACGGTTACGACCGTAGAACCTTTCTTGGATTTCTTTAAACGTAATGGAGTGAGAGTCGCTCTCACTTTAATACTCTTTGTTTTTCTCTTTAAAATAGGTGAAGCTTTCTTAGGGAGAATGTCGATTACGTTTTACAAAGAGGTGGGCTTTTCCAATGAACAGATTGGCTACTACTCAAAGTTAGTGGGTTGGGGACTGACCATGTTGTTTACGCTAATTGGCAGTATGGTCAATGTAAGGTTTGGTATTGTTCGTGGGCTGATGATTGGCGGAGTCGCGATGGCATCAAGTAATTTAATGTTTGCTTGGATCGCTCATGTGGGACCGAATGAACAGTTATTTGTTGCCACTCTTATGGTTGACAACTTTACAGCTGCTTTTTCAACCGTAGCCTTCGTTTCTTTTTTGACTGCAGTAACTGGACAGGCGTTTTCAGCGACTCAATATGCTCTACTTGCCTCTTTAGGGAATTTAGGCCGCACCACTTTAGCTTCCTTCAGTGGTGAGCTGGTTGATTACCTCAATGATTGGCCAACCTTCTTTATATTGACTGCACTCATGGTGATTCCAAGTTTGATCATGCTCTATTCGTTACGCCACTTTTTCACAGATTTACTAGAAAAAGCTAAAACCAATAACGAATAAGAGAAAAAGAAGACAGAATAGAAAGAGGGTAGCATCAAGCTACCCTCTTTTACTTTGTTGCAATTGATTTCGTACGCGCTAGTCTGTTGTGTCACTCACAATAAGATTGAAGCCTGAGCCAGCCGAGTCATCTATCGCCACGACTTGATATACAACACCATCAGCTAAAGTAGCAGGCGCAGAATCAATAGCCACCACAGAAGGTTGGCCCGCAACGGTAATCGTCACAAAGTAAGAGCCTGCGGCCACATAGATACCATTAGCATAGTCTTTAAACTTCACATCACTCAGCGCTGGCGTACTTCCAGCGATGCCCACGTTTTCTGTTAAGTAGATGTCCACAGATGCAACAATTGGGTTAGCAGCAGCGTGAGTAATATTTAACACTGCACTGGTCGCCACCGGACGACGGTTTTCAGGAACAACCAAAGGTTCCAAGTTGAGCGGACTTACTGTCCCTACTGCATAGATGCTGTAATCCATACCAGCAAATACCGCGACACCATCCGCATTAATCAATGCATTAGTCGTTGTGCCATCAGCGAAGATGTCAATGTCATAACTTCCAACTGCTAAATCGAGAAACCCACGGATCTCTTTGAACATCAAATCAGCTAGCGGTGCAAATGCTGCTCCGTTGACAAAAACATCTACATCTGGAGCGCCATCTACTAAATGCCCTACTCTTACTTCTGCGGTTTCAGCCATGTCGTAGATTAACGAAGATCCACTACCATCCATAACCATTAACTTCACAGGTGAGGCGCTATTCGAATCAGCTCTCGGCACAGCGGCAATCGTCAATTCGCTGCCTGCGGGTAAAGTAATCTCCCCTGAGTCGAATGCGATAGCGTTACCACTGACCGTTTCCAGTCTCACACGGTATTGCCCTGCAGGGATATTTAGAACATCGGTGAAATCTTTGTACGCTAAGGTCCCCAGTGGTGCACCTAGTGGATCAGTCGGTCCTGTCACATACAGATTTACATCGCCAACACCCGTCGCAGCGTGAACTACTTGTACGTCTAGGGTCGAACTCGTTGCGGTCCCTTCAGCAGGACGAGTCACTACTAAGGCCTCCACGGGGTTGTTCGAACCATCAGCGTCACCAACGACCATAACCGTATAATCCAAATCACCGCTCAAGTCGAATTGGCTTTGTGGGATAACAGTAGCCACTGCATCACCGGGGAGTTGTACATCGACCTGGACAAATGTCTGACCTTGATTTACCGCCGCATAACCAGAGGCTTGTGCATAATCCACACCGCTCCAACGAGCTTGGTTGTCAATTAATACGTTCGCTAGTGGAGCATCAGGAGATGCATGGACAGCTTGAAGTTGCGTTGTGGGTTCGTCATCGTCGTCACACCCAACAATGAACAGTGCTGAAATCGCTACAGCGAGTAGTCGTGAATATTTCATCGGTCTCTCTCCAAAATTTAGACCGGTTCGTCACACAAAAGATACGCTCAGTAAAAATCTTAAAACACACTCTCTCTGTGTTTCGTGTAGGGAACCGTCTTAAAATCCTCGGTGATCGAAACAAGTCAAAAAAGTTCATAGGTTATCGCTCGTCACACCGGTTGCTCATCAATTGATTCCACCACCATTACGAAGTTGATTAAAAATAGATCAGGAAGTGGGTTTGTATGAGGGCAGATTTATCCACTTTTAGAGAGAAAATCACATAGAAAGGAATACTGTTGATTTTGATATGCATATCACTCAATTTAGTATAATCGTTTGCTTAGAGCATCAATTCACCAATTAATACACAAAATAATCACATTTCACAAAATCAATAGAATTAGAAGTGCATCAGGATGCATTTCTACCTTAAAGTTCCATCATTTAGATCATTAATGTGATAGATATCACTTTAATAATTGCAATTTTCACTATGTCTCACTTTTATTTGAGAACAAAATCGCTATGATGCTCGCCATTCGGACATATAAACACGCACGGATTAGCGGGTTACTTATTTCAAACATAGAGAGTTCCATTATGCGTAAATCACTTTTAACTCTTGGCCTACTTGCAGCGACTTCTGCTCCAGTAATGGCAGCAGATTATTCTGACGGCGACATCCACAAAAACGATTACAAGTGGCTTCAATTTAACCTAATGGGTGCTTTCGATGAGCTTCCTGGCGAATCATCTCATGACTACCTAGAGATGGAATTTGGCGGTCGTTCAGGAATCTTTGATCTATACGGTTACGTTGATGTATTCAACCTAACTTCAGACAAAGGTAGCGACAAAGTTGGAGATCCTAAAATCTTCATGAAGTTTGCACCTCGTATGTCTATTGATGGCCTAACTGGTAAAGACCTTTCTTTCGGTCCAGTACAAGAGCTATACGTTGCTACTCTTATGGAGTGGGACGGCACAGATTACAAAACTAACCCATTCTCAGTAAACAACCAGAAGATCGGTCTAGGTTCTGACGTAATGGTTCCTTGGTTTGGTAAAGTAGGCGTTAACCTTTACGGAACTTACGATGGTAACCGTAAAGATTGGAACGGCTACCAAATCTCTGCGAACTGGTTCAAGCCATTCTACTTCTTCGAGAACGGTTCATTCATCTCTTACCAAGGTTACATTGATTACCAATTCGGTATGAAAGATGAGTACGCTTCAGCTAGCAACGGCGGTGCAATGTACAACGGTATCTACTGGCACTCAGACCAATTCGCAGTTGGTTACGGTCTTAAAGGCTACAAAGACGTTTACGGTATCAAAGATAGCGATGCGCTGAAATCATCTGGTTTCGGTCACTACGTTGCAGTAACTTACAAGTTCTAATCGAACTTCTAAGAAAGTTTCCTAAATGGCACCCTCGGGTGCCATTTTTTATTGCTTTCATTTAATGCCTCGCTATCCTTGCAGCATTACTTTCTTATCTCGGTATTGCTGTGAACATCACTATTGTTGGTCCCGGAGCGATTGGCGCTTTATGGGCAATAAAACTGCTTCAAGCTGGTCATAATGTGTCTTTGTGGAGTCGTTCTTCTGAACCTTCTGTTGATCTATCTCTTGACGAACAAGCTTCGATTTCCTTCAGCAATAACGACAAAGACAAGCTTTCAGAAAGCGATTTGGTGCTCTTCACTGTAAAAGCTTGGCAAGTCGAAGATGCTATCACACCACTGCTTCAACATATCGACTCCGATACGATCCTAATGTTCATGCACAACGGCATGGGCGCTGTCGATGCCATAGCTGATCAAATCAATACTCATCCAGTTATATTAGCGACCACCACTCAAGCTGCATTCAAACCCGATCGCAATCATGTGATTCACACTGGTGCTGGTCAAACTCAGTTAGGGGCTTTTAATCAAGCTGGGGAAAAATGCGCCTTCTTAGTCGATGTCCTTAATCACGCATTACCTGACGTCACCTGGAACCCAGAAATAAATACCGCTTTATGGACCAAACTCGCGATCAATTGTGCAATCAACCCGCTAACTGGTCTCGAGCAAATCAAGAATGGAGAGCTGTCCGAACCACGCTTTAGTAATACTCTAACCTCAATCATTGAAGAGCTAACGCAAGTTATGCAGGCTGAGGGCATTAGTTGTTCGTTCGACGAATTAGAAACTAGCGTGAACAAAGTTATTCAAGCGACGGCAAAGAATAACTCCTCTATGAAACAAGACATGTTCTATCAAAGAAGAACCGAGATCGATTTCATTACTGGCTTTCTATTAAAGACAGCACATAGGCATCAAATCGACGTTCCCGTTAACCAAACACTCTTCACACAAGTCAAAGAACAAGAAAGTAGCTGGAAAAAACAAGATTAGCCTGCGCCAATCAATAAGTCGCGATAAAATAATGATACCGCTCAGCATAACGCTGGCACCAATTTCCAAGATTTAGGTAAGAATAGATGCTTGATATCAATCACATCCGAGAGCAGTTCCCTGCGCTATCACAAACCATCAATCAGCAACCACTGATTTACTTAGATAGCGCGGCAACCACACAAAAACCTCAGTTAGTTATTGATGCCATTAGCCAGTATTACTCCAAGCAGAATGCCAATGTTCATCGTGGTAGTCACAGCTTAACCGCGCACGCCACCAGCCAATTTGAAGCTGCTAGAGACAAGGTCGCTCAGTTTATTGGCGCAACATCATCGAAAGAGATTATCTGGACTCGCGGTGCCACCGAAGCACTCAACCTTATCGCTCAAACTTACGCTAGAAGCACCCTTCAACCAGGCGATGAAATTCTGGTGAGCGAAATGGAGCACCACGCCAACATCGTCCCTTGGCAAATCGTGGCAGAACAAACCGGTGCTAAGGTCATCAAAATCCCGATGATATCTGATTGCGAATTCGACCTTGCTGCTTTTGATACACTGTTAACGAAGCGAACCAAGATTGTTGCTCTGGCTCAGATAACCAATGTGACGGGTTCTCGCCAGCCGATTGAGCACGTTATCGAAAAGGCACATGAGATGAACGCCGTGGTTGTCGTCGATGGTGCACAAGGTATCGTTCATGAACCTGTGGATGTTGCCACTTTGGGCGCAGACTTCTACGTATTCTCAGGGCACAAACTCTATGCCCCAGCAGGGATTGGCGTACTTTACGGCAAACTAGAATTGCTTGAAGCGATGCCGCCATGGCATGGCGGTGGCAAAATGGTCGAACGCGTCTCTTTTTCTGGCACCACGTTTTCTGAATTGCCTGGTAAGTTCGAAGCAGGCACACCAAACGTAGCAGGTGCTATCGCTTTAAGTTCAGCAATCGAGTGGTTACATCAGTTTGAACAACAAGATGTGGAAGATCATATCCATCAACTACAACACAAAACTTATCAAGCACTCAGTCAATTGGACGACATCCAAATACTCGGTTATAAGCCCAATTCGAGCGTTATTACTTTTGTGATGGATGGCGTTCACCATCAAGATATTGCGACGTTACTTGACCAACAAGGTATTGCCGTTCGTGCAGGCCATCATTGTGCACACCCATTAATGGATGCGCTCAACGTAAAAGGAACCGTGCGAATTTCTTTTGGCATTTACAACAATATGGATGATGTCGACAAACTGATCGCAGCGATAGAAAAAGCTGTCGATATGCTCTAAAACCCCACCAAAGATCTTAATGTCTGGTTCAATGACTTCGAACCAGACTTCCCCTCATCAAAAATAGTTCCTTTTTTAGCATTAAATTAAAAACAAATAACCCATTGATAAGTAGTAACTTTATATTTTCTTTATATGTCACTTATCTGTTTTTATTGATTTCTAAGACTTCATTGATGCGTCATTTCTGAAAAAAACGACAATGCACCCCGTTCTCGTTTAATCACCGATACCACGTTAAAGATCGTGACTGAATAGCGAGAATCACCATTTATCAAGGGTGACCTGAAGCTGACGGAATAGCACTTTACACATTAATTTTTTAGATAGAGACAACACAATGAAACTTAAAACAATCGTTCTTCCTCTAGTAATGCTAACTGCCGCTCAACAAGCTTCAGCTGACCCATACATTGGTGCAAGCTACTTATACTCAGAGTATCAAGTAGAGAGTGAAAACGTGGACATGACCGATCAAAATAGCGGTTACAACTTATACTTGGGTTACGCATTTAATGACCTGCTTTCTATCGAAGCGGGTTATGCAGATTTTGTTGATACGAACAAAGACTTCGAGCACCTATACTCAAACGCATGGTTAACAAGTGCAAAAGTTTCTTTGCCAATCACAATCTTTGATATTTATGGTCGTGCTGGTATCGGTCACTTTGAAAGTAACCTAGGCGACAGCAACGATGTTTACTACGGTGTGGGTGCTGGTGTGAAGATTGGTCCTGCTCGTGTTGCTCTTGAATACACCATGTACGAAGCAAAACTTATCGAGAACGGTTACGCAATTAGCGCTGAATTCCACTTCTAATTCTTCTCTCGACGTATTCAGTTATCCGTTAAAACGAAAAACGGTGCCATTGGGCACCGTTTCTTTTCAATACTGTCGCTTGCTTATCTGTATTAAGAAGTTCTTAAACGAACACGCTCTCAAACAGAAAGGAGTTCTCAAACAAATAGACATTTAAGCGGAGAGATTCTTGATCTGCTCAACAATCGCTTTAAGTCCATTTCCTCTTGAAGGGCTCAAATGCGTAATCAAGCCAATCTCTGCGAAATAGCCATCGATGTCGAACGCTTGAACTTGCTCTGATGTTTTGCCGTCATATGCCGCCATCACTAACGCAATAAGTCCGCGTACAATACGCGCATCAGAATCGGCAAAAAAGTACCAAACACCATCGATGTTCTGCGAAACTAACCAGACTTGGCTCTCACAACCAGATACCACAACCTGCTCACTTTTCAGCTCATCAGGCATTACTGGCAGTTTCTTACCCCATTGAATTACTTGACGGTAACGGTCTTCCCAACCGTTGAAAGCCTGCATCTTTGCGACAATATCATCACTAGTAATTTCTTTGCCAAATGGAGAGCTCGGGAATGACATCATTTTTTTATCCAGTAAATTCTTATTAGGCGTACAGTAGCGAGTTACTTACTGTGCTTCTGAATGATCTTTTCTACGATACGTGAAACAGCAACAAAACCAAAAGTCGCGGTTACTACCGTTGCTGCGCCAAAACCTGTCGCACAATCCATTCGTTTTGGACCTTCAGCTGTCGCTTTCGCAGCACATACACTGCCGTCAGCTTGCGGGTATTTCAGCTGTTCTGTCGAGAACACACAGTCGATACCGAACTTACGCGCAGGATTTGTAGGGAAGTTATGGTGACGACGCAAAGTGTCTTTCAGTTTCTTCGCTAGCGGATCTTGAATCGTCTTAGTCAGATCAGCCACTTTGATTTGAGTCGGGTCGACTTGACCACCCGCGCCACCAGTGGTGATCACTTTGATTTTGTTACTACGGCAATACGCCAACAGCGAAGCCTTAGCTTTCATGCTATCGATCGCATCGAGAACAAAATCGAACTCTTTCGACAGGTATTCCGCCTGATTGTCAGGGCCGATGAAATCGTCAATCAGGTTAACTTTACACTCAGGGTTAATCAGCTTAACGCGTTCGGCCATCACTTCGATTTTGCTCTTACCGACCGTGCCCGACATTGCGTGGATCTGACGGTTGATGTTAGTCACGCACACGTCGTCCATATCAATCAACGTTAGCTCACCTAAACCAGTGCGAGCAAGCGCTTCAACCGCCCATGAACCTACGCCACCAATACCGATCACACACACATGTGCCGCTCTAAGTATGTCGACTTCACTATTACCATATAGGCGACGAGTGCCACCGAATCGTTGGTCATAGTTTTCTGAAGCTGGAGTGGTCAATTCACGCATTGTTGCCGCCAATTTATTTCTGAGAAAAAGAAAAGAGTGCGTTTTATACGCACTCTTGAATAAAAAGTCTAGGGGATTAGCGATTCGCTTTCAATGCCCTATTTTATTGTCGTTTACTCGACCTTTTCAGGTGGTAAAGCCCAAGGTGCTTCCGTCGCACTGCCATCTAAGCCCAATTTCCACACTCGACCAAAATGCTTGTAGTGGCCCGCTTCAGTACCTGCACGTGGGCCCATACCGTGATAAAGATCAAAGTGGTTTTGCTTAACCGCACCGCCCGTATCTAAAACCAGTAACAATCTTAGTTGGTGTGCTCCGCTCCAAGTGCCATCAGCATTTAATAGCGGTACTTCTGCAAGAATCGGCGTTCCCATTGGTAAGATAGAGCGATCTCCCGCAACTGCGGCCATTGGTAACAGTGGAATGCCTGCGCTACCCATTACCGATAAGTCATCTCTCGCGCTAAAGAATACGAAAGACGGGTTTTGCTCAAGCAGCTCTTTCACCACTTCAGGCTCATTCGCCAATACCCACTCTTTGATTGCTTTCAACGACATTTTCTCACGGGGAACTAACCCTCGTTCGATCAGCACACGGCCAATGCTCACGTAAGCCTTATTGTTCTTACCCGCGTAAGCGAAATACTGCAACGTGTCATCATCGCCAAAATGCACAAAGCCACTGCCTTGCACTTCCATCATAAATGGGTCAATTCGGTTAGCAGCGTAGCCAAGTTCAAGGCCTTGACCTTCTAGAGCGCCGTTGTAGATTTCTTCGCGAGTTGGGCAATTTTGATCGCAGTCAGGAAGCCCATAAACAGGGAATCGATACTCTTCATTGGCTTCATGGCGCAATTCCATCACTGGAGAGAAGTAGCCCGTGAACAAAACATTGCCTTGCTTATCGCCACCACCCAGTTGAGCCGTTTGAACGCCAAAGTTTGCTAGTTGGCTTGTATCACCGCTTTGCAGCGCCCACTCATTGAGTTGCTGATAAAGTGGTTCATAGATTTTTGCCATCGAAGGGGATTTAGATACCACCATCTCGGCTTGTTCAGCAAATGCGGTGTAGTCTCTTGGTTTATTGGATTCAACCTGATCGACCTTATTTAAGGTGCGAGGAAATTCATCATCAAGATGTTGTTGAGCGAGATCGGTGGGTTGAGCACAGCCAAATAAAACGGAGGCAGCGACAAGGGGAAGCCATTTTTTAATCACAAGAGTCATCCTAAAAATTCTATCTATCGAGGATGACAAAAACGATCAGATAACACAATCTTAGTTTGTAAGAGTTTACAAGAAGATAACCTATCGGACGGAGTTATCAGTGTGGCCTTTTAAACGAAAGACGGGATTGTAATGACTCTCTGAATCCAGCGTCATTTCTGTGTTGTCAGAATTGGTCATACGGAAGCGGTACGTCTTATCTCCCGCTTTATACTCGAAGTAGTTGCCGTCAAATTCAAAACTGGTCGCGATAATCGAACCAGCGACAGACACTCCATTGGCATTCAACACAAACTCATCCGTCGCATAATGAGCCACATCTTGCTCAATCCAAGTGCCATACAGCAAATGATTTGGCGTTGCAGCGTCTTGCAAACGAGTGATGACATCACCATAAAGCGATACGACAGCAAACGAACCGACCAGAGCCAACACCATCAGGCAACGCTCTATGATCTTGCGCTTCAATGGAGATTGATTGCGCTGTTCAGCCTCAGTGTAGAGGCCTTTAGTAATCTGATCGATTTTATTCTTTTGTGCTGAAGCTTGCGGCATTCGGTTACTACTCATGAAGATGCTGTGCGCATTCTACACTGAGACACTTTAGATAATGAAGCCTAGATGAGAATTGTTTGCGCTTTATTCCAAAAATATGTTGTTTAGTTTTGAATTTAAATGCTAAATTATCGAATAAATAAACAAATTGAACTTGTTCTGTGAAATTAAGAAGTACAGCGCTAGTAAAAGGCTTTAGACAATCAACCCCCTATGTTAACGCACACCGTGGCAAAACCATGGTCATAATGTTGGGAGGCGAAGCCGTTGCCGATAAGAACTTTGGTAACATAATTAGTGATATCGCTCTGCTCCACAGCCTTGGAGTAAAGATTGTTCTCGTTCACGGTGCAAGACCACAGATCAACCAGCTACTGGCGAAACAAGATTGCCACACGCCCTATCACAAGAACATTAGAGTCACCGATGAATACGCTCTGGGTGTGGCTATGCAGGCTGCTGGACAGCTTCAACTTGCCATCACCGCACGCCTTTCAATGAGCTTAAACAACACGCCAATGGCGGGCACTCAACTCAACGTGATGAGTGGCAACTTCATTACTGCACAGCCGCTGGGAGTTGATGATGGCACCGACTATTGCCATAGCGGGCGTATTCGTCGAATCGATATCGAAGGGATTAATCGCACACTCGACCAAGGATCTATTGTATTGCTTGGCCCGATTGCTAGTTCTGTAACAGGCGAAAGCTTTAACCTGCTTTCTGAAGAGGTTGCAACCCAAGTAGCCATTCGTTTAAAAGCCGACAAGCTCATTGGCTTTTGCTCTGAGCAAGGGGTGACAGATCAAAACGGCAATGTGCTCGCCGAGCTCTTTCCTAAAGACGCTAAACTCATTCTAGAGCGCTTAACCGAAGATCAGAATCCAGTTGAAGACATGAGCACCGGGACCATGCGCTTCCTAAAGGGAGCAATTTCCGCTTGTCGTGCGGGCGTACCTCGTTGCCACTTAATCAGCTACAAAGTGGATGGCGCCCTGATCCAAGAGCTGTTCTCTTTCGATGGTATTGGAACCCAAGTTGTGATGGCGAGCGCCGAGCAAGTAAGACAAGCTCAGATCGACGACATTGGCGGCATCTTTGACCTCATTCGTCCACTTGAAGAACAAGGTATCTTAGTACGCCGCTCTAGAGAACAGCTGGAGCAAGAAATCCACCGATTTACCATTATTGAAAAAGACGGGCTGATTATCGGTTGCGCAGCGCTTTACGCATATCCGGAAGATCATATGGCGGAGATGGCTTGTGTGGCTATTCATCCTGATTATCGTGATGGCAACCGTGGGCAAATATTACTGGACTACATGCGTCATCAATCGAAGTCTCGTGATATCGACCAAATTTTTGTTTTAACCACACATAGCCTGCATTGGTTCCGTGAACAAGGGTTTTACGAGATCGGAGTTGATGAGCTACCGATGGAAAAACAGGGGCTGTACAACTATCAACGTAACTCAAAAATCTTAGCGTTAAATGTGTAAATAAAGTTTTGGACTAAAATCTCACTTCAAAGGAAAAATAATTGCAAATGTAATCGTTTTCTATATGAGATTTATTAGGTATGCACTTTAACTCACAAACAAAATTGTTTAGAATTTGGTCGCTTTAACAAAATAACAAATGTTTTTATTGGAATGACCACATCGACTGCCCTATGACACAAATCATTTGAGCGAATCGAAATGGTTACTGCACGGATTGCTATACCCGTTAATGATCAGCAGGCGATTGATGTCTGGTCGTTGATATAAACAGCAAAAAGAGCAACATTGATATGAGAACCATTGTTTGTAACTCGCTGCAAAGTTTTTGGGATATGGCTGATAACCAATTCTTAGAAGGGCTAGACGTACACTGCGTGTTCCCTGTGAGCGAGAATCTAAAAGAGTTTATTTTGAATTGCCAAGCAAAATACAAGATAAACCACATATCGTTTACTCGAGCGTTTTTAGGCACTGATTCCTAGCACGCTCAAAGCAACCAGGGATGGTTGCTTTGTACATGTACCCCAATCACCTTTAGCTAGTTAAGCGGCTTCCTAAACCACTCACTCGCTCTGTTTTCACCTTAATCCCACGCTTTAATACATTAGTATCACTGAACATCATCAGTCGTTTCTTCGCACGCGTAATACCTGTGTAGATAAGCTCTCGTGTCAAGATTGGACTGAAATCTGGCGGCAGGATCATTAAGGTCAGATCAAATTCACTGCCCTGAGATTTGTGAATCGTCATCGCATAAGCC
>AAZW01000057.1 GCA_000169995.1 Vibrionales bacterium SWAT-3 | reverse complement strand
GAAATGGCTCTTCTCCGCTTAGATGAGCTTGATTTCCGGATAAATGGTAGAGTGAGTTTCTAGGATTGAGGTTTGTCTAATCTTCAATTTAAAGTAATCAGTATCCCTTACTCCTCGGGCTCTCCGTCTAAGAAGACCTATCGATACATTCCCTGCTTCCACTCGGGCATTCGTCAGCTTATATTTTGCATAGTTGCAGATCCCAACTCTTCTCTCCCAAAGCGCGTCTGCAAAGTTGATGAGAGATAAGATCCTCGTCTTTTTAGCAAGCTGGCACCACGCATCAAGCGCTGCGATCATCAAGTCAAAATTACGTTCATCCCATAAGGCTTGAAGCTGCTCTTTGAGCATATAAATCGTACAAAGAGTCTTATTGCTTTCCAGTAAATCATCTAGCCTATCTGACTGCTTATCGCTTAATTTCGGCGCATTTTTGAGGAGTAAAAATAGCGTCCCTTTAAGCATTTTCTTCTCGTCATGTGTTCCTTTCCTAAACGCTTTATTACGCTCTTTCCTTATCAGAAGAGAGTAGTTCTGCATAACGTGAAACCGGTCAAAAACGATGTCTGCATTCGGAAGAGCGTTTCTCACTGCTGATTGGTAAGATTGCCCCATATCCATTGATACCGCTTGGATGCCGTCTCTCGTTTGCGGTGATAATTGTTCAAAAAAGTTGATGAGTACGTTTGAAGTCCGCCCATGGTCAACCCAAATAAGTTGTCCTGAAACGAGATCATAAACGACGGTCATATAATCATGGCCTTTAGCCCTGGCGACTTCATCAACGCCAATATGAACAAGGTTGGTCAACTTCTTAGGCTCTAAAGCAGGCAAGGTAGAGAGAAGGAATGCTTTATCGATATTTTTCACGGTTTCCCAGCGTATGTCTAAATGCTTCGACACTGCGTGGATGCTCATATAGCGGCACAGTCCACTAATAAAGTGACAGAACCTCTTTGTATAACGACTCCCCTTATCAACAAAATCAGCCTCTTCAATCAACCTTCGGCCGAGCCTATCCCTTGTCTGAGCCAATTCAATTTCTATAACGCAAGGGCGACCACTGACAGGTAAATCCGACAGGCGACGGTGAACGTAGTGGTCGACGGTGCGCGGAGCTCCAGTCTCAGGATCAACAACTTTACAGCGTCTATCTCGCTTGCACTTGACGAGTACTGAATGAGAGCTTTCTTCAAGCGTTACAGACTGTACGGATTGGCCTTTAAAGTTAAATAGAGCGGAAGATAATAACGACAAACTACAACACTGATATATAAGGTGGGAAGCGATTGTAAATCAATGTGTTAGCGGTTTTATTGTTAGTTTATAGACTCATCTAAGCGGAGAAGAGCCATTAATGTAATAAGGCCGCCGTTATGGAATTTGAAAATACGGTCTACGCCAGCTAGACAATAACCTTAATACGCATAGACGAATGACACCCCGCTAAACTGTTTAAATAGCGCCATTAAATTCAGATATAAAAGCGTAAAAATAGGCTCTGTATGTTTGCCAATCACCAAGCAAATAGCTCTGGCACTTGAATAGGAAATATCTACATTCGACTGATTCAATAAGTCAGTATCAGTTGAAAAACTAAAGCCTTCTCAGCCCCCACATCAGATACATGCCGCCGATAATCGAAGCCACTAAACCTGCTGGAATTTCTTGTGGCTAAAGCCATTGCCTACCAAGCCAATCTGAGAACAGCATCAATGCCATACCTATTAGCGAAGAGCAGATAAGGGGTTCTTTGGCACGGCTATATCCGAAAAGCCTAGCCATGTGCGGCGCCATCAACCCAATGAAGCTCAACGGGCCAACCACCAGTGTTGCGCTTACGGTTAAGCATGCCACTAGCACTAACAATAGAATTCGAGATTTTGAAACGTTGATACCTAGAGATTGTGCGCTCGCCTGCCCTAGTGGCAATACATCCAACCATCGCGTACAGAGAAAACCTAACGAGATAAATACAACCGACGATATAAATAACGGAACAAGCGTTGCTTCGGTAACGTAATACGTTGAACCTGCTAACCAAGCCAAAACTTGATAACTTCTTGGATCGCCGCCCGCTAAAACAAAGCTCTGTACTGCATTCATTAATGCCGTTATCGCGACACCTGTCAGCAACACTCTTTCAGGCTGGAAGCCAGACTTCTGATTGAGCAATACAATGATGCCCAAAGTACATACCGCACCGATGAACCCACCAACATATAAGCCAATAACACTGCTTCCAAGCCCGGCAAAGATTGTGATGATCAAACCTAACGCCGTACCCGAACTGATACCGATAACTTCAGGGCTCGCCATTGGATTGCCACTCAAGCGTTGAACGATCGTGCCAGCGACCGCCAACATACCACCCGCCAATGCTGCCGCGGCTAACCTAGGTAATCGCCATTCAAGCATCGCCCAATCTTGAGTTTTAAATAACCAGCGCCAACCTTCTGTCTGTACCGAAAATAAACTGAACACCACCAGCGACAGAACAATCGATAGGCTCGCCAACACCACGGCATGTTTGTTTAAACGTGATGCCACTTCCTTATGACGCGTTAAGACAGTCTGGGTTTGTGACTGGCTTTTCATTGATAACTTAGGCAATAACCACAACAACAATGGCGCGCCTAGAGCTGCGGTTGCCGCACCTGTTGGGATGAACATCGACATAATGCCCGGCAGCTGTTGTATAAGAAGGTCAGTAAGGCTCAATAACAGACCACCAAGTACCATCGAAACCAATAACTTAGGTACTAAACGGTGTACACCCATTAAACGCGCTAGCGCTGGCGCGGCTAAACCGACAAACCCGATAACACCCACAACACTAACAACCCAAGCCGTTAGGAATACTGCTAATCCGAGACAAGCAACTCTTAACTTAGGTAATGAAACACCTAAGCTCTTAGCACCTTGCTCTGATAACTGGAGCAAACTTAAAGGCTTTACGAATAAAAACGCGGCAAGAGTTGCGATAATCAAACGCGGCGCTAGATACTGGACATCCTCCCACCCACTTTGGACGAGTGAACCTGCGCCCCAAATCATCAAACCATTGAGCTTATCTTGGTTCATCATCAACAAGACGGTGCTCACCGCGCCAAAATAGAGGTTGACCACTAAACCAGAAACAATCACCACAGTGGGAGACAAGGCGCGTCGCCAAAACAATGCGAACACCAAACCAATCGTAGAAATGCCACCAATAAGGGCTACCAACGAATACGACCACTCTAAAAGCCAAGGTGCATACAAGGTCGCCAACATAAGGGCAAAGCTTGAACCACTCGCAACACCTAAAGTCGAAGGCGATGCCAATGGGTTTCTAAGCACTTGCTGCATCAATACACCCGCAACGGCGAGCGCTGCGCCAGACAACAGTGTGGTAAACAGCCTTGGCCACCACGCCAAATGCAGTTTCACTGAATCAGGAGAAGAAAAGTCTGCACTCCACAAACTCGATAGACGGCTCAGTCCAAACTGAGAGACAGATAAGTGTTGGCCGATGAGTGCCAGCGTAGACACCATTAACAGTGTCAAAACACCAAACGAGAGAGCTCTCATTGCACTTCTCCTTGATTCAATTCAGACACAATAAAACGAGCAAAGCGTGTAGCAGAAGGAATAGACCCAAAACTCCAAACAGCGGGAACTTGTAACGCTGGGTAGCCCGACTCCTTTACTATGTATTGCCAAAACTGATTTGTTTTAAGGCTCTCTTCGGTGCCCGCAGGCATCGGAGAAATAATCACGATTTGCCCATCGACACCGATCAATTGATCAATGCCAACCAAGCTGTATCCCCAGGCATTGGTTTGCCCTTTCCACGCTGATCGTAGGCCAATCTTGTTGATCGAGGCTTTATAGAGGCTGTTGTCTCCAAATACACGAACGTGGTTTGTGTCCATGAATTGGACCATCAACATAGCAGGAGCATCGCTTGGTAATTGTGATCCTAGAAGCTCCATTTCGTCGTTAGCTTCGCGAATCAGATCTTCTGCTTGGGATTCTTTTTCAGATACTTCAGCTAACTTCCGAGTGGCAACCTCTAACGCAGACCAGTCCACGTCACCACTTCGGTATAAGCCAATCGTCGTAACTGGCGCAATCTTGCTGAGTTGAGCCTCTAACGTTGAAAACATTGGAGAGAGTCAAATCTTGTCTGGCTTAAGCTCATGGATACGTTCAAGGTTTGGCTGCGTTCGCAAGCCAACATCAGCAACGGTTTGAGGAATCTCAGGGGATTTTACCCATGAGTTATAATCGGGTATTTGAGCCACGGCGACTGGCTTTACACCCAATGCCAAAAGCGTTTCGGTATGAGTCCAATCAATCGAAACTAAGCGCGGGCTTGGAGCTGCGCTAACATCAAGCATGTCTTTTTCAGTAGCGGAAACAGGAATAACAGCCAATAAGCTCGCACAAACAAGACTCGAAACAACGGAGTGCCTGATGTTCATACGACCAAAGCTAGGTTGAAGATAACGGCTAAACATCATGCTGGCTCCAAATCACCGGGCATTGCGACTGGATAACCCGCCGAGTGCTGAGTAATGTGCATAGGTACACCATAGATGTCTTTCAATATCGACTCTTTGAACACCTCATCCACCTCGCCTTCGACCAATAGCTCCCCGCTATGAAGGGCAATGATATGATCACAAAAGCGTACCGCCATGTTGATATCGTGTATCACAATGATGACACCGATCTCTAACGTTTCACTCAATTGCTTAATCAATGTCAGCATTTCAATCTGATGACCAATATCGAGCGCAGCTAGCGGCTCATCGAGCAATAGGTATTTGGTGCGCTGAGCCAACAACATCGCAAGCCACACACGCTGGCGTTCACCACCCGACAAAGTATCAACTAAACGATCCGCGTATTGTGTTGTGTCGGTGAGTTGCATCGCCTCTTTAACGTATTGCTTATCTTGACTTGAGAGTCGACCTAATAAGCCATGCCAAGGGTAACGACCAAAGCTCACGAGATCTTTGCCAGATAGACTATCGGTTGCGGGCAAATGTTGTGGTAAGTAGGCAATTTGCTGAGCGAAATCTTTATCTGACCACTTAGCGACAGGTTTATCTTTAAGAAAAATATCACCAGAAGTGGCGTGCTGTTGCTTAGCGAGCAACTTTAACAAGGTCGATTTCCCGGAGCCGTTGTGCCCAACTAAAGCGTAAATTTTTCCTTGCTCAAACGACACATCAAATGTCTTGAGCAATTGCTTATCTCCTACGCTAAAACCGAGTCCCTTTGCTTCGAGCATATCTTCAACCTTAAAACACATCATTCACTAAAAAATCAATGAAATACGAACATATTCATAAAATCATTAACAGACACGCTTTTATACACTTGCAAAGATTCAAATGCAAACGATTTTCATTTAGATTAAACTGTATGCCACACGAGCTTTTTCCCTATAATTTAAAGGGTTAGCGTTCTTACGATCAATCACATGCGCTTGCTACGGCTTATTCACCTTGTTGCAAAATGGTTAAGCCAATAAAGAACAGCACCTTTCACCCATTACCACTGGATCATCCTTTTGTGGTCGATGAGTTCAGTTTTAAAACAGACTTGGGCTTTAAAGATAAACAGATTGATATCCATATCGCGCAGTTTGAGCAACAGCACTTCAATAACAAGCTATTTGATAAAACTAACGTGTACTGTCCCATCGCAATTACTCATTCGGTCGACAAAAGGAAGGCCGAATACTTTGCAGGGCGTTATTTGGTCGCGAAGGAGTTACAACAACTGGGCTTTGCGCATCAGAGGCTAGAGGCAAACGTTGACTAGATAGAGTTTATGGTGAAGTTGGGGATGATTCGTTCCGAAGCTGTGACATTGCTATTTTTGGCTAAGGAAGCCATCTATGAAGTATTGCTCGATTTGTAACTAACGACTTGGATTTCGGCTCTGCGACACTGTTCGTGATAGATAAAGTCGGCGTTAAGTTTGCGTTATCGCAGCAAGTCGCATTGCCAACTCGCAACACCATAAGTGACAGTGTGACATAAAGTTATTTGAGGGCAGTAACCTGCCAATACAGGTACTTAGAGCAGCAGTAAGCGTATTTAACCGTGTGTTACTACCAACTCGATAAATTGCAATTGCGCTGATTCACCAACTTAAATAGAAACGCACATCACATGATGCTCTGGGTCGGTATCGATATTGACGCTCGACCAACCAAGAGAAAGGTATAAAGACGGTATGTTGGTATAGGCATAAAGGTTAGACGAGGAGTGTTCTGCGGTTTTAGATTGGTAGAAGGCTGGCATCTGTTCAACCGCTCGCTTAATCAATTCACTCGCAATGCCTTGGCCTCGCCATTTCTTATCGACATAAACAGCGTTAATCCAGACGACATCTCTCACTTGATGAGGTTCTTGAAAGTGGGAATACGCTAAGCCACCGATGACAACATTTTCGCGAATGACCACGATCACTGGTGGTAGATGAATATTGGCTGGGTCCGAGTGTTCTGGATAGGCCGATTGAAACTCAAAGTCCGACCATTCACTTTGAAAAAGGCGTTCGAGCTCTTGCCAATGTGGAGAGTGCTGAACACATTGTCTAAAAACGACTTTTTGCATTTAAACTTCCTTTTTAAATACGAACGATAGAAATAAGAGCCAGTGAATTAAACAACTCACATTAAAGCAGTGTTACGCTACTCTTCTTCCTCATAATGATCATAGTCTGCGTCTTGGTTAATCTCTTCTCCACAACCTAAGCACTCGGCTTGTAAGTCTGTTGGCATCGCAATAATCAAACCACAATGTGGGCATAAATCGCCTTGTTGATACATATAGCTTCCCTTCTACTTTACCCAGTCTACTTTAACCAATGTCGGTTGGGGTACATTTGCTTGCTCGCTTCCAACCAATCGTGAATCACTTGGCGAGCTGCCTCAGTCGGTGGCGCGTTTCTTTTTCCACAGATTTGGTCAATCTCAAACGGAAACGCTTTATTTGGAACACGACGTAAACCTATGGTTAAGCGCTGAGGTTTCATCATTCGAAACACTACATAGCGGTCACTCATAATGCGATTATGATACACGCCAATACAGTGCTTTTGTTCGATGCCCTCTTTCTCAAGATCAAAGTAATCCGTAATTGGGTGAATGTTTTCATTCCCAAGCAAAGGTACCGGATACGGGATATCCATGTCCATAGGGCGACTGCCTTCTAAACGTCGCATTTGACGCTGCTCAGTCCAACGGTCGGTCGTGGAGTTGTTCGAACATTGCGAACGAGTTCTGACTGGTTATTGAACGTAAAGGATCATCAATCTCTAAATCCTGTCCCAACAATATTGCATCTTGGAACATGGCCATCTTCGACGGAGAGTTGAGTCTACCCTCTTCAACCATTGCAATGCCCAATCGACTGCCAGTTAAAAATGGGTGTACCTGGTCCAAACGCAGTGCCGTGTAGCCAACCTTGGAGTAGTGCTTAAACTTAAGAACACGTCTTTGCAGCGGCTCTAGAATTCGCACGATATGGTCGAGTTCATCGCCAACGTTGTAGTGCAGCTCAAGCTTATCGATAAATTTTAGCGTCGCTTTGCTGCTGTCTAAACCAAGCTTAGCCAAGATCTTCTTTTGCCCTAAACGGCTCAGTTCCAAAGCCTTCTGGTTATCAACACTGTACTTCATGCAAATCAGCGCCAAGATCACAGGCCGTAACTCCAACAGTTGCACCGCTTCATAGGTGTTAGCCGCCAACCATAACATTTGGTACTGATATTCTGGAAAGTTATCTGTGATTTCACGGTAGCGTGCTGGCAGAGTTTCTAACCATCGCCCGTTAACATCAAATTGCTCTATGAGATTAAGGCTTAACCCAATACCACCATCGAGTGGACGTCGTCCGTCTTCAAACACATGGAAGCCAAGCAATTTTTGTGACCAATCACGAATCTCGATATCGTAATCAAAGCCAAGTGTTCGAGTGGGAATGGTGAGTAATGCTGTCATTGATGCCTCTTCATTGGTGGCGCATTGATCTTTCAAGCCTATATAACAGCATAAGCTAGCGCTTCATCCACTATATCAACCTTTTGTAAATTTCTTATCAATCAAAGCGCTATATACAGGATAGCCTTTATAAGATCTTTGAATGATGATTTTCCTTAATATGAGACCTCTTCGATATCATTTGCGCCAACAAAAACTATGCTTGTTATATAACCCACAACAAAAGGCTTAAATTATGGAATACCGACATATTCTAGTCGCCGTTGAATTGTCTGACGACACCAAAGTACTGATTGATAGAGCGACTTTCTTCGCGGATAAACTCGATGCGGGTATTTCGTTTGTCTACATCGATGGTACGCATGGAGAAATCTACCCTGAGCTAGTTGATATTCAAGCAAACGACGGGGATTTACCCATCAATCAAGATGCCGTTAACCACTTGAAGGAGTTCGAGGCTTACGCAAAGCACCCTATTAAGCATATTTTTGTAGGTACGGGCGATCTGAACGATAAGCTCAAGAATACTATCTCACAAAATAACGTTGACCTATTGATGTGCGGCCATCACCATGATTTTTGGCATAAGCTCATTTCCCACTCGAAACAGATAATCGACACTTCTCCGATTGATATCTTGGTCGTTCCGATGGAATAGCAGCTTTCTGTTAAACGGCTAAAGCACTCAGTATTGCCAACCTCTATCGGTATTATTGGTTGGCATAATCCGATTGGCTGAATACCCTTTTATAATCGTTCCTTTTCCTCTGGCTAAACACTACCTCTTTCCCGACATCATTTGTGATCTTGTTAACGTATCAACTCGTAAGCGTCTAATAATTAACAATTCACGAGTGTAAGCATGAAAAAGATTGGTCTCTATCTTTTTACAAATGACTTAAGAATCAACGACAACACACTACTTCATCGGGCGTCGCAGCTGGTCGATGAACTACTATGCGTCGCCATTGAACCAAAGCTTTCTACTTATTCTGTTCGACTATCCCAAGAACAGCATAATGGAGCGCATCGTCACCTTTTCATTAAACAAGCGATTAATGATCTAGCTTTGAATCTGGCACGTCTTGGACAACGCCTTTTTGTGTTAGAGCGAAATAAGAGTGAGGACTTAGTTCAACTCGTCAAATCTCAGCAAGTGACACACTTTTTTGCCAGTTCGCATTGTGCCCATGACGAGAGACAGTTAATAAAGGATACGCTAACGCAGTGTCCTGATTTATTCATCTCTCAGCAGCATCACACAACTCTGTTTGAGAGTGATGCGTTCCCTTTTGAACTTACCAAGCTGCCTCGCTCGTTCACCAAGTTCCGTCTTCAAGTTGAACGTCTAGAGATCAACACAAACGAGAGTGTAGTAGCGTACCTTCCACCAGCGCCACAAACCGCTACTTACCCCTATAGAGAGCCGATACTTGAATCGGAAGCCTCAGATATAGGCGACTACGTAGGCGGCGAAACGGCAGGGTTAATCCACTTAGAAAGCTACTTTTCAAATGACTATGCTGGTACCTACAAACAGACTCGAAACGCATTAGATGGCATCGAAAACTCTACTAAGTTTTCGCCATGGCTAGCATTAGGGTGTGTATCGCCAAAAACCATTTACCGCCACTTAAAACAATTCGAAGCGCATCGTGGCGCGAACGATTCTACCTATTGGATTTACTTTGAGTTGTTGTGGCGCGAATATTTTTATTGGAAGTGTCTAACGCTCGGGACGTCGCTGTTTGGTCGAGCGTCTAATGATCTGTCGAACGAACAATTGCTCGATACCAATACGGGAGCAAGCTTTGCTAGATGGAAAAGCGGCAACACCAACTACCCTATTGTTGATGCCTGCATGCGCCAGCTTAACGCAACGGGTTATATGTCTAACAGAGGCAGACAGCTAGTCGCAAGCTGCTTGATTCATGAGCTCGGTATTGATTGGCGCCACGGTGCTGCTTATTTCGAAAGCCAACTCATCGATTACGATGTGGCATCGAATTGGGGGAATTGGGCTTATATCGCTGGAGCGTTGAATCCACAAGCTCCCCAGAACGCCAACAAACAAAGCGTAGCCCATCAATCACAATTTAAATCCCGTCATTTCGATCTTGTTAAGCAGACAGAAATGTATGACCCAGAGCACGCCTTTATCAACAAGTGGCACCGGGATGATGAAGCTTCAACGTCAACTCGATAACAGGACGTAATATGAACTACAAAACTGTACGCCTAATTTTAGGTGACCAGCTCAATATTGAGCACTCTTGGTTCGCTCATGTCAGTGATGAAGTGATCTACATCATCGCCGAACTCAAGCAGGAAACCGACTATGTTGCCTCGCACATCCAAAAAGTGGCGGCGTTCTTCTCTGCTATGGGTTATTTCGCTGAAGAGCTAACACAACGTGGACACCAAGTGTTGCATTTGACCTTGGATGATACGGCACAATTCAAAGATCTTGATGCCGTTCTTCAGCACTACACAAACGAGTTTAACGCCGAGAAATTTGAATACCAGAGACCAGACGAATATCGTCTATTAGAACAACTTAACAAGCTCAAATTACCTAACACTTTTAAAGGGAGTTGCGACTCCGAGCACTTCATGTTTCCTTTTTCCGAAATCGAAGAACAGTTTCCGAAAGACAAACACATCATGATGGAGCATTTCTACCGCCGAATGAGGAAGCGTTTCGACATTCTCTTAGACGACGGAAAGCCAGTCGGCGGTAAATGGAATTATGATGCGAACAACCGTAAAAAACTCAAGAAACAGGACATCGAAAACCTGCCACAACCCTTGATGTTTGCCAACGATATCTCACCTATCCTAGAGCGCATTGAACGACATCAAGTAGTAACTATAGGACAAGTTGGCGACCAATTGCTTTGGCCTGTGAATCGAGCGCAAAGTTTGTCTTTGCTCGCTCACTTCTGCCAAGTTTGTCTGCCGCTATTTGGCCACTTTCAAGATGCAATGACAGTGGAACACGACTCAAAGTGGAGCTTGTATCACAGCCGCCTCTCGTTCTCGTTAAATAGTAAGCTTCTTAGCCCTAACGAAGTTATTGATGCAGCTCTTTCGGCTTATCACGCATCTTCTAAGCAAGGTGCACCCACTATTGATATTGCACAGGTTGAAGGGTTCATTCGTCAGATATTGGGGTGGCGTGAATACATACGGGCGGTGTATTGGGCGAACATGCCGGCTTACGCTACCAAGAACCACTACTCAGCAGACCGAGCGTTGCCTCATTACTTTTGGGATGGTCAAACTCAGATGAATTGCATGAAGCACGCGATTGATCAATCGTTAAAGTATGCTTATGCCCACCATATTCAAAGGCTCATGGTAACGGGCAACTTCTGCTTGATCACAGGTATTGCACCAGACCAAGTCGACGGTTGGTACCTCGGCATTTACGTTGATGCAATTGAATGGGTTGAAATGCCAAATACGCGAGGTATGGCACTATTTGCGGATGGCGGGATCGTAGGAACCAAACCATACTCTGCCAGCGGGTCGTACATTAATCGCATGAGTGACTACTGCAAAGGCTGTCATTATAAAATTAAAGAGCGCAGGGGTGAGTCCTCATGCCCATTTAACAGTTTGTACTGGCGCTTTATGAATGAACACCGCGAGGCCTTAAATCGAAACCCTCGCATGGGTATGCTTTACCGCTCTTGGGACAACATGGATGAACAAGAACAACAAGCGATACTCGATACCGCTGAACAGCGACTGATGAATTTGGAGAACTTATAATGGTGGAGCAACTCAGATTACACATATTGGTTATCGGTGGTAGTGGCGGTATTGGATTCGCCATGGTCAAGCACCTACTGTCTGAACTGTCTCGATTTGATTTTCTCGATATCCATGTTGCGGCGACTTACCATTCCCAAAAGCCTGAGATTGATGATAAACGCCTTACTTGGCACCAAGTTGACGTGACTCAAGAATACGATATCGTCGAATTGCGCTCTCAATTTGATCAACTCGATTGGCTAATTAACTGCGTTGGGATGTTACATACGCCAGAGATTGGGCCGGAAAAAAACTTGTCGTCCATCGACCCAGAATTCTTCCTCAAAAACATGTCTGTGAATACCCTACCAAGCTTGTTGCTCGCTAAGCACTTCACTCCACTTCTCAAAGCGAGTGACAATCCCAAGTTTGCGGTGGTTTCCGCCAAGGTTGGCAGTATCTCAGATAACAGATTAGGTGGTTGGTATAGCTATCGTTCATCAAAAGCTGCCCTCAACATGTTCATTAAAACCATGTCGATTGAATGGGGTCGCACCATTAAGAAAGGCACCATATTAGCGCTGCACCCAGGGACGACCGATACTGCGTTGTCTAAACCCTTTCAAGCAAATGTACCGGAAGGCAAGCTGTTTGATTCGGCTTACGTGGCACATCAACTCGTCGACATTATTCGCACTGCCAAACCAGAGCAAAGCGGTCATTTCTACGCGTACAACGGTGAACAGTTACCTTGGTAAAGTAGAAGTAAAGGTTGGGAATATCAGAACATCACTGAGATTCCCTATCACGCTCGTCCCTCGCTGTAGGGAATGACAAAGCTATAAGTATATGGATGCCTCTCAAAAATAACCAAAAGGCAGTTGAGCATCTAAAGTCAGTTACACTCACGCGGAACCTTCGAATCTATGAACATAACGATTGGTAAGTACTGTACAAATATGAACTGTACGCAATAGTCCAATCCATAACCTTTCACCGTCATTCCCGAGAAGGAGGTACGACTGAGTCGGGAATCTCTTTAAGACTTCAGCCAAACGTTACTGAGATAACCTATAACGCTCGTCCCTGGCTTTAGGGAATGACGACATTAAGTATGTCGACCCTTTTATAAATGCCCTAGAGGCAATTAAGCATCCAAAGTCAGTTACACTCACGCGGAACATCCGGACACATGAACATAACGATTAGTAAGTACCGTCCCAGTAGGAAGTGTACACAGTAGTCCAATCCATAACCTTTCACCGTCATTCCCGAAAAGGAGCAACGACTGAGTCGGGAATCTCATTAAGATATTCGCTAAACGTTAGTGAGATTCCCTACTGCGCTCGTCCCTCGCTTTAGGGAATGACGACATTAAGTATGTCGTCCCCTTTTATAAATGCCCTAGAGGCAATTAAGCATCCAAAGTCTATTACACTCACGCGGGACATCCCAACACATGGACATGACGATTGGTAAGTATTGTAAAAGTAGGAAGTATACGCAATAGTCCACTCCATAACCTTTCATCGTCATTCCCGAGAAGGACAAACGACTGCGTCGGGAATATCTTTAAGACTTAGCTCAACGTTGGTAAGATTCCCTACTGCGCTCGCCCCTCGCTTTAGGGAATGACGACGTTTAGTCTGTCAAACCCTTTTATAAATGCCCAAGAGGCAATTAAGCATCCAAAGTCTATTACACTCACGTGGGACATCCGAACACATAGGCATGACGATTACTAAGTACTGTGCAAGTAGGAAGTATACGCAATAGTCCACTCCAGAACCTTTCACCGTCATTTCCGAGAAGGAGGAACGACTGAGTCGGGAATCTCTTTAAGACTTAGCTCAACGTTAGTGAGATTCCCTACTGCGCTCGTCCCTCGCTTTAGGGAATGGCGAAGATTGCGCTAACAAAATCTAACCCTGTTTAGGTTTATTACGTCGACAACGCTCGGAACAGTACACCACTTCCTCCCAGCAGCGCTCCCACTTCTTGCGCCATGCAAATGACTTCTGACACACAGGGCATGTCTTTGTAGGCAGGTGTGGCTTTTTGTGCATGAATGTTCCTTGTGTCTGGTCTATTCATTGAAGTTCTAACAGAGGGGTTCCCTATGAAGCTCGTTCCTCGCCATACGGAATGACGATAATTGTCATATCCAAGCTAGCTTACCTCACTTAAAATAATGGCCGGAACTCTCTATCGTCCGACCGTCTCGTCCAACCATTGGTATACAACTCAGAACCCGACTCCGTCATCCCCGAGAAGGAGGAACGACTGAGTTGGGGATCTGCTTTTGTTGAAGCTGAAACCATTTCAACTCAACACACTGGGCTTTTGATGCCAGACGACCAACCTCGAGATATTAAGCAACCACTTTGTACTGCTTTTCCATCTCGCTAACGCCAAGGCCGGCGTGCTTGGTTACTTTCAACTGAACAGGCACACGCTCTTTCAAAGCTTCAACGTGGCTAATGACACCAATCATTTTGCCTGATGCATTCAAGTTATCGAGTGCGTTCAATGCGATGTCTAGCGTGTCACTATCAAGCGTGCCAAAGCCTTCATCTAAGAACAGAGAATCAATACTGGTTTTGTAGCTAACAAGATCAGATAACGCGAGTGCCAACGCCAAACTCACAAGGAAGCTTTCACCACCAGACAGAGTTTTGGTGTCGCGCATTACATCACCCTGCCAGGTATCGAGTACTTGAAGCTCTAAGCCATCGTCGGCTTTGCGTTTTAATTCATATCGACCATGCAAACGCTGTAACTGCTTGTTTGCCAGGTACACTAAGTTTTCCAGTGTTAGGCCTTGTGCAAACTTACGGAACTTATCGCCATTCTTAGAGCCAATCAGCGAGTTCAAGCGAGAGATATCATCGAACTCAACTTGTTGTTCAGAGATCTGCTTAAACAGATCTTGCTGGTTACTTCGGTTCTGACGATCAGTTTCAAGGTTGGCAGAAATTGCGCCAATCTTGCTCGCATGGCTTTGTTGAGCTTCTTGGCAATCAGCTGTCGCCTGCTCCACTAACGGTTGATCTTGTTCTTGCCATGTTTGCGCATTTTCGTGGTTTTGTAGCTCTACTTGCGTGGCTTTTGCCGTATTCAGCCTTGCTTGTGCACTGACAATTGCTTCGTCTAGGGACTTCTTAAGGTTTTGTAATTGAGTGTGCACCTCTTCTTCGAGCAGTGCCGCTTCAAAATCAACTTCCCCTTCAAATGGGCTCGCTTGCAAAGCTTCAACCCAAGCATTGGTCGCTTGCGTGTGGCTTGTTTGCTTCGTGGTTAACTCATCAGAAAAGCCTGTATGTTTCGTTTGTTCGGTTCGATGTTCCAACTCACAGCGATTAAGTACCAACTGAGCTGCCTCAAACGCTGTAACTGCATCTGCTACCTTTTGCTTCATTGCTTGGCTTGCGACTTGAATGTCTTGCTCACCAAACAACTGTGCTCTTTCACCACTAATACGAGCTAACTCGGCTGTTAGCAATTCGCTTTCTTTGCTTAGCGCATCCAGCTCTTTTTGCACACTGCTTAGTTTGTCATCCAATGTTTTTTGGTCAGCACATTGGGTAATCAAACGCTTCTCTAGCTCGGCCTGTTGCTGTTTGGTTTGCAGCCATGTGTTTGAGGCTTGCAGTTTTTCAGCAAACCAAGCATCAATGTGGTCAAGTTCAGGAGCTTCGATAGAGGTTTCAGCAATACTCTCTTTGAGTGAGTGCCATTGTTGCTCTTTTGCTTGCGCAGTTTGACCTGCTTGTTCATTCGCCGCTTGGTTTTGCTTATTGAGGTCGCTGAGGCGCTCCTCCGCTAACACAAGATTAGCTTGCGCTTTATCAGCCATAACACTCACTGATAAACGTTGTTTTTCAGCCTCGGCATAGCTGTTTTTAGCATCCACTAAGACTTTCAGCTGCTGCTGGGTTTGATTTACGTGAAGCTCGCATTGCTCAACGAAAGCCGTCACCGCCATCTCATTCCCCAAGTCAGTCACAGAAAGCGATTTTAACTCCAGGGTCACAGCTGGAAAGTCAGACAAACTCTGTTGAAGCTTACCTATTACAGATTGCCAATTAAGTTGAGCTTGCTGGATATCCGCTTGTGCACGTTGAATATCATCACTTAGTGCTGTGATCATAGGAGCAAGAGAATCCAACTGTTGGCGATGTTCTTGACCATCTTTCTTAATGACCGCTAACTCATGTTTTTCTCGCTCTTGCTGAGCAATCAAGTTCGCAATATCTTGCGACTGCTCAACCGTATGTTCAGTAGAACCACACAGCGGACATTCAGAGCCAGCCTCCAATTTCGCACGATACTTAGCTAACTCTCCTTCTTGGGCAATTAACAAGGTTAAACGCTCAAGTGATGTCTCTTTCTCTTTGTATCGCTCTACCAGTACTTCACGCTCTTTCGATAACTTGTCAGCCTGCTGAACGTTAGTTTGGTGTGCTTGTGTCTTAACACCGAACTGTTGCTGTGCGTTTAAAAAGCTACGATTGATTTCAAACAACGAGTGGGTGTTGCGATTCCAAAACTCCAACAACTCTTTTTGAGCAAGTAATGCTGTTTCACTGGTGTTCGCGTGTAGCGCTTCCCATTGCTGCTTGGTATTGTTCTCGGCCAGCAACAATTCAGCTAGAGCTTGATCTTGCGATGCTTTGGTTTGCTGTGCATTTTTAATCACAGCTTGTTGAGCTTCTAGAGCCGTATAGGTTTGTTTCGCTAGGTTAAGTTGCTGTGAATGCTGAGATTCTAACGTGCGCACTTGCTCAACTTTGGCTTGCCACTGACCTAGGTGCTTTTCGAGGTGTTGGTCTGCCTGATGCGCCTCTAGATAGTCAGCGCTCAGCTTTTCTTGCTGTTTCAACTCGTCAATCTGTTGCACCAACATAAGCTGTTGATTACGTTGCTGTACGTTTTGTTCGTTGAGCGTATTCGCAGCGTTGACAGCCGAGGCTTTCTTGTCTTTGAGTACCGATATTTGGTTGTCGAGTGGGCGGACTTGCTCAATGATCCTCTCTTGATCTTGTTGCTCCGCTTTAACTTTTTCAACCGCTTCGCTACTTTGAGTCAGTTTAGTTTGGGCATCTAGCTTCTCGGTCTCGCGCACTGCGAGCAGCTTGGTACTGTTATCTAGGTTAATCTGCGTAAGGTTGAGCTCATGCTCGCAGCGTTTTAAGTCTTTGTGCAGCGGTCGCAATTTCTCAGCCGGCTCGCTGTTTGCCAAGCGTAACAAAGATGGTTGGTTTTGCTCTAAATCGCTTTGCGCTGTTTTTAGGTCTTGTTCACTGGTCGCAACAGTATGCTGCGCTTTGGTCACATCGTTCCACCAGCTAAGGTGAGCTTGCCACTCTTTTAGTTGTTCTGCTAAACGTTTCTGTTCAGCTTCTAACGTCTCACGCTCTGTTGTCAGCTCTTGAATTTGCTCATCAGACAGTAAACTCACACCCTCAGCTTTTGCCTTGAGGTGATTAAGCGACTCTTCACTCGATTTAAAGTGATCGTAAATACGTTCTGAAATCAGGCTATAGACTTCAGTACCAGTAAGTTCTTCCAACAATTCGGCACGATCATTCGCGTTAGCATTTAAGAAGGCAGCAAATTCGCCTTGAGAAAGCATGATCGACTTAGTAAAGCGAGAGAAATCCAAACCAGTCACCTGCTCAACCAACTTGGTCTTCTTGGTTAGCATTGTTTCCAAGACTTTATCAGTGTCTGCATCTGCAAATTCACATGTTGGCGTCTGCAGTGCACCATCGTGCTTGCCGCGAGCTCGCTTTTGGTGGAAGTTAGAGCGGTAAGTTTTACCCTGTACTTCAAATTCAAGTTCAGCGAAACACTCACCTGTACCGCGAGTCATCAGCTCGTTATTGCCTTTAGCTATGCTTTTCAAACGAGGCGTGCGGTGGAATAGCGCTAAACAAATCGCATCCAGAATAGTCGTTTTACCCGCACCTGTTGGGCCCGTGATTGCAAACAGACCATTTTCTGCAAACGGTGATTGGGTGAAATCGAGCTTCCAACGCCCTTTCAAAGAGTTCAGGTTTTCAAATTCTAGGCTTAAAATCTTCATACTCGTTACTCTTCTACTTTGTTTGTTGCTTGAGCGCTTTCAGACACTTCGACCATGACTTGCTTAAACTTCACCGTCATTCGCTCTAAGCGGGCTTTTTCAGATTCAGTTTCGAACTCTTCTAAGGCAATACGCTTGGTAAACACGTCCATTGGGCTAAGTTCAGACAGAGTTTCTGCTGATTCTTGATCCAACGCTTGGTTGCGACGCTCTCTTGCACGGCGCAGTTGAAGTACTTCCACATTCAAGCCTTCAGTCAATGCACGCATACGTTCTTGTAGATCAGATAGGTAATCTTTAGCCTGAACCTCTATCGACAACCACACGCTTTGTTCGCCATCCAAACCAATATATTGATTCAGTTGAGACTCTATCTCGCTCAAGTCGCCTTTAATTTCGGCTAACGGTTGGAATGTTGGGACAGCCAGTTGAGAAATGGTTCGTTCGCCTTCAGAAAACTCAACCACGCACACCTGCTTCTGAGATTTAAGCTCATCAAAGCTCAGTGGGATTGGAGATCCGGAATAACGAATGTATTCACGTTTAGCCACTACTTGTGGGCGGTGGATATGACCAAGAGCAATGTAGTCGGCATCAGGGAAACCGTCCGCAGCAAAGCCATCTAGGTTACCAACGTAAATATCACGTACAGAATCTGACTGTTGAACACCCATTGCAGTAAGGTGCCCTGTAGCGATGATTGGCATGTGCTCATGGTTTTCATAAGTAGCACGCTTAGCGACTGCCGCCTCATAAACACTTTGGTAGTGCTGCTTGATTGCATCGCCAAGCTGCTTTTGACGCTCTACGCCAGATACACCAGCTTGACTGGTCAGCACATCACGTGGACGGATAAAAGGAATAGCACACACAAGCGCTTCTACATCGCCCTTTTTGCCCTTGAGTTCAACAACCTGAGTCGCATGATCTTCGTTGGTATTTGGGATGACGTCGGCTCCCATGTATTTAAGCAGCTGTTGGGTCTCTTTCAGAACCGAAACGGAATCGTGGTTTCCGCCTAGCAGTACCAATTGACAGCCAATCTTGTTCGAATCGACGACAAACTTGTTATACATCTCACGAGCGTAACTTGGTGGCGTACTGGTATCGAAAATGTCACCAGCAGCGATGATCGCATCGATGTCATGTTCAGTAACTTGCTCAAGTAACCATTGTAAGAAACGTTCATGTTCATTCTTACGGCTTTTGTTGTAGAAGTTTTGGCCAAGGTGCCAATCGGACGTGTGAAGAATCTTCATTGCTGCTCACTGGAAGTCGGTAATACCTATAATCTACCAAAATCGCCCATACAATTCCCTTTTATAAGCTTGTGAAAAGCAACTAATTTTACGCATGAACGCATCATGGGTTATAGCTAAAAAAAAGCCGCTCATAATCAGAGCGGCTTTCGTATCAACTATAAACAATTTCAGATATCAACATGCGTTAGAAATTGTAAGAAGCACCCAGAGTTACTGTACTAAATGCGACATCACGACTTTGCAGTCTATTGCCACGGCTATCGAAGAATTCGATGTTTACTGCATCCGCTTGTGAGATCAGGCGAAGTGTTAGGTTATCCACTGGCGTGTATTCCACACCAACACCGAAGCGGAAACCTGCGCCAGAATCATCATCAAATGCATTAGAGCTGTTTGCATTCAGATCAACGTAGCTTAAACCTGCTAGTACAAATGGGCGAATTGAGTTGTCAAAGGTATAACCAAGATTTGCTGCGACAGACAGAGATGTTGGTGAAAACACCTTAGTACCATATGACTCATAGTCAGCGTAGTCCGTGTAGCCTAGCTCAATACCGACAATACGGTTAAATTGGTAACCACCGTAAAGGCTGTATCCCATGCTTTCAGCGTCTAAATTGCCACCACCATCTGTGTCCGAATCTTGATGTACACCAAGGCCAGCACCAATGTATGAACCGCCCTCAATACCCGCAGCAAATGTAGGAAGTGAAACCAAGCCAACTAGGCCTAATAGAAATGTTGATTTAAGCATGAAAATACCCTTTTTAGTTTGTCCCACAGCACCGTTCATCAACTATTAATAGGTTTCCGACACTATTCCAACGGTTGCGATACTGTTTAAATAAATAATTCAAGCGACTCCTAATAAACAATAAAACACTGTTCATTTGCGGAGTGATTGGGAAATTATCACGACAACTTTCATTCACCAAGCGAATAAATTCATAAGTTTTATAGAGTCTTATTTATGAGACAGAATAGAGCAAAAGCTTAAAGATGAGTAAGAATTACAGTATCAACATTGCACCTATCATAAACAAATTCATTTAAGTCAGTAGTTTAATCACACATTCAGTTATATGAAGTGGCTTATATATTCTAGCTATTACTTAACTCTCCCCTTCCTAGAAAACAAAAAGCTCACAATATTGATTAATAGAGTGAGCTTTATTTTATCCTTTCTAATTATTCAGAATTAAACCTTGTTAAATTATATTTAAAATAATGAATATAATATTAATAAGATTCCGCAAGGCTTGCCAAATAAGTATTCGTTAAATAGAAGCCACTAAACTTTTCCACAAAATCTTGAGGTACCGTTTTCTCCGTTAAGCCCGACTTAATCAAAGCGCTCTGCCACGCTTGCACTTTAGGAAAACCTTTTAACATATCAAATCCTGAACGTTCTTTTATCACAGATGCGCGATGTAATAGTGGCAACCAAGCAATATCAACATTTGAAATGTAATTACCTTTAAAGAATGGAGTATCGCCTAGTTTATTTTCAGCTTTAAGAAACGCTTTTTGAAGATTTGCCAAACGCGTATCAAACGTATCTTTGTCTTTACTGCCCATCGTTCCGCATTGTGGCATGTAATGTTTGCTCGCTTGATAAGACCAAGCACGGTCCAATGCTTTGTGCTCGGCCGTTACTTCTTCAATAGGTGCGTATTTATCATCAAGGTATTCAACAATCGCATCAGATTCAAATAATACGGTGTCATCTTCAGTCACTAGCAGAGGCACTTGGCCATTTGGAGAAATATCCAAAAACCACTGTGGCTTGTTGTTAAGCTCAATGTATTCGATGTCAAACGGCACTTTTTTCATAACTAGAGCCCCCATTACACGTTGAACAAATGGGCAGTTTTTAAAGCTAATCAGTTTAATCATTGTTGACTCCGTATCAGGTCATTAATTTGTATTTACATCCCTAAGACGAGCGTCATCAACAAAAGACGAAGTATAATTCTATTTTTTTAGAAATTAAGAAATATAGCCACTTAAACGATTAAAGAAATTGCTATAGATGCCATTATTACACCCACAACAAATTCCAATACCTTCCAGGCTCGAGGATTCTTAAACACCGGAGCCAAGAAACGCGCACCAAAGCCAAGAGAAAAGAAGAACACAAAAGAAGCCGATACCGCTCCGGCTCCAAAGAACATCTGATTAGGTTGATATTGGGTGGAAATGGAGCCTAATAGCACCACGGTATCCAGATAGACGTGTGGGTTTAACCAAGTAAAGGCTAAGCACATGACCACGGCTTTGAGCAGTGAATCATTGGCTTGCGCATTCGCTTCTAGCGCATGATTTTCAGTGAATGCCGAGCGGAAACTGAAAAATGAATACACGGCCAAAAACAGTGCCCCACCATAACGAGCAATCTGTTCGATTTGAGGAAATTGCTTAACAACAGCTCCAAAGCCTGTGACGCCAAAACTAATCAGCAACGCATCAGAGACAGCACACACAGTACAAATGACCAAAACATGTTGGTTCTTTAGGCCTTGCTTGAGTACAAAAGCATTTTGAGAGCCTATCGCAAGGATCAACGAAAGTCCGAGGGAGAAACCAGCAAAGTAAGTCGTCATTAAAAGCACTTCGAAATAGGTTGGATAATCATAAGTTACTATAAACTGGTGTATTTTTTCATAAAATTTACAATATGATCACATATCCGTTACATCGCACAAAAGCAACACATTCAAATTGCAACTACACGCATATCAAAGCTACTTTCTGACTTCGATTTTAGGAATGTAATCAAAGGAAGAAACATGATTAAAAAGCTGTGTTTAACATTGATACTTTGGGTAATAGCGAGCCAAGCATACGCAACATCACTTTACTATATAAACCGCACTGATAAACCCATATTGATAAACTTTTCAGTAGAGTCCAGTGCGCCAGTCAGTAATGGTTACCAATACAGGTTAACAGAAAATGACTTAGTAATTTGGCCTTATCAAAAAGCTAAAGTGGCTGATTTTAATCGATATTATGGGATTGTGAACGGCGCTACATATAATTACTTTCTAACAATATCACGATTGAGCGATAAGGGAACATGGGAAGTTAAACCGCAAGAACCAGTAGCTCAACTTAAGCTGGTTGGTCATGGTTCAGGTACAACACTGTCTTACGGGTATAAAGGTCAAGGGATGATGACAGACTACAACCCATACATCCTACACCGCTACAATCAAGATGGATATCACTCCGAATTTGGCGTTAAGGCGGTATACACATCGGGTTTTGACGACGTTGAATATGTTGTATCTGAACATACAATCAATGACACAGAATATGAGCCAAACATCCTCAACGTTGCATCATACAACTTATGGTTACTTCCTTCCGTGTCTTCCAATATTGCAGGCCGTGCAAGCATCATGAATCATAGCCTTTCTGGGTTTGATGTACTCGCTTTGCAAGAAGCATTTTCTACCGATAGAGACATTCTTTTCAACAAGTTAGCGGACGAGTACCCTTACAGAACAGAGGTGGTTGGTGGTAAAAGTAATGCGCTGTACGATGGTGGTGTGGTGACATTTAGCCGACATCCAATCATCGAAACCGACAGTATCGTTTTTGAACACTGTACAGGCACTGACTGCTACGCGGATAAAGGCGTTGTATATACCAAGATTAATAAGGATGGCGAGATATACCACATTTTCAATACGCACCTTGCCTCTTTCAACACACCTTCAGCCAAGCGCCTAAGACGCCTACAACTAGGACTAATGCGAACCTTTATGTTGACCAAAGGCATCCCTGCTAACGAAGCGGTGATCTATGCTGGAGACTTCAACATCGACAAAAATAGTGACTTCTTGGAATACCTTTTGATGCTTGCTACGTTAGATGTTGATCCTCCAGAGTTCAGAGGCTACACCCGTGCAACCTTTGATCCGACAATTAACCCGTACGCCGCTTATAAGTATTCAGGTGGTGCTGATGTAGAGTATCTGGATTACGTTTTTGTAAGTAGAGTGCACAGGCGAGCAGTAAATAATACAAATACGGTGAAACTCAACCAAAGACTAAACTCAGAGACTTGGGGAAGTTGGCACTTATCCGACCATTTTGCTATTGATGCTAACTTTGTATTTAGTCCAAATGAGTAACGTTCTTAAACAACCATAAGGTTGAACCAACAAAACACACTTGGGATGCTCGTTCTATTCCTTCAATAAGAAGATCGAGCTCCTTATCCCCTCCTTTCACTGGCTCAATAAAAACCTTCCTGCCTGTTAAATAATAAATTAATCAATTGATTTTTAATAAGTTTAACCTTCAATGCATATTTTATAAATATTGAATTTGTTAATAGAATTCAGCTCAAACTTTAAAGCTTAAAAATCGATCACGGTGAGATCTCAATACCATTTCATTGACCAAGCGAATGATAGAAATCTAATTGCATATTACCTTTTGACTGCTTTTTGAACGGGCATTTCCCGCTCACTAAACTGGCTAAACGCGTGTTTACGCATTGCGTTTAAAAACAGTTTTAGCCGCATAACTATAAGGACGCTACACAGATGAAATACGGATACAGACTTACCACTCTCGCTTTAGCTATCATCGCTTCTTCACACGCCACCGCTACAACAGTCAAAGAAGAGAGTGTTACGCCACATATCGTCAACTCGCCTTTCATACAAGACGTAAAAGGTACGATTGTTGAAGATTACTCTAAACAAACCATTCAACCATCCTTGTTCTCAATGAGAATGATGAGCTCTGCTGATTCACAGCGCGGCGATTGGTTCAATTTATCTGCGAGCTACACAAGGCTTCAAGGCGTAGGTTCTGACGTGGTATATGACTACCTTATGCCACCACTTAAGCCAGAGCCAGTGATCGTGGCTGTTCTTGATTCGGGCGTTGATGTGGAACATGAAGACCTGAAAAACAAGCTTTGGACGAACAAAGGCGAGATCCCAGATAACGGTATCGATGATGATGGCAATGGTTACATCGATGATATTCACGGATGGAATTTTCTCGGAAACTCTTTAGGGATTAACGTTGATCAAGATACATTAGAGGTCACACGAGAATACAAGAAGTACCTGAAACTTAAAGAAAATGGACATTGGATCCCACGCAAAAAGCGTAAGTACTACGAAGGCGTAGAATCCGACTATCTCTCCTCTTTAAAAGACGACCAAGATGCGTTAAATCGTGTCACTACCGCGATTGACCAAGCCAACGAATACAAACAAGAGATTCTTCAATACGTTGATCAGAAAGACTTTTCGACTAATGGTTTAAAAACACTATTAGATAACGAAAACGCTAGCGTTGTTGCAGCGGCGCAAGGCCTACTTAGCCTATTTGAATCTTGGTACTCCTTTGAATACTTGGAATCTCGTCGTAGTCGCTATCAAGACTCTTTAGACTTCCATTTAAATCTTGAGCTCGATACTCGTCGCGACATTGTCCTAGATGACATCAATAACCCTTGGGAAAAAGGTTACGGTAACAACGATGTTAAGGGGCCTGTTGGCTCTCACGGCACTCACGTAGCTGGTATCATCGCTGCTGAACGCGGTAACTTTATTGGTATCGATGGTGTTGCAGACCATGCGCAGATTATGGCAGTACGCATGGTGCCAAATGGAGATGAGCGAGACAAAGACATTGCCAACGCTGTTCGTTACGCTGTCGATAATGGCGCAAAGATCATTAACATGAGTTTTGGTAAAAGCTACTCACCTCGCAAGTACATTGTTGACCATGCATTCCGCTATGCCGCTCGTAAAGGTGTGCTGATTGTTCACTCTGCGGGTAATAGCCGTAACGACAATGACATTAAACCAAGCTTTCCAAACCGCTACGCTAAGCACTACCGTTCAAAGCCTATCTCAACATGGTTAGATGTGGGTGCGTCAGCAAAATACGCAGACCAAAGCTTAGTCGCAAGCTTCAGTAACTTCGGCCAAAAAACGGTTGATGTATTTGCACCAGGGTATCGCATCTTATCAACCACACCAGGCAACACTTACGGTTCGAAAAGTGGTACCAGCATGGCTGCTCCAGTGGTTTCGGGTGTTGCAGCTTTAGTGTGGTCTCGCTATCCAGATCTATCAGTGAAAGAACTGAAATCGCTATTAATGAACTCATCAAAAGTCTACCCAGAGCTACTTGTTAAAAAGCCTTCTAGCCCGACGGATTTAGTGCCTTTCAACACCCTATCGATTTCCGGAAGCGTGGTTGACGCTGAAGCGATATTCACAGAGTTGGAAACGCGCTAAAGCTTTCCAATCCATTGATTAGTTAAGAAAAAGGTTGCTCAGAGCAACCTTTTTGTTTGTTCCAATATCAAAAGAGATTCCAGACACCTCGTCCCTCAGTTCTGGAATGACACGAGAGAAAAACGTGAACGCTTTGTTCGTCATTCCCTCCTGTGAAGAACGAACGCAACAAGGAGTCTCGCTTTGCGGTAAGAAATTCCAGACACCTCGTTCCTCGGTTCTGGAATGACGAGAGGGAATAGCACAAGTGTTGCATTCGTAATTGTCTACAGTGAGGAGCGAACCAGATCGGGAATCTCGCTTTGCGATAATAGATTCCAGATATCTCGTCCCTCGATTCTGGAATGACGATAGGAAATAGCATGATAGTTGTACTCGTCATTCCCTACAGTGAGGAACGAACGTGATAGGGAATCTCGTTTTGCGGTAAGAGATTTTAGATACCTAGTGCCTCGGCTCTGGAATGACACGAGAGAAAAACGTGAACGATTTGTTCGTCATTCCCTCCTGCGAAGAATGAACGCAACAAGGAGCCTCGCTGTGCCGTAAGAGATTCCAGATACCTCGCTCCTCAGTTCTGGAATGACACGAGAGAAAAACGTGAACGCTTTATTCGTCATTCCCTACAGTGAGGAACGAACGTGAAAGGGAATCTCGCTCTGCGGTACGAGATTCCAGATACCTCGTCCCTCGGTTCTGGAATGACACGAGAGAAAAACGTGAACGATTTGTTCGTCATTCCCTCCTGTGAAGAATGAACGCAACAAGGAGTCTCGCTGTGCCGTAAGAGATTCCAGATACCTCGCTCCTCAGTTCTGGAATGACACAAGAGAAAAACGTGAACGCTTTATTCGTCATTCCCTACAGTGAGGAACGAACGTGATAGGGAATCTCTTTTTACGGTGTAATTCTACTAGACCATATTTAGCGTAATTCGATGCTCATGAACTGGCTGTAAGGGTCTAATTCATAATCCGCGAAGGGTTCGCAGTAACCAAACCCAAACTTCTCGTATAGATTGCGCGCAGGCTTGAAGTACTCCTCAGAACCTGTTTCCAAGCTGATCCTCTGATATTGGCGCGAAGAAGCGGTGTCTAGAACATGCTGCAAGAGTTGGCTCGCCACTCCTGTATTGCGAGCAAACTGAGAAGTTCGCATCGACTTAAGCTCGGCATGTTGGGCATCCAACTCTTTAATAGCAACACAACCCAATAATTGACTGTCTTTCCATGCACTGAAAAAAGTAATCTCTGGTGATTTCAAAGCATCAAGATCGAGTGCATGAACGCTTTCTGGTGGCGACGTCGCATACATGTCAGCTAAATGCTCTTCTAATAGCCGAACAACCTCTCCGCCTGACAAATCATCAATTTCTATTTTCATAACGCTTTAATTATCCTTAATAAAATTTTAATCCGTTTTCCATTCAGTAAAATTACGCTAGTGTAGTCAAATGATGAATATCATACTTTGCATGTAGAGTCTCGCTGCATTTACCCTGTCGATCAGCGATATACCCAAGTTAATGCAAAGCACCTTTTTGCGGTAGAGATTAATTGATCAGACCGATATGAGTATCCAACTAGACTTAACGACAGCCTCACCTTGCCAGAACTTCGATTCTGCCCAAGGCTACATTACCCTCCAGGATCATCAGGTCATTGATGTCGACGATAATATCGCGACCCTGTTTGGTTACGATAACCGAGCGTCACTATTGAAGAATGTCGATTTCGTTTATTCCATGGTACCAGAGAGTTACCATGGCGTTCTTCGTGAACGTTACGTCACAGCCATTAAAGGCCAGCTTCAGAAAGGCAAATTATATAAGGACGTACCTATCAATGGGCGTACTCTATCCCTATTCAGCCTAGCGCACGTCATTAAGTTCAATGACCGCCCTGCTCTTCGAGTCATGATCATCGATATCACATCTGTGGTTGCCTCTGAACGTAAACATCAAGAGAAAGACCACATGTATCGCACTCTACTGAAGAGTTCGAAACAAGGTGTGCTCATTCATCAGAACTTCAAACCATTAATGGTTAACCAGGCTTGGGTCGAAATGCAGGGAGCTGATTCAATAGAGCAAGTGTTGGCTATGGACTCTGTTATCTCAATCATCCCACCAGGCAATCGAATCAACGCGCTAAAACGTAGCCAGAGCATTATGGCCGGTCACACGCCGAGTTTTAGTTCAGTGGTCGAAAACCATTGCCTTGATGGAAGTAAAAAATACTTCAATATTTACGACAACATCATCTACTGGGAAGGTGAAAAAGCGATTCAAGTGGTGGTCGAAGATGTCACTAGTAAAGTCGCACTAGAAAAAGAGTTAATTCATCGCGCACTTCACGATGACCTTACGCAGGTATTAACTCGTCAGGCGGTTTATGACTGGCTAAAAAAACCGACTAACAATCAAGCTGATATGTCCTGTTTGTTACTCGATATTGATGATTTCAAAAAAGTGAATGACCAATTTGGGCATAGCGTGGGTGACACTGTTATTCGAACCCTTGCGAGCATCATCAAAAAGCATGTGAAAATATTAAACGGCGTCGTTGGACGTTGGGGCGGCGAAGAATTTATTGTCTTCTTTCCAAAATCTGTTACATGCCACGCAACCGCACTGTCCAATTCTGAGTCTCAGGCGAGTGTTGTAGGTGAACGTATCTGTGAAGAATTTCGAAACCATCAGTTTATCGGTTTTAACCGAAAATCATTTAACACAAGTGTCAGTATCGGTGTCACCGACAGTTGTATAATACGAACAAGTAACTCGCTCAATAACTTGATTCGTGTAACAGATGATGCCCTCTATCAGGCTAAATCGAATGGTAAAAATAGAGTGTCGGTCAACACGGAATGTGAATGCGCAGGATGTGAGTAATGAAAGAGTTGCTAAGCATCAATAAAGGTTTACTAACTCGATAAATCAATCAAAGATTTTCTTGTTATTTTCAAGTTCTAGTTTACTATGCGCCACCCCAATTTTTTCAGCAAATGCTGCAGGCAAACATGTCCGCCAACGCGCTCTATACCGACCTATCCGGTTACTATGATTTAATGTGTGTTGATATTGACTACCAAGCGCAAAGTCACTGCGTTCGTAGGCTACATCAGATTTTTGGAAATGAAGGAAAAACTCACCTAGACCTTGGATGTGGCACTGGCCCACACGTTCGTCACTTTATCGATTATGGCTATCAAAGTAACGGGCTTGACCTAAACCAACCCATGCTAGACATTGCTCAAGTTCGCTGTCCTGAAGCTAACTTTTCTGTACAGAACATGAGTAATTTCGAAGTGTCACAACCGTTCGACCTCATCACTTGTTTTTTGTATTCGATCCACTACAACGATGGTATCGAGAAGTTAAAAGAGTGCATCGCAAGCGTTCACAAAGCCCTAAATCAAGGCGGCGTCTTCTGCTTTAACGTGGTCGACAAAGATAAGATCAGTAATGATCTGTTTGTTCGTCATACTACCAATCAAGAACAGGACGATTTTACCTTCCGTTCAGGCTGGTATTACTCGGGTGAAGGCGACAAGCAGGCATTGAAGCTCAGCATCGAAAAGACTACAGCTGGCGAGACTCAGGTGTGGAATGATGAACACCCTATGGTGGCGTTCTCATTTAAAGAGTTGATTGAGATATTGAAACCCTACTTTGAGGTTCATATCTTTGAACATGACTATGACAAGCTTTTACCTTGGGACACGCTTTCAGGTAATGCACTCATTACGTGTGTGAAAAGCTGAGTAAATTTGGAACCTATGTTCGCTCTACTTGCGAGCACTAAAATAAAAAGGCCCCACACAACGTTAAGTCATGTGGGGTCTTTTTTTCATGTGTATTAACTTATCGGATCAAACGGTGATTGATTAGAAGTCAGCCGTCATACCTACGTAATAAGTACGTGGCTCTTCAACATAGCCCATATTTTCTAGTTCTTGAGATACAGCTTCGTCAGTCAAGTTAGTGATGCCCGCTCGTAGTCGAACCGAATCATTCACGTTGTAAACCGTACCGATATTCAACGTTGTGTACGTGTCTTGTGTTAGGTCCGTCTCGATATTACGTTCACCACGGTAACGTGCACTAATAAAGGTATTAAGATCGTACGTTGGGTTCCAGCTGAGTTTAACCAAGCCTGAATGCTTGTAGCGCTCTAGCAGCTCTTCACCGGTTGATTTGTCTTCTGTATCTAGGAAGGTGTAGTTACCAGAAATACCCCACTCGTCGGTGAACTGGAATTGACCTGTAAGCTCTGCACCTTGGACAACTGCTTCTGAAACATTAGTATAAGTACGTTTGCCGTTTACATAGCCTGTTGAGCTTGAACTATCTGCACACCCTTTACCCGCTTCAAATACTCCACCGTTCTCACAGTAGGTATCATCACGATCAATTAGATCATTGATTTCATTGCGGAACAATGCACCTTCGACATTCCAACGAGGTTGGCTATAGATAGCAGCGATCTCGTAGTTCAAACTGGTTTCAGGCTTAAGGTCTTCGTTACCATGTAAATCACAAACACCCTTACAACTGTTCACTGTGTAATCAGCTTGGTTTTGTGTTAAAGATGGCGCCTTAAATGCTTTACCAACACCACCTTTGATGATTAAGTCATTCGTTGTTTGGTGTACTAAATATACTCGTGGGCTGAACTCTTCGCCGTAGAGTTCATGTTTATCTAAACGGCCACCGATTGTTGCTGTTAGTTGCTCCGTCATTAACCATTGGTCTTGAATAAACAATGCACCTTGGTAAGCCTCGGATGTCCCGTTAACTAAGTTTTCTTTATTTGTTAACTCACTTAACTGGTAATCCATACCAAACGTAACGGTATGACTATCGCCTAGATAAGTTGTTGCTGAAGCTTCTACAATTTGCGTCAATTCTTCAACATCACTGCTATAGTTATTGCCTAAATCAGCTGCGTCACTATCAGTTACGTTTTCACGCGAGTAACGCACTTGTGTATCACCCCAGCTCCAAAAACCGCTGTGTGTTATCGCTTGGCTATTACGTACAACCTTACTGTCAATTGGATTTGCACCTGTAGCATATTCGGCCAAACCATCACGTTGGTCGTCGCTGTAACCTATGTCTAAATCGATGGTTTGATTATCAGTTGCATGCCAAGTCAATGTGCCTAATAGGCTCAAAGTATCACGGCCTTCTAGTGCCGTAACGTCCTCTCTGTCGTGACCTGAAGAGTGAATACCTGAGTATGGCTGCCATGCATCACGACTGGTTTGGTTAATAGAAAAGCGAGCAAACAATTCATCTTCAATCAAAGCACCTGAAGTCGTTAGACCTACAGATTGCTCCTGCCCGCCATTGCCATCCATTGGTGATGAAGTATCCATACTCAATGTCGAGCTCCACTCATTAACTGGAGCCTTGGTGATGATGTTGATGGTGCCGCCCATACCATCTGAGCCGTAAAGTGCTGACATTGGGCCACGGATGATTTCAACACGTTCGATTGACTCAACAGGGATAGTAGAAAGGTCGAAATCGTTGCCACGGATAATTGCACTTGCTGAACTTAAACGGCGACCGTTCACCATGATAAGGGTGTAGTCAGAGTCCATACCACGAATAGAGATCATTTGGCGCCCTGCTCGTGTGCTATCAAAGTCAGACTCAACACTCGTAGAATCGGCAACGATGTCTGCCAAGGTAATACCTGGGCTATCTTCGATATCTTGAGCAGTAATTACAGACATAGAAGCTGGTGCTTGTTTCAACGCCATCTCTGTACGAGTAGCGGTAACTACCATTTGCTCGTCTGTATCCTTCACTTCCTCTTGCGTTAATAGGTTTGGCGAAAGTGAAGTACAAATAACAGCGACTGCGATCGATAAAGGCTTACGAATAAAAAGGGATCTCTCAGACATGATATTCATTCTTATATGTGATTGTTAATGATAATGGTTTGCATTAAAAAACCAGTTACCATTGTTATCAACGAAAGTTTCATACCAAAAATCGATTCTCGTTATTCACGTTTCAAATAAGAGAAAAGAACCATATTCATTTCAATCTGACATTTAAAACCCCATTCATGATACTGATGAATTAAGCGTATAAGTCTTTGAATAGCTGGCGTACCCAACGGCACATAGGGTCATTGTGGAAACGTTTATGCCAATATAGGTAAACATCTTCTGACGGACTTCTGATCGCTTTCGGCACGCGTTTGCAAATTAAGTCACGTTGTTTGGCAGCTTGCGTGGCAAAAGGGGTTGGTAGGTGAAAGATGATGTCGGTCGTCTCTGCAATATCTGCAGCGATATTAAAGTTAGACAGCTGCACTGGGATTGAAAGTTGGCGCTGCTTATCAATAAGTCCGAGATCTTTGAATCGATTTTCAATAGAGAGCTTCTTATC
>AAZW01000058.1 GCA_000169995.1 Vibrionales bacterium SWAT-3 | reverse complement strand
TACGAATGTTAATTGATTGTTAATAAGGGGCTTTGTGTTTCTTGTTGGTTACAATTTGTTCGTTTTTTAGGCTTGTTTTGTCCGTAAAAAGTGGGAAAATAGTACGCAAACTGAGATTTCAAATTTGAAAGGATGCGTTTCTAGTCTACTAAGAGGCAAGTGTTATGAAACTATTTTTAATTCTACTGATGTCGATTACTGGTGGTGTAGCAGCCGCTGATCATATTCATTCTTTCTTGTTCGGTTTCTACATTGCAGCACTTGCAGTGGGAAGTTGCTACTGGCTTGCATTCCGCAGCACACGTTTCCCACAACTAGCACTAGTGCTGCTAATGTGCGGTTTCTTTGCAAAAATCGCGGTAACAGTGGTAGGTGTGTCTTGGGGTATCTCTAACGAGATTATCCAATCACCATTCATCTTCTCGTTGTCTTACCTGTTCTTCTTAGTGGTTGTGTCTTATGTGTGGTTCTCTTACCGCGATAAGCTGACACTAAAGAAACGTGAGAAACAGATTGAAGAGTCTCGCAAGCAAGCTGCAGCATAGTTAAAAACAGATTTTCAAAAGCCTTCTTCGGAAGGCTTTTTTGATCCTGCGAGATTTTATTTGGCCGCAGATAAAAGAAACCCCAGTATGGCGACATACTGGGGTTTCTTGTTATCGAGCCTGAAATGAAGAGCGTTTTACTTTTTCATCATCTTCGCTAGGTCAGCAAAAGGGTTATGTGTTGCCGTTTGGTGGTCATCTAAACGCGCTGTGGCATCGACGCCGTAGCGTTCGTGGTCTGTGTATTTAGAATGTTCATGATCGTGACAGTAAAGGCACAATAGTTCCCAATTACTGCCGTCTTCAGGGTTATTCGTGTGGTCATGGTCGACGTGGTGAACCGTCAGCTCTCTTAGGTTCGAGTAAACAAATTCACGTGCACATTTACCACAAACCCACGGGTAAAGTTTGAGTGCTTTCTCACGGTAACCTTGCTCCTGGCGAGCGTATGCCGCGCTTGAGCCATTGTAATCTGAAGACATTGCCAAATTCCTATTTGTTGTAATGCGTCGATATTATCACAGCTTTATTGAAGCTCTAGAGGTGTTGTCACTAAATGATACTTCGCTTTAACCAACATCAATTTTACGCTGGGCTGGTTTGCGACGCTTAGACAAAGGAGGCTGTATGTTGGATATGTCTTCCTGGAATAAGGCATGCTTAACAGTTTGAAAAGAAAACGCATTGAGGGGTTTTAACCGAGTAAATGTGACCTAATATCTGTTGGTAAGACCCTATACTAATAAGGAAATATCATGTCAGAACAATACACACCACCTAAAGTGTGGGTTAACGATGCTGCCGGTGGTAACAAGTGGGCAAATATTAATAGCCCTGAATCTGGCGCTCGATTCGACAAAGATCTGGCTGTTGGTGAACATGCTCTGCAACTCTACTCTCTTGGCACACCGAATGGCCAGAAAGTGACGATCATGCTTGAAGAGCTACTAGCCGCCGGCGTGAAAGAAGCTGAATATGATGCGTACTTGATCAACATTGGAGAGTCGGATCAATTCTCTTCTGGCTTTGTTGGCGTAAACCCTAACTCGAAAATCCCTGCTTTGGTCGATAAATCTGGCAATGAAGACGTGAACGTTTTTGAATCGGCTTCCATTCTGGTTCATTTAGCTGAAAAGTTTGGTCACTTCTTACCGAAAGAGGGCGCTGCTCGTTCTCAAACGTTTAACTGGCTATTCTGGGCACAAGGCTCAGCCCCATTCCTAGGTGGCGGCTTTGGTCACTTCTACGCTTACGCAGATGAAAAGCAAGAGTACCCAATTAACCGCTTCGCAATGGAAGCTAAGCGCCAACTAGACGTATTGGATAAGCAGTTAGCAAACAGTACCTTTGTCGCTGGAGAAGAGCCGACTATCGCTGATATGGCGATTTGGCCTTGGTATGGCAACCTAGTACTCGGTAACCTTTATGATGCTGCTGAGTTCTTACAAGTGGAGTCTTACACTAATGTCGTTCGCTGGGCGAAGGTGCTTGAAGCGCGTGAGGGTTTCCAACGCGGTCGTATTATTAACCGCTCATGGGGCGAAGAGTGGGAACAAGTACCAGAGCGCCACTCGGCTGAAGATATTGATAACGTGTTGAAGCTAAAGCCGTAGTTTTTATTTAGATAGAAAGAAGCGCCACATATTCTTTTGGAATGTGGCGCTTTTTTGATCCTGTATTTAATCAATCTGAGTCTTATTATTACAAATTAGTAAAGGTGATTTGATTTAAATTGGGATTATCATTAATTTTGTTATAAATATAATGCGCTCCATCAGAAAGATTTTGCCTTTAGGCATGGTGGGTAAGCGAATGTTGAAACAGAAAGAAAAGATTGTTGTGGTTGGCGGCGGTGCTGCTGGCCTTGAATTGGTTACGCGCTTAGGTCGTGATAAACGTTATGATGTGACACTTGTTGAGCCATCGTCACACCACTACTGGAAACCGCGCTTACACGAAATTGCAGCGGGAACATTCGACGAAGAACTCGACGCTGTCAGCTACTTCCAACATGCATCTTGTAATAGCTACACCTATGTTCAAGCTTCCATGAGCGGCTTAGAGCGTGCTAGTAAAGTCATCAAACTGAATCATTTTAGCGGCACGACGCAAGAGCTAGAATACGACTACCTTGTTATCGCAGTCGGCGCCATCAGCAATGACTTTAAAACAGAAGGCGTGAGTGAACACTGTCTATTCCTTGATTCAGCAGGTCAAGCCCAAAAAGCTTGGCAGGAGATCAACCCTCTACTGAGAGCAAGTAGTCAGCGTAAAATTTCAATTGTTGGCGCAGGTGCAACGGGCGTTGAACTGGCGGCAGAGCTAGCAAAAGTCAGCGCCAAGCTACAACGCTATCGTCAGGAAGGCAGTCTTGAAATCACTTTGATTGAAGCGGCTGATCGCGTGTTGCCTGCTGGACCTGAATGCATGTCGAAACGAGTTCATGAAGCTTTGGTAAAACAAGGCATTAACGTTAGAACTGGGACTCGAATTCAAAGAGCTGAAGAGGCGAAATTAGTCACTTCAGAAGACGAAGTTATTTCAGCAGATCTGCAAGTATGGGCTGCTGGTATTAAATGTGCGGATTGGCTAAGTGAATTAGACGGTTTAGAGACAAATCGAATCAATCAATTAGTGGTAGATCAGACACTAAGAACAACCAATGACAACGATATTTTTGTGATTGGCGACAGTGCAGAGTGTCCACAACCGGATGGTTCTTTTGTTCCACCAAGAGCTCAAGCTGCTAATCAAGCCGCAGGTCACTTGGCTCAGCAGTTTAAGCGTTTAGCGAAAGGTAAGGCGTTACAACCCTTTGTGTTCCGCGATGGAGGCATGTTAGTAGCGGTTGGGCATGACTATGCGGTCGGCGCGCTGATGAATGACAGAGTGCTTTTGCGTGGTAGATTTGTACGAAACCTTTACGACACTATTTTCCGTTTACATCAAAGAGTGTTGTTTAGTTGGGGACGTGTGACAGCATTGGTCGTATTAAAGAGACTTAAATGCGCGCTAAACCCATACAGTAAAAAGATCTAACGTAGATAGGTTCGAGGCTAACCCTCAGGTTAATACGTCAATGAGCGCCATGCATAACGTTATGTATGGCGCTTTTCTTTTGTGCATTCTTTTTTGCAAAAGACAGCTTACAACTGAGATACGGCGTGAAAGCGTGAGTGCTGATTTGGCTGGCTTATAATATTTAGCTTTAGCTATTGAAGGTGGTTTAGGTATAAACTTGCGACATCGTAATTCTAAAGGATGGTGCCATGTACCACGGCCATGTTTATTTCCCTCTGCGATTTGCAGAGCAAGCAGAAACACTGCGTCAAAAGATTCTATCTGAGCGTAAAGATGTATTAGAGGTTTTTCCTTTGGTACAACGTTTAGTTGGCCCACATAAAATGCCGATGTTTGAGATTCATTTTGCCAACAAAGAGTCAGGCATCGTGGAATGGCTTGAGCAAGAACGCGGTGATATGTCGGTGCTGATTCACCCTGTAACTGGCGGTGAAGAAACATTAGACCATACAGTACGTGCGATCTGGCTTGGCCGTGAGCTAGGTGTATTTGAAGACACGCTAAGTAGCTAATTTAATTTACGCCCGACATTACGTACCTAATAAACAATACGTTTGTACTAAACATAAGCGAATCATTGTTTTCTTCTGTCGGGTGAGTTATCCCAGTACCCACTTCGATAAATTCCACCTTTCTGTCTGAACCTCCCACTAATTAATGTAATTAAGTTCGTCGCCTATAGGGGTTGCTGCCCTTGAATTGCATGTGATTTCCCAATACAGCAATCTGGGACACTTTTTCCCATGCTGAATTGGTAATACTGATGCCATATTCATTTATGGGCTCAATAATGCTATTCAAACATCCCATCTCTCTGCTAACGATTATTCGGCTTAACCCATTAAAGGTCGCTGCGACTTGGTTAATGGTTCTGGCTGAAAACGTCATGCTTATTCTGTTGCCACTGTTTATTGGTTACGCCATCGACGGCGTATTAAACCAAAGCTTTCAGCCTTTGATGATGCTGGCTGCGATTCTTTTTGTGCTAGTTATCATCAGTGTTGTTCGTCGTTTTTACGATACCCGTGTTTATGGTGCGATTCGGGTCAAACTGGCAAATATCGTTGAGTGTAACCTGCGTGGCTTATCTGTATCAACCAAAGATGCTCGACTCACCATGTCGCGTGAGCTGGTTGATTTCTTAGAAGACGATTTGCCTGCTCTGATGACGGCAGTGGTGCAGCTTGTTGCGACTGTGGTGATTCTGTCCACATTCCATTTCTCATTGGCGCTTTGCATGTTGTTTGCTGGGCTGTCGATGCTGGTCATCTATGGTTTGTTCCACCGAACCTTCACGCGGCTTAACGGCCAATTTAACGATCAAGTTGAACAGCAGGTTCAACTGTTGAGCGGTGTTCGTTTGTCTGCGCTTCGTTGGCACTTTGAGCGACTAAAACAGTGTGAAATCAAGCTTTCAGATACCGAGGCGATGGTTTACGGACTGATATTCACCGTGCTGTTTGGCGCAGTCGTGGGCAATTTGTGGATGGTGAGCCAGATAATTCAGCCGACTGCAGGGCAAGTGTTCTCAATCGTTACCTATTCGCTGGAGTTTGTTGAAACCGCAGTGATGCTACCAATTACGCTGCAAACCCTTTCTCGTCTTACTGAGATCAGTCAGCGACTCAATCCTACCTCTGTCCACAGGCTACCAAGGAGATGCCTTATGAAGTTTAAAAAGCCACTTTCGGTATTAGTCGGTTGTGCAGCTATCTTTGTTGCCTTAATTGTTGTCGATGAATTGGAACCCGAAGCAGCGGAACCTGTGAAGAAGCAAGCAGTATTAGCTCCGGTTTCTATATTGGAGGTGATACCTTCGCAGCACGAATCGACGTTAACGGTACTGGGCTTAACGGCTGCTCGTTGGCCAATTCAACTTAAAGCGTCGAGTAGTGCGCAACTTAAGTGGCTGAATGAAAACATTGAACCGGGACAGCTAGTGACTAAGGGTGATGTGTTGGCGAGGTTAGATACTAGCGCCGTTGATGCGAACTTGGCGCAAGCGTTAAGTGCGTTAAAGCAAGCGGAGCTGGAATTGAAACAAGCTCAGCATGAACAAACCGTCGCGCTTAAAATGCTCAATCCTAAAACAAGTTCGTCTTTTGCGCGCAGAGAGCCTCAAGTGCTCGCAGCGAAAGCCAACCTGCAACAAACCAAACAGGCGTATGTGAGTGCGAAGAAGCTAGTCGAAGAGTCGGTGATCACCGCGCCCTTTGATGCGGTAGTCATGAAGCGTCACATCAGCCCAAGAGAGTGGGTGGAGGCTGGGCAAGTGACCTTTGAGTTAGCCGCCAGTGATTCGATTGATATCGAGCTTCCAATCTCTGAAATGCATTGGCAACAAGTACAAGCTGCCTTGGTTGAGCCGAGTATTCGTGTCGTGAGTCGCTCTGGGAATCAATGGCCAGCGAAGGTGCGTTATGTATCGCCTGAAGTTGATTCGGTGACTCGTCAAAGGCAAGTGGTGCTCTCGGTTGAAAATCCTTACCAAGACAAACCAAGGCTATTCCCTAATCAGCAGGTACAGGCTGTGGTTAACCTTGGTCTACAAGATGACGTGGTCAGCCTACCTTTGAGTACGATGACGCGAGACGGGTATGTGTGGACGTTAGATACAGAAGATCGCTTACGAAAAGAGTCGGTAACACTTATTGGGCAAAGCAGCCAAGAGCTTGATATTCGCTTTAATGATCGAAGTGATAAGGCTCGCCGCGTGGTGCAATATCCGCTTTCTTCCATGCTTATAGGTAAACAGGTCGCGCCTAGATTCAATGGAATCCATTCTGAAGCCATGCTCGCCGGCAAATCTGATGTCACACAGATGAAGGAATCAAACCAATGAATTGGATGACAAAATGGTTTATCAATAACCCAGTCGCTGCCAATTTGTTGATGATGGCGATTGTTATTAGTGGTGTGCTGGCTTTTGGGCAGCTGCGAGTCGAGTCGTTTCCACAAATTGCACCATCATCAATCAGCATTACCGTGGTTTACCCTGGCGGTACTGCACAACAGATTGATGAGAGCGTGACTCAACGAATCGAAGAGTCGATCAGCGGCATTGCTGGCATCAAACAGATCACAAGCCAATCGAGTGCTGGCGTGTCTCGGGTCGTGGTTCGTAAAACCAGCAGCACTGACTTAGACAAGTTGTTGGATGACATTCGTAATCAAGTTAACGCTATCAACGGCTTTCCCGTGCAAGCAGAAAGACCACAAGTGGTGCGCAATGAATTTACCAATTTAGCCGCGTTTGTGGTGGTATCAGGGCCAAGAACCGATGACGAGCTGCAACCTATCGCGAAGCAGCTTGAGCAAGCGTTAAAGAAGAACCCTCAAATTTCCAAGGTATCAAACTGGGGAACTCGAACTCCACAGTTGGTGATAGAGCCAGATCCTGACCAATTGAAAGCGCTGGGCTTGAGCTTGGAAGATCTAGCAAGTTTAGTTGAGCAGCGTTCACTTGAGTCTCGCAGCGGTGAGCTTATCAGTGACAAAGGCCGAATGGTTATTCGTGGTGACGGTTATGCCGATGATTTGCAGAAGCTAAACCAGCTGGTTGTGATTTCGGGAAGTAACGGGAAAATACACTTGGGAGACATTACCAAGCTTAGCCGTGGTTACCAATACAGCGGTTCTATTGTGCGTAACAACGGTTCCAATGCGATTGCTTTATTGGTAAGTACTAGCCAAACCGATAACCTGCTTCAAGTGAGCGAGGCGATCAGCAAAACACTGGATGCACAACGTGCGATTCTGCCTTCGGATATTGAGCTGAATACTATGGCTGATATGGCACCTTATATTGAAGAGCAGCTGTTTCGTTTGAGCGAAAACGCATGGCAAGGCTTACTAATTGTATTGATTTTGCTTGGGATATTTCTTGAGATCAGGCTCGCGTTTTGGGTTGCAATGGGGATCCCGATTGCGCTCACTGGAACGCTCGCCGCAATGCAGCTGTTTAACTACAGCATCAACGACATCACCTTGTTTGGTTTTATCTTGGTGCTCGGTGTGCTGGTGGATGATGCGGTGGTTGTGGGTGAAGCGATACATGAAAAACGGACGCGTAACACCGGCTATTCTTCTAATATAAACGGCAAAACAGCCGCTTGGCAGGGCGTGCATTCCGTTTCGGTGGCAACTGTATTTGGTGTGCTAACGACCATTGCTGCTTTCTCACCAATGCTCTGGATTAACAATGAATTAGCCAAGGTGCTTGCTGGGTTTTCGGCAGTAGTGATCTTCGCTTTGCTCTTCTCGTTGATTGAAAGCAAATTCATTCTACCGTCACACTTGGCTCAGCTTTCTGTGAAAAAGCCATCTACCAGTATTATTGCCAAGGTTCAGAATACGGCTCAAGGCGGCTTGCAGTGGTTCAATCTTAACGTCTACAAGCCAGTATTGGAGTTTGCGCTTGGCTACAAGGTCGCATCTTTGCTTGGGTTTGTCGCGGTTATTTCACTGGCTTATGGCATGTGGTCGAACGGTGCAATTCGAAGTGCTCTGTTCCCTGAGATTCCGGGGCGTTACATCACAGCGGTTATTGAACTGGAAGATGGCGCGCCTTTGCCACTGCAGCGCCAAGCCTTGTTGCAAGTAGAGAAGGCGATGACTCAGGTAGAAAATGGCTTGATGGAGGACTATCCGTTACAAGAAAAGCCCGTGGTTAATCTACTAGCGTGGTCTGATGGCTATGGTGAAATAGAAGTCACTGCCGAGCTGACCAATGAATCTTTAAGTTTATTGCCGGGTAACTTACTACTGAAGCGATGGCGAGAGAGTGCTGGGCAAATCGAAGGCGCTTACTCGGTGAAATTCAGCGCGGCAGAAGAGCCTGCTGGTGGCACATTCTTAACGATCTCTTCTAATGATCGTGAGCTTGCATCAAGAGTGAGTGAACAGTTAGCGGATAGTTTGGCTTCGTTGAAAGGTGTTTCGGATGTTTACGATGATGGTCAGGATGGGTTACCGCAAGTTCGCTTGATATTGAATCAATATGGTCAGCAACTAGGGTTAACTCAAGCCACGCTAGCTCAACTTGCCGGAGAGGCGTTTGGTGAAAGGGAAGTTCATCGCCTATTAGAAAATGGGCAAGAGACTAAGGTACTGCTGCAATATCCGAGAGATGAGCGTAGAACTTTAGCTCAGCTACAGCAAGCCATTATCATGTTGCCGAACGGTGGTAGCGTGATGATTGGAGATATTGCTGAGTTCCGTCACGAGCAAGAGCCGCAAGTGGTTTACCGTCGAGACCGAGAGCAAGTGATCAATCTGTATTGGAAGCAGAACCGCGACCTGCAATCACCAGAGAAAACACGTGAGCAACTTGAAGATACGATTGAGTCTCTGCACCTACAATATCCAAGTGTAACGATAAAAGCGGGCGGTGAGTTTGAAGAGATAGGGGAAGTGTCGGACGGCTTTAAATCGGCAATGATTCTTACCCTGCTGATGATCTATATCTTGTTGGCGGTGCCTTTGAAGTCTTACTGGCAACCAATGATCATTATGGCGGTCATCCCGTTTGGATTCGCAGGCGCGATTTTTGGTCATTATTTGATGGACTTGCCGATCAGCATTCTTTCGATGTTCGGCATGATGGCCATGACGGGGATCGTGATTAACGATTCGTTGGTGCTGATCACGCGTTTTAATGCTGAATATCGCCAAGGTGTGCCATTACAGCAAGCGTTGGTGATTGCAGGGACTAGCCGTTTGAGAGCGATCTTCTTAACCACGATAACCACTGTGTGTGGGTTGTTGCCATTGCTAAGTGAAACTGCGGAGCAAGCACAATACTTAAAGCCAGCGGCAGTGTCCTTGGTGTTTGGTGAACTGTTCGCCACTGCAGTAACGTTGATTTTGATACCAGTGTTGCTTGGTTTGTTTTGCCGTAAAGCGCCTCAAGTTGAAGATCTAATTGAAAAAGAACCGGTCGAGCAAGAACCACATGTACAGACACAGCTCACTTTGGAGCGCTCATGATTGATTTTATAAAGGACAAAGGCGATAGTGAAGCCAAGCGATCGAATTCGATCAAGTCGACAGAGACAAGAGCTTCTATGCCTGAGAACAGAGACCGTATGACGCAACGGAGTAAACCTGACTATCACTCAGTGCCAGGTTTTAAACTGGTGCCTGAGATTGCGTTAGTGGAATCTTTGCCAGAGCACCTCCAAAAACGCTTTAGCCATGCACTTAATTTAATGCATGAAGAGTGGGGTGAACGTCGCACATGGGAAGAGATAGCGACCGAAAGCGCGATTTCTCCATACCATTTCCATCGCCAGTTTACTGAGCTGTTTAATGAAACGCCGGGTCAGTACCTGAGCCGAGTGCGTCTACAGATTGCGGTTAGTTTGTTGATCAATGACGAGCCATGGAGCGTTATTGAGATAGCTCAGTATTGTGGATTCTCATCATCACAGTCGTTAGGCAAGGCGCTCAAGCGTGAGCTGGGCGTGACGGCAAAGCACATCCGAGAAATGGGTTACAACGCGACCCCCAAGGAGACTGCGGATTTTATCCATAGACTGGCGCATCCGGGTGTGCAGTCTTCCATCGAAAAAGAGCTGGTTAAGTCGATGCCGACAGAATTGGTTTGGTATCCAGAGCGCGGTATGCAGAAGCTTAAGCTAGACGATCCAGACTGGGATACTGCGTTTGAAATGTATGGTCTGAAATCAACACAACTCATGGGCACAACACCAATTAAGCAGATGAGAAACAAGTGGGACGACATCGATGCTGAAATCGGTAATTGGCAAGTGGCTAAAGAGCGGTACGATATGACTATTCCAGAAGGATACTACTTGTGCAGCGATGTGTATCTGGTTTCCGATGTCGCCTACAGCACGGCTTTAGAAGCGCTGTTTAACGCGGTTAAGCAACAAGGCTTGCAGTTAGACGTGAATGGCTATTTAGTGGAGATGATTCGCCATATAGATGATGACGATGTAGAAGGGGTGACTTTCTCTTTCCAGTTGCCCATCTTAACGACCCAAGACAGTGAATAACAAAAGGCTCCTCATATGAGGAGCCTTTGTTTAATGACAAGCCGCTTTATAAAGGGAGCTTAACAGAGTAGGGGGATTAAGCCTCTGCCGTTACTTTAGAGCTGCTCATCTTTTTAAGTGCTGCGTAGCCAAAGCCTGTTACTAGCGTACCTGCTGCAATTGCCACTAGGTACATAAGTACTGGAGAGATAGCGCCAGGAATCAGTAGTACGAATAGACCGCCGTGTGGAGCCATCAGCTGTGCACCAAACATCATTGATAGAGCACCAGTTAGTGCACCACCTGCCATACATGCCGGGATAACACGCATTGGGTCTTTCGCTGCGAATGGAATCGCACCTTCAGAGATGAAACATAGGCCAAGAACGAATGATGCTTTACCTGCTTCACGCTCGCCTGCTTCAAACTTGTCTTTCACTAGGAAAGTCGCAAGACCCATACCTAGAGCAGGAACCATACCTGCTGCCATGATAGCTGCCATTGGTGCGTAAGTTTGTGAAGCCAATAGACCAACACCGAATGTGTAAGCGGCTTTGTTTACTGGGCCACCAAGGTCGAAACACATCATTGCACCTAGAATCACACCTAGAAGAATCGCGTTAGACGTACCCATGTTGTTTAGGAAGTCTGTCATTGCGCTCATTACGCCAGAAACAGGACCACCTACGATGTAAACCATCACAAGGCCAGTGAACAAACTCGCGATAAACGGAATGATCAGGATTGGTTTAAGCGCTTCCATAGATTGTGGAAGTTGAACTTTGTCGGCAATGAACTTCGCAGAGTAACCTGCAATGAAACCCGCCGCGATACCACCTAGGAAGCCTGCGTCTGTTGAGCTAGCCAGCATACCGCCAATTAGACCAGGAGCCAGACCCGGACGGTCAGCAATCGAGAATGCAATGAAACCAGCAAGAACAGGAATCATCAGTGCGAATGCAGAACCACCACCGATAGTCATCAGTGCAGCTGCCAGTGTGCCTTCTTCTTTAAACGCTTCGATACCGAATACGAAAGAGAGTGCGATGATTAAACCACCCGCAACAACCACAGGAAGCATGTGAGATACACCTGTCATTAGGTGCTTGTACACGCCTTTTTTCTCATCAGCAGGTGCTGCTTGTGAAGAAGAGGCTGTGTGTTGGTATGGCTTAGCTTCAGCGAACGCTTTCTCAACTTCTTGCTGAGTCTTCTTAAGAGCAGGACCCGTAGTTGTTTTGTAAAGAGGCTTACCGTTGAAACGATCCAGTGGAACGTCGATGTCTGCTGCGATGATAACTAGGTCAGCGTCTGCGATTTCTTGGTCTGTTAGTTGGTTCTTCGCACCTACAGAGCCGCGAGTTTCTACTTTGATTTGGTGACCTAGGCGTTTGCCTTCTGCTTCAAGCGCTTCTGCTGCCATAAAGGTATGTGCAACACCCGTTGGGCAAGCAGTAATCGCAACGATCTTCTTGCTGCCTGTTGTTTCTGTTGAAGCATTTGCCGAAGTACCCGTCACTTCAACAGTGCTTTTAACTTGAGAAGCGTCTAATACCGTTGCTTCTGCTACCGCTTTCTCTAGAAATGCTTTTGCATCTGCAGTGCACTCAGAGATAGCAGCTTGGTAAACCTTTTTACCTACGAAACGTGTTTTATCTACGTTTGTGTTAGCTGCAATAACCACAACGTCGCTGCTGTCGATAGCGTCTTGTGATACTGGAGATTCAGGTAGCACGCTTGATTGGCATTCAATAGCGGCGTTCCAACCCAGTGCTTTTGTTGCTTGCTCTAACAAGCCTGCTGCGATGATGCTGTTTGCTACGCCACTTGGGCAAGCTGTGATAATGGTAATATTCATAATAAACCTTTTGTCCTATTTGCTTGTGTCTAACTGGCTAGTTGGAGCACTAAGCACCTGTAATTGGATATTTTGTAGTACTGAATCCAGCTCTTGTTGGCTGGTTACACCGACACCTACCTGCGAAACGGCTAGAGCAGATAGGGCGGTTGCGAATTTGATAAGTTCTGGTTTTGGCATTTGCTGCATGTGACCCCAACATAGACCAGCAACTAAGGTGTCGCCTGCGCCTACAGTGCTCACTACTTGCATACGCGGTGGTTGAACATGTAACCATTCACCTTGGTTAAGCCACATCACGCCTTCAGCGCCAAGTGATACCACGATGTTGTCGATGCCTTTTTCACTTAGGGCTTGGCCTGCGTGTTGGCATTGGTCACGTGTTGTCAGCTCTGCATTGAATAGCTGAGACAGCTCTTCATCGTTCGGCTTTATCAACCAAGGCTGTGCATTGATACCAGCTTTAAGTGCATCACGGCTGCTGTCGAAAAGAACCTTTTTGCCTAGGTCACGTAAGCGTTGTACCCAAGAAGCGCACAGCTCAGGTGATACGCCTTGCGGCAAGCTGCCAGCAATCACGAAGTATTCGTGGTCTTCAGCCAGTTCTAGCAAGGTTTCTTCAAACGCTTTAATCGCGTCAGCATTAACAGGAACTCCAGGGAAGTTGATGTCGCTTACTTGGCCAGAGTTCTCTACCAGTTTCACGTTGATGCGAGTTGCGCCATCAACACGGATGAAACGGTCTGTTGCGCTCATTTGTTCGAACAGTTGGCAGAAGGCTTCTTCGTTATTGCGACCAAGGAAACCGGTTACGGTCACTTTAGCGCCAAGCTCAGAAAGTACTTTTGCTACGTTTACGCCTTTGCCTGCTGCGTGCAGAGAACCTTGATTCACTAGGCTAACCGAGCCAACATTCAGTGCGTCGATAGCACCTGTCAGGTCTAGAGCAGGGTTAAGCGTTACAGTAACGGCTTTGATTTGTTTATCAGACATATCGATTCCTTAACCTTCGCCAAGGCCTGAAGCGATAGCTTTGCCAATCGATTCAAGTGCTTGTGCTGCATCGTCACCTTCAGCAACAAACTGAAGTTGGTGGCCGTGTTTAACGCCAAGTGCGATGACTTTCATCAAGCTCTTCGCGTTCACTTCTTTTCCGTCGCCATCTAGGTTTGAAACGCGGATTGTTGATTCGAACTTCTTCGCTTCAGCAACCAGCATTGCGCCTGGACGAGCGTGTAGTCCGTGTGCGTTTTTGATCTTGAATACTGCGCAGTTGTCATCACCTTCAGACGCTGTAGAAACCGCTTCGCCTTTAAGAAGGCCAATCACTTGTGCAACGTCAGCAGATAACAGTTGTTGCTGTTTACCTTCGAAAACCATTTTGCTTAGGTTCGCCAGAATAGATTGGTGCGCGCTGTTGCAAGCCGCGAATGCCACAAGAGCTTTCACTGGTGTGCCCTCGAATTCACAATCGTTCGCTGTAGAAACAAAAGATACGCCAGTGCGCGTTACGCCTTTATCGCTACCTAGTAACCAAACGCCTTGACCTAGGTGAGTCGGTGTTTTTGTTACTAGGTCAGCAACGAATGCGTTGTCTGTGCAACCTGTGTTCTTTAGAAGACCGCCCGCTACAGCAGACATTTGAACCATGTCGCTTGCTGGGAACAGTAGCTGAACTAAAGAAGCGTCTAGGTCAGCTTCTAACTGAACTTCACCGTTCAGTAGTGCAATGATTTCGTCTTCTGATTTCGCTTGTTTTAGTTTCTCTTCAACGCCGTCCGCCGCTAGCACTTTAGTTAGCTGCTTAAGAATGCCCAAGTGCTCGTCAGATTTCGCTGCAATACCAATTGCTACGTAAACACGGTTGCCATCTGCCCAATCAATGCCTTCAGGGAAGTGGTGTACTGCAACGCCTGTTTCTTTTACAAGGCCGCGAGTGTCTGTGGTGCCGTGAGGAATCGCGATGCCGTTACCAAGAAACGTAGAGTTTTGGTTTTCGCGGTTCAGCATTCCTTCAACATAGCCTGAGTCCACTAGGCCTTTCGCAGTTAGGTCGCCAGCAATGTTCTGGATAGCTTTGAATTTGTCATCGGCCGTTTGACCAAGAGTGATGTCAGATTTTGATAATTTAAGCATGGTGCCTCTTTAGCGTATCGCTTGAGAATTTGTGTATCGCTACGATTCAGTCTAGAGCAATATCTTCACGTTACTTGCTCTTAGTTTTATCCAAGCTGAATCGGTTCAGCATTCAATTTAAAAAAATTCAGCAAAGCCGATTTTGGTTTTCAAAATAGTTTTGCTGCGTGTCGTAATTTCAGTTTCATTCATAACAAGAAGTTGAATCACGACAAATGACGCTCAATCCATACAAAAGGATGATTGAAGTCACTTTTCAGATTTTGCTGAATCCTTTCAGCTTTTATACTGAATCGATTCAGCATATAATTCAACTAATCCAAGGATCAGAAGATTGGTAATATGATCCTACGCACAAAATACAGGTCACCCATATGACACTAGATGAAATTGCCAAACTAGCCGGTGTGTCGAAAACCACAGCCAGTTATGTGATTAATGGCAAGGCGCAGAAATACAGAATCAGTGAGAAGACTCAGCAGAAAGTAATGGCAGTTGTCGACGAGTATAACTACCGTCCAGACCATGCTGCTTCGTCACTGCGTGCTGGTAATAGCCGTTCATTTGGTTTGATTATTCCTGACCTGGAAAACAGCAGTTACGCGCGTTTAGCAAAACTGATAGAGCAGAACTCACGTAAAGTGGGCTATCAAATCCTGATTGGTTGTTCTGATGATGACGCCGAAACTGAACGCAAAGTAGCGGAAGCGTTGGTGAGCCGTCGTATTGATGCTTTGCTGGTGGCGAGCTCTATGCCAGACGCTAACGAGTTTTACTTGAAGCTGCAAAACTCGGGGACGCCAGTCATCGCGATTGACCGTCCGTTAGACGATGAACATTTTGCCTGCGTGATCAGTGAAGACTTCGAAGCCGCCTTTGAACTGACGCATTCAATTCTAGATGACAGTATTCATAGTGTTGGTTTAATCGGCGCACTGCCTGAACTGAACATTTCACGCGAACGCCACTTAGGTTTTGAAGCTGCGAATAAGGCTCATACACAACAAACAGGGCTAACAGAAAACAAGCCGATGGTTGTGGGTTATGGCGAACACTTTGATCGTGAGTCCGGTCGACAAGTGTTTGAAGAGTGGATTGCTAAAGGCACAGTTCCTGATGCGATCGTCACTATGTCTTATACCTTACTAGAAGGTGTACTTGATGTGATGGTCGAAAAGCCAGAGCTGATCAATCAAGTGAAGTTGGCGACTTTTGGTGATAACCGATTATTGGATTTCTTACCCTTTAAGGTTCACTCACTGCCGCAGCAATTTGAGGTCATTGCAGACAGCGCGTTTGCTTTGGCATTGAACGCTTCAGCAAAACGTTACCAGTCGGGCATTGAATTGGTGCCGAGAAGCTTAGTGAAACGTACTTAACGCGCCGACGATTCAAGTTTAAGAGAGCCTCAGTGATTTTTAAGGTACTGAGGCTTTTTTTATAGGTGATAGCTATCAGTTGTGTGCGGGATGGATCAGCTTCGGGAATGAATATACCTTGGTCTGATCAGTGCACTTAACCTAATGTATATTCGTCACTTTTCAACTACAATAAACAGTCATTTAGACAATATTTTGGTGGGAAAACTCAAAGTGGATAAGCAGTACTCTTGTGGTGATTTGGTTTTCGATATCGAAAAGATGACCATCACAAAAGATCGTGCAGAACGGGCATTGAATTACAATGAATGTCTTTTGTTTAAAGCATTCTTAGACAGTTCAAACCAAGTCCTGAGTAAAGAGACGCTAAAGCAAGCGGGGTGGCCTGAAACCATCGTCACGGATTCCTCCCTCCAAAAGTCAGTACAAAAGCTTAGACTTGCCAGCGCTATGTCTGAATCGGTTGAGCTACGTACGATTGCCGGTGTTGGTTACATGCTTTACTGCGATAACGCTTCCCTCGAAGCAAAACCATCAGGCGCTCGACGTTTCAATGCGACTAAACTGGCAAAGATACTGTTGGCGTCAGTTTCTATTGTGTTCATTGTCTTATCTTGCTTGAACTTCTTGCGGGTGACGAACACTCACTTAATGCCTTATTTACATGAAGATTATGAAGTTGTAGATATTGGTTCTCATGAGCTGTTGAAGCGCAAAGACATGATTATTTCGCCTGACATAGAGGCGGTGATTAAACGCTTCGAATGTGATTGTTTTTATTTCATTGGTGAAAAAGCGGGACTCTACAATCTCTCTGTTTATGACAAAAAACGTCATCATAGCGAGAACTACTTTTTTGAAATTGAGGCTCTGCCAGAAATAACGGAGGGGTTGTTCAATGACGAATAGCCTGATGAATCTAGTTTGATAAAACTTAGCCCAAAATCAAGCTTAAAACCTTGGATCGCTCTTCTGATTGCTTCCGTTGCTCTTTATGGCGTGTCACTTTACGTGCTCAGTAAAAAGCTATTGCTTAATGGCAGGTACATTACTGAGGTTCAACAATATTCTGATGATATGCAGGTTTGGAGAGAAAGAATTGAAGTTGATTTGAATCGAAGCCATATCGAGTCAACGATATCGATAGAAGGGGATGGTTTAGAAGGCGTCGCTCTGTTCTCTGTGGACGGGAAAATAACCAAATCTTTCGATGGCGAATTTGAGTTCTCTTACAATACTGAAGCCATTCAAACCACTGAAGTATTAGATGGTTACCAAGCCGCGAGTTATACCACAATGTTCCTGTCGGGCACCTCGAAAAACGAATTGATTTATCATGGTCAAGGAGTTGATGTCATTTCGAGAGAGCGGAACTACTTGATGCTAAGCCGAGTTAGGCAATAGCAAACTATAGATTTACCTCATTAAATACAAAGCCCAAATCAATGTTATCTCCCGGCTAACCGGGAGATAACGGCATCAATTCTATCTGTGTTTAGAAGTGGTATTTCACGTTTGCCATTAATAACCACTCATCACCTACTTTAAGGGTGTCTTTGTATGTATTACCGTCTTCTTCTGTCCACTTAGCTTCAAGTTCATTGGTGTGGTAAACGTAGTTTACTTCTGTACCTATGCTCCAACTATGAAAACGGTAGTCGAGTCCTGTTTGAGCACCAAGGACGATTCCGTTTAGTTCATCTGCATCATAGTCAGCGTTGAACATCTCATAACCCAATTTACCACCCACTGTCCAAGCGAGTTTTTGTGTAATAGGCACGATGTAGTTGTATTTAGTAAATAGTGTACCTACTTCAAGATCATCATCGCTGCCTTCGCTATTTTCATTATTTTCGATACTGGTACCACGGTAATCATAACCAATACTAATTTGATGAGTTTGATTGATTGTCATACCGCCTTCGACACCAAATACCATTGATGAAGAAAGATCTTTTTCACTCTTAGTCCCGTAATACGTCGACTCTGATTCAATTTGTCCACTTAAACGTGTACCAACATCAATACCGATAAACGGTTCGTAGTTCGCAGCGGCGTTGGCGTTGAACGTTGTCGCTGTGGTTAGAATGGCAAAAGCAAAAAGTGGTGTTGTTTTATTAAGCATCATTGGTTCCTATTAAAAAGGCTGAGAGTTAACTTTGTTGTTATTGTTTTTCACGTCTTGGTGAATTGATGCTCAAGTTAGAGGCTAGGGTAGGAAAGGAGAAGCGAATTGTGCGGAATAGGACAGAAAAAAGCTAAAGTACTTGTTTTGATAAATCTTTAGCTTTTTTATCTAATTAACTTGTTGAAAAATATTAACTTTTAATTTTCGCTCTTTTTTATCAATTGGCAATGGATATTGCTACTGAATCAAGATTCCAAACTCAACCAGCGCTACTAAGCCTAAAAGTAGGGCCAACAGCTTCCAAAACTGAATGGGATGACGGTCGAGCAGCGGTTGCTTGGTTTTACGTTTTACTAATTTTGAATTCGGTGTGTATAGATCCGAGATAAAATCGCCAAGCTCACTGTATCGTTCGGTTGGGTGTTCTGCGCAGGCTTTGTTTAGTACCAGATCAAACCAGGCAGGAATATCGGAGCGGTGTTGAGTTATCGGGCGATATTGCCATTGGTGATGGCGCGATTGCATGAGTGAGCGTGGTGTCATTTCTGGATAAGGCAGTTGCCCTGTCAGCATTTCATAGCCGATGACGCCAACAGAGAATAGGTCCGAGCGTGTTGTCGCAACATTCTGTTTAATGCTCTCTGGTGCGATGTAGTTGACCGCTCCGAGTGGCACAGCATCCTCTTCAAAAGGTAATCCTTCTTCAATTCCGCGAATGAGTACTGCTCCCAAGTCGATAAGTTTGATATCACCGTTTGGCAGTAACATGATGTTTTCAGGTTTGAGATCGCGGTGCACCATATCGGCACGTTGCAATACACGAATGCCTTGAACGATCTTCTCTAAAATAGCCCGAACTTCAGGTAGATTTGGCTTAGGATTGTCGTACATCCATTGTCTTAACGTCACGCCTTCAACCATTTCACACACTTGGTAGAGAAACTGCGACTTCTCATCGGTCGGGTACACCTTCATGATGCGCTTGTTGTTCAGTAGCATTCCAGCCCATTGTTCGTTATAGAAGGCTTTGAGCTCTGCGGGATCATCGCGATATTGTAGAGAAGGCACTTTAATGACGAACTCGGTTTGCGTCTGAGTTTGTATGACTCGATATACATGACTTCGCGTTCCAGAATAGAGCACTTCTAGGACCTGAAACTGGTCGATCAGCTGTCCAAGCTTGAGCACGGGAGGGATAACACGGGACGCGAGCTTTTCATGAAACTCAATAAGGGAAGGCTTAGGGAGCTGAGCCACTTCAAGCATTAAACAACTGACATTGTCTCTGCTGTTTCTAGCCAGTGCTTTATTACAAACGGTTTGCGTGGCGCTCTCAAAGTCGAGTTGATTTGAGGCCGCTTCCATTAGATCGGATTCATCAACAAACTCATGCACGCCATCCGTTGTGAGAATAAAACGATCTTTCGCTTTGATAGGTAGAGTTTGGTAATCGACGTTGAGTTGGTTATCCATGCCTAAAGCACGAGTGAGGTAGTGAGTATTGACCAGATTTTTGCGGGTGTGATCGCGAGTTAGCTGCTTAATTTCACCGTCGCGAACTAAGTAGATTCTGCTGTCGCCCACATGGAAAATATGCGCGGTGTTTGATTTGAGAATCACTGCACTAAAGGTCGACACCATATTGTTGTGCGTGAGCTGTTTTTCGTCATCAAGCCCGGAATAAGAGGCATTGAACAGCCAAGAATTGAGTGAAGTCAGAACCTTTTGGGCAGAGCGTTGAATACTCCAACTCTCAGGAGTGGCGTAATAGTCGGTAATGAACTGCATAACGCTGGTATGGCTGGCTTTTTGCCCTTGCTCACTGCAACTTGCCCCGTCCGCGATACAGGCAACACTACCCTTGAACTCATGTTCCGCTCTGGTCTGAGGGTGTTTAACGATAATCGCATCTTGATTCTCGTTTCTTATCCCTTGGTGTGAGTAGCCGCCGAAATTGAGCTTTAACTGATTGCTAGCCTCAGCATGAATACCCTGAACCTTGGTTTGTGGTCCCTTTGGTATCACAGCCTGACTCCGTTCTAGCGTAGCGTCTTGAGTTTGACTGAATGAAAGCGTCATAACGTCCTTGCTCCTATGATGCTCATTGTTACTTGAAGAAAGAACAAAAGCTCTCTGTAAAAACGAGAGCCTTTGAACGAAGTAACCGAGTGTCGCAGCCCGGTTACTTCTCCCGATTCAAAGAGTGGTTAGCTCGAGACGTTGATTAATGTCACGCTACCATCGTCGTTCACTTCAGCGATCTGACCGTTGGGCTCTTCCATGAACATCAGAGTCACGAAGCCAAGAACCGCCGTTGCAGCAATCACTAAGAAGAAAGTCTGGTAGCTAACAAACGAAAGCACGGTTAGGTAAACCACCGCACCCACGTTACCGTAAGCACCTGTCATGCCAGCAATCTGGCCTGTCATACGGCGTTTGATAAGAGGTACTGTCGCAAATACTGCACCTTCACCTGCTTGTACGAAGAACGAACATGCCATTGCCGCAACAACCGCTAGCCATACTGGCCATGTGCTTTCGACTTGACCCATCGCGAAGTAACCTACAGCCAAACCTGCCGTTAGGATAAGTAGGGTTGGTTTACGACCAAATTTGTCTGAAATCCAACCGCCACCTGGGCGAGACATCAAGTTCATGAAGGCATAAGCCGAAGCGACCATACCTGCAAGAACGGGTGTTAGTTCAAAGGTTTCAGAGAAGAACAGAGGCAGCATAGAAACTACCGCTAGCTCAGAACCAAAGGTTGCGAAGTACAGAACGTTCAGCACCGCAACTTGCTTAAATTTGTACTGGTGAATCTCTGGCACTTCTTCTTTGAAGACATTCTTATTCACTTTCCAAACTTGAGTTACTTCATACACATACAGTGCAGCAAGTACCGCATACACACCGTACACCGCTGCGTCTGAAAGCATACCTATACCTGATGGAGACAGTTTCCAAGCCAGCAGAGCAAGTGCACCGTACATAGGGATCTTCATGAAGAGTAGAAAGAAAAAGTCACCCTTAGACGTCACTTCCATTGCCGTTACTTGAGCAGGCTTGAAGTAAGTAGAACCTTTTGGTGTGTCGGATATGTTTTTGTAGAACACAACAGAGAACAGTAAGCTCATTACACCGGTGATACCGACCGCATAACGCCAGCCATCTTCGCCACCAAATACTAATGCTAGAGTTGGAAGAGTGAACGCTGCTGCCGCTGAACCAAAGTTACCCCAACCGCCGTAGATACCTTCTGCTGTACCCAGTTCGTTATGTGGGAACCATTCAGATACCAATCGAATACCAACTACGAAGCCAGCACCGATAAAGCCAAGTAGGAAACGAGCAATGGCGGCTTGAATGAAAGAGTCAGCCAGTGCGAACATGAAACACGGGATCGAACAGATCGCGAGTAACGAAGAGTAGACAAGTCTTGGACCGTAGCGGTCGGTAAGCATACCAATCGCGACACGCGCAGGAATGGTTAAGGCAACGTTTAGGATTAGAAGGGTTTTGATCTCTTCAGTGGTTAGCCCTAGGCTGGTTTTTACCATTTGTAGCAGTGGTGCAAAGTTAAACCACACTACAAAGGTGATAAAAAAGGCCATCCAGCTGAGGTGTAAGACCTTCATCTTGCCGGTAAACGAAAACAGCGAAAATTTTGAGTTATCCATGTATTAAATCCTTTAAATATGGAATCTAGAGTTATCTAGCCGTCCACATGCCAACTCCGTAGCTTGCCTAGACTGTTAATTATAGGCGGCTAAGGCATGTTAATGGGTGAATTTGAAAGTACAACCTTTTAGTTAGGCGATAACTTGTTGTTAGTTGCTAACTTGTCAACGCTTCGGGTGCCAGTACTTGAATCTGGTTGCCTTGTCGGCGCACTTCAAAGCGGGTTAGGGCATGTTCAGGTTCTTCCAAACAAGCGCCTGTCTCTAAGTGGTAATGCTGCTTGTAGAGTGGTGATGCCACATAGGGTTCTCCACCTAACGAGCCGATAATGCCGCGAGACATAACGTTGGCTTTGCCCACAGGGTCGAAATTCGATAGGCCATAAAGCTTGTCGCTGCGTTTGCAGTAAAAGATGGCGACTTGATGATCAGCTACTTTGGCGCACACACCCGCATTGGGTGTCAGTTCCTCTTGCGAGCAAACAGTGGTCCAGTTTTCCATGACAGTCTCCTTGTCAATTTATAGAGTCTTTGATTTTGTTCCGTTTCCTAAAAAAAGAAGGTCGTAAAGAAGGCCGCTAGCAGTGAATTGCCGAGAACGAAGGATCTGCTAACGACCAAACTGGCTACGAGACTTCCGTAATTTCAATCTGTTCAGTGCTGTTTAACGCTTGGTTACGTTCCGCTTCTTGCTCTGTGTTGACCGAAGGCTTCGGGAAGCGTTGTTCGCGCTCTTTGATGAACGAAAGGCTAGAGTCCATTTCTTCACTGTTGATGTAGTGTTGGAAGCGCTTCATCTTCACTGGATTCTCGATAGTGGTTTTCCACTCACACTGGTAGTTTTCGATGTTGAGTGCGATGTCGGCTTCTAATTCAGCAGCGACATTGAGTTTGTCTTCAATCACCACTTCTTTCAGGTACTCCAATCCACCTTCTAAGTTTTCCATCCAAACAGAAGTACGTTGCAGGCGGTCAGCAGTACGTGTGTAGAACATCAACACGCGGTCGATGTATTGAATAAGAGTTTGCTCATCGAGGTCGGTTGCGAACAGGTCTGCGTGACGTGGGCGCATGCCGCCATTACCACAGACGTATAGGTTCCAACCTTTATCTGTCGCAATAACACCGATGTCTTTTGATTGCGCTTCAGCACACTCACGAGTACAGCCAGATACCGCGAATTTGATCTTGTGAGGTGAGCGCAAGCCCTTGTAGCGGTTCTCTAGTTTAATCGCGAGGCCAACACTGTCGTTGACGCCGTAGCGACACCAAGTACTACCCACACACGACTTCACCGTACGAACCGATTTACCGTAGGCGTGGCCAGTTTCAAAGCCTGCATCAATCAGCTTTTTCCAGATGGCTGGCAGTTCATTGAGTTGTGCACCAAATAGGTCGACACGTTGTCCGCCAGTGATCTTGGTGTAAAGGTCGTATTCTTTTGCCACTTCACCAAGCACAATCAATTTGTCTGGTGTGATTTCACCGCCTGCAATACGTGGGACTACAGAGTAGGTGCCGTCTTTTTGCATGTTGCCAAGGTAGATGTCGTTGGTGTCTTGCAGCTCTATGTGCTCATCTTTCAGGATGTAGTCGTTCCAGTAAGAGGCGAGAATAGAACCCACCGCAGGCTTACACACGGTACAACCTAGGCCTTGACCATGAGATTCAAGCAGCTCATCGAAGGTTTTGATTTTGTTGACGCGAATAATGTCGGTCAGCTCTTGGCGAGAGTAAGCAAAGTGCTCACAGATATCGTTAGAGACTTCCACGCCCAAGTTACTCAGTTCGCTGTCCAATACTTGTTTAGCAAGGGCAGAACAGCCACCACAACCCGTCGAAGCGTTGGTCGACTCTTTCAGCGCTGCCATTGTGGTGCAGCCTGCGGAAACGGCTTCTTTGATGTCGCCTTTGGTGACGTCAAAACATGAACAAATTACAGCGCTGTCTGGAAGCGCTTCGACACCCATTGCGCTGCCAGAATCGTCAGCAAGGTTTGGTAGAATCAACACCGATGGGTTCTCTGGCAAAGGCATATCGTTTTGCTTGATTTGCAGCAGTGAACCGTACGCGTCTGCATCACCGACTAATACGGCACCGACGATCTTCTTACCATCAGCAGAGACAATCAAACGCTTATAAACTTGTTCAATTTCATCGTTGTAGGTGTAAGACTGTGCGCCTTCGGTCTTACCATGCACTTCACCAATACTCGCTACATCGACACCTAGCAACTTAAGCTTGGTGCTCATGTCCGCGCCGGTGAAGCTGCTTTCATCTTCACCATTAGAAAGGATGTGGCTAGCCGCGACTTTCGCCATTGAGTAGCCCGGAGCCACGAGACCAAAGATCTTGTTATCCCACAGTGCACACTCACCAATCGCGTAGACATCATCGATGTTGGTTTGGTAGTAATCATCAATCACGATACCGCCGCGCTCACCAATCGCGATGTCAGAGCTACGAGCCAGAGCATCTTGCGGGCGAATACCGGCTGAGAACACAATCATGTCTGTTTCTAGGTGTGTGCCATCAGCAAAGTTCATGCGGTAGCGAGCATTTTCACCCTCTACAATCTCAGAGGTCGCTTTCTCGGTGTGAACTTGTACGCCTAGGTCTTCAATTTTACGTCTCAGCAGGGCGCCGCCGCCGTCATCGAGTTGAACTGCCATTAAGCGAGGTGCAAATTCTACGACGTGTGTCTCTAAGCCAAGGTTTTTAACGGCGTTTGCGGCTTCTAAGCCCAGTAGACCACCACCGATCACCACGCCCGATTTGCTCTGTTTACCAGATGACTCAATCGCATCGAGATCCTCTATCGTACGGTACACATGACAGTGTTCTTGGTCGTTCCCCGGGATTGGAGGAACGAACGGGAATGAACCTGTTGCGAGAATCAGTTTGTCATAGTTTTCACGGTGTCCACTGTCAGTCACTACCGCTTTGTTTTCGGTATCGAGCTCAGTGACTTTGGCATTGATTAGGTATTTAACGCCATTTTCTTGGTAGTAAGCTTCACTCGTCAAAGACAAGTCGTCGGCTGATTTACCGTTGAAGTAGGCCGTGAGCTGAACACGGTCATAAGCAAGTCGTGATTCTTCACTAAAAGTGATGACTTCATATTGGTCTGAGTCAGCTTGAATGATGTTGTCGATAAATTTGTGGCCAACCATGCCATTACCAACGACGACAATCTTTTGTTTGCTCATAGTAAATTCCTTTTTTGCTGGCTTCCTAGCGTTTCTAAAACTGCCCACTCTCTGGTGGATAATGTGCTGTTCTTCCAATGAACTGAAAACTGTAAATTTTGAGTTGTTGGTAAATAGGGCAGCAAGTAGGGTGCCAGATAAAAATAGATATCGATAAAAATAAAAATAACATATTAAATCAGTGGTTTAATTAAATGATAAACGTCTCAATTACCCCTAAAGTGGTAGTTTAAAAAAAGAGAATATTTATGAAAATGAGCCTTTGTGGTGCAAAATTGATCAACATGGTGCAAAAATCTCAATATTTTCTTGATAGCATTTAATTAACACTGTTTTTTGTAAGTGATTTTATTTTAAGTTGTTGTAATTGATGGTTATTTTTCTTGATTGGGAAAGGGGTGAATAGTGGTGCGCAAATTGCTTTATTAAAAAAGAGAAATTTTCACCGCGAAGAGTGGTTAGTAAGAGGCGCTCTGTTAGAACGTTGGAAACAATAGAAAAAACATTGCACGAGGGAAGAGTGATGAGTTCAAACAAGGATTGGATCAAATCAACGTGTGCTTACTGTGGCGTAGGTTGTGGCATTGAAGTAAGGCCAACTGCTTCGGGGAAACTGGAAGTGCGTGGCGATAAAGATCACCCATCGAATTATGGCAAGTTGTGTACAAAGGGCGCTGCACTGGGAGACACCGTAACACCAATCGGCCGTTTAACTCAGCCGATGCAAAGAGTCGCAAGCGGACAACAACTTCTACCTTGGAGTAGCGCATCTCAGCTGGTGGCTGATAAGTTCAAACAAGCGATAGAAGAGTATGGCCCAGACTCAGTCGCCTTTTATGTGTCAGGGCAACTACTGACTGAAGATTACTATGTGGCTAACAAGCTGATGAAGGGCTTTATCGGTAGCGCCAATATCGACAGTAACTCTCGTCTTTGCATGGCATCTAGCGTGGTTGGGCATAAACGCGCGTTCGGTACTGATACCGTTCCTGTCTGTTATGAAGATCTAGAGCAAGCCGAAGTGGTCGTCATCACTGGATCAAACCTCGCTTGGTGTCACCCTGTATTGTTTCAACGCTTAAGAGCAGCCAAGCAAGCTAACCCAGACATGAAAGTGATCGTCATTGACCCGCGCTACACCGACAGCTGTGAAATTGCCGATATACACTTGGCATTGGAATCTGGTTCCGATGTCGCTCTATTCAATGGTTTGTTGGCTTACTTAGATGATAACGACCAGCTTGACTCTGATTACATTGAAAATCATACCCAAGGTTTTACGGAAGCGATTCGAACAGCCACAGATTATCGCTATACCGAATCAGGTTGGGGCAACAAAAGCGTTCCTGAACTGACAGGGCTAAGCGAGCAACAACTCGAACAGTTCTATCATTTGTTCGCATCTAACGAGAAAGTACTCACCATCTATTCTCAAGGCGTAAACCAATCCACACAAGGGTGCGATAAGGTAAACGCCATTATCAACAGCCATTTAGCGACTGGCAAAATTGGTAAACCGGGCATGGGACCATTCTCTGTCACAGGCCAACCAAACGCGATGGGTGGGCGTGAAGTGGGTGGTTTAGCCAATACCTTAGCAGCGCACTTTGAGTTTGGTGATCCACAATCACATCGAACCGTGAGCGAATTTTGGCAGACGGATAACTTAACAACCTATGCGGGTCTAAAAGCCATCGACCTGTTTGATGCCATGAATGAAGGCAAGATAAAAGCGGTGTGGATCATGGCGACTAACCCAGTCGTGAGCCTGCCTGATAGCGAAAAAATCAAAACTGCATTAGAGAAGTGCCCGTTTGTTGTGGTGTCGGATTGCATTGCCGATACGGAAACTACACGCTTGGCCGACGTGGTGCTGCCTGCGCAGGGGTGGAGTGAAAAGTCGGGTACTGTAACCAACTCTGAGCGCCGAATCTCGCGCCAACGCCGCGTATTACCAAGCCCTGGGGAAGCCAAACCTGATTGGTGGAGCTTAAAAGAAGTCGCGCAAAAGATGGGATTTAAAGAGCAGTTTGATTACCGCCACGAAGGCGAGATCTTCAAAGAGTATTGCGAGATGACAGCGCTCGGTAATGAAACAGGCAAAGCGCGTGACCTGTGCTTAATCGGGCTTACTCAGTTGGACGAAAAAGGCTATGGCGAGTTGACTCCGCAGCAATGGCCAGTAATGGAATATCAACCAGAGATCATCGAGCAGCGCATGTTCACCGATGGCGAGTTCTTTACTGAGTTGGGCAAAGCGCAGTTTATCGCGGTTGAGCACGACAAGCCGATTGCTGATACCAGTGTTGAATTCCCGCTTATTATGAACACAGGCCGAATCCGAGACCAATAACACCATGAGCCGCACGGGCTTGGCCGCAGGTTTAGGTGAACACACACCAGAACCTTTTGTCGCCATGCACCCAGATACGGTTGCTGAGCTTGGTCTAGATGAATTTGGGTTAGATGCCTTCAACCACGCCACTATTAATCCTGTAGTGAAAGTGCGCAGTGCACAAGGGGAGTGCCAAGCCCGCTTAGTGGTAACAAAAGAGATGCGCCGAGAACAAGTCTTCATGCCAATTCACTGGAATGCCCCGACCGCCAAAGACAGCAAGCCGTGCGACCTGATCTTGCCTCATACCGATGCAGCTTCAGGCCAACCTGAATTTAAACACACACCTGTCGTGGTAGAGCAGTGTGGCTATCGCAGTGAAGCCGCATTGGTCAGCGACAAGGTGATGGATTGCAGTGGCTTTGATTACTGGGTACGCCAAAGAGTGGAGGGCGGTTTTCTGTATCGCATCTCATCATCTAAGAACCCAATGGAGTTGGTGATTCAGCTTGCCAACACACTCGATGCTTTACCAGAACCAAACACTGAAGCGATTAAATCACTCCATTACCACGGTAATAAATCATTCAAGAACTACGGCTCAGCCAAGCTGGATCAGTTTGGTGTAAAGCAAGCGTTCGTCGTGAACAGTAAGCTCGACCATCGAAGCATCGATTGGCTGGTGGGATGCCTCACCCGAGAAGCTGATGAAGAATTCGAAGCCGAGTTTTTGAGTACATTGGCGAAATAGATACTTATCGAAATAGATCCATAGTAAACGCCGACAACTCTGTCGGCGTTTTTATTTTCTGAAGAACATTTCTGACCGTATTTACCAATCATCATGCTAAATGAATAATTTGAACGAATACCTCGGTTAGGCTGCAGAGTTATATAAAAAATGACAAGCGACACACATATTCACGCTGTTTCTTTATTTGTGTGTAAATATATACAATATTTCTATTTATTCCTGGTGTATGATGCCAGGGTTTTCGTAAGGTACTGTTATCAAATGACTTATTTGTCAATTTAATCGGAGGTGAGATTGCTTTGCGAGGTGCCTCGGGAGCACCCAATGCTTATTGGGTGATCAATCCTGTTCAAACTACATTAAATAAAGACCAGTTTATGAGAACTCTTCTATCTGAATGCTTACATTTCACTTGCTCAAATTTTAAAAGCATATTTAAAATTTTTGGCGGCTTCATCATCACGATGTCATGTTTAGGTATGTGGCTTGAACATTCATTTTATGTATCAGAAAACCTCTGGGTCTACGCGGTATATCTATGTGTATATTCTTCTATTTACACTTATCTAATCGCTATTTTTATCAATTTTATGGCTTCGTCTACCTATGGATATGATATTGAATGTTCCGTATCTTGGAGAGTTTGGTCCAGATTAATGATCGTTTATATTATTTATTCTTTAATTGTTTTAGTTGGAACGATAGCACTGGTTATCCCGGGGTTGTATCTAGCTGCACGATACAGTTTCGTAAGGGCGGGATCGAACTTTAACCATTGAAAATAATGGATTTATTTTACAGGGAACTTTTTTAGATAATCACGATCTGATCATGAAGTAAAAAAACATGAGAAATTCGCACATGATTATCATTGAGCAACTTAAAAAAGTGAAAGATACCCGTTCGCACATCAATCAAGTTTATCCTGTTATGGAAGTCGCTTTCGTGGTCATAACAGCCATGATTTGTGGTCAAAATAAATGGACAGAGATTAAGGATTTCGGTGAAGGAAATATCGAGTGGTTACGTGAGTATTTCCCCTACGAAAATGGTCTTCCCACTCGACATAATATAGCTGCGATCATGAGATCCGTTGTGCCAGAGACGCTATTGGAAGCTATGGTGGGCTGGGTCAATTTGCACAGAGAGAAGCATGCTCAGCCTATAATCAGTGTTGATGGGAAGGTTCTAAAAGGGGCAAAAGCAAGCAAACAACAGCACCCCCTCTATATGGTTTCGGCATTTGATGTAGACGAGGGTTTGACTCTCACACACCAACCTTGTGACGGCAAAGGTATGGAGCTGCTAGCAATAAGAAACATGCTAGACGCTTTAGATATCAAAGGATGTTTATTAACTGCTGATGCCCTGCATTGTCAGGTTGAAACACTGAATAAAGTAGTTGATAAAGGTGGAGATATCCTAGTACAAGTTAAACTGAATCAACCAAGTTTATTAGCAGAAATTGATGTGCAATTCCAAGACTATTGGGCTTTGCCTGAAGATAAACAGGAATCATACATCACGGAAGAGAAAGGGCATGGTAGAAAAGAGGTTCGTGAGGTTTACGTGCTTCCTGCAGCCTTCAGCGAAGCACTCAGACAGAAGTGGTGTCTCGTAAAAAGCATTGTTGCAGTGGTAAGAGATAGGAGTGTCAAAGGGAAAGGAAGTTATGAAACCTCGTACTATATTTGCACAGACCATTTATCTTTAGAGTTAGCCTCAAAGGCAACAAGAAAGCATTGGCATATTGAGAATCAGCAGCACTGGGCGTTGGACGTAATTTTCAAAGAAGACGAGCAGCGAATTTACGCTGGGGATTCAGCGTTGAATATGGCTTGTTGTCGTCGCTTTGTGCAGAACCTATTTAGAAAATCAGAGGGTAACTTGTCTGTACCAAGAAAGATGAACCAAGCCGCCTGGAATAAAGATTACAGGGAAAAAGTTCTTTTTACATCAGATTAACAAAGTATATTCGCGCCCTTTGTGAGAGGTGGGTTTCGGCTTGCCTTTTTAACCGTTGGGCAAAATAAATACAGAACAAGCATAAAAAACACAGGCGTGACGTTTGGTTTTTAATGGAAGACATTGAAGTCATAGATAGATAATTATTTTTTTAATTGGATAATTCAGCTGGAAATAGAACTAATACTCTAAATAATACCGTTTTATACATAAATCTTCCCCATGAATAAATTGTGACTTTAATTCAAAATAAAAATAAAACCCAATTTGGAGTTGTTACTGTTATTTGAATTTAAACGTCATATTAAAAGTTGGTATTTAGATGGGAGTTAGTGAACGATGAACGTTTTTTAGCGAAATAGGCTTCATGGATCGTATGAAAGTTATTCTTTTTATAGATGCTTTTAGACGAGTGGCTTTTGTATAAGTTCTTGTTATATTTGTGTTTAATGCGGATTCTTTGTCTGTTAATTATGCTGGCAAGACTTTTTCTTATCCAGGTTAATTTAATCATTCCTCTCTTTTCTAAATTAGTTTAGCCTAATTTAGTTCACTCTAATAGTGGTGATTTGAAGGGGCCTTACATAATTGTATTTTCCGAAATTTTGGGCTTTATCTCATAATTAAATAAATTTTGACACTTATTCAATAAGTAAAAGTTTAATTTCTTGCTAGTTAATTTCTTGTGTAAATTAAGTGTGCTTGCAAGGGGGGAATAAATTTCCCATTGCAGGTTTATTGCAGAAATAAAATAATTAATATAAAGCTAAGGAATCAAGTATGTATCTAAGAAAGAGCAGTGCTAAACAGATTCACTCTATTGGATATCGTGCGTTAGGGCTAACAATGCTTTGCTCTGGCTTATTGTTGAATCCAATTTCACAAGCCATGGCTAGTGAGTTCAGTACTGATGCGGTAGCTCAGTCAGAAAGTGAATACTGGAGCACCTATAAGCTAGATATCACAAACACGGGCTCAGATAGCGCAGACATGCGTGAAGCCGTGATCGAATTTTTATTGCCAGTAGCGATTAACGAGATCAACTGGGCGTCGAACCATCTTTCTTACCCATCATGGGAAATCTCTCATACGACGCAAGCGGATGGGGTATTGAACGCCGTGACGTTGACGTTCCCAGAAGGCTCTTGGGTTGATAGTGAGCTGGCCTCAGGTGAATCTGCGGCATTGACTATCTCTTTCGGTGGCGAACTGACAGATCTGAATGCGTTTGAGAATTCTGTTGTGGTGAAAGTGGATGGCGAAGTGGTTCCTCCACCAGAATTTTCACTGGATATTTTAGCGCCTGCTCAAAACTCAGTGGTTTACACAGGTACGAATGTTGACATCATTACGGGTGTCGAAGGTGAGGGTGCAAGCAAACTCGAGTTCTGGGCAAACAGTACCAAATTGGGTGAGCAAAACGTTGTAGAAGGTACAACAGAATACCAACAAGCTTGGCTTCCAAGCGAAGTTGGTGCAGCATCGATCACTGTGATGGCTTTCAATGACAGTGGCGATAAACTCACAGAAAAAGCA
>AAZW01000059.1 GCA_000169995.1 Vibrionales bacterium SWAT-3 | reverse complement strand
TGATTAAGCCATTACAACAAGTGTCTGGCGCGCTAGGTGGCAGGCCAACACTTCCAATTCTAGGAAATCTACTGATTAAGGTAGAAGATAACGTGTTGTCGATGACAGCAACGGATCTAGAAGTTGAACTGATCAGCCGTGTAACGCTTGAAGGTGATTTCGAAGCGGGCAGCATCACAGTACCTTCTCGTAAATTCCTAGATATCTGCCGCGGTTTACCTGATAGCTCAGTGATCACTGTGGTATTGGATGGTGACCGTGTTCAAGTACGCTCTGGTCGTAGCCGTTTCTCATTAGCAACCTTGCCAGCGGCCGATTTCCCTAATATTGAAGACTGGAGCAGTGAAGTTGAAGTGTCTGTGACACAGGCTGAACTGCGTGGTCTTATCGAAAAAACTCAATTCTCAATGGCGAACCAAGACGTTCGTTATTACCTCAATGGTATGTTGTTTGAGATTGAAGGCTCGACTCTACGCAGTGTGGCGACCGATGGTCACCGTATGGCGGTATCTCAAGCGCAGCTTGGTGCTGATTTTGCTCAAAAGCAGATCATTGTTCCTCGTAAAGGTGTGCAAGAGCTAGTGAAGCTATTAGATGCGCCAGAGCAACCAGTAACGCTGCAAATTGGTAACTCAAACGTGCGTGCTGAAGTGAACAACTATGTCTTCACTTCGAAGCTGGTTGATGGTCGTTTCCCAGATTATCGCCGCGTAATGCCGCAAAACACCACCAAAACGCTAGAAGCGGGTTGTGATGAACTGCGTTCAGCGTTCTCTCGAGCTGCGATTCTATCGAATGAAAAATTCCGTGGTGTTCGCGTTAACCTTGCAGATAGCGAGATGCGCATTACTGCTAACAACCCAGAGCAAGAAGAAGCCGAAGAGATGTTGGACGTGACCTTTGAGGGTGATGCACTAGAGATCGGCTTTAACGTAAGCTATGTACTTGATGTACTCAATACACTGCGCTGTGAGCAAGTTCGTATCTCAATGTCAGACGCGAACGCGAGTGCCTTGATTGAAAATGCACAAGATGACAGCGCAATGTACGTTGTTATGCCAATCCGTCTGTAGAGTTGGTGCCATCGTTAATGATTAATATGATGACGCTATGCCACTCTCTCGTCTAATCGTTAAGCAGTTTAGAAATATTGAAGCCTGTGACATTCAACCGTCATCAGGCTTTAACTTTCTTATAGGGCCTAACGGAAGCGGTAAAACCAGTGTTCTTGAAGCGGTATATCTGCTCGGCCACGGTCGCTCATTTAAGAGTTCCCTAACGGGACGTATCATACAAAATGAGTGTAGCGAACTGTTTGTGCACGGCCGTTTTATGACCTCGGATCAATTTGAGCTGCCAATTGGCATTAATAAGCAGCGCGATGGCACAACAGAGGTTAAAATAAGCGGTCAAACTGGGCAAAAACTCGCGCAGTTAGCGCAAGTCTTACCTTTGCAGTTGATTCACCCAGAAGGGTTTGATTTACTGACAGATGGACCTAAGCATCGCCGCGCATTCATTGATTGGGGAGTCTTCCACAGTGAGTCGGGTTTCTATGATGCATGGGGCAGGGTTAAGCGCCTCAATAAGCAGCGAAACGCCTTATTGAAAACGGCAACGCACTATCGAGAGCTGAGCTACTGGGACCAAGAACTGGCCCGTTTAGCGGAAAGCATCAGTGAGTGGCGTGCCACCTACGTTAATCAGCTTAAAGAAGTCGCCGAAGAGATCTGTGCGACCTTCCTACCTGAGTTTGAGATAAAGATTAACTACTATCGCGGCTGGGACAAAGACACCCCATACGCCGAGATATTAGAGAAGAATTTTGAAAGGGATCAGCAGCTTGGTTACACCTTTAGTGGGCCAAACAAAGCGGATCTGAAGATAAAAGTGAACGGCACTCCAGTGGAAGATGTCTTGTCACGAGGTCAATTGAAGTTGATGGTGTGTGCGTTGCGAGTAGCACAAGGGCAACACCTCACTCAAATGACAGGTAAGCAGTGCATCTATTTAATAGATGACTTCGCTTCCGAATTAGATAGCCAACGCCGCGCACGTCTTGCTGAGTGTTTAAAGGCGACCGAGGCTCAAGTTTTTGTAAGCTCTATTACCGCTGATCAGATTGCAGATATGCATGATGAAAATAGCAGGATGTTTCATGTGGAACATGGCAAAATAGAGCAAGGATAATTAGTCAGAGAGTAACTATGTCAGATAATTACGATTCATCGAGTATTAAGGTACTGAAGGGTCTGGATGCGGTTCGTAAGCGTCCTGGAATGTACATTGGCGACACGGATGATGGTACCGGTCTGCACCACATGGTCTTCGAGGTAGTAGATAACTCTATTGATGAAGCGCTTGCTGGTCACTGTAATGACATCATTGTTACTATCCATGAAGACAATTCAGTATCGGTACGCGATGACGGCCGTGGTATTCCAACTGAAATTCACCCAGAAGAGAACGTGTCTGCTGCTGAAGTAATCATGACGGTTCTTCACGCTGGTGGTAAGTTCGATGATAACTCATACAAGGTATCAGGTGGCTTGCACGGTGTAGGTGTTTCAGTAGTGAACGCACTGTCTAAGCAGGTTACTCTTACTATCCACCGCGGTGGTAAAATCCATACTCAAACGTACCACCATGGTGAGCCTCAAGCGCCACTAGCTGTGATTGGTGATACGGACCAAACGGGTACAGAAATCCGTTTCTGGCCAAGTGAAGAGACATTCTCAAATGTACTTTTCCACTACGATATTCTAGCTAAACGTCTACGTGAACTGTCGTTCCTAAACTCAGGCGTTTCTATCAAGCTAATTGATGAGCGTGAAGAAGATAAATCGGATCACTTCATGTTTGAGGGTGGCATTCAGGCGTTCGTTGATCACCTAAACACCAACAAAACACCGATCATCCAAAAAATCTTCCACTTCGACCACGAACGTGAAGACGGCATTACTGTTGAAGTAGCAATGCAATGGAACGATGGTTACCAAGAGAACATCTACTGTTTCACAAACAACATTCCTCAACGTGATGGTGGTACTCACCTTGCTGGTTTCCGTGCTGCGCTGACGCGTACTCTGAACAGCTTCATGGATAAGGAAGGCTTCTCTAAGAAAGCGAAGACAGCAACATCAGGTGATGATGCTCGTGAAGGCCTAACTGCGGTTATCTCGGTAAAAGTGCCAGATCCTAAGTTCTCTAGCCAAACTAAAGACAAGCTGGTTTCTTCTGAAGTGAAATCTGCCGTTGAACAAGCGATGGGTGAAAAACTGTCTGAGTTCCTTATCGAGAACCCAACAGAAGCGAAAACCGTTTGTACTAAAATTATCGATGCAGCACGAGCTCGTGATGCAGCGCGTAAAGCACGTGAAATGACGCGTCGTAAAGGTGCTTTAGACCTAGCTGGCCTACCAGGTAAGCTTGCAGACTGTCAGGAAAAAGACCCTGCACTGTCTGAACTATACATAGTGGAGGGTGACTCGGCAGGCGGCTCCGCAAAACAAGGCCGTAACCGTAAGAACCAAGCGATTCTTCCACTAAAAGGTAAGATCCTAAACGTAGAGAAAGCACGTTTCGACAAGATGCTTTCTTCACAAGAAGTAGCAACGCTGATCACAGCTCTTGGCTGTGGTATTGGCCGCGACGAATACAACCCAGATAAGCTGCGTTACCACAACATCATCATCATGACCGATGCCGATGTCGATGGCTCGCACATTCGTACGCTACTGTTGACCTTCTTCTACCGTCAAATGCCAGAGCTTATTGAGCGTGGCTACATCTACATCGCTCAGCCACCGCTTTACAAAGTGAAGAAAGGTAAGCAAGAGCAGTACATCAAAGATGAAGATGCAATGAACCAATACCAAGTGGCATTGGCTCTAGACAACGCAGCGCTACACGTAAACCCTGGTGCACCAGCATTGGCAGGTGAAGCACTAGAGAAGCTAGTTCAGCAATACAACTCTGGTATTAAGCTAGTGGGGCGTATGAGCCGCCGTTACCCACATGCTCTAATGCATGAAATGATCTACATGCCTCGTCTAACTGCAGAGCAGTGTCACGATGAGTCAGCAGTAGAAGCATGGGGCAAGCAGCTAGTAGAACAACTGAACGCGAAAGAGGTTGGTGCAAGCCAGTACTCTCTAGAAGTTGAGAAGCATGAAGAGTTAGGTCTAAGCCTACCTAAAATTGTGGTTCGTACCCACGGTGTGACACACGAACACGCGCTAAGCGTTGATCTGTTCAACTCGAAAGAGTACGGCAAACTAGCAAGCCTATCAGAAGCGTTAGACGGTCTGATTGAAGAGGGTGCTTACATCAAACGTGGTGAGCGTACTCAAGCAGTATCAAACTTTGTTGAAGCGCTGAACTGGTTGATTAAAGAGTCTCGTCGTGGTCTAAGCCTACAACGATACAAAGGTCTAGGTGAGATGAACCCAGATCAGCTTTGGGAAACCACAATGGACCCAGAGACACGTCGCATGATGCAAGTAACTATTGAAGATGCAGTCGGTGCAGACCAACTGTTCACCACGCTAATGGGTGATCAAGTTGAACCGCGTCGTAACTTCATCGAAGAGAATGCACTTAAAGTATCAAACCTAGACGTTTAGTCATCAATATGGCTTGAGAGCTTTGGTTATGCTTTCCATTAAACCACCTCATTCGAGGTGGTTTTTTTTGTCTCGAAAAGCGGTGACTTTTGAGAGTTTTGCTATTGAAATCGGCAACTTATCGGCCGTTATCTTGTATGGGGGCGAAGAGGCATGTTGATAAGTATGCTACCAAATTGTATGCAACTTGTTGTTTTTGTGTGGATTGGTTCAAATATTGTTCAATTGATCTTTGTCTATCTGGCATGTTTATGGATAACTACGGAAATAATAATTTTTAGCATACTGGAATGAAAGGCATTTCCTTTTTAAAGGTTAATGTCCACCAGAACGTGTTTATCTTCAAAAAAAGTCATACATAAGGATATATTATGAGCAAATTCAGGCTGTTGCCTTTGGTCATGTTGGTAGCATCAAGCTTTGCTATCGCAGATGATGTCAAAGTTTTTAAATATTCAGATAATGGAACACCGACTTCATTTGATACGACACAAGCTGGCACCACCTACTCCAATACTATTGTGACGGCCGTTTACGATACTCTGTATGAATATAAGTATCTCAAAGTGCCTTTTGAGTTAAAACCTAACCTTGCCGTTGCATTACCTGAAGTTTCGGATGATGGCCTAACGTATACCATCAAAATCAAACAAGGCGTTAAGTACAGCGACGATGAAGCCTTTAACGGCGGAAAAGGCCGAGAGGTGGTAGCCAGTGATTTTGTTTACTCTATTAAACGACACTTTGACCCTAAAAATCGCTCACAAGGTGCTTGGTTATGGGCGGGAAAAATTGTTGGCTTAGATCAATGGAAAGCGGATGGCGCAGATTACGCGAAAGACATTGAAGGCCTGCATGCTCTCGATGACCACACCATTGAGATCAAGCTTACTCAACCTTTCCCTCAATTAACTTATACATTGGCGATGGGTTATTCCGCCTTGGTGCCGCACGAAGCTGTCACAAAGTATGGTCGTGAACTTTCAGTGCACCCTGTAGGCTCTGGGCCTTATAAACTGGTCTCACACAACAGTACGAAAACTGTCCTTGAACGGAACCCCACCTACCGTAATGAAACGTTTGATTTGGCTGGCTCGGGTTACGATCCTGCGGTTCATGGTCAAGCGGGTATTGCGGCGCTTGATGGTAAAACACTGCCGATCGTCGACCGTATTGAAGCGAACTGGATAAAACAGCCTTCCGCACGTTGGAATTCGTTCACAAAAGGCAATGAAATCCAAGTATCTACCTTGCAAAATGAGCAAATTGAAACGGTTTTGTCATCCAAACAGCCAGTAACATTGAATCCAGAGTATGCGGAAAAATACCACTATCGGGTAACGACGCAAGCGGAATTAGTTTATAACTTATTTAACTTCGATGACGACTATTTTGGTTTTGATGATGACGTAAAAACAGAGGCACAAAATAAGGCATTACGTTGTGCGATCGTTAAATCTTTTAATTGGGATGAGCGTATTGAGCGTTTTTATCTCGGTTTAGGTAAAGCCTATCCAGGGTTTATTTTACCGGGCACGGATGGCTTTGATCCAAATATGGATAAGGCCTCGATACAGCAAGATATTGCTGGTGCAAAAGCGTTATTGAAAGCCAACGGTTGGAACGCAAAAAATCTACCGACTCTAGAATATCCGAGTGTCTCTAGCACACGATCTAAGCAGTTTTTTGAACAGTTTCGTGGCAACTTAATTAAGATAGGTTACCCGAAAAATAAAATTAAATTTAAAGGTTACGCAACGTTTGGGGATTACTCTCGTGATTTGAAGAATAGTCAGACGCAGATGATGAGTTTTGCTTGGATACTGGACTACCCAGATGCGGAAAATACTTTACAACTATTTTACGGTCCAAATCGCTCGCCCGGCTCCAATAGTTCGAATTACAGCAACCCAGAATACGATGCATTGTATAAGAAGTCATCGGTCATGCAACCAAGCCCAGAACGAACGGCGATCTATCAAACCATGAATACTATGCTGGTGGAAGACTGCGTCGGTATTGGCAGCTTTTCTCGCACGACAATTGATTTGTGGAATAAAGACGTCGTTATGTGGCCCCAACATGACTTTGTTGGCAATTACTTCAAATATGTGGATGTAAAGTAAGGCGAAGCTGAATGGAAACGTTGCGTTATTGTGGTAAAAAGCTGATATACAGCATGCCTCTACTATTCGGTGTTACGCTGATCAGTTTTATCTTGATGGTCTATTTTGGTCCGGATAAAACATATGATCTATTGGGACGAAACCCGACCATTGAAGACATCAATGAAATGCGTCATCAACTCGGGTACGACAACCCTTTTTGGGTCCGTTATGCTGAATATGTGAAGCAGGTTTTTACTTTTGATTTTGGGTATTCAGATTCAACGGGTGAAAAAGTTACCTCTATTTTAAGCAAAACCATTCCTGTCTCGCTTGCACTGCAAGCACCCGGCTTTATTTTGGGTCATTTGATGGGGATTGGTTTGGCGTTATTGGCTGCGCAAAATAGAGCCTCGCTTATCGATAAGCTAGTGATGTCGTCTTCGGTTGTTGGCATGAGCATTTCATACCTGATTGTGATTATCGCAACACAACTGATTTTCTGTTCAAGTTTTGGTCTTAACCTCTTCCCAGTCTATGGCTGGGAAGTGAACTCTTTGTCTGATTATATTTACTATACGACAGTCCCTACGATCTCCGCAGTGTTTGTGTCAGTCGGATACAATACTAGGTTTTACAGGGCGGTGTTGGTTGAGGAGTTAAATCGAGATCACATTCGTACTGCCAAAGCATTTGGTCATAAGCCGACCACCATTCTTTTTAAACATGTGTTAAAGAACGCAATGATCCCCATCATCACGAGAGTGGTGTTCTCTATTCCGTTTGTTGTCATTGGTGGCTCTTTACTTTTAGAAAGTTATTTTGGTATCCCTGGAGTTGGGCTGATTACCTATGATGCGATTACAACGGGCGATTTACCGGTACTGAAGGCTGTCATTGTTCTAATTACATTCTTATTCATTGCTGTTGTGAGCATTGTTGATGTGCTTTACAAAACAGTGGATCCAAGAGTTTCTTTGAAGTAGGGGGAATACAATGTTAGAAGCGTTAGCGAAGCCTAGTACGGAGGAGTTAACCCTACAAAAGCGAGAGTCTTTATGGACAAAAGCTTGGGTTAAATTCAAACGAGATAAGATAGGTTTAATCAGTTTTTTCGTGGTTGCCGTCTACTTTACTGTTGCACTGCTCGTTTGGACTGGCTTTATCGCTCAAGACTGGGATGAGATGATGGGAGCGAGTTTTTCAGCCCCAACAATAGAACATTGGTTTGGAACAAACATCAATGGGCAGGACATCTTCCAGCGTGCTACATATAGCACCAAAACGGCTTTTGAAGTCGGCTTAACGGTTGCCATCTTCGCGACTCTTGTTGGAGCGGGATTCGGTTGTATCACGGGGTATTTTTCAGGATCCGTTCTAGACGAATTTATTCTGTGGATCATGAATAGTATTGACTGTATTCCCTACTTTTTGATGGTCGCTGCGATTGCAGTCGCTTTCGATGATAGCCCATACTCTATGCACTTTGCCATGACGCTCGCATTTTGGACGGGGACGGCGCGGGTTGTTCGTGGTGAGGTTATAAAACTTAAAAGCATGGAATTTGTTGAGGCGGCACATTCATTGGGTGTACCGACTTATCGAGTTATCTTTAAGCACCTTATGCCCAATACGATGCATCTGTTGTTGGTGGATATGACACTGTTGTTTATTACGGCCATAAAAAGTGAAGTTATTTTAAGCTTTCTAGGGTTAGGTATTAAAGACAGCATTAGCTGGGGATTAATGATTTCAGAAGCAAGCAGCGATGTGACTGCTGGGCACTTTGCGAATTTCTTTGCAGCATCCGGTTTGCTGTTTGTCCTAGTATTGGCGTTTAATTTGTTTTCAGACTCTTTGCAAGATGCATTAGATCCAAGGAAGGTATAGCGTGAGCGATGATCAACCGTTATTAAAAGTGAGCAATCTTGCTGTCGATTTCAAAAATGATAAAGGGACGGTACGTGCTATTGATGAAATATCCTTTCACGTAAATCCTGGAGAAACCGTTGCGATTGTGGGTGAGTCTGGTTGTGGTAAATCAGTGAGTTCTTTGGCTGTGATGGGGCTAGTTCCTTCACCGCCAGGGAAGATAGCGTCAGGCAGTATTCAGTTTAAAGGTAAAGAGCTTGTTGGGTTAAAAGAAAAAGAGTATCGCAGAGTTCGTGGTAATGATATTTCTATGATTTTCCAAGAGCCGATGACTGCTCTTAATCCTGTGCTAAAAATTGGGACACAGATGGTCGATGTGATTCGTTTGCACAGTAACCTTAACAAGGTGAATGCGAGACAACGTGCTATCGAAATGCTCGAAACTGTTGGTATTCCATCTCCAGAAACTCGCATTGATGAATACCCTCACCAGTTATCTGGAGGGATGCGGCAGCGTGTCATGATTGCGATGGCTCTCTCATGCGGCCCGGATTTGCTGCTTGCAGATGAGCCGACAACGGCTCTGGATGTTACTATTCAGGCGCAAGTTATGGAAGAAATGGTTCGGTTGCAAAAAGAGTTCAACATGGCTGTTGTGCTGGTGACACACGATCTTGGAGTTGTCGCTGAATCCTGTCAGCGTGTTATTGTCATGTACTGCGGGCAGATAATAGAGCAAGCACCGGTAGAGCAGATCTTCGCATCCCCCAAGCACCCCTATACAAAAGGGTTATTGCAATCTATTCCTGTTGTGCGAGATAAGAAAATACCTCGCTTGCCCACCATCGAGGGAATGGTTCCAGACTTGGCCAATTTACCTAAAGGTTGCCGATTTGCTGACCGTTGTGACCGTGTCATTGATCTTTGTCGAGAGTCAAGACCACAGCTAAGTAAGGGAGAAACGCACCAAGTCGCATGTTTTCATGCAGAAGGGAGAATGGCATGAATATACCGCTGTTAGAAGTTAAAGGCCTCAAGAAAGAGTTTGTTGTTGGAAGTAGCTTTTTCAAAAAAAATCGTGCGGTTTGTAAAGCGGTGGATGATGTTTCATTTACTATTTACAAAGGAAAAACATTAGGCTTAGTGGGAGAGTCTGGATGTGGGAAGTCCACGTTAGGTCGTTGTATTCTGCGTTTACATGAACCTACAGCAGGCAAAGTAAGCTTAAATGGTCAAGATCTGGTGGCCTTACCTAGTAAGGAACTTAAAAACTTACGTAAAGATATACAGATTATCTTTCAAGACCCTTTTGCCTCATTGAGCCCACGTATGACGATTCATGACATATTACGTGAACCTCTCGATATTCATAACATTGGAACTATTGAAGAGCGAGAAGCAAAAATAGCAGAAGTGATTGATATTGTTGGTTTAAGAGCGCACGTTCTGAATCGTTATCCACATGAATTCTCGGGCGGTCAGCGTCAACGTGTAGGAATTGCGCGTGCTTTAGTTCTTGAACCAGAGTTTATTGTTGCTGATGAGCCTGTTTCTGCGTTGGACGTATCAGTACAGGCACAGGTGCTTAATCTCATTGCTGAATTGCAGGAGAAGAAGGGAATATCTTTTCTATTCATTGCCCACGATTTAGCGGTTGTGCAACATATATGCGATGAAGTCGGCGTGATGTATCTGGGGCGACTCGTTGAAAAAGCTTCAGCTGAGGAGCTCTATCGCAATCCGAAACACCCTTATACAAAAGCATTGTTATCTGCGATCCCGGTCCCAGACCCTACCAAAACGAAAGAGCGAGACTTTTTACAAGGGGATGTTCCGTCACCGTTAAGCCCTCCTAGTGGCTGCACCTTTAGAACGCGTTGTCCACAAGCAACACTCGAGTGTAAAAACGTTAAACCGGAGTTAACAAACCTGGCATTTGACGGTGAGATTGAGCACTTAGTTAGTTGTCATTTGTATAAATAACATCAATCACACCCAATGAAATATTGAGCTTATAGCAAAGTGCCTTCCTTGAGGGCACTTTTTTTGTTTGAGACCCTTGAAACTATTTTACTCAATCCATATATCTATTTGTGAAGAGGATGACTGTCTTGCTCTACAAGAGAAGAAACAGAACCTTCATTACCGCTGACGAAGTATCGCTCAACAGAGGATAACTTTAGCAGCACACAACTTAAAAATTGATTCACTGTCATGTCCCAGTGTTGTCGCCAACAGAGGTGAAACCCGAGGAATGCAAATTGAATCTCTTAGCTGTTTACTGGATCACACACAGGTTCGATCTAAGTAAAATTCGCAGCTAAGACTATTGCTTACTAAAAGGATAGCATTATGAGAACTGTAGATTTCACTCCACTTTACCGCAACGCAATCGGCTTCGATCGTCTATTCAATATGATGGAAGCGAACACATCAAAGAACACTTCTGGCGGTTACCCTCCATACAACATCGAGCAAAAAGACGAGAACAACTACCGTATCACTATGGCTGTTGCTGGTTTTGCTGATGACCAATTAGACCTGACTCAGAAAGAGAACATGCTAATTGTTAAAGGTGAGCGTAAACCTGAAGCAGAAAAAACCTATGTGTACCAAGGTATCGCAGAGCGTGATTTTGAGCGTAAATTCCAACTAGCAGACTACGTAAAAGTGGTAGGTGCAAGTATGGAAAATGGTCTTCTTCACATCGACCTTGAGCGCGAAATCCCAGAAGCGATGCAACCACGTAAGATTGCTATTAATGGTAATAGCCTACTAGAAGGTTAATTGCTGTTAGCTCCTTAGAGCTAAAAATTATCGGGAAGTAAAAGTGAAAGAGCACCTATGAGGTGCTCTTTTTGTTTGTTTCTCTAACGTCATTCCATAGAGGGAGGAACGACCGAGTAGGGAATCTCTATTTGCTTTCGCTGTAAGCCTTTTTCACTTCTTCAGCAATGATCGCAATACCCTTCTGCATTGCTTCATCGTCTTGTACGTAGTTCATACGTAAGCACTGGTGAGCATGATCCCACTCGTCTTCTTGGCCGATAAAGAAGTATTCACCTGGAACTATCAATATACCACGAGCTTTCAATCTGTCGTACAGTTCCATGGTGGTGATTGGCAGTTCATCAAACCATAGCCATAAGAAGATAGCGCCTTCAGGTTTGTGAATACGGAAACGTGGGTCATCAATAGCTTCTTGTAGCAGTTCAACGGCGCGTAAAGACTTCTCTTTATAGAAAGGCTTGATCACTTCGCTGCTTAAGCGCAGCAGGTCATCGTTTTCAATCATGTGGTTGGCGATAGCAGGACCAACACTGTTTGGTGCTAAGCTGATGATGCCATTCATGTTGGTTAGCGCTTGAGTGACTTCTTCGCTCGCAATCACGATACCGCAACGCACACCTGGTAAACCAAGCTTAGATAGGCTCATGCACAGAATCGTATTTTCATTCCAGAACGGTTCTACATCTTCAAATATGATGTTTGGAAATGGTAGGCCATAAGCGTTGTCGATCAGCAGTGGGATGTTGTTGTCACGTGCGAGTTTATCCAACTTACGCACTTCCTCATCTGTCAGTACATTGCCGGTTGGGTTGGTTGGGCGAGACGCACAGATAGCAGCGACTGAGTCATCCACTTTTAGCTGTTCGAAATCGACGTGGTATTTGAACTGGCGGTTTTCTAGTAGCTCGATCTCAGGGTGGTAAGAGATAAAAATATCGTCATCAATCCCTGCGTCACCGTAGCCGATGTATTCAGGTGCGATTGGCAGCAAGATTTTCTTGTGAGAACCGTCAGGCTGTTGGCCTGCTAGCAGGTTGAAAAGGTAAAAGAAGCCACTTTGACTGCCGTTAGTTAGACTGATGTTCTTTTCGCTGATGTCCCAGCCATAGGTCTCTTTTAGCATTGCAGCGAGAGACTTAATAAAGCTGTCTTTGCCCTGCGGGCCATCGTAGTTGGCGAGGGCGGCGATGAGTTCTCCACTGGCGAGCATATCTGCACTGGCTTGGTTAAAGTAATCGAGCATGGCTGGGATAGCGGCTGGGTTGCCACCACCAAGCATGATTGCGCCAGGAGTGCGCAGGCCATCATTCAAATCATCCATTAAACGAGTGATTCCAGAGTAACGATTAAACTTTTCACCAAACTTAGAGAACTGCATTACTTATTTTACCTAATTCATTGTGATTGCTTGTTATGTGTCATTAAGGCAGACCTTATGTCTGCCATCAGTGTAATCCTTGAACATACCGCAATGTTTTTGCGACGCATAGCGCCAAATGCTCTAACACGTAAAAAACTTCTATAAAGTTTGGCTAATGAGTAACTGCTTGCTTATTACACTGGTTTTTGAGATCAAAAAGGAGAAGCCTAAGCTTCTCCTTGAGTTTCTACTGTTTTATGTCACTCAACGTTTACTTCGAACCGGTATACACAACCAACACCTTGTCATCTTGGTATTGACGTTCGAAGGCGTAATATCCCTTGCTGTTGCGGATGATGTGCTTACCTTGAGCGACAGCTGGGTGGCGTTGGCGGAATTGTCCGAGTGCTTGCCAGTGCTTTAATAGCTCAGCTCGCTCTCCGGTTATTTGATCCCAAGGCATGTCTGAACGAGTGCCCTGCATAGGGTCGGAACCTGTTGGGCCAAAATCACGGGCGATTTCATCTCCGTAATAGATCTGGACTGCACCCGGAGCCAACATCAATGCGTTTGCCGCTTTGGTCTGTTTGGCAAAGTCACCGCCGTGCTGCGTCCAGAATAACGAGGTGTCGTGAGAGGATAAGTAACTCAACACGTTGAACTCGCTGTCACTGTTGATCTTCTCGGCATAGCGAAGGGGCTCTTCTCCGCTTAGATGAGTCTATAAACTAACAATAAAACCGCTAACACATTGATTTACAATCGCTTCCCACCTTATATATCAGTGTTGTAGTTTGTCGTTATTATCTTCCGCTCTATTTAACTTTAAAGGCCAATCCGTACAGTCTGTAACGCTTGAAGAAAGCTCTCATTCAGTACTCGTCAAGTGCAAGCGAGATAGACGCTGTAAAGTTGTTGATCCTGAGACTGGAGCTCCGCGCACCGTCGACCACTACGTTCACCGTCGCCTGTCGGATTTACCTGTCAGTGGTCGCCCTTGCGTTATAGAAATTGAATTGGCTCAGACAAGGGATAGGCTCGGCCGAAGGTTGATTGAAGAGGCTGATTTTGTTGATAAGGGGAGTCGTTATACAAAGAGGTTCTGTCACTTTATTAGTGGACTGTGCCGCTATATGAGCATCCACACAGTGTCGAAGCATTTAGACATACGCTGGGAAACCGTGAAAAATATCGATAAAGCATTCCTTCTCTCTACCTTGCCTGCTTTAGAGCCTAAGAAGTTGACCAACCTTGTTCATATTGGCGTTGATGAAGTCGCCAGGGCTAAAGGCCATGATTATATGACCGTCGTTTATGATCTCGTTTCAGGACAACTTATTTGGGTTGACCATGGGCGGACTTCAAACGTACTCATCAACTTTTTTGAACAATTATCACCGCAAACGAGAGACGGCATCCAAGCGGTATCAATGGATATGGGGCAATCTTACCAATCAGCAGTGAGAAACGCTCTTCCGAATGCAGACATCGTTTTTGACCGGTTTCACGTTATGCAGAACTACTCTCTTCTGATAAGGAAAGAGCGTAATAAAGCGTTTAGGAAAGGAACACATGACGAGAAGAAAATGCTTAAAGGGACGCTATTTTTACTCCTCAAAAATGCGCCGAAATTAAGCGATAAGCAGTCAGATAGGCTAGATGATTTACTGGAAAGCAATAAGACTCTTTGTACGATTTATATGCTCAAAGAGCAGCTTCAAGCCTTATGGGATGAACGTAATTTTGACTTGATGATCGCAGCGCTTGATGCGTGGTGCCAGCTTGCTAAAAAGACGAGGATCTTATCTCTCATCAACTTTGCAGACGCGCTTTGGGAGAGAAGAGTTGGGATCTGCAACTATGCAAAATATAAGCTGACGAATGCCCGAGTGGAAGCAGGGAATGTATCGATAGGTCTTCTTAGACGGAGAGCCCGAGGAGTAAGGGATACTGATTACTTTAAATTGAAGATTAGACAAACCTCAATCCTAGAAACTCACTCTACCATTTATCCGGAAATCAAGCTCATCTAAGCGGAGAAGAGCCGCGAAGGTAGTCAGCATCGAGATCGGATAGGCATTTGAGCGCTTTAGGGGCGATGTCGCTTTGGAATTCAAAGTTGATGATCGAGTCAAAGCCGTTAGCGAAGTAATCTGACTTCACCACGCTGTGTGCCCAGACTTCGCCGGTCATCCAAAATGGTAAGTCATCTAAGGCTTTGTCTGGGTTGTTCTGTTTCCATTCAGCCAGCGCTTGGTTGGTGCTCTCTTTGAGCTCTGCCCAGGCTTCGAGCTCAACGTGCTTGGCGGTATCGACTCTAAAGCCATCCACGCCGTATTCACGTACCCAGTCTGAAAGCCAAGTGATGAGGTGGTCACGAGGTGTTTTGAGTTCATCAGTCGCGCTGGTGGATTTGTTGCGATAGAAATTCGGTAGCCCTGTTGTTTCTGTCGATTCTGTTTTGAAATCAGGCAAGTGCGCTAATGACATGGTCAGGTTGTTGTAACCTGGAGAGTCGTAAGCACCGATATCGCTGCGTAGCCAGGCTTTGCCCCACCATTTTTCCCACGCTTCTTTGTCGCCGTAAGAGATGTAGTTGTTGAAGTAGTGCCAGTTCTGACCTTTAGCAGGTTGCCAATCTGTCCAGTTCTCACCAAGCGTTTTTGTTGCTTCTTCATCACTCAGGTTGAGCTTACCAAAGTCGAACTCTTGCATATCGGCCAGGGTAGCGTAGCCAGTGTGGTTCATGACTATGTCCCAGATGACACGAATGCCTTTGCTGTGCGCAGTATCGATGAAGGTTTTTAGCTCGTCTTCGGTACCCATGTTTTCATCAAGTTTGGTCCAATCTTGATGGTAGTAACCATGGTAGCCATAGTGTTTGAAATCACCACGGTCACCACCGCCAACCCAACCATGTATCTGCTCTAAGGGAGAGGTAATCCAGATAGCATTAGCACCGAGCGATTCAATGTAGTCGAGCTTTTCGGTTAAGCCTGCTAGGTCACCGCTATGGAATGTGCCGATTTCATCTTGTCCGTCTTGGCTACGGCCGTAGCTATTGTCGTTGTCAGGGTTGCCGTTGTGGAAGCGGTCGGTCATCACGAAGTAAACCGTGGCATTATCCCAACTAAAATCTGCTTTGGTTTCAGGCTCAACCTTTTCTAGTAATAAGACGCCTTGGCTACTTTCAGCTGGTTGCATGGTGACACTGCCGTTAGTGACCGTTGTTTGTATTCCGGAAAGGGCATCTCTGACTAAGGTGCCATCATCAAAGGTTTGAGCAACATTGATGGTGGTTGGCCCGTCACTAGGAACCGGACAAGCAAAGCTTTGGACTTGTTGTTGCTTTGGTTTTATTTGAACCGTTAACTCATTGGTTTGCGGGTTGAGTGTAAATTGGTAGGTATTCGCGCGAAAGACTTTAATAGCGAGCTCAGATTTCTCAGCGCAATCGTCCAGGCGAAGGGGTTTATTGAACTTAATGCGACTCTCTTCCGCCAGTGCATAGTTGGTGCCACAGATATTTTCGCTGTCGCTGATGGAGAAGGTATAGCTACCTTTGGCGAGTTCCTGTTCTGCGATTACAGTGCCTTTGCCTGTCGATTCGAATACCACGGTGTCGTTATCAATCGTCAGTAATAGGCTGTTGTCGTTAGTTTGGCTGCATGCGCTGAGTGCAAGCATTGAAAGTGCGAGTACTGTTTTTTTCATTGTTTCCTTCCCCTGAATAAACAGGTTAGTTATAGCAAACAATGCCCTCTACAGTCTGAGTGCTGATTCATTCAGTTAATCAATAACACCTCTACAAACAAATGCTTGGTTCACAAAAACAAAAAGGGAAGCTTTCGCTTCCCTTTGGGTATTTACCTTTCGTTGCTCAGAGCATCGCTTTGAACAGCTTTCTCACTCGTACTTATTTTTGCAGTAGAGAGATGTCAGCAATCTGTAGGAACAGGTTACGTAGGTTATTCAGTAGCGTTAGACGGTTTTTCTTAAGCGCTTCGTCATCAGCCATAACCATTACGTTATCGAAGAACGCATCAACAGGCTCACGTAGAGCTGCTAGCTTGCTTAGGGCTTCTTGGTAGTTACCTGTAGCGAATGCTGGCTCTAGTGCTTCTGTCATTACGGCAACGTTTTCAGCCAGTGCTTTCTCTGCATCTTCTTGAAGAAGGGCTAGATCGATATCAGCTGCTAGCTCACCATCGAATTTCGCAAGGATGTTACCTACACGTTTGTTCGCTGCTGCTAGTGCTTCTGCCGCTTCTAGTTCACGGAAGTGAGAAACCGCTTTAACACGTTGGTCAAAGTCAGCTGGCTTAGTTGGACGGTTAGCTAGTACTGCCTGGATGATATCCACGCTGAAGCCAGCATCTTGGTACCATGCACGGAAACGACCTAGCATGAAGTCGATAACGTCAGCTTCTACGTTGTCGTTGGTTAGCTTGTCGCCTAGTAGTTCTTTCGCTTTTGCGATCAGATCCGTTAGGTCTAGGTTGTAGCCGTTTTCAACGATAATACGTAGCACACCTAGTGATGCACGACGTAGAGCGAATGGGTCAGAACCTTTTGTAGCTTGGCCAATACCGAAGATACCTACGATAGTGTCTAGCTTGTCTGCCATTGCTACTGCAGAAGAAATACCTGTGCTTGGTAGGTCATCACCAGCGAAACGAGGCATGTATTGCTCGTAAAGTGCTAGTGCAACTTGCTCGTCTTCACCATCGTGAGTCGCGTAGTGCATACCCATTACACCTTGAGTATCCGTGAATTCGAATACCATAGAGGTCATTAGGTCACATTTTGCCAGTAGGCCTGCACGCTTAGACTTCTCAACGTCAGCATCGATTTGCTCAGCGATGTAGCCAGCAAGTTCTGTGATGCGATCTGTTTTGTCTTTGATAGTACCAAGTTGCTTTTGGAAGATAGCTTGGTCTAGTTCTGGAAGACGGTCGATCAGAGGACGTTTACGGTCTGTGTTGAAGAAGAACTCTGCATCAGCAAGACGTGGACGTACCACTTTCTCGTTACCTTCGATAACGTGGCGAGGCTCTTTAGACTCGATGTTCGATACGAAGATAAAGTTAGGAAGTAGCTTCTTGTTTTCATCGTAAACAGGGAAGTATTTTTGGTCACCTTTCATGGTGTAAACCAAGGCTTCAGAAGGTACCTTTAGGAACTCTTCTTCAAACTTCGCTGTTAGTACTACTGGCCATTCAACCAGAGACGTTACTTCTTCTACTAGATCATCTTCTAGCTCAGTGATACCACCGACAGCAGCACCTGCTTTTTCAGCATCAGCAAGGATGATTGCTTTACGCGCTTCGTAATCTGCCATTACTTTACCGCGCTCTTCTAGGATCGCTGGGTATTGCTCTGCAGAATCGATAGTGAACTCTTGCTCACCCATGAAGCGGTGACCACGGATAGTGCGGCCAGATGCTACGCCTAGGATCTCACCTTCGATAAGGTCAGCGCCCATCAGCATAGTCAGTGTTTTAACCGGACGGATGAACTGAGTCGTCTTGTTACCCCAGCGCATCGGCTTAGCGATAGGCAGGTTACCTAGTGCTTTAGCCGCTAGATCAACAACGATTTCAGAAGTTGCTTGGCCTTTTACTTCTTGTTTGAAAAGAAGCCATTCGCCTTTGTCTGTTACTAGACGGTCAGCTTGCTCAACCGTGATGCCGTTACCACGAGCCCAACCTTGAGCCGCTTTAGTTGCGTTGCCGTCAGCATCGAATGCTACAGAAACTGCAGGGCCGCGTTTTTCAACAACTTTGTCTTCTTGGCCTTCAGCCAGTGCTGCTACTTTAAGAGCAAGACGACGAGGTGCTGCGTACCATTTCACGCCTTCGTGCGCTAGGTTTGCGCCTTTTAGCTCTGCTTCGAAGTTTGCCGCGAATGCTTCTGCTAGAGTGCGAAGTTGCGTTGGTGGTAGCTCTTCAGTACCTAGTTCAATTAGAAATTCTTTAGCCATGATTACTTCTCCTCGTCCTTCTTGCACATTGGGAAGCCAAGTGCTTCACGTGATGCGTAGTATGCTTCAGCAACTGATTTAGTTAGGTTGCGAATACGAAGGATGTAACGTTGACGCTCTGTTACAGAGATAGCTTTGCGCGCATCAAGGATGTTGAATGCGTGGCCTGCTTTTAGAATGCGCTCGTAAGCTGGAAGCGGAAGTGGCTTCTCAAGCTCAAGTAGCTCTTTACACTCTTTTTCACACTGGTCGAAGAAACCGAATAGGAAATCTACGTCTGCGTGTTCGAAGTTGTACGTTGATTGCTCAACTTCGTTTTGGTGGAAGATGTCACCGTAAGTTACGTTAGAGCCGTCTGGTGCTACGTTCCATACTAGGTCGTAAACTGAGTCTACTTCCTGGATGTACATTGCTAGACGCTCGATACCGTAAGTGATCTCGCCTGTTACAGGCTTACACTCAAGGCCGCCAACCTGTTGGAAGTAAGTGAACTGAGTTACTTCCATGCCGTTTAGCCATACTTCCCAACCAAGGCCCCATGCACCTAGTGTTGGGTTTTCCCAGTTATCTTCAACGAAGCGAATGTCGTGAACAAGTGGGTCAACACCAAGAACCTCTAGTGAGCCTAGGTACAACTCTTGGATATTGTCTGGCGATGGTTTTAGCGCTACTTGGAATTGGTAGTAGTGCTGAAGACGGTTAGGGTTTTCACCGTAACGGCCATCGGTCGGACGACGAGAAGGTTGAACGTAAGCTGTAGACATTGGCTCTGGGCCAAGTGCTCGTAGACATGTCATTGGGTGAGAGGTGCCTGCACCTACTTCCATATCTAGAGGTTGAACAATGGTACAACCGTTTTGAGCCCAGTAATCCTGCAGCGCGAGGATCATTCCCTGGAAGGTTTTGATATCGTATTTTTGCATAGTCAGGTTCGCGCGATTCTTTTAAATGAATGAGAAAAATAACCTCTGAGTATACCGAGATATTCGTAAAGCGAGTAGGGGTAATCTTGTTTAATTAGTGGTCTAAAATGTCGTTTAATGGATTTTTTTGCCTTTAATGTTTGTTTTTCGGTGCAAGTAGATATTTTGATAAGTTTGACACTTGTTTTTGACTACGTGGGTGATTATAATCTCGCGGTCTTTGGGGAGTAGCTTACTTGTTCATATCCTAGTGAATGAGTTCGTTCGTCAACATAATTGATGCAAAATCATCATGGCGTTCGAGGCAACCACCACCTTGGTGGCGCTTAGCAAGACCTTAGACAAGCATCGTGAACCGGGATGGGGCGCGAGGTTTGTCTTTGGTTAAATATAATAATCTCCATCCCAAATGAGCATGTCGTGAGCGTTTTAGCAATTTCAATTACAACTGTCGCCTTAGCCGAGATCGGTGATAAGACCCAGTTGCTATCCCTTTTATTAGCCAGTCGATATCGAAAACCGATACCTATCATTGCAGCCATCTTCTTTGCCACCATAGCCAATCATGCCCTTGCAGCATGGCTCGGTGTGGTCGTCGCCGATTACTTATCGCCAGAAGTTCTAAAATGGGTGCTGGTGGTTAGCTTTATTGCAATGGCGGGCTGGATTCTGATTCCTGATAAGCTCGATGATGACGAACAGATCTCAAACCGTGGTCCTTTTGTCGCCAGCTTCATTGCGTTTTTTATCGCTGAAATTGGTGATAAGACTCAGATTGCGACTTCTATTCTAGGGGCACAATACGCCGATGCTTTGGCGTGGGTAATTCTGGGTACAACCATAGGCATGTTGTTGGCGAACGTACCTGTGGTGATTATTGGTAAGCTGTCGGCAGACAAGATGCCTCTCGATCTGATTCGTAAGATCACAGCCCTGTTATTTGTTGGTTTGGCTATCGCTGCTGCGTTTTACTCGTAAGTGTTTTGAGTCTTATTATACTCAATCAGTAGAGTAATGTGTTTTAGGTCATACTCTTACAGAATTGTGGGGTTTATCGAGCGAATGGACATATAACTGTCATACTTGTCATGATATTTTAATCTTGTGAGTTAAGAACACGAGGGCATGATTATGTTGACGCGTTATATGGGTATTACTCCACAAAGCCAAAGCTATCTATTTACCTTTGGTCTTGCACTTACACTATTAGGTATGGTGCTGACGGACATGTGGCTACCAATGGTCGCCGGCGCTATGATCATGACTGGACTTGCAGTTGAGGCTTGGATTCGAGTCGCGCATATTATTCCGATGCGTAAAGACATCCGAGCGTTACAACAACAGCTTGATTATCTGCAAACCAAGTCTAGAGATGAATAAACAAAAAGCCGCTGGTACTCTGAGTTCTGCTTGAGAACATAAGGTACCAGCGGCTTTTTTTGATGTTTGATTCTCTCGGTGGGGCGTTACGCCTCCAATCCCTTTTTGATCAAATACTGGTATGGCAGCGTTTCTGTCTCTTGGCCGACCAACTGGTGATCCATGAATCGACAAAAGCTCGGGATATCTCGAGTGGTCGACGGATCGTCAGCTTTTACCAGTAACACATCGCCATCCTGCATGTTTCTAATTGTCTTCCTGACCATCATTACTGGCTCTGGGCAACGCAGGCCTTCAGCTTCTAAAGTATGGGTTGCCAGTTCAGGTTTGAATGTCATGGTTTGTTTCTCTATATCTATCTAACGTGTGAATAATACGTCTGCAGAAAAAATATGCAATAAGTGCTTGGCAAACAGAATCATTTCCTATAACTTAGTTAACAAGTTGATAACAACTTGAAGCAAAGGCAACTAGCTAAGGAGTGGCGATATTGACAGGATTAGATAGATTAACAATTTATTCGGTTCTCTGTTTTATTTCTTTTTGTGCGTTAGTTTTACGCTCATCAACAGAGACCTCACTGATGCCTATTTTGGGCATAGTAGCAACGATTATTGGTATTTGGGTTGAGATGCGCCGTTGGCAGGGTGTAGCCGAAGAGCAAGAGCACTAACCTAAGTACAGCAAACAAATTCCGATACGACATTCCGACACTATCCCCAAATTTTCTTGGGCTTCCCCGCGTAATTGCGGGATTTTTTTTATCTAAAGCATGCTATAAACAAGTTAGTGAACAATGATCATTGTATTCAGCTAGGTAAGTGGCGTGGAATTAGAAGACATCTATCGTAGAGACCTTAATTTATTGGTCGCTTTAAAGGTATTGATTGAAGAGGGCAGCGTTAGCCAGGCCGCGCTTCGTCTTAACTTGAGTCAGTCGGCAACCAGCCGAGTACTCGGGCGCTTAAGAGACCTGCTCAACGATCCTCTGTTTACTCGTCAGGGCCAACACCTTATCCCGACCAAAAAAGCGCTCGAGATCAGTCAGCGAATTGATCAGCCTTTAGAATCATTCCGTCAACTACTTAGCCCTAGTGATTTCGACCCTTACTATTGCAGCGAACGCTTTCTAATTGCGACCACTGATTACGCGATGCAAACCATCTTGCCGTATGCATTGCCGAAGATTTATGAGCAAGCACCGAATATCTCTTTGGAATTTGCCCCGCTGCAGCATGAACATTTGTTTAAACAGCTTAGTACCGAGCGCGTCGATATGGCGATTTGCCGACCAAGTGGCAGTGTTGCGCCACTTCATCAAGAGGTCCTTGGCCCTGTGGGTGTGTCGTGCTTACTCTCTAAAAACCACCCTTTGGCAGACAGTTCATTGAGCCTGGAGGATTATGTCTCTTTGCCTCATGCGATGATTGCGATCAGTGATGGTGTAAAGGCTTTATTGGACAACGCTTTAGCCAATCAACAACCTCGAAAAATGGTACTGCGTGCTTATCACCTCGAAGCGGCATTGGCGATTGTCGATAGAATGCCGTTAGTGATTACGGTACCGGCTGATTTGGCATACTTAGTTGCAGAGCGTTATGACTTAGTCGTTAAGCCGCTGCCATTCGAGTTTATGCCGTTTGATTACTCGTTGATTTGGCATTCACGCTGTGACTCTTCTGCCTCACAGCAATGGTTGAGAAGAGTGGTCAAAGAAGAGTGTGGTGAGTTAATTCAAAAGCGGATTGCCGATGTCGGCTTAGGTTAGACTCAATAGTATGTAGCAAATAGCAAAAAGGGCTGATCATGATCAGCCCTTTTGTTTTATTACGTGTTGTCTTTAGAGTGTTAAGCGATTACAGCTTGATAACGACACGGCCTGTGATTTGACCGTTAGTGATGTCTTCTGCCGCTTGAATTGCATCATCTAGAGATACTTCTTTTGTCGCGCTGTTGTAGAAAGACTCAGGTAGTAATTCAGCCAGTTGTTCCCACGCTTTAATGCGTTTTTCACGAGGGCACATAACAGAATCAACACCTTGTAGGCGAACGTTACGTAGAATGAATGGCATTACCGTAGTTGGTAAGTCAAAACCACCTGCTAGACCACAGATAGCAACCGCACCGTTGTAATCAATTTGTGCCAATACTTTCGCAAGTACTTTGCTGCCTACAGTGTCGATAGCACCAGCCCACAGTTGTTTCTCAAGTGGTTTCGCTGGCTCTTCTAGTTCAGCACGCTCAACAATGCGAGTCGCACCTAGTGATTTTAATAGCTCACCATTTTCTGAAGCTCGACCTGTTACTGCTGCTACTTTGTAACCTAGCTGGTTTAGTAGAGTGATAGACACGCTACCTACACCGCCACTTGCACCAGTCACTAGGATTTCACCGTCTTCAGGTTTGATGCCTGCATCGACAATAGCTTGAACACAAAGCATTGCTGTGAAGCCTGCTGTACCAATCGCCATTACTTTCTTGGCGTCTAGACCTTTAGGCATAGGCACTAACCAGTCACCGTTTAGGCTTGCTTTCTCAGCCATGCCACCCCAGTGACCTTCACCAACACCCCAACCAGTTAGAACCACTTCGTCGCCTGCTTTGTAGCGAGGGTCATCAGATTGTGAAACCACACCTGACAGGTCGATACCAGGAACCATAGGGAAGTTGCGAACAATGCGCCCTTTACCTGTAATCGCCAAACCATCTTTGTAGTTCAAAGAAGAGTAGCTTACATCGATCTTCACGTTACCTTCAGGTAGTTGAGACTCTTCAATTTGAGAAACTGATGCGATAGTTTTTTTGTCTTCTTGGTTTAGTACAAGTGCTTTAAACATGATCTGCTCCATGGGAGAAATATTAGGAAACTGAAGTAACTTTAGTTGAATCGTTGGAGAAAAAATAATGAAACATCAACATTGAATCTATGCGTTTTATGCATAGATATTGTTGGCTACTTTCCTCCTGATTTAGTTTGCTGAACGAACCTATCGTTTGTCTGATAGTTGGAAATAAAAAGTGCAGCTATATAAAGATAGCTGCACTTAAGATTATCCGACAAAATTACCGTCGATGAGTGCTATGGGCGTTCAAATACCGTTGCAATACCTTGGCCTAAACCAATACACATGGTCGCTAAGCCGTATTTCACGTCTTGCGCTTCCATTAGGTTGATTAGCGTTGTAGAGATACGAGAGCCTGAACAGCCTAGAGGGTGACCTAGTGCAATGGCACCGCCATTAAGGTTGACTTTTTCGTCAACCACATCCAGTAGACCAAGGTCCTTAGCACAAGGTAAAGATTGCGCCGCGAACGCTTCATTCAGCTCAATCACACCCATGTCTTCAATCGTTAAGCCTGCACGCTTCAGTGCTTTTTGAGTGGCAGGTACTGGACCATAGCCCATGATTGAAGGATCGCAGCCTGCGATAGCCATAGACTTAACGCGAGCACGAATCTTAAGACCCAGTTCGTTCGCTTTCTCTTCACTCATGATAAGCATTGCCGATGCTCCGTCAGACAGGGCTGATGAAGTACCTGCCGTTACTGTACCGTTGGCAGGGTCAAATACAGGGCGCAGCTGAGATAGGCCTTCAACCGTGGTTTCTGGGCGAATCACTTCATCGTAATCTAGAGTAAACAGTGAACCGTCTGCAGCGTGACCTTCTGTCGGTAGAATTTCGTTTTTGAAACGACCTTCAACCGTTGCCGCATGTGCACGAGCGTGTGAACGTGCAGCGAATGCATCTTGGTCTTCACGGCTAATGCCATGCAGCTTACCAAGCATTTCAGCGGTTAGGCCCATCATACCTGCAGCTTTTGCTACGTTCTTTGACATGCCAGGGTGGAAATCAACACCGTGTGTCATTGGCACGTGACCCATGTGTTCCACACCACCGATTAGGCAGATTTCTGCATCACCAACCATGATTGAGCGAGTCGCATCATGCAGAGCTTGCATAGATGAACCACACAAACGGTTAACCGTGACAGCACCAATCTCAATTGGCAAACCAGCCAGTAGGGCTGCGTTACGTGCAACGTTGAAGCCTTGCTCTAGTGTTTGCTGTACACAGCCCCAGTAGATATCTTCAATCTCTGAAGGGTTAACTTCTGGGTTACGCTCTAAAATGCCTTTCATTAAATGTGCAGACAGATCTTCAGCACGAGTGTGACGGTAAGCTCCACCTTTGGAACGTCCCATTGGGGTGCGAAGGCAATCAACAACAACTACATTATTCATTTTGCTATTCCTTTTCCAAATGTGGGTTACAGAGAACTTGCTTGTTGAGCGTCGTAAAAGCTTTCGCCTTTCTCTGCCATATCAAGCAATAGTTGAGGAACTTGGTACATTGCACCTAAGTCTTGGTAGCCCTTCGCCATTTCTACGAAGTTACCAATACCCACACTGTCTAAGTAGCGGAATACGCCGCCTCGGAATGGAGGGAAGCCTAAACCGTAAACCAGTGCCATATCCGCTTCTTGCGGTGTTGCGATGATGCCTTCTTCTAAACAAAGAACGACTTCGTTGATCATTGGAATCATCACACGTTGGATAATTGTTTGGTCATCAAAATCTTGTGGTGCTTGGCATACGTCAGCCAAGATAGGAAGAATGTCTTCTGAGAAGGTCTTCTTCGGACGACCACGCTTGTCTATGCTGTATGTGTAGAAACCGCTACCGTTTTTCTGACCGTATTTTTCAGCAACGTAAAGTGCATCAATCGCATCACGACCTTCTTTGCCCATACGCTCTGGGAAACCTTGCGCCATCACAGCTTGTGCGTGGTGTGCAGTGTCTAGGCCTACAACGTCTAGTAAGTAAGCCGGACCCATTGGCCAACCGAACTTGCGCTCCATGATTTTATCGATCTTAGTGAAATCAGCACCGTCACGTAGCAACATGCTGAAACCGCCAAAGTAAGGGAAAAGTACACGGTTAACGAAGAAGCCAGGGCAATCATTTACCACGATAGGAGATTTGCCGATCTTCGCTGCGTAAGCCACAACGCGATTAATCGTCTCTTCTGAAGTGTGCTCGCAACGGATGATCTCAACTAAAGGCATGCGATGCACTGGGTTAAAGAAGTGCATACCACAGAAGTTTTCTGGACGTTTCAGAGATTTCGCTAGCAGATTGATAGGAATCGTAGAAGTGTTTGAGGTTAGTACAGTGTCTTCACCGACTAGGCCTTCCACTTCGCTCAATACCGCAGCTTTTACTTTCGGGTTCTCTACCACGGCTTCTACGACAACGTCTGATTGCTCAACACCTGCGTAATGCAAACTTGGAGTAATCGAAGACAGGATGCCAGCCATCTTGAAGCCATCTAGGCGACCGCGAGATAGGCGCTTATTCAATAGCTTCGACGCTTCGTTCATACCAAGATCAAGCGATGCTTGTGCGATGTCTTTCATCATCACTGGCACGCCTTTCAGTGCAGATTGGTAAGCAATACCGCCACCCATGATACCTGCACCTAGTACAGCAGCACGTTGAGTGTCTTTGGTTGCTGACTTACCTGCTTTTTTAGCAAGACCTTTAATGTATTGGTCATTTAGGAACAGACCAACTAGTGCTTTGGCTTCTTCAGATTTCGCTAGCTTGATGAAGTGTTTACGTTCGATATCGAGTGCAGCATCACGATCGCTTCGTGCCGCTTCTTCAATAGCAATGACTGAAGTAATCGGAGCTGGGTAGTGAGGGCCAGCTTTTTGAGCAACGAGGCCTTTCGCCATGGTAAAGCTCATCATCGCTTCGAGTTTGCTTAGCGATAATGCTGATGTTTTCTGTTTGCGGCGCAATTGCCAGTCTAGTTTTTCATTAGCAGCCAGAGAAACGGTATTGATTGCTGACTCTAGCAGTTGGTCTGTTTCTACAATCGCGTCTAACAAGCCAATTTTTAGTGCTTCATCAGCTCGGCATGCTTTGCCTTGAGTGATGATTTCCATTGCACTGTCAGCACCAATAACGCGAGGCAGGCGCACACAACCACCAAAGCCAGGCATGATGCCAAGTTTGGTTTCAGGTAAGCCAATGCTGGTGGTCTTGTCACCGATACGGAAGTCAGTTGCCAATACACATTCACAACCGCCGCCTAGGGCATGGCCGCGCATCATTGAAAGAGTTGGAACAGGAAGGTCTTCTAGCTTGCTGAAGATGGAGTTTGCAAATCTTAACCATTCATCAAGTTCTGATTCTGGCTTAGCGAATAGACCAAGAAATTCAGTGATGTCTGCGCCTACAATGAACGCGTCTTTGTTTGAAGTTAAGATTAAACCACGTAGTCCTGCGTGAGCTTTAAGAGCGTCTAACGCTTTGTCTAGTGATTCTAAAGTAGCAAGGTCGAGTTTGTTTACAGAGGCTGGAGCACAGAAGCTTAATTCTGCAATGCCATCTTGTAATTCCTTTACCTGTAGGGTGTTAGCTTGGTAAATCATTGTCTATCTCCATGACATACAATCCACGATTGTTTGAGAGAATCTTGTTGTCTTTCTATTATTGTAGAATACCTGGTAAGACCAGTTATCTTAGTCTGTACCTCTGCAAGATGAATTTCAATACATTTTTTAAACAATTGTTTAACATTGTGCGATAGCACAGATCCTCTAACCCTTATTATTCACGCGTGATACACTTCGCCGCTCTTATTAATTAAGTTAACGATATGAATGAACAGCCTTATTTAATACCGTCAGCTCCAGCTCTGTTTGAAGAAGAGATCAAGAAGAGCATCTTTATTACCCACCTTGCGCATACTCCAAGTGTAGAAGCCGCGAAGCAGTTCGTAGAGCAGGTAAAAAAAGAGCACGCTTCCGCGAGGCATAATTGTTGGGGCTTTGTTGCTGGTCGACCTGAAGACTCAATGCTTTGGGGCTTTAGTGATGATGGAGAACCCTCCGGTACCGCGGGTAAGCCTATCTTGGCGCAATTGTCTGGATCGGGTGTGGGTGAATTAACGGCTGTCGTCACGCGTTACTCTGGTGGAATTAAGCTTGGAACTGGTGGTTTGGTTAAAGCTTATGGTGGCGGAGTGCAACAAGCTCTCAAGCTGCTTCAAACTATCGAGAAAAAAATAACCACAAAATTACGGCTAGAGTTAGACTATGGCTTTGTGCCAATCGCACAATCCATCATGGCTCAGCATCAGGCTGTTGAGGTCCAAGCGGATTATGGTGTGCAAGTTGAGCTTATTATTGAGATAGAGCTCCTGCAGGTAGATTCGTTTACCCAAACCATGATCAATAAAAGCGGTGCCAAGGCACTGGTAACGAAAGTCAAAGACAACTAGGAAGTGTGAAGCATTTCGCTTCGTTCAATAGCTCATGCAATTTCGCTCAATTATTCGAATCGTCGGATTATTATTAGCACTTTTTAGTGTATCAATGCTCGCACCTGCGTTAGTCGCTCTGATCTATCGAGATGGTGCGGGTGTGCCATTTGTAACGACTTTCTTTGTTCTGTTATTTTGTGGTGCGACGTGTTGGTTTCCAAACCGGCGTTATAAGCATGAGTTAAAAGCGCGTGATGGCTTTTTGATCGTAGTTCTTTTTTGGACGGTAATCGGTAGTGCCGGTGCTTTGCCGTTTTTGATCGCTGATAACCCGAACGTTTCAGTAACTGATGCCTTTTTCGAATCCTTTTCTGCATTGACCACTACCGGTGCGACGGTGATCGTTGGCCTTGATGACTTACCTAAGGCGATCTTGTTTTATCGCCAGTTCCTGCAATGGTTTGGTGGTATGGGTATCATCGTATTAGCGGTAGCCATTCTTCCTGTTCTGGGCATCGGTGGCATGCAGCTGTACCGAGCTGAAATTCCAGGCCCAGTAAAAGACAGCAAAATGACCCCGCGTATCGCTGAAACAGCAAAAGCGCTGTGGTACATCTATCTCAGCCTAACCATTGCTTGTGCGGTGGCGTTTTGGCTCGCCGGCATGAGCTTCTTTGATGCAATTAGTCATAGCTTCTCTACTATTGCTATTGGTGGCTTCTCCACTCACGATGCAAGCATGGGCTATTTCAACAGCCCGGCTATTAACATGATTACCGTGGTGTTCCTGCTTATATCTGCGTGTAATTACTCTCTTCACTTTGCTGCATTTGCTTCAGGTGGTGTGCATCCTAAGTATTATTGGAAAGATCCTGAGTTCCGCGCCTTTATCTTTATTCAGGCAGTACTGTTCTTGGTTTGTTTCTTATTACTGCTCAATCACCACTCTTATGATTCGTACTATGATGCTTTCGACCAAGCCTTGTTCCAAACCGTGTCTATCTCTACGACCGCGGGTTTTACAACGACGGGTTTCTCAGAGTGGCCACTGTTCTTACCTGTACTGCTTTTGTTCTCTTCTTTTATAGGGGGATGTGCAGGTTCTACGGGTGGTGGTATGAAAGTGATTCGAATCTTACTACTTACTCTGCAAGGTGCTCGTGAAATGAAGCGTCTTGTTCACCCACGGGCTGTCTATACCATCAAGGTTGGCGGTTCTGCACTACCACAACGTGTTGTAGATGCGGTCTGGGGCTTCTTCTCTGCATACGCATTAGTGTTTGTGGTTTGTATGCTGGCTCTTATTGCAACTGGTATGGACGAGTTGAGTGCTTTCTCTGCGGTAGCGGCGACATTAAATAACCTTGGCCCGGGCCTTGGTGAAGTCGCGGTGCACTTTGGCGATGTGAACGACAAAGCAAAATGGGTACTTATCGTATCTATGCTGTTTGGCCGATTAGAAATCTTCACCTTATTAATCTTATTGACCCCTACGTTTTGGCGTAGCTAAGGACAACATTGTGGCAAAAGCTCTATTTTTGTATTCAAGCCGTGAAGGGCAGACCAAGAAAATCTTGAACTATATAAAAGAAGAAATGAGTGAGTTCGAATGTGAGCTTCAAGATCTGCACACTATTGGCAAGGTGGACTTTGCTCAGTACGACAGAGTGTTGATTGGCGCATCGATTCGTTATGGCCACCTTAATAAGAAGCTATATCAATTTATTGATGCCAACCTTACTCAGTTGCAATCAAGCAAGGTTGCGTTCTTCTGTGTTAACTTAACGGCGCGTAAAGAAGACCAAGGCAAAGATACACCAGAAGGCAGTGCGTATATTAAGAAGTTTCTTATCAAGTCTCCATGGCAGCCGACTTTAATCGGTGTATTTGCAGGAGCCCTCTATTACCCACGTTATAACTGGTTCGATAGAACCATGATCCGCTTTATTATGAATATGACAGGTGGTGAAACGGATACAACGAAGGAAGTTGAGTACACAAACTGGGAAAAAGTCTCTT
>AAZW01000060.1 GCA_000169995.1 Vibrionales bacterium SWAT-3 | reverse complement strand
TACAAGTACTTTTGTATCAGCAGGAACTTTAACACCAGCCATTTCAGCGATTGCTGGAGCAGGTTGACCTACGATTTTCGCGTTTAGGTTGCCGTCGATAAGAAGTACTTTACGTACTTTGTCAGCGTCAGCTTTAGATAGAACGTGAGCTTTGTGAGAAGCGAAACGCTCTTTAACTTCTTCATATACATCGCTAACAACGATTGCAGCTTGCTCAGAAGCACATACAACGCCGTTATCGAATGTCTTAGACATTAGGATAGATGCTACAGCACGTTTGATGTCAGCTGTTTCATCGATAACTACAGGAACGTTACCAGCACCAACACCGATAGCAGGCTTACCAGAAGAGTATGCTGCTTTAACCATGCCTGGACCACCAGTAGCAAGGATAAGTGCGATACCGTCGTGCTTCATAAGCGCGTTAGAAAGCTCTACAGATGGTTGGTCGATCCAACCGATGATGTCTTTTGGAGCACCCGCTGCAACCGCTGCGTCTAGTACAAGTTTCGCTGCGTCGTTAGTTGAGTTCTTTGCACGTGGGTGTGGCGAGAAGATGATGCCGTTACGTGTTTTAAGAGAGATTAGAGATTTGAAGATTGCTGTAGAAGTTGGGTTCGTTGTTGGAACGATACCACAGATGATACCTACAGGCTCAGCGATAGTCATTGTGCCTAGGTTGTCATCTTCTTCTAAGATGCCACATGTTTTTTCGTCTTTGTATTTGTTGTAGATAAATTCAGATGCAAAGTGGTTTTTGATAACCTTATCTTCAACAATACCCATTCCAGATTCAGCAACTGCTTGTTGTGCAAGTGGAATACGAGCGTGGTTAGCAGCAAGAGAAGCTGCGCGGAAGATTGCGTCTACTTTCTCTTGAGAGAATGTTGCAAACTCTTCTTGTGCTGCTTTAACGCGAGCTACTAGAGCATCAAGTTCCGCTAAGTTAGTTACAGGCATGGTGGATCTCCTAAAATAATAAATATTAAAAACTTTTTATTAAATTCGCTGCTTGCCGTTAACCTTAAACACCAGCGTTCTTAGTAAATTGCTTTCAGGGCTGAGTATATTATTTCACAGTGTGAAAAAAATTGACCCAGATCAGTTACCCAAAAGGAATTAACCAGAAAGTAGTAAGGCAATCGCACAAATGAACGTAAGCTTATGATTTATATAGATTAACATCACACTTTCAGTTCGCGTAAAAAACAAGCAAACAGACAACTTTTTTCTACATAGCGTCATAAACTGTAAAAAAGTTTCATTTTTAGTCAGCTCACTTACATGTATACGGCTAAAACTGTGCTACTGAGAGTATATCCATACCGTTGCAACCAGCTAGAAACTGTCATAATTTTTATTAAAAGCGTGCGTGAGGTAACATTTAATTCAAATCACGTTACAACACGAAACACGAGAAAACACCTTGTAACAATGGTATTACACATCTCACACTCAATTAGTTTTTCTAAAAAATAGCCCCCTCTTCACGTTAGTTTTTTTCATTCGCTCTGATTGAATTTGTCCCTTACATTACGCACTCTGATAAAGGTCAGATCAAACCCACTATCCTACTTTACGTTACTTGGAGATCGCTCCCATGCAAGGTTTAGAACTCGCAATCTTTATGCAATTCTTCCTTGGGCTTGTTGCAGCCGTTAACCCAATCGGCATCATGCCTGTTTTCGTTTCTCTTACTGCTCATATGCCGCCAGAAGAGAGAAACAGGACTGCCTTACAAGCTAATATTGCCGTTGCTGTTATCTTGATCGTGTCGCTAGTTGCAGGTCAGTTGCTACTCGATATGTTTAGCATTTCACTAGACTCGTTTCGCGTAGCGGGTGGTTTACTGTTATTGAGCATCGCATTTTCGATGATGAGCGGTAAGCTGGGTGAAGATAAACAGAACAAGCAGGAAAAGTCTGAGTACATCAGTAAAGAACAAATCGGTGTTGTGCCTTTAGCGATGCCTTTAATGGCGGGTCCGGGTGCAATCAGTTCTACTATTGTTTACGGTTCTCGTTATCCTGCGGCAATTGATACCATTGGAATTGGTATCAGCATTATTGCGTTCGCAACTTGCTCTTGGCTTCTGTTCCGTTCAGCGCCTGTTATCGTGCGCTTTTTAGGTCAAACTGGGATTAACGTTATCACCCGTATCATGGGCTTGATTCTTGGTGCGCTTGGCATCGAGTTCATTGCGAACGGCTTGCGTAACCTATTCCCAGGATTAGCATAGCGGCTAACAGCATATAGTCGCTTAACTGCGGCTATTTAATGTGGAACACATCTGAGGCGAGTAAAGCAATTTGGCTTTCACTCGCCTCGTTATTATGAAGCTTGTATAATGACGGTTAACGCATTTAATAGAAGACGAACCTCTCCTTATGTCACGCAAGCCACTCAAGCATCATTTGTACGTTATCATTTTTGGTACCCATACACCTGCCGGACGCGCATTTGATATTTCACTGATCGTTGCAATTTTGGCTTCGTTGCTGGTTCTTATTCTTGAGTCTATCCCTAATGTCATGACGGAATGGTCGCAAGAGCTTCGTTACATAGAATACAGCTTTACCGCCTTATTCACCGTCGAGTATCTGCTAAGGCTCTACTGTTCTCCAAAACCGAAATCTTACGCCACCAGCTTTTATGGTGTCGTTGACCTGTTAGCAATTCTCCCAACCTACCTAGCGATCATCTTCCCGGGCGCTTCGTTTATGGGGGTCGTGAGATTACTACGTGTGATGCGTATCTTCCGAATTCTCAAGCTAGTTCGCTATTTACAAGATTCCAACATATTGCTGCGTTCACTGTTAATGGCAAGACGAAAAATTCTCATCTTCTTCAGTACAGTCGGCATCTTGGTTGTGATATTTGGTGCTTTGATCTTTGTTATTGAAGGCCCAGAGAATGGCTTCACCAGTATCCCTCACAGTATCTATTGGGCGATTGTGACGATCACAACCGTTGGTTACGGAGACATGGTTCCACAAACGGCAATCGGCAAAGCTATTGCATCTTTGACCATGTTGTTAGGTTATTCCATCCTTGCGGTACCGACCGGGATTATTACCGCAGAACTCAGTAATGAAATGAACTCGCATAAAGAGTTAGTCAAATGCCCAAACTGCAATCGCGCGGGTCATGATTCTGATGCCATCTATTGTAAACACTGTGCCAGTGAATTGGCCGACCCTGACAAACGTGTTGTGGTTGAGGATAAATAGAGCAGATGTGGGATTCGAGTAGCGAGATGCGAAAAGATCTAAGAGCAGATACAAGATTCGAGTGACTGGATGCGAAGGGATTTAAGAGCAGTTTCGAGAACCGGATAATGAAATATTAAGGGACTAGAAAGGGTGGCGTTTACCGTCACCTTTGTTGTTGTTGGTTCACTGAGCAAAAGCTAGATTCCCGACTACGCTCCTCCGTCGCTATCGGGAATGACACAATTTAAGTTAGGAGAAAAACGTCATCCTCAAGAGTGAGGAACGAACGAGTTGGGGATCTCTTCCTTGTCCCATTCCAACGAGAAGATTTAAGTGAATTCGCGAGTAAAATTAATCCACCTTACGCGATCAAAAAAGCCGATGTATTAACACCGGCTTTTGTCTCTAACGAAGCTAAGCATTCACAAACAGTGGCGCCTGCTTTCACTTTTGAATAGAAAAAGCGTTCGATTACGCTTTTTCAGCAAGAATGATGCGTAGAGTACGACGTAGTGGTTCTGCAGCACCCCAAAGCAGTTGGTCACCAACCGTGAATGCGTTTAGGAAGTCGTTACCCATAGACATCTTACGTAGACGGCCTACTGGTACTGACATAGTGCCTGTTACTTTAGCTGGAGTAAGTTCTTGCGCCGTAATGTCACGATCGTTAGGAATCACTTTAACCCAATCGTTGTGAGTTGCGATGATCTCTTCAATCTCGTCCATTGGGACGTCTTGCTTAAGCTTGATCGTTAGCGCTTGAGCATGACAACGCATTGCGCCGATACGTACACAAGTACCATCAATTGGAATAGGCTGACCATCTAGGCCAAGAATCTTATTAGCTTCAACGCCCGCTTTCCACTCTTCTTTACTCTGACCGTTTTCACGCTTCACATCGATCCAAGGAATCAATGAACCCGCTAGCGGAGCACCAAACTGATCTGTTGGGAATGACGATGAGCGAATGGTATCAGCAACTTTCTTATCAATATCAAGAATCGAACTTGCAGGGTTTGCTAACTCAGAGCTCACGCTATCGTTAATCACACCCATTTGCGAGATAAGCTCACGCATGTTCTTAGCACCCGCGCCAGAAGCCGCTTGGTAAGTCATGGCACTCATCCATTCAACCATGCCCTTCTCGTAAAGGCCGCCCAGTGCCATAAGCATTAAGCTCACTGTACAGTTACCACCAACAAAAGTATTAGTACCGCTGTGAATGCCTTGCTGGATTTGAGCCAAGTTAACAGGATCAAGAGTGATGATTGAATCAGCATCCATACGTAGAGTTGAAGCGGCATCAATCCAGTAACCTTTCCAACCCGCTTGACGTAGCGCTGGGTAAACTTTTGATGTGTAATCGCCACCTTGACAAGTAATAACCGCGTCAAGCTGCTTTAAGCTATCAATATCAAAAGCGTCTTGAAGTAGACCCGCATCTTTACCACCTAGAACAGGGGCAGGAATACCAATCTGAGATGTGCTGTAATAAACAGGCTCAATCAGGTCGAAGTCTTTCTCTTCAACCATACGTTGCATCAGTACAGAACCCACCATACCGCGCCAACCAACTAGACCTACTCTCATCGCTCACTCTCCATGTATAAATTAAAAATTGCTCTCCCCCATCTATAAGTTTTTCAGAAACAGAACTCAAGTGCTTTTTGTCAAAAAGTGTAACTTTTTCGTTTCTTTTAAGTGAACGCGATGAATCGCAAAGTTATCTCAATACAGAGATTCAGACTCCACCCTATTGATAGAAACACCAAACTCGCTAAATTCAGCCATTTATCACGCTAGATCTAACAATCAAACCCTGATCACAAACAGTAATTCCCACTATTAAACCATGGTTAATCGGTATTTTATTTTACAAAACAGAAACAACGTGCGACAGAATTAAACATGTAACAATCATGAATTTAACAAAAATTTAGATTATGAAACCATAACAGGTCCGATATGCAGTCAAATATCACAACTTATGCGTATTTTTTCGATATAATAATCTAATTACTGTAGTGTCCATTTCGTACCCCACAATATAATGAAGCACTATAAATGCTCGAAATCACAAGAGGCTTTTATGAAGCAGAGTAAAACTCGCCTACCGAACCTGATGCAGGTATTCATCGCGTTAGGACTATTTCTATCCCTTGCTTTTTCCTTTACAGCAAAGCTTGACCTTCCAATCCAACTTGCCTTGTACATTGGTTGGTTCATTATCATGGTGCTTGGTATTCGTCTTGGACACCAATACAAAGACTTAGAAAAAGCAGCACTCAAAGGAATATCTAACGGTTTAGGCGCAGTTTTAATACTTTTAGCCGTTGGCGCTCTTGTTGGTACCTGGATCTCTGGCGGGATCGTACCGACCATCATTTACTATGGTCTGAAAGCTATCCATCCTTCTATCTTCCTTTTGGCGACCATGATCATCTGTTCTCTAACGGCGTTGGCTACTGGTACTTCTTGGGGTGCTGCTGGTACAGCGGGTATTGCGATGATGGGCATTGGCCAAGGCCTAGGCGTTCCAGCGCCAATTACAGCAGGCGCAGTACTGTCAGGTTGTTACTTCGGTGACAAGATGTCTCCACTTTCTGACTCAGTAATTTTGGCTTCTTCTATGTCTAATGTCGAAGTGGTTGAACATATCAAAGGCATGCTGCCTGTAGCATTAATCAGCTACGTTATTACTGGCATCATGTTTACCGCGTTTGGCTTCCACTACGCCGGCAACGTTGACATGAGCCAAGTAGAATCTGTTATCAAAGCGATGGAAGTTCAGTTCTACATCACGCCATACTCATTTGTTCCAGTACTGATCGTATTAGGCCTGCTGGCTTTCCGTATGCCTTCATTCCCGGTAATCAGCTTTGGTTCTCTGCTAGGTATTATCTGGGCAGTTATGATTCAAGAGATCGACTTCCTAACAGCATTCAACACTGCATGGGCACCATTCTCTATCTCATCTGGCGTGGACTTCATTGACTCAATCCTAAACCGCGGTGGCATGTCTTCAATGCTGGGTTCAGTTGCGGTTATCGTGTTCGGCCTTGGTTTTGGTGGCTTACTTGATAAAGTGGGCGTGCTAGAGACAATTGCGAAGGTATTCGAACGCCGCGTAAACAGCGCAGGTTCGCTAGCAACAAGCACAATCGGTACGGCTTTCATGGGTAACGTATTTGGCTCTGCAATGTACGTATCACTAATCCTTACGCCAAAAATCTGTGCTAAGAACTACGACCGTCTAGGTTACAAGCGTAAGAACTTATCTCGTAGACATAATGACCCCCACGAAAGGTGCTAGCCTCCAATATCGTGGGTTAGCTTTAAGCCAGAGCCATAATTAGTGCGTCAAACAACTAAATTTGGAGGCTAGCATGAGTAAAGATAGCATAATTTTCATTGGCTTAGATACGCATAAGTCATTTATTCAAGTCGCTGTTTTACAAGAACATCGAGGGGCAAACCCACAACACCTTGGCCGTATTAAATCTAACAAGTCCGCGCTTATTAAATTAGCCAGACAACTGCAATCCAAGTATCCAAAAGCCACTCTGCACTTTGTCTATGAAGCAGGACCGTGTGGTTACTGGACTTATCGCCTGATTACGAGCCTTGGACACTGCTGCTATGTCGTCGCTCCATCACTTATACCTAAGAAGCCAGGCGATAAAGTTAAAACTGACAAACGAGACGCAGCAAAGCTCGCCAAGCTGTTAAAAGCCGAAGAGCTTACACCCATCTATGTACCAGAAGCCGAAGATGAAGCTATTCGAGATCTCTCGCGTGCCAGAGAAACGGCAATGAAAGATCTCAAAGACGCAAAGTTCCAACTCAAAGGCTTTCTTCTTCGCAATAATATCCAAGCGACGGTCAATGATAACTGGTCTAAAAAGCATCTACGGTGGCTGACCGACCTCATTCTTCCTCACCATAGTCAACAAATCGTCTTGCAAGAGATGATCATTACAATCAATGAGCGGATACAGCGGCTGCAACGACTCGATAATGAACTGCTCCATCAGGTCAAAAACTGGCGATACTATCCTGTTGTGAAAGCCATTCAAGCTATGCGGGGTGTTAGGTTACTCGTAGCTCTTGGCACAATAGCTGAGCTGGGTGACTTACGGCGGTTCGACCATCCAAGAAAGCTTATGGCTTACCTTGGGCTTGTTCCAACAGAAAACTCCAGTGGAGGTAAAACTCGTCGTGGCAGCTTAACAAAGTGTGGCAACAGTCGAGCCAGACGGTTACTCGTTGAAGGCGCACACACCTATAAGCATAAAGCGAACATATCTGTAGAGCTGCAACTAAGGCAAGAAGGGCTGCCTAAAGAGATAGTTGATATCGCTTGGCAAGCCCAGCAAAGGTTATGTCGTCGTTACCAACGACTATTACAAAAAGGTAAACACCGAAATGTCGTTGTGGTCGCCATCGCAAGAGAGATGATCGCTTACATCTGGGCCATTGCGCGTGAAGTTGTCATTAGCGACGTAGATCCTAGAACTCGAATCGCTCGTTTACCGGCATGAAGACAGAATTAGTGTTATCGCATTGGATAAAGCATCGGGAGTGGCACAAACACCGACGGCGTTAGGACGGCAATATAGCTTCGGCTGTATTGAACCACGAGCATAGACTGAAGACAGGTGCTACGACGGAACAAGTAAGGTAGGCTCTACTCATCAAACGATGAGCAATCCACGTATATCAGCATGAGAACCGACGACATTACTTGCTTCATCTATGCGGTAACACTATCCCAAAATGAACAAAGGCTCTGAAATGAGGGAGCAGAAACTTCTACGTTTTTAATTGACAGTGGGGGTCATATCAACGCTGAGTTCGGCGGTACGTTGACATCAGGTATGGTGCCTTGGAGTGACAACGGTATCTACATGGCGAGTATCCTAGGCGTTGCAACGCTGTCGTACGCACCATTCATGTGGCTAAGCTTCATCTGTATCATCGTTACTATCGTAACCTCTTACATGGGTTGGTTCGTTGATAAATGTGAACCGACAGCACCAGCTGTTGAAACGGAAGAAGCGGCAGAGCTGACAAAGCAACAAGCCTAGTAGTTCATCGTTCAAAAACGTTAGAACGTAAACAAACCGTTAATGATATAAATGCAAAAAGAGCGCCCTAGAGCGCTCTTTTCTTATCTGATGATTTGCTTATTTGTTGGCGGTTCGTTTACCCAACCAATAACCTATACCTAAAGGTGCAAAGAACACCACTAAGATAAATAAGATGAAGTAGATAATCACACCTTTGATTAGCTCCATCAGCTTATCAACCGCAAGTACAACGACCTCTTGAGAGACACGGTCTAAATCCTGAGTGAACAGTTCTCTTTCAGATGTCACGATACCTGCAATCTCGATACGCTCTTTCTCAATCATCTGCACCAGAGCTTCTCTCTCACACGTTACCATCTTTTCTAACGCCACACGCTCATCACTCAGCATAGCCAGCTTTTGGTCTGTTTTGTCGCTAAGATCATTAAGCAGCGGCTGCATTTCGGCCGACATAATAGAAGCCAGTGTTTGCATGTATTCAGGGTTGTTCTCAATGAAATCCTGCATGCTTGCTGACGTTTGGCGAAGGCTTTCTAGTGTCATAGACAAATCTTCACCGGTCAGTGAGCTATTCATCGCCACTAACTCTGCTTTCCAAGACATCAGTTTTGGCGTTTGGTCCGCCATTAAGCTTAAACGGTCTGATGCGTCGCTCATGGCTTCTGGCATGGTACCTAGGCTCTGAACGATCTGAGATTCACCTTTACCAAGGTAAGTTAGCCATTCTCGATAAGCGGGCGTACTTCTGAAGGTAAGATCTTTAAAGGGATTGCTCGCAACAAATTCGGCAACAAATACCTTGCTCTTTTTAAAATCACTCGAGCTCAAAACGCCCTTTGCTAGCTTTTCCGCTTCTTGGTCGAGAGAACGTGCTGTGTTAACCGCATGATCCGCCGTGAACAGATCCGCTCCTTCACCTTCGGCATAGAATTGATTCATTTGCGCAGTAAACACCCAAGTATCGATGAGAGCAGACATAGGAGAAGTTTGGTAAGCCGCTTGTTGTAAGCCCTGCTCTGCATGGATTTTCCAAAGCAACACATAAGATTGATGTAAGGTGTCATCGGCAGGATAAGATTGCGCGATTAAATCAGCCGAGTCTTCTACTTGTGTAAAAAACAACTTAGCGTATTCACGCGTCATGAGCCGAGCATTCAGCTCTTGTTGAGTGAGAGGCGTAGTCTGACTATCTAACTTAACTTCTAATAGAGAACAACCACTTAGCACAATGCTAAGCACCAACACCATCCAACTTCGACTCAAAACTCGTAACATAAAAACCTCTGACAAAGACTAAGGGCGCGGATTGTATGAACACTTCGTCAGAGTATTGTCAAAACTCCCGCAAAAGTTAACGCTGATTATCTAAATATTCGACAGCGGAATCCACAGAGGCTTTTATCGCCTGCTCGAGTTCATTCAAGTCGTGTTCGCTGATCGCTCGAGATTGTTTCATTGTCATCTCAATACTTGCGGCAATAATGGCTAATCGCGACGCTTTAATGCTACCTGCCACACCTTTTAAGCTATGTACAACACGTGCGGCCGAGGTTTCATCTTTAATCAGTAGCGCTTTAAACTTCTCATAGTCGTCCGCATGGTCTTGAACAAACACCCCAAGCAACAATTCAACCGACTCTGCATCGCCATCGAGTGTTTCGAGCATCTCTTCAATATCAATCGCTGGTTTCGAATCCGTCACGCTAGCAACGTGTCGCTCAGCTGTTGGCGTCTCAATCGTATTTGGTTGACTTTCAATGTTCATATTCTGTTGCTGTAGATAGTCTGATGGCTCGTTCACTACCGTTTCTGGTACCTCGTGCTGCCCGGTTGCCAAAGGAGATGAATCACCGCTGCTTTCTGAAAACAGTTCCTCATCCTTATCAGAAAATTGAACAACCTTTTCTTCGCTAGGTTCAGGAGAGGTATTCTGGTCAGCTGCAAGTTGCGGAGAGGCCTTTCTCACGTTGATACTCCAAACAACCAGAGCACTCATCGCCACTAAGCTCAAACCTAACATCACAAGTAAAAGGTTAAACTGACGTTCATGATACTCAGCCTCCAATTTGATGATCTGCTTATTCACTGAGTTCTGTTTAATCTTATCGACTAGAAAGTTAAGTTGAGCATAATCCACCAATAAAGCAGAAGCATCAGCCAACAACTGTTGGATGGCGTCCTGCTCCTCCGTCTTTAACTTGTAAGATCTTTCAAGAATAGAATCAAAGGCTCGATAGGTTGCTGACGAGCTTTGGCTGTCTGAATACATGGCTTCAAAAACCACCACTCCGAATTCATTAAGCAGTGGCTTTAACTTCGGAGAAAGTGATTCGTCTGCGCGTAAAAGTCTGATGTTGTCGACAATCTCTTGGACCTGACTTTCAATTGGAATGAACTCATCAAACTTTTCGAGAAACTGATCTGCCACATAAAGCAGTTGATTTACGTCAGGGCGAAAAAACGCGTGTTGAAAATCAGATTCAATCTGCAGTCGGATCGAGTAAACCAACTGAGCATCAAGTGCGAGATCATTGATACGAGAAACTCGAAGCGGCTCAGAGAAATAAAGCGATTGCCTCAATTCATTGACGCGAATGCCGAGTTCTTCGATTTGAGCAAGAGAATTGGTGTAGGAACGGCTTAAATTGAGAAGTGCCAATGACGGAAGTAGCCACAGAGCCAAGAGCACGACCAAGAAGGTGGCTGGTTTGTTAAAGCGTTTGGGCTTTGCTACTGATTGTTCCATCTATATTCCTTGTGCGTGTTAACTTGAAGCTGTGGCAGTAGCTAAAAGATTAAGCACAAATAAGCGGCAACTTCCTGCTGCCGCTTCTATCCGCAAACTCCGGACTATGACTTATTGCGAGTCAGCTGGTCACGTAAGTTCGGTGGTGTGCCTTTAATCGTTAGCGTGTCTGTCTCCGGATCGTAAAAGATACGTTCGCCTAGAAGCAGACTATCAAAACTAACATTCAAACCGCCACCAGCACCAACAAATTTTGTTAGTTTACGCATAGTTGCGCGATCGGCTGGGAAGCTGTCTTCTAATTCGTAGCCTTGCTCACTAGTATAGTCAAAGAAGCTGGTGCCATCTGAACTCGCCGGTAATTCTCCAGAAAGTTCACGCACTTGAACCTCATCACCCGCTTTTAGCTGCTCGTTACAGTAATCCGCAACCTGCTTTTTGTAGCTGATTGCTTCTTCTTTCTCTAGTTTAGAGTCAGAAACAAAGTCTTCTACCGCTTGCATCAACACTTGGTTTTGCAGTTTTGCATCCAGGCCTACTTCAGCTTGAAGAAAATCTAAGAAGAAATCTGCCACTTTACGACCGACACGTCCTTTGATGTACGTTAGGTAACGGTTAGACTCTTTGTCTGTCTCGTAAGTAGAAAGATCTAACGAGCTGCGATGTCCATTTTAGAGATATCTAAGTAGTCAGTCGCGCTAATATCTAGCCCTTCAGTTACCTTCAAGCTCTGGTTTGAAGGCAGTAGACCAATGAAAAGGTAATCAGTTGCAAGTGACTGATATTCAGCCATTACCAAGATGCCTTCGTCAGCAAATGGGTATTTTGAAAGCTCGTCTTTTAGACGTTGCGCACTCTTTTGAGAAAAATCGTAAAAGTTTGTCTCACCAGCACGAAGTTGATGCAACCACTGTTGGAATTCGCTGTCAGATTTGAAAGAACCAAACCCTTTGCCTGCTTTTGAGTTAAAAACACGATGAAGTTCAGCAACTAGGCTTTCAGAAGAAGCATCGTTTTCTAGAGATTCAGCACGATAGTTAACAATCAGTTCTTCCTGATCGTTCTTGCTCAGCTGGTGTAAAATTACGTTGGAAAGGTGAAGGCTCATAGTGAAAATATTACCGTTCAGGTTTCAGTTGTCGTGCATAGTAGGTTATCATAAGCCGCTTTTACTATCATTATTAGAGTCCTTATGCCGATTATATCTAAATACACAGATGAACAAGTTGAAAAAATCCTAGCTGAAGTAGGTGCTGTACTATCTAAGCACAAAGCTTCACCAGAACTTTCACTGATGATCGCTGGAAATATCGCAACCAATGTCTTAAATCAGAACGTTGCTGCTTCACAACGCAAAGGAATTGCTGAAAAATTTGCCGAGGCTTTAATTTCTTCTCTTGAAGATAAAAAGTCTCACTAAATTTGATTGACGGATAAAAGAATTATAAATGGTAGACAGCGCAAACTCATATAGCGATCGTGTATCTCGCCTAGTTGGTTGGGGTCACTGGTTTGCATTTTTCAACATCATTGCTGCGATGTTGATTGGTACTCGTTATATCACTCAATCTGCTTGGCCAGAAACCCTACTGGGTCAGTTCTATTTGGCTGCGTCATGGGTTGGTCATTTCGGCTTTTTGGTATTTGCGCTCTATCTATTAGTGCTGTTCCCGCTCACATTTATTCTTCCGTCGAGGAAGTTATTACGTTTGGTTGCCGTTTGCTTTGCGACCATAGGTTTAACTGTCCTATTGATTGATACCCAAACGTATCAAGATATAAACCTCCACCTGACGCCTGTCGTGTGGGAGGTTTTATTCAGTGGAGAGGAGTCTGCATTCACATCTGACTTGCAGCACCTCTTCATTGTTATGCCGCTTATTTTCTTATTACAGCTTGGCCTATCTGAATGGGTTTGGCGCAAGCAGCGTAAACTGTCTCATAAGCATATCGGCCGTCCAATTACTGCCGTCTTCTTCCTGTGTTTCATCAGTAGCCACCTGACTTACATGTGGGCTGATGCGTATTTCTATAACCCAATTACCAGCCAGAAAGCCAACTTCCCACTGTCTTACCCAATGACAGCGAAAAGCTTTATGGAGAAACATGGTCTGTTGGACCGTGAAGAATATCTAGAGCGTTTAGAAGCAAACAAAGGCAATGTAAACCTTGTTAGCTACCCGCTAGAAGAAATTCAATACAACCGCCGCAGTGATGACTTGAACATCCTGATGGTGAGCGTGAATAACCTACGCTCAGACGCTCTTAACGAAGCATCAATGCCGAGTAGCTATGCATTCGCGCAACAGTCGATCAACTTTACTAACCATTACAGTTCTAGTAACGACATGTTTGGTATTTTCGGTTTGTTCTACGGCCTTCCGAGCAGCTATGCGAGCAGCATTGAAGCTCAAGGCGCGAGCTCAGTACTATTGGATGTATTAGATAATCACAATTACAAGTTGGCCGCATTCAGCGGTGACAACTTTGACGATACACTTTACTCGGACATCATCTTCCGAGGCCGTAAGATCATGTCAGAGCAAGCGACGTTTAATGACCAGAGTGCAATCCAAGCCTGGTCAAGCTGGGTGGAATCACCGAAAGCTAAACGCCCTTGGTTTAACTTTATTGAGCTGACAACACTAGACAACTTTGCAAGTTCAGAAGCCGAGTCAGACTCAGCGTTAACAACCGCAGAGCGCTTTGCTGCTGATTACCAAAAGTCGGCTCAAGCAGCGGACGCACAGCTTGCGACTATCTACGCAGAATTGGAACGCTTAGACCTTATCGATAATACGGTGGTTATCATTACCTCCAATCATGGTACTGAGTTTAACGAAACCAAGACTAACAGCTGGGGTGCAAACTCTAACTACAGTCGCTATCAATTGCAGGTTCCGCTGTTTATCAGCTGGCCAGGTAAATCAGCGTCTGAGTACACTCACCGCTCTAGCCACTTAGATATTTCAGTAACACTAATGCAAGAGCTACTGGGCGTATCTTCAAACCCAACTGACTTTAGCAGCGGCCGCAGCTTGTTTGATGAGCGTAAGAGAAAATGGGTTCTTGCGGGTGATTCTCGTGAGTTAGCGCTTGTGACAGATAAGCAAACTACTGTGCTAGATAAGTTTGGTAACTACAAACTGTACGACCAAGATTACCAACGACTAAAGAATGTAAGCCCTCGCTTACCAGTTCTAATGCAAGGTCTTACTGAATTACAGCGATTCTACGCAAAAAATGATTAAATGCTCACCAAACGAAGAAGGGAAGCCAATGGCTTCCCTTTTTTATTGCCGTTAATGACTAGAAAACAAGCAACAGAACAAATTTATGTAAATTAGGGGTTTACAAGATCCTCATGCCCTTATATTATTCACGCCACTGGAGGGATGGCTGAGTGGTCGAAAGCACCGGTCTTGAAAACCGGCAACCGTTAATAGCGGTTCTAGGGTTCAAATCCCTATCCCTCCACCACATTAGAGAAAGCCGCTGAGAAATCGGCGGATTTTTTGCATCTAGGGTTTATCACCTATCTCTATGCTTTCCCCCTCACACTAAGTGAATCTTGAGTAGCCCTTAATACCGCAGTCTCTCGGTTATCTAGCGTTACTCCTTCTATTACTTTGCCAAACTTTCAGCTAAAGATTCCTGTTATTACCTATTTTGTTCACCAGGCTTAGGACACATGCCGTTCTTTGGCGCTCGTTTTTAGCTTTTAACTTTTAGCTATCCGTTTTTAGTTGGTAGTTGGTAGTTGGTAGTTACGATAAATCATCAGCAAAGCGCACAATAAGTGGCCATTCGATACAAAAATATCGAAAAGCGTTCATAAAAAAAGCAGTCAGTTAATAAGGGTATTTACAAGCGAAAGCCACCCTTATATTATACGCGGCATCGGAGGGATGGCTGAGTGGTCGAAAGCACCGGTCTTGAAAACCGGCAACCGTTAATAGCGGTTCTAGGGTTCAAATCCCTATCCCTCCACCACATTAGAAAAAGCCGCTGAGTGAACTGACCCCCAATAGTTGGACACCAATTATTGGGGGTCTTTTTATGTCCAAATATAACCGAGAGCTAAAATGTATCATTGCTAAGCAATACTTAGATGGCACATCATCTCTCTACTTAGCAAAACAATATTCAATTTCTTCAAGACAGATACGGTATTGGGCTCAAGTCTTTGCCATCCATGGTGCTAACTCATTTTTACCAACTAAGCATGCTGCTACTGCTCAGGAAAAACGAAAAGCATTGAATTTAATGTGGACGAATGATTGGTCTCTCACGCACACTAGCGCAGTATTAAACCTCTCATCCCCTGGGATACTCTCTGTCTGGCTCAAAAGATTTAATGAGCTCGGTATCAAAGGGCTCAAAATGCGCCAGAAAGGAAGACCTCCAATGAAACAGCACCCTCAACGTACCACTAAGCCTGATGATGAAATGACGCTTGAGGAGCTAAAAGAGGAGTTGCTCTACTTGCGAACCGAGAATGCCGTTCTAAAAAAGTTGGAAGAGTTGGAGCAGGAAAAAAACCGTCGAACAAAGAAAAAGCGGTCATAGCTCTAACTCTTAAAGGCAAGTACCCGTTAAAGCACTTACTGCACACTCTACAGCTGGCAAAAAGTGTCTTTTATTATCAAGTTCAAACGAGCAAGCGCCCAAATAGCTACGAACGTGAGCTGCGGTTGATAAAGTCAATTTATCATGAACATAAGGGACGATACGGCTACCGCCGTATTCACTTGGAACTAAAAAATCGGGGGTTCGTGCTTAATCACAAAACGGTTCAAAGGCTTATGGCTCAGCTCAACCTTAAATCGACGGTCAGGATTAAAAAGTATCGTTCATACCGAGGAGAGTCTGGAACAGCTGCTCCCAACGTGCTTGAAAGAGATTTTAGTGCGACTCAACCCGATGAAAAATGGGTAACTGATGTCACGGAGTTTAAAGTCAAAGAGCAGAAAGTATACTTATCTCCCGTTGTCGACTTGTTTACTCAGGAGGTGGTTGCTTATAGAGTGGCCAAGAATGCCTGCTTGCCGCTTGTCACGGATATGCTAACGGAGGCTATATCAACGCTTAAACCCAACTCAAAGCCAATTATACATAGCGACCAAGGTTGGCAATATCGTCATCGACAGTATCAGAAAAAGGTAGCGGAGAGTGGGTTAACGCAAAGCATGTCGAGAAAAGGTAACTGCTTGGATAATGCTGTTGCTGAAAATTTTTTTGCTTTACTCAAAACAGAGATGTATCACAACCAAAGCTTTGAAGATGCAGATGCTCTGATAGCGCAAATCAAAGAGTATATCGAGTACTACAATACCAAACGTATAAAAGTGAAACTAAAAGGCCTGACTCCGATAGAATATCGAACTCAGGCCTTGAAAGCCGCTTAACAGAAATGTCCAACTTTACGGGGTCACTTCAGAGAAATCAGCGGCTTTTTTTGTATCTGAAGAAAACCTACTTAGCAGTTCAACTATTCACTGCCAGTGCTGCTTTCAAAAGCTGCATGTGAATCGGTACCAAATCTTGGTGCTGAGTACGATATCCTCCCCCAACAACACACGCCATTGGAATAGACTCTGATTTTGCTAAGTTAATCATGAAGCAATCTCGTTCAAAGATCCCTTGCTCCGATACATTCAAGTAACCCAACTCGTCATCTTGGTGGATATCGACACCTGCATCATAAATGATCAAATCAGGTTGGTGATGCGCAATCGCCAGCTTAGTCACTTGCTCAAAACAACGCAGAAACTCTTCATCTTCCGTTTCGCGACTTAATGGCACATCCAGATCCGATAATGGCTTTCTTGCAGGGAAGTTTTTATCGCAGTGGAAAGACAGAGTAATAATCTCATCGCTCTCTTGGCAGAGTGTCGCCGTACCATCGCCATGGTGTACGTCACTGTCTACGATCAGCACCTTATCAACCTGTTCAAACGTAAGTGCATGCTTCGCTGCCAACACCAGATCATTCAACAAACAAAATCCGCTGCCGAAATCATGGTGCGCGTGGTGATAGCCTCCGCTCAAGTGAATGGCTAAACCACTCTCAATAGCCATGTCAGCTGCTAAGCAGGTGCCGCCGCTTGAATAGAGCGTCCTTTCAATCAACTGTTCGCTCCACGGAAAACCAATGCGTCTCATCTTCGCCGCTGGCAAACTCCCAGAAACAAGCAAATCGACATAGTCACTGTCGTGAACCTGTTTGACTTGTTCTACCGACACCGGCTTTGGTTCAAACACTTCAAACATATTCTTCCAGAGTGGATCGCTATCCATTAGCGCCTCAACCGCGCTATGTAACAACTGGTATTTGTTGATTGGGTAACGATGGCCTTCTGGCAAAGGCAGCTGCGAATAAATTGGGTGATAAATTAAAGGTATCATAATCGAGTTAATTGCTTATCTTTCTCAAAATCATAACAGCATCAGACTTGGCGACAACCCAAATTAATGATAACAATTATCATTATCTTTAAATGTATTCAGAGAAAGTAATGAAAAACCTAATACTTACCCTTGGGGTGATCTGTGGCTCGGCGACAGCAGTAATGATTTTTGTCGGAATGCTAATGGCCAGTTGGTGGGCCGTTGATTTTCTGGTGTTAAGCCATCAAACTTAACTAATTGAACTGAAAAGGAATCACCATGAGCGTTATTTTTATTACTGGAGCAAACCGAGGCATTGGTTTAAGCCTTGCTCAGCAATACCTTAAGGACAATCACACCGTTTACGCTACCTATCGTGATACCTCATCGGCAAATGAGTTACTGGCACTCGCAGAACACCACAGCAACTTAACCTGCATTCAACTAGACATCACTGATTACCAAGCCACCAGCAGGCTACCTGCTCAAATACAGCCCATTGATATTCTGATTAACAATGCGGGCTATTACGGGCCTAAAGGTTACGGACTGGGTAACACCAACGTAGAAGAGTGGAGACTCGTTTTTGAGGTCAACACCATTGCGCCATTGAAGCTGGTTGAAACACTTCTTCCTATGCTAGAAGACAGTGATGTTAAAAAGATAGCTTGCTTGTCTTCTCGAGTTGGCAGCATGGCAGAAAACACGTCTGGCGGCGGCTACATCTATCGCTCTTCTAAAGCTGCTCTCAACTCAGTAGTAAAAAGTTTAAGCAACGATCTAACTAGCAACGGCTTCACGGTATTGGCACTGCACCCAGGTTGGGTACAGACAGAAATGGGTGGTCCTAATGCCCTTATTGACACAGACACTTCAGCGTCTGGTCTTATTAAAGTCATCGAATCTGCCAGCACTGAAGTAAGTGGTCACTTCTTCAATTTCGATGGCAGTGAAATAGACTGGTAGGTAACCCATGAATCTTCGCCTTCTTACAAACTTCGTACAACGCTCACCACTGCTTTTAGTCACTGTGGTACTCAGCGGGTGTTTTGGGGAAGGCCCTGGAGACTTGTTCGATGACTATCAAACCAAGGTAGCCAGAGTGCAAGATGCTGAGGAGCTCAAACAAGAGTGGGAGTTTGAGGGGTTGCCAAGAAAGCGAGAGCTATTGCTAAAGGTTCCTTCTGTTTCTATTGGGCTCATCGACAGCTATCAACTTCGCCAATGTGGACTTTTCAATCTAATTGCTGAGCGTAACTCAGTGCTCGGAAAAGTCGCGGACGAATTCCGCAATTACGATTATCAAGTTGCTCTACTCGAAGGCGTAGGCAAGTGCTTATCCAGTGATGAGCTAGACCTAGAGATGATCGAACTCTTGAGAGGGATCGAACAACAGAAGCTCGCACAATTTCCAATCCATCAATGGAACCTGATTTATGCTAGTGATGCCATGCAGTCACAGATGCGCGGTAGTCAGTGGCTGCGTCAGGATATTGGTCAACAAGTAAGGCAGACGAGCGACGCCTTGGAGCATCTTAACCATTCGTTAAATACACCACTTGTTTCGGGCAAAACCACAGAAGTGCAAGAGGTGTTAGAGAAGAGCTCTACCCTTGGGGATCTGTATTATTCGCTTGCTCGCGCGTCGGTTGAGCTTGACACCATCACCGAGCAACTCACTACTTTTGATACCAATATCATCTGCGGAAAACAGCGAGACACCACTAAGTTCCGTTACCTCAACAACGTATTCGAACAACAATATATTGGCAAAGTACAGCCGTATATGGCGCAACTGGATGGCTACTATCAACAGCTCGCTCCGCAACTGGCAATGTTTGATGCTCAGCCAGAACTCCACAGCTACTACTTCCCCATCCAAGACACGCACCAAGCCTTTCGTGCATCAACTCGTCGCCATGTGGAGTATTGGCAACAGTTGTTTAAGCGTTGTGGACGCAAAGTCGGACGCTAACTGGAACACTTGCAAACGCTAGCTTTAAGATCCTTTTTTAGCTGAAGCGCCTTTCTTAGGATAGGTACCTTTGTTGGCATAAGACTTCTTCGTACCGCCACCTTTGCGGCGTTTAAAAGCGGGTCTCTCAACTTTAGGGAGATGACGAAGCGATTCCGGCACTTCCCCTGTTTTCACTCGCCCCATTAGGCCATCAATCTTGCTTTCCAACGCTTGCATGAAAGGTTGATACGCTTGGTTGCGCTCGGCCATGCCCTGTAACTGGTGTTCCCAGTGTGCTGTCATGTCCGGAAAGGTCGAATCCTCAGGTAGGGCATGAATCAAACCTCTACCTGCAGGGCTACTATGAATACTCTTACCTTGACGCGTTAGCAGTTGCCTTTTGAATAGCGTATCCAGAATGCCTGCACGAGTCGCCTCTGTTCCAAGACCATCAGTCTCTTTCAAAATGGCTTTCAGATCCTTGTTCGCGACAAAACGCGCGATACCTGTCATCGCTTGAAGCAATGTCGCTTCCGTGAAATGCTTTGGTGGTTCGGTTTTCTTATCACTAATGACACCTTCACGGCAGGCCAGCTCAGTTCCTTTATCTAACGGTGGAACTGTATCAGTACCATCACCTTTATCTTCGGTGTCAGTTTTACCCATCAACACTTTCCAACCTGGGTTGATGAGCTGACGCCCTTTCGCAATGAACACACCACCAGCGATATCAAACACTAACTTAGCGTCCGCAAACACAGCCGGTGGATAGAACTGCATCAAATATTGGCGAGCAATTTGTTGATAGATGTTCATCTCATTTGCAGACAAACCATTCACCGATGATTTCTTCGGTGTTGGGATTATTGCGTGGTGAGCATCGACCTTACTGTCGTTCCATGCTTTTGATTTCAATGAGAGATCTGCGCCTTGCGCACCACTTTGTAGCTCTTTCGCATTATTGGCGATGGCATCTACAATCGACTCTCGCTGCGAGTAGTGCTCTTTTGGAAGATAGCGGCTATCAGAACGTGGGTAAGTAATGAGTTTGTGTTTCTCATATAAAGACTGACAAGTGTCTAACACCTGCTGAGCACTCATACCAAAACGCTTAGAGGCATCAATCTGTAAGGCAGACAGAGAGTAAGGAAGTGGCGCAGCTTGTTTACTTTGCTTCTGCTCTGACTCTGTGACGGTTGCAGGTTGGTTCGCGATTCTCTGAGCGACGTTTTCAACCAACTTTCGGTTGAGTACACGGCCTTCTTCGTCTTGCCACGGCTTACAGGCTTCACTTGGTTTCCAGCGAGCACGAATATCAAAACTCTGTCCGTTATTTTGGTAAGGAATCAAGGCATGCAAAGTGAAGTAATCTTTTGGAATGAAATTTTCGATCTCTTCATCACGCCTCACCACCAAACCAAGTACTGGTGTCTGCACACGCCCTACCGACAGTACGCCTTGGTAACCAGCTTTTTGACCAAGCAAGGTATAAGCTCGAGTCATATTCATACCATACAGCCAATCGGCTCTTGAGCGTGCCAATGCTGAAACAGAAAGAGGGATAAAATCGCGATTGCTGCGCATTTGAGAGAGTGCACGTTTTACAGCAGGTAAGTTTAAGTCGCTGATAAGCAACCTTTCCATCGACTCTTTCTTGGCTTTAGAGACTTTGCAATAATCGATCACTTCATCAACCAAAAGCTGCCCTTCTCTATCTGGGTCTCCGGCGTGAACAATTTGAGTGGCGTCCTTCAATAGCTTTCGGATCACCGTGAGCTGTTTGCTTGAAGTCTTGCGTGGTCTTAGCTGCCACTGCTCAGGCACAATAGGTAAATCGGCCAAGTTCCATTTCTTATAGCGGTCGTCATAAGCGTCTGGCTCAACCTGCTCCAATAAGTGTCCAATACACCAAGTCACTACATCCCCATTACCACATTTGATGAACCCTTGGTCTTTCTTCTGTGGATTTGGCAGTGCAGCGGCGATCGCGCGGCCGAGGCTTGGTTTTTCAGCAATAATAAGGCGAGACATGTTTTTCCAGATGCTACAAACAATTAGGGCCACATTATCTAATGTGACCCTAATAAATCAAGAAAAACTGGTTGTTTATACAGTTAGTATTCCACTATTCAGCTTCAGTGCTCTTTATAAGAACTCAACAAACTTAGAGAAGTCGCGCTCTGGTACTTTCATTGGTGTACAGCCCGGCGTACCTAGGTATAGAAAACCAACAATTTCGTCGTCGCCTTCTAGGCCAAATGCTTGATGCACTTCTGGGTGGAACATCCATTTACCTGAACGCCAAAAACCTTGGAAACCTTGAGCGACAGCCGCCATTTGCATTGCTTGCGCTGCACAACCTGCAGAAAGATGTTGTTCAATCGCTGGTACTTTCTCATGCTCGGTTACTTTCGCGATGACAGTAATTACCATAGGAGCACGGAACGGCGCCTTTTTCACTTTCTCGATCACCGCTTCTTCGCTGTCTTCCGCTTCAGCAGCACGAACCAAGATGTCAGATAGCTTCTGTAGCCCTGAACCTTGTGCGATAACAAAGCGCCATGGTGTTAGTGCACCGTGGTCAGGGGCACGCAAGCCCGCTTTGATGATGTTTTCTAACGCGACACCTTCAGGTGCTGGATCAGAGAGTTTTGCGATAGAGCGTCGGTTGAGCAGTAGATCCAAAGCATCCATTTGAAGTCCTTACTATTTCTTTATTATTTGTATACTTGAACTTTAGCACAGAATACAAACGATAATAAATATCAACGACTGCCCATTTGACCTAGATTGGAAACAATAAAGGCTCCTAAATCTATGACTTAGGAGCCTTGTTCAAACATTTATCTAGGCAGATTAGATAAGCATATCTGCCAATAAGATTACGGTTTGGTTGCTGATTCTATAACTTAATCGCTAGTTCAACACCTTGACGAATAGCGCGCACAGCATCTAGCTCACCAGCATAATCAGCACCACCAATCACGTGTAATTTGCCACCAAACTCTTGCCACATATCTTCGAATGGTCTCACCGATACTTGACCTGCACACACGATAACCGAATCAGCATCTAACACCTGATCTTGCTTACCAACGCTGATGTGCAGACCTTGGTCATCAATTTTGTTGTAGCTCACGCCCCCCAACAGATTCACGCCACGTTTTTCTAGTGTGCGTTTGTGAATCCAACCTGTAGTTTTACCCGGGCCTTTACCAACACGACCCGCTTTACGTTGCATCACCCAAACCGTTTTGTCACTGAATGAATCCGGGTAAGGATACAGACCACCTGGGTGTTCCATATTCTTATCGATGCCCCACTCATGTAGCCAATCGTCTAAACTGTGTGACGTCGGCTCGGTGAGCATGGTTGCCACATCGACACCGATACCACCAGCACCAACAATCGCGACCTTTTCGCCTACTGGTGTCTTTTCGCGAATCAAGGTTTGGTAATCGACCACGTTCTCGTGATCAATACCTTCAATGTTCAATTTTCTTGGCTCAACACCCGCAGCCATTACAACTTCATCGTACTTAAGTAGCATCTCAAACGTAGCTTCAGTATCCAGTTTCAGATTCACGCCCGATGCATCAATTTGGTTAGCAAAATAACGAATCGTTTCTCTGAATTCTTCTTTGCCCGGAATCTGCATTGCTAGTCTAAACTGACCGCCTATACGATCATTTTTCTCAATTAAATCAACTTTATGCCCGCGTTGAGCCAAAGTAGTCGCACAAGCCAAGCCTGCAGGGCCAGCACCTACAACCGCTATAGTCTTAGTCGCTGGTGCGGGTTGAACGACAATTTCAGTCTCGTGACACGCTCGCGGGTTAACCAAACAGCTCGCGCGCTTCCCTTTGAACACATTATCAAGGCACGCTTGGTTACAACCGATACAGGTGTTAATAAACTGGGCTTGGTCTTGTGCGGCTTTGTTAACGAAATCAGGGTCAGCCAAGAAAGGTCGAGCCATGGAGACCATATCGGCCTGACCGGAGCTGATAATACGTTCTGCTTCTTCCGGAGTATTAATACGGTTACATGTAATCACTGGAATAGAAACATACGGTTTCACTTTCTCAGTTACCCATGAGAAAGCACCACGTGGTACTTGTGTCGCGATAGTGGGGATACGTGCTTCATGCCAACCAATACCTGTATTGATAATGGTAACGCCGGCTTCTTCCAGCTTTTGAGCCAGAAGAACAACATCTTCAAAGGTGCTGCCTTGCTCAACCAAATCCAGCATCGACAGTCGGAAGATAATAATGAAATCATCGCCCACAGCTTCGCGGATCGATTTCACGATCTCTAGCGGGAAACGCATACGCTTTTCATAAGAGCCGCCCCACTCGTCGTAACGCATGTTGGTACGCTTACAAATGAATTGGTTAATCAAGTAACCTTCAGAACCCATGATCTCAATGCCATCGTAGCCTGCGACTTGAGCAAGTTCGGCACTGTTGGCAAAGGCACTGATGGTCTTTTTAATTTGGCGAGGGCTCATTTCACTTGGCGCAAACTTGGCGATTGGAGCTTTTATACCCGAAGCACTTTGAGCGAATGGGTGCATTGCGTATCGACCAGCGTGAAGTAGCTGCAACGCAATTTTCCCGCCGTGCTTATGTACCGCTTCGGTAACAACTTGGTGTGCTTTTGCGTGCTTAACTTTGCTGAATTCAGCACTAAATGGGGATAATCTGCCACGTAAGTTCGGAGAAAAGCCACCTGTAACAATTAGGCCAACGCCTCCTTTTGCTCGCTCTTCGTAAAACGCGGCGAGTTTATGTAGGCCTTCTTTATGCTCTTCTAAGCCGGTGTGCATTGATCCCATCAATACACGGTTACGTAACTGAGTAAATCCAAGATCGAGTGGTTCAAGTAAATGTGGGTACATGGCAGACATCACTTCTATTATTTATCCTTGTGGTCTGACCACAGTATAGCTCAATCACCAAAAGTTCAAACAACCGTTTACATTTTTGTAACACCGATCATAATGCTGAAGGTATTAATCGTTCAAAAGTCCTAGGGGCTGTTAACCTTTCGAGATTGGTTTTGCAGCATCTTGTGGGAAATTTATACGAGGAAGAGGCTTTGATGTGTAGCTGGCCTACATGAAAAGCCGATAACGCAGTAGAAATGAACCACAAGAGCTGCCCGAAGGGTTCGAGCTAGGCGCCCCCTCAAAAATCATTTTATGCTTTGTTGAAGAATATTTGCTTAGAATGACTAGGCTACATACTCTTCGCCGCGCCTAAAACGATTTTATCTCGAACAAAACTTAACCACGAAAGGTCAACAGCCCCTTATCTAACTACACTTAATGAGAATATAAATCGATTAACACTTCTTGGTATAGTTTGAATTAGGGAATTATCGTAGGATACTAAGCAGTTCATATTATTGAGATTAATGGTACTGCTGCTTGTTAAAGCGACGTAATCTCACTGCGGAGACAGAATGAAAAAAATATTCAAATTTATAGGCATGATCTTCAAAGGGATGTGGAAGCTGATTACGTTTGTACGTGTTGCGCTTGTTAACCTAATCTTCTTGCTCAGTATTGCCGTTATCTACTTTGTGTACTTCCACTCAGACACAGCGCCGCCAACCGTGCCACAACAATCTGCTTTAGTGCTAAACCTGTCAGGTCCGATTGTTGAACAAAGCCGATATATCAATCCGATGGATTCCGTTACCGGTTCGCTGCTGGGCAAAGATCTGCCAAAAGAAAATATTCTCTTTGATATCGTTGAAACCATTCGCTATGCCAAAGACGATGACAATGTAACAGGTATTGTTTTGGCACTTAAAGAGCTGCCAGAGACCAACCTAACCAAACTGCGCTACATCGCTAAAGCCTTAAATGAGTTTAAAGCTTCAGGAAAGCCAATTTATGCGGTGGGTGACTTCTACAACCAAAGCCAATACTACCTAGCAAGCTACGCAACTAAGGTATACATGTCGCCTGATGGTGGTGTACTTCTTAAAGGTTACAGCGCCTACTCGCTTTACTACAAAACCTTATTAGAGAAGCTCGATGTGAACACTCATGTGTTCCGCGTGGGCACTTACAAATCAGCGATTGAGCCGTTCATTCGTGACGACATGTCTGACGCAGCCAAAGAGTCGGCATCACGTTGGTTGGGTCAACTATGGAGCGCTTACGTTGATGATGTGAGCAATAACCGCCAAATTGATGCGAAGACACTCAATCCAAGCATGGACACTTTCTTGAATGAGCTTGAATCTGTTGATGGCGATATCGCGAAACTGGCGGAAAAGCTTGGTTTGGTGGATGAGCTAGCCACTCGCCAGCAAGTTCGACTAGAGCTTGCAGATGTGTTCGGCAGTGATGGTCAAGACAGTTACAACGCACTTGGCTACTACGAGTACCGTGCAACCATGCTTCCAGACATGAACAGTGAATCACACGATGTAGCTGTGATTGTTGCTAGCGGCGCTATTATGGATGGCAAACAGCCACGTGGCACCGTGGGTGGCGATACAACCGCGGCTCTACTTCGCCAAGCTCGTAACGATGACAAAGTTAAAGCTGTTGTTCTTCGAGTGGATAGCCCTGGCGGCAGCGCATTTGCTTCAGAAGTTATTCGCAATGAAATAGAAGCGATTAAGCAAGCGGGTAAGCCTGTAGTTGTATCAATGTCTAGTCTTGCCGCTTCTGGTGGTTACTGGATCTCAATGGGCGCAGACAAGATCCTTGCTCAACCAACGACGTTAACTGGCTCCATTGGTATCTTCAGTGTCATCACTACCTTCGAAAAAGGCTTAAATGATATTGGTGTTTACACCGATGGCGTTGGCACATCACCGTTCTCAGGTCTTGGTATCACCACCGGCCTAACTGAGGGCGCGAAAGATGCGTTCCAGATGGGTATTGAACATGGCTACCGCCGATTCATCGGTCTAGTTGGAGAAAACCGTGGAATGGATGTTGATGCGGTCGATAAAATTGCTCAAGGTCGCGTATGGACTGGTCAAGACGCTATGCAAAATGGTCTAGTCGATGAAATTGGTGACTTCGATGATGCGATTGCATCCGCCGCTTCACTTGCAGAACTCGAAAGCTACAACATCTACTGGGTAGAAGAGCCACTTTCAGCCACTGAGCAGTTTATTCAAGAATTTATGAACCAAGTTCAGATGTCGATTGGCCTTGATATTCAGTCAATGATACCAAGCAGTTTGCAGCCGGTTACGCAGCAGTTAGCTCAAGATAGCCAACTATTAAGCAACTTTAACGACCCACAAGGCCGTTACGCTTTTTGCTTAAACTGCCAAGTTCAATAATTTAAGCTCAACGCTTTATTATCAAGAGGCGCCTCTGTGTGAGGCGCCTCTTTTTATTACATAATAATTCGCTATAATCGCCCACCTGTTCCCTACATCACACTAAAGTAATAATCGCCATGGAAAGAAAACACATCTATATCGCGTACACCGGCGGCACAATCGGCATGCAAAAATCGCATGATCACGGCTATGTCCCTGTTGCTGGATTCATGGATAAACAGCTTGCCGGTATGCCTGAATTCCATCGCCCAGAGATGCCTGAGTACACCATCCACGAATACTCGCCATTGATGGACTCTTCAGACATGACGCCACTTGATTGGCAGACTATCGCTGATGACATCCGCGCGAACTACGACAAATACGATGGTTTCGTTATCCTGCACGGTACTGACACCATGGCGTACACCGCTTCTGCGTTGTCTTTCATGCTAGAAAACCTTGGCAAACCAGTGATTGTAACCGGCTCTCAGATCCCACTTGCTGAGCTACGTTCTGACGGCCAAGCAAACCTATTGAATGCACTACACATCGCGGCGAATTACCCAATCAACGAAGTGACCCTGTTCTTCAATAACAAATTAATGCGTGGTAACCGCAGCACCAAATCACACGCAGATGGCTTCAATGCGTTTACCTCTCCAAACCTTAATCCGCTGTTGGAAGCTGGTATCAATATCCAGCTAAGCAACAACGTTGTAGTCAACGAGCAACCTGAAGGGAAGTTCAAGGTTCATAACATTACACCGCAACCAATAGGCGTAATCACTATGTACCCAGGCATCTCACACGAAGTGATCCGTAACACGTTACTACAACCTGTTAACGCAATGATCCTGCTTACTTTTGGTGTTGGTAATGCACCACAAAACCCAGAGCTACTTCAGCACCTAAAAGACGCATCAGAGCGCGGTGTTATCGTGGTAAACCTAACTCAATGTTTAGCAGGTAAAGTGAACATGGGTGGCTATGCGACGGGCTGTGCTTTAGCAGAAGCTGGGGTTGTTAGTGGTTATGATATGACTCCGGAAGCGGCACTAGCGAAACTTCATTACCTATTAAGCCAAAACCTAAGCTACGAAGAAGTGAAAACTCAGATGCAGGAAGTACTGCGTGGTGAGATGAGCTTGTAAGCTCATTAAGGTTCATATTAAGCGGCTGCTATTCTATGAAAAGAGCAGCAGTTTAACGTGAGCTAAATCGTTTTATTACTTATAAATAAACGACTTAACGTAAAAGGGGTGGCACTGCGCCACCCCTTTGTTGTAATTTAAAGCCTAATGATTTGGGTTAACTCTCACAATGTCTTCTTGATCTGACTTAAACTGTTTTTTGAGTTCAGATTTAGACTTAAAGCTAATTTCGCCACCAGCGGCAATTGTCATGTGTTGAGCTTCAGAGTTATGTTTAGATTGGTATAACATAACTGCCTGCATACACGAATCGCGCTGCTCTTTAGAAAGCGCTGTTCCTTCTGGCCATTTACCCGTTTCAACTGCGTAGGTTAAACGTTCGTAGACCTCGGGTGTCATTGCGCTAAGAAGTTTTTCTGCATCCATGGTAAAGCCTTAGTTTTAACAATTTTCACCAGAAAATAACCCGTAACAGAATTGAGTCAAGAACCTGACCAATAATAAGTGCATTTGATCACAAGTGAAGGAATATGAAAATTATGAAATGGTTGGCAATTGGCCTATTACCTTTCACTCTGGTTGGGTGTCTTGAAGGAAACAAAAATACCGATCAGTTGTGCCAGAGCAATCCTGGGTTGCGTTGTGAACAGCTGAACATGAACGACGGACAGTGCCGTGTAGCGCGTACCGACCTTATCTGGCATCGCTTTGAAGTTCAAAAACAGCCAACCGAAATCAATAAGATCAAAGAGTTCGAATTGGTCACAGCCTATAAAAAATGTCTTGAGCTTGCCGCGCAGATAGAAACGATCGATCAATCTAAACTTCAAGAGCGTCGTTTTACTTCTTTAATGCACAGCATCGAAGAGTCTGAACGTATTGTCAGTGAACTGTCTCAATCAGACACGCCAGAAACGCTCTACTTCTTGTGGTCACAAACCGGGGATACCAACGCTAGACGCAGCTTCTTACAACTGGAAGGAACAGATGCGTTAAATACGGCAGAGATGCAGTATGCCCTAGCAACGTTCTACACCACTCGAGACCATGTGAAGACGTTAAAACTGCTTAATAACGCATTGACCTTATCGAGTAACTCGAACGCCAACACTGAAATTTTTAAGTCGATGGCCAGTATTAACCACAGCTTAGGTAATATGGAAGAAGCGTATGTATGGGCAATGGTCGCTAAAGACTTTAACGTGCCTATCGCCTCTGAATCTGAGCTCGCTGTTCTCTATCACTTTGAAAAGCCAAAATATAAGCAGTTGAATAAAGACGCAGACAAGATTGTAGAAGCCATTGAAGACGGCGTTTACAGCCCTGCTGTTGTGAAGAGCTACGAGTAATCTTAGGCGACCAATTAGCCTCTTCAACAAATTGTAAAAAAACAGCTACCATCATGGTAGCTGTTTTTATTTGTACTAGAGTTAACGCTGAAATCTTGGGCTGTTCATTACAATTTCATCGACAAATGCGATCTGTAAGGATTAAACATTAGTTACGGGTTATTTCGTACTTTCGTCATTTTTGTTGAAAATTAACGACACAGAATTAACACAAAAACGTTCGCCAGTTGTCTTCGGACCATCAGGAAAAACGTGACCTAGGTGGCTATCGCAGGCACTACAACGAATCTCTACACGCTTCATTCCGTGACTTAGATCTTCTATATAGCGTATTGCTGTATCGTTTACAGGCGCATCGAAGCTCGGCCACCCGCACCCAGAATCATATTTGTTATCCGACAGGAATAATGGGGCTTGGCAGCATGTGCAGCTGTAAACTCCCGTCTTGTGGTTATGTAGTAACTTACCGCTATAAGGGGCTTCCGTACCACGTAGACGACACACTTCGTACTCATCGTCAGTTAGGCGTTCACGCCAGTATTCATCAGGCTTTATCATCTTTTCTTCCTTTTGAATCACGTTAATATCTCTCCACATTCTCATTTATTATATTTACTTTTTTCTATAAAGGCTTGCATATGAGTCGTTTTGTAGCACATACTTTCTCACAAGAAAACATTGTACATATACACTCATAAGTGAATCGTCATTTAGAGGTATTTTACCCAACTGGAAGGGTGCAGAACCACTAGCAATGGTCAATTTTCAACCACTTACACTCAATTGTTAAGAAAAGCGTCGCTTTTTTTTGACATTAAACAAGTTAAGTCGGATTATCTATTGCAGATTTAGACTGGATTCTGT
>AAZW01000061.1 GCA_000169995.1 Vibrionales bacterium SWAT-3 | reverse complement strand
TTTTCCTCTCTATATTCACAAAAAATTCTCCCAACATTGTGAGGATGCTGGGAGAATTAATGTCATTCAGTTTAGATAGCGATTTACGCAGCCTTAGCGTCGTTTTTTAGCTGTTCGAGGCAACGTATGAACGCACGTAGGTTACGATACACGTCTGTTTGATCATAAAACACGCCAACATTCTCTAATTCTATCGGGCCTGATACTGCGTTATCTAGCATTAGGTTATCAATTAAGCCAAAGTTTTCTAGCGTCATGCCGATGCCATCCACATAGGTTTGCTCATCGACTTGCTTAGCATTTGGCAGTTGGTCTAGGTTTCGTTTTAAGAAAAGGTCCGAGTTATTGCTGTAGGCAAGTACCGTTTTACCTAGCGCTTTACCAAAGCCCATTTCATAGGCTGTACCCACATCGCAGCTCGCGCCTCTGAAAGGCGTCATGTTGGCGATGACGATATCACAGCTCTCGATAAGCTCTTCATTAGCACGGCCAATTTTTAAGCCATTTTGCTGAGGGCTAGGTTCATTCAACTCTAGAATATTGTCGAGTGGGAAAATACCCTCGAAGCCATAAGCTTCACAAATCTTCTTCTTTTGATCACCGATAGAGACAGCGTCACTTAGAAATACTTCTGGTCCTGCTAGATAAATACGTTTCAACGGTTAACTCCTGATTAGCAACAGTGCTTGTGTTTTTGCTGATATTTTTATCTATTGGATTGTTTAAGTAATAACCGAAAGTACACGGTTTGCTAACGTGTGGATTTGGTGTGTTTTTAGCTTTATGGTTTAAAAAGTGAATCATTAGGGCTGTTTTGCTTAAGCTCATGATTTGAATATTACTTTGAGGCTGCTTTGTGTTTACTAAAGGCAAGAATGTGACGGTGAGTAGAATGAGAAGGTGACCTACTTGAGATACAGAATAATCGATAGGCAATAAAAAAGCCCGAGCATAAACTCGGGCTTTGGATGTTTCTTTGTCATCAATGAAGCGACTAGATTGCCTGACGAAGTTGGAAATAGCGTCCTTGTTCGTTCAACAGTGTCTCGTGGGAGCCATGCTCTACAATCTCACCTTGTTCAATCAGAACGATAGAATCCATCGCTTCCAAACCAATCAAACGGTGTGTAATGAAGATAACCGTCTTGCCCTCAAAGTGCTTCTCAAACAGCGCCATGATGCTCTGTTCAGTTTGCTTATCTAAGCCTTCGGTAGGCTCATCTAGAAGCAGGATAGGGGCATCATGAAGAATGGCACGTGCAATACCAACACGGCGCTTCTCACCACCAGACAGTTGACGACCACCGTCACCTAACCAGCTATTAAGACCATCATTCTCAAGTAGTTTTTCTAGGCCAACGTCTTTAAGAATGTTAGCTAGGTGCTCATCGTTAGCATCTGGTTTCGCAATCAACAGGTTGTCGCGTAGGCTGCCATTCAAGATGTCGACACGCTGGCTTACCACACTGATCGATTCACGCAGTTGTGACTCGTTCCATTGTGTTAGCTCAATGCCCGCGATAGAGATATAACCTTTCTTCGGATCCCAGTAGCGAGTTAGCAGCTGAATCAGTGTCGATTTACCAGAACCCGTTTGACCGACAATCGCTACTTTGTTCGTTGCCGGAATCGTTAGGTCAACAGCGTTCAGAACACTGCGCTCAGAGTCAGGGTAGTTGAACGTCACGTTTGAGAACGTAATATCAAGTGGCTTGTTGATGTCGAGTTTCTCTTCCGCGAACTGAACTTCAGGTTCTGAAAGAATCACTTCATTCAAGCGACGTGCAGAAGACAGAGTCTGGCCTAAATGCTGGAATGCGCCTGCGATTGGCATCAACAGTTCAAAACTTGCCATAGTAGCGAACGCCATTAGCGCGATGAACGGATCTGGAGCATTACCACCCACGCCATCTGCCGCTAGCCAAAGCATCAGAACCAGTGTCAAACCGTTGAACAGCATAAGCGCTGCTGAAGCCATACCGGTAAGGTTAGCGTTCACAAACTGGTTCGCCATCAGCTTCTGTTGGGTTTCTAGAATCGCATTGCGGTAACGCTCTTCTGCACCAAACAGAGTCAGTTCGCTGTAGCCTTCAATCCAATCAAGAGTGGTAACACGCAGATCCGCTTTGTTTTGCGTAAGCTCACCACCGTTACGTTTACCCAGCTTGTAAAACAAGACAGGCCAAATCAACAGCATGATAAGCAGGATAGAACCTAAGATAAGGCCTAGCGAGGTATCAAACCACATCAAGAACAGAGTCAGGAAGAAGATACCAAACACACCAACCGTCACAGGGCTTACTAAGCGCAAGTACACGTGGTCCATGGCGTCGACATCAGCAACCAAGCGGTTCAGTAGGTCAGCGTCACGTAAGTTTGAGATACGACCTGGGATCAGCGGAGCTAGCTTCTTAAAGAAGAAGATACGCAGATCTGTCAGTAGTTTGAATGTCGCATTGTGGCTCACAACACGTTCACCCCAACGACCCGCAGTACGGCTCATTGCCAAACCACGAACACCACCGCCTGGCAGCATGTAGTTAAAGGTTTCACGCGCAATCGTCAGGCCTGCAACCGCAGAAGCGGAAATGAACCAACCCGATAGCGTTAACAAGCCAATAGAAGCTGACAGAGTAGCAAAAGCTAATAGCATGCCTAGCGATAGACCAAACCAATGCTTTTTATAGAGTTTCAGGTAAGGCAGTAAATCACGCATCTAAATTACCCTTATTGTCTTGTTGAGCTAAGTTCGCGTTTAGCATCTCTTCGAATAAACCACCCGCAGTTGAAAGCTGAGCGTAATGACCCTGTTCCACAAGACCACCATCGCGCATAACCATAATGTTATCGACCGATTGAAGAGGAGCAAGTTGGTGCGTCACAAGCAGGGCAGTGCGACTTTCGATGTTGCTGTTGATGCCTTTCATCACTAGCTGCTCACTACGAGTATCTAGGCTAGCAGTTGGTTCATCAAGCAACCAGAATTGGCCGTCTTGAATCATTGCACGAGCCAACGCCAAACGCTGAGATTGACCAACAGACAGGCCGCCAGAACGATCAGAAATCATGTAGTCCAAGCCGTGCTCATTAACGAACTCACTAGCGAAAGATTGGTCTAGTGCGTTTTGAACCGTTTGGTCTGTGATATCTTGCTTACCTAGAGTGACGTTGTCACGAATGCTACCGTGAAGCAACAGTGGGTTTTGGCCAACCCAGCTGATCGTCTTACGCCAAGATGCCAAGTCTAAATCACGAAGTTCAATACCATTGATTTTCAAGCTTCCTTCATAAGGCATGAAACCAAGTATGGCATTGATCAAACTTGTCTTACCCGCACCACTTGGGCCAACTAATGCCGTTGATTGTCGAGTATTCAGCGCGAACGAGATAGGGCCAACCAGTTGAACACCTTCAGGGCTCAATACTTTCAGATCTTGAGCTTCAATATTGATGCCTTGAGCTGGGTCCAGTTGAGTGTCACCTGATTTAACCTTAGTGATGTCTGTTTCTAGGAACTCAACAATACTTTCGGCAGCGCCTACCGCTTGTTGCTTAGCGTGGTAGAAAGTACCTAGGTCACGCAGAGGCTGGTAAAACTCTGGCGCCAAGATAAGGATAAACAGACCCGCGAATAGCGTAATGCCAACGCCGTAGTGGCCGAAGTTAAGCTCGCCGATGTAAGTGAAACCAAAGTAAACCGCCGTCATCGCAATCGAAATAGACGTGAAGAACTCAAGCACAGCAGATGACAAGAAAGCGATCTTCAATACATCCATAGTGCGCGTTCTGAATACCTCAGATGCACCTTTCAGCACTTCTGTTTCAGAGCTGGTGCGATCGAAAAGGCGAATGGTTGTCATTGACTGCAAACGATCGTAAAAGTGACCTGAAAGACGCTGAAGCGCTTTGAAGTTTTTACGGTTTGCGTCTGCCGCTTTCATCCCCACCAATGCCATGAACATCGGTACCAGTGGCGCAGTCAGTAAGAAGATAAGGCCGGCTGCCCAGTTTACCGGGAACACTACAACCAAAATAATGAATGGAATCAGTACCGACAAAGACATCTGTGGCAAGTAACGTGAGAAGAAGTCTTGCATGTCTTCAACTTGTTCTAGCAACAGCGTTGCCCACGTACCGGCAGGCTTACCTTTGATGTAAGCAGGGCCCAATTCGCGTAGCTTGTCTAGAATGAGCTGCCTAATGTAGACACGGATCTGTTCACCACAGCGATAACCTGCGATTTCACGACCCCATGTACAGCCCGCACGGCCAACGACCGAGAGTGCCAAGCCAGCAAAATGACCAACCAGTTCAGATTTATCGACGTTCTCGATGATCAACTGGTGAAGAATAGAGGCGAGAAGCGCTGCTTGAGCAATTAAAAACACACTTGAAAGTACGCCAAGGCTAATCGCAATCATAAGCCAGCGTTTTGCTAACTTACTTTGTTGCTTAAGCCACTTATTCAAGCTGCGTTGTTTTTTCTTATCCATTATGAAGGCTTAATGATAATTATTATTCGTTGAGGGCGGCTAGTATACAAAAGAAAGCCCAGTGGATATACCACTGGGCTTTAGGGATTTACAACAAAATGTGATGACGCCCTGCATCTACTAAGGCGAGAGCGTCGATAATCAAATCTGCAATCTCAGATTTACTTATCGTTAAGGCCATCTAGGAAGCGTTCAGCATCCAGAGCAGCCATACAACCTGTACCAGCAGAAGTGATCGCTTGGCGGTAGTTGTGGTCCATAACATCACCCGCAGCGAATACACCTGGGATGCTTGTTTGTGTCGCGTTACCTTCCAGACCAGACTGAACGATGATGTAGTCATCTTTCATATCTACTTGGCCTTTGAAGATTTCAGTGTTCGGTTGGTGACCGATAGCGATGAACGCGCCCATTACGTCGATATCTTCTGTCTTGTCAGACTGAGTATCTTTAATACGAACGCCAGTTACGCCCATATCGTCGCCAAGAACTTCGTCTAGCGTGCGGTCAGTGTGAAGAACAATGTTGCCGTTCTCTACTTTGTCCATTAAACGCTTAACAAGAATCTTTTCTGCGCGGAACGTGTCGCGACGGTGAATCAGGTGAACTTCAGACGCGATGTTAGATAGGTAAAGTGCTTCTTCAACAGCAGTGTTACCACCACCAACAACCGCTACTTTTTGGTTGCGGTAGAAGAAACCATCACACGTAGCACAAGCAGAAACGCCGCGGCCTTTGAATGCTTCTTCAGACTCTAAACCAAGGTACTTAGCTGATGCGCCTGTTGAGATGATCAACGCATCACAAGTGTACTCGCCAGAATCGCCTTTAAGACGGAAAGGGCGGTTTGATAGGTCTACTTCGTTAATGTGGTCGAACAGGATCTCTGTTTCAAAGCGCTCTGCGTGCTCTTTCATGCGATCCATTAGTGCTGGGCCTGTTAAACCTTCTGCATCGCCCGGCCAGTTTTCCACTTCAGTTGTGGTTGTAAGCTGACCACCTTGCTGCATACCAGTAACCAGAACTGGGTTTAGGTTTGCACGAGCAGCGTAAACTGCAGCTGTATAGCCAGCAGGGCCAGAACCAAGAATCAATAAATTACAGTGCTTTACGTCGCTCATGAGGACTCCGAAATTGAATTTGTTTTAATTTATAATCGCTTAGGATTGTATGGAAAATATGGAGGCAATAAAAGTGTAAACAAGGGCTGAAGTGTAATTAATCGTTATAGTTTAGAACTTAACCGAACTAAGTGACAGTCTTGTATTTCAACGTGTTAACTCAATATCAATAGGTTATAGAAAGTTTAACTGTATATAAAAACATATGACTTTGTATATAGGGAGATTCTGTCGCCAATTTGTCGCCATGATATTTTGTCCCACGAGTGGCTGTTAGATCGATTATCCCCAACACATTTCTGCCCCAAAACAAGTCTAGGTACTAGAAAACTATCATAAGATTGATTTGGTCAACAAGCTATTGGGCAAACTCCAACCCCCAATTTTGCAACAGCCTGTTGCAAAAATTACTGTGATTACCCGTAGCACGTTCTACCTCAGAAATGCCCCCCAATTACATAGAGTAGAAGCTCACAACATACTCATTGAGGAGTTTGTTCCTTACTAAAAGTTATCCGATAAGTTGATTAATCCTTCCCATTATTAGGCTAAATCTTGCAACCTAATTCACTTTCACTTTCACTTTCACTTTCACTTTCACTTTCACTTTCACTTTCACTTTCACTTTCACTTGAGATAACCTATTGATTATACTTTGAAACACATCTGTTTTGATAATAATGCTTAGTGATGAACGTAAGCGTCTGCGAACCGACTCATTGACTTTCTAATATCAACACAGATACCGCCAACTAAGGCGGTATCTGTCATTCTGAACGCTATTCGGGGAGGGTGGACTATTCCGTTTTTGGCATGTTCCAAGGTAGAAGATGACCATGGTCATCCTCACTCTTCAGTTTCGGGATTTCTCGTAGCACGTATTCGAGGTACTCATACGGCTCACAGTCGTTAGCCTTCGCGGTTTCGATAAGACTGTACAGCACGGCACTGGCGCGGGCACCATTATGAGTCTTCGAGAACAACCAGTTGTTCCGACCCACCGTGAACGGACGCACTGAACGTTCCGCTCGGTTATTATCCATACTTAACCGGCCATCATCGATAACTCGTACTAGCTTCGACCATTGATTGAGACTGTAGCTAATCGCCTCTCCCAGTTTACTTTTAGGGGGCACCTGAGTGACCGATTTATCTAACCACGCTTTGAACTCATTGAGCAGAGATTGAGTATTTGACTGGCGGGTAGCATATCGCTCTTCCCTCGTCTTATCTTTGAGTGCTTGTTCAACACGATAGAGCTTTTGGAACCAACTGACTGCCCACTGGATTTTACCCCCTTTACCTTGCTTGCCTTTTGGTTAGCTCTGCTCTGCCTCAATGGACTTGCGTCTTGCATGCGCCCAGCAACCCACCAACTTCGCCTCTGTCTTTTCATACGCTTTATACCCATCCACATGAAGGTATCCAGTGTAGTTTGACAGATACGCTTGAGGGCAGTGATGCCCCCGACTCCCTTCCTGGTAGTCGAACAAGACGATACCGGGGGCTTGCGCATTACCATCCCGGTATGGACCACACCCATACAACCAGATGTAACTTTTCTTTCTTTCGTCATCGAGCACGGTCAACGTGGTCTCGTCCGCGAACAGAACATCTTGAGCAAGGAGGGTTTCTTTCAGTAAGGCAATTAACGGCTCTACCTTATCAGCGCAACGCAGTATCCACTGACTCATCGTTTTTCGGCTGAGCGCTAGCCCATATTGTCTGAACAGCGATTCTTGACGATAGAGAGGCAGGGCATAGTGGTATTTGTTCGTGATAATTTGCGCAAACAAAGAGGGAGTCGCGATGCTTTTCGGGATAATCGATGCCGGCGGTGAAGCCATTGCAACAACGCTCTTCTCTCCTAACGCATCACATTGACGACAGACGTATTTGGGCCTTTCGGTGACTTCGACATACAACCTGGCTGGGATATACACCAGTTTTTCACTGGTGCTTTGCCCCATCCTGCAGAGCATCGACTGGCAACACGAGCAGGTTTTTTCTGATTCTGGAATGTCCACCACAACACGCTCTCGTGGTAGGTCTTCGGGAAGCTTTGGGCGACCACGTCGTTTTGTCTCGGATGAAGTGTTTTTCGCTTCCGATGTTTCATCATTCTGATTGTCGGGTGCTTCATCTTCACCTGTCGTATCGGCATGAGCCTCCGCCTCATTGAACTCTAAGTCCTGAGGGGGCATGGTTTCACTACTGCTACCAAAGCGTTTACGCCGCGCTAGGTTGAGTTTTTCAACCAGCGATTGGATAGTTATTTCGCTCTCGTTTAAAGACTGGCGAAGTGTGAGTACGTTCGATTTACTCTCGTCTAGAGATTGGTGAAGTGTGAGTATGTTCGATTCACTTTCGCCTAGAGATTGGTGAAGAGTGAGTACCGTAGATTCAAGCTCAGTCACTTTTGAACGTAAGAGCGCTAGCTCATCTGGATTATTTTTATTTGGCATATAAGGAAGATCGCAGAGATCCGCGAAAGTTCCTTATCCGCTATTATTTTTTAATTTAATTAAGACTTTGGTAATTCAATGTTTGATGGGGTTTCATTTTTTCCATATCGAGCCCATCAAGCAACCAATGCCACTGCTCTTCAGTTAATGAGAGGGTTTTCCCTGGCCAAGCGAACTTGTCTTTTTCGAGTCGCTTTTGCCAGAGGCAAAAGCCATTACGCTGCCAGTAGAGAACTTTGAGCTTATCCCGCGTGCGATTACAGAAGACGAATAGCGCTTCGGAGAAGGGATTAAGGTTCATATTCTGTTCAACAATAAAGCTCAAGCCGTTAATGCCCTTTCTAAAATCGACGGGCGCCTTGTGGAGATAGATAACAGAGATATCAGGGAACATTTTCATACAACAGCAAGCTCCTTCAATAGAAGGCCGAGCCACTGAGGTGCTACATCACGAGGCACATGAAGAGAGCACGCCCCCGCTTCAAGCCGTAATTCCGTAGGTAACGTAGAGGGAGGCCGTTGCTCGGTTTTGGTCTTTGGCTTGGCTGTTTTTTCAACGACAACGAATTCAGAAAGTGAATCTTCTCGTTTTTTAGGCAGGTTGACTAAGTGCTGTAGTTTGCGACGGTTGTTGTCAAACGTTTTTGGATGAAGATTGTGCTCTAAACAAAACTGAGCGGCAGACTGCTCACTATTGTAATACTTCTGCACAAGGCGTAGCCATTCCTGTTGAGGTCTATGCTGAGACATTTTCGAGTACCTTTAACGATCAAAGTTAAAGGTTACGACGTTTATTGAAAGGATTGAATGAGTCGATTTAAAGACGCTTACTCCCTTTCTAAAAATGAGTAAATGTGGGGCACCCCTTGAGCGAAATACTCAGGGGACTTCCTCGTTTTTACCCGATTAACCTTAAAATTCTATGAATCCTGAATCCTGAATCCTGAATCCTGAACCCTGCAGTTGCTCGGGTATAGCGTTGAGCTATCGGGGATCAATTATTCGGGGGGCTAGGTCGATTTCGGCGTTACCGGAAGCGCCGGGATAGTTATCGTAACGTTGATTTTCTTCAAGGGTGTAATACACATCAACATAATCGTGATCGTTGGTCATGGCGCTGTCTGGCAGTGCATCAATGATGCTTTTTCCAAGAAGTGCAAAAGGTTTAGATTGTGGGTAGCCCGCAGCAGTAAGGGATGCATCAAGTACGTCGATGATCAGCTTGGTGAGGTCTTTGAAGTTATAAACGTTATCTTCCTCCATTAGCAGTACATCGGCTGCCCCCCAGCGGTAGTTGTTCCAAAAAATTAACACTTAATTGGGGTAGTATTGTTTATCCTCAGTATCAAGGTAAGGCATGTCGACAATACGTACTTCTGGCTTATCCTCTTCTGGGCTGATCCCGGCTATGATGGCATAAATTTCCGCGTCTCCCAGTAGCCAAGGTTCCTCATCATCATTTAATCGGATTTTGTGCAGCATGGACGTAGAGAGAGAACTTGATTCTAACGGGGAAGAGATTGATAGCCCTTCTCAACAAGGGCTTCGTTCATCATTGTTACACCTTGTTGAACAATTCTCTTTTTATTCGGTTCAACAACTAAAACAGGAAAATCAGGGGCTGTGTCGATATTCAAAAAAACGGTACTGCCATCATGATTAAATGCCTCAATGTATCCTTGTTCTCGCCAGTCAGACTCATTTCCATCAGGGATATAGGTAATAACGGCCTGTGCCTAATCTAACGCCCCTTCGGTGTCAGGTTTGACAGTACGTACCTGCATATATTCTTGTGAGCTGGGTAATCCGTAGGACAACTGTAATTGAGATGAACGGTGTTTGTTCAATGCAACCAGAGTCTGCCTGTCACGGGGAGAAAGAGTGGCAATTAACTCGGAAACGATGCGTGTTTCTAAAGATATTACCGTGTTCATTTGGTCTGGAGTCGGCAATGTTTTAGCCAGAGATAAAGCGAGCTCCCTGTCTACAGTGGCAGAAAACACAGATACGCTAGCGGTGAGCATGGATAATGAAATAAACGATTTGAAGAACAATGAAAATGTTGTTTTTTTATTTCGCATTGGTTGTCTCTTTTCTGAATAAACTGGGCGTTATTACCCTGTTAGTGTTAGAGACGACATCCAAACTTCCAATCTCACTCAAATTGACTAAATCAGATTGATAAATCACGCGCATCATCATTCAAATCTTTTTTAAACCAAATTTAAACCGCAAGGAGGAGGTGAGGATTCCTGCGGCTTGTAAGGTGATCTGGCTATATTTGAAAGTGAACAATAAAAGGTTCAGAATGTTAAAATTCGGCGTAGATGTTAAATTTAAGATCATAATTGTTGACATTTTCTGGGCTCTTGATAGGTATCCGAAGCCTAATCTTGCCGCATAAATAGGGAAAGATTAGGTGCGTACTTGATAGGTGTACTTGAAGTGAGTGGTTCTCTCCGCCTCAGTTAATGAAACGGTTAAATTCCGAATATCTTATATATCGTAACGAATTATTGATTTGGTATTTGTGACTAATTCGTTTCGAGTGTGAATGGTGCGAGCCATCAAATCTCTTTTTTATTACTGCTTATTTTCAGTTCATTTTACAGATAGCAAGACACTTCATCTACATAAGAATCACGATATGAATATTTCGTTGAAAATATTAACATTTACAATGTATGAATTAAAAGTGAGTTAATGATTTGTCTTGAAACCCTTTCAGTGTGCACATTTTTCATTTTTCCTATTACTATCCCCGAGTAACGTAAAGATGCTCATGATTCTGCAATTTTACGTCACTCGGGCATATATGCACTGAAACCAATAATAATTAAAACAGCGTTAAATATTGTTGTTTATTACATTTAATGTCGGTCATAACAAGGGCGGGATCGAACTTTAACCATTGAAAATAATGGATTTATTTTACAGGGAACTTTTTTAGATAATCACGATCTGATCATGAAGTAAAAAAACATGAGAAATTCGCACATGATTATCATTGAGCAACTTAAAAAAGTGAAAGATACCCGTTCGCACATCAATCAAGTTTATCCTGTTATGGAAGTCGCTTTCGTGGTCATAACAGCCATGATTTGTGGTCAAAATAAATGGACAGAGATTAAGGATTTCGGTGAAGGAAATATCGAGTGGTTACGTGAGTATTTCCCCTACGAAAATGGTCTTCCCACTCGACATAATATAGCTGCGATCATGAGATCCGTTGTGCCAGAGACGCTATTGGAAGCTATGGTGGGCTGGGTCAATTTGCACAGAGAGAAGCATGCTCAGCCTATAATCAGTGTTGATGGGAAGGTTCTAAAAGGGGCAAAAGCAAGCAAACAACAGCACCCCCTCTATATGGTTTCGGCATTTGATGTAGACGAGGGTTTGACTCTCACACACCAACCTTGTGACGGCAAAGGTATGGAGCTGCTAGCAATAAGAAACATGCTAGACGCTTTAGATATCAAAGGATGTTTATTAACTGCTGATGCCCTGCATTGTCAGGTTGAAACACTGAATAAAGTAGTTGATAAAGGTGGAGATATCCTAGTACAAGTTAAACTGAATCAACCAAGTTTATTAGCAGAAATTGATGTGCAATTCCAATACTATTGGGCTTTGCCTGAAGATAAACAGGAATCATACATCACGGAAGAGAAAGGGCATGGTAGAAAAGAGGTTCGTGAGGTTTACGTGCTTCCTGCAGCCTTCAGCGAAGCACTCAGACAGAAGTGGTGTCTCGTAAAAAGCATTGTTGCAGTGGTAAGAGATAGGAGTGTCAAAGGGAAAGGAAGTTATGAAACCTCGTACTATATTTGCACAGACCATTTATCTTTAGAGTTAGCCTCAAAGGCAACAAGAAAGCATTGGCATATTGAGAATCAGCAGCACTGGGCGTTGGACGTAATTTTCAAAGAAGACGAGCAGCGAATTTACGCTGGGGATTCAGCGTTGAATATGGCTTGTTGTCGTCGCTTTGTGCAGAACCTATTTAGAAAATCAGAGGGTAACTTGTCTGTACCAAGAAAGATGAACCAAGCCGCATGGAATAAAGATTACAGGGAAAAAGTTCTTTTTACATCAGATTAACAAAGTATATTCGCGCCCTTCGGTCATAACAACTATTTAACACTATTTCATAAGAGAGTATAAAATGAACCCTGATCACACAGCTGCCCCAGTATTCCCAGAGGAGAATGAGAATGTTGGTATTGTAAACGATGGTTTGCAAGTGACTGAGAACGCCCCCATCAACCCTGTGAATCGTCTACTTAATAATAGTCTTTATGGTAAATATAGCGATCGAAGAAATATTGATGGTTATAGTGAAATCAGATTAGATAAATACGTTTCACAAAGTAAATCAGATAGTGTCACTTTAAAAGGAAATGTTGGGCGTTTAACGGGTTACTACCACCATGGTAAACAAGCTAGCGAGACATCAAACAAAGATAAAAAAGTCGTCTTGTTCTTACATGGATCACATTCGCCTTCTGAGATGCAATCAATAGAAATTGCAGATTATTATCGAGAACAAGGCATCGATACACTTGCGGTAAACATGCGAGGGTTTGGAGGAAGTGATGGCCAGCCGAGTGAAAAAGGCTTGTACGCAGATGCACTCACAATGTTTCGCTATTTGGTAAATGATAAAAAAATCGATCCTAAAAATATTATTATTCATGGCTACTCACTGGGCGCGCCCATTGCTGCCAGCTTAGCAAGAGATCTTGCCGTAAAATATAATATAAGTGTTAGTGGGTTGTTGTTAGATCGCCCAATGCCAAGCTTAACAAAAGCAATTGCAGCGGATCGGAATACTAAAGATCCCACCGGTGTTATTAAACTGGTTAGCAAGAAAATGAATGGTGCGTTTTCGGTGAAGGACAACCTCCAGGGGTTGCCTAGTAACGTACCTATTATGATGTTAACTGACAATGAAGATCTTGGTGATCAGGGTGAAAAGTTACGTGCCAAATTAGAAGTCAATGGCTTTGATGTCAGTGGTGAAAAAACGGAGTTTGGGCATGAGGCCAGCGCCGCAGTTATGAAAAAACATATTCATAATATAATCTCAGACTTGGCCTCTCCTAAGACAAAAGAAGAGCGAGAAAAAGTACTTAAAGGGTATAAAACTCAGATTTCTCGCTATGAAACCGCATTAGAAGGATTGAAAGGACCGAATGGTAGAAAAATTAGCATAAGAGAAAATGCTGATTTTTTATCTGGTTATGCTCAAGGAAACGCAGACAAGCTGATAGAAGGTTATATGCCTGATATGAGCATCAAGAGTTTGATAGATACATTTGTTAAAGAAGGTACTAGCAATAAACAAAAAGGCGCTTTGGCTTGGGAAATAGAGCACAGGGTGATGAAACGAAACCTGCATTATTCTGAAAAATTCATTAATTTAGTCAGACAAGTTGAACCCGTAAATTACGTTGATGTTCAACATTCCCCGCAATTTTTCTTTGCAAGCATGGTCAACGATGGCTTTGGCGGGAGGCGTGATCCACTTTCTAAAATGGTTCTCGTTGCCAAGTATCTTGAAAGTGCCGGAAAATCAAATGTTGCACGAGAGTTTTTAGAGAAATTATATGCAGCTGCATCCATAATTAACAGTGATAATCACCCTGAAATGTACTCGAAAGCTGAAGTTGATAACGCGAAAAGGTTATTAGAGTTTATCGGGGAAGCACATAAGTATAACGCGCTTCAACAGACAAGCATTAAGGCATGGAAAACAAAATTCTCTATTGATGAAGGGACAACAGTTTCTGATGTGATCAATAAAGTTACAAATACTTTCGTTGATGATCAACCTATACTTATGGAGTTGAATACCCCTAATCACGCATTGTCAGTTTGGGCAAAGGGCTCAGGAATTAGTCGAGTTTATGGGTTGTATGCACCTAATTTCGGTTCAGTAGAATTCACTTCAGCCGATAAGTTTTCCACCTTCTTTAAAAAGTTTATTAATAAGTCAGATATGAATATGTCTGAATTCTATCAGCTTAAAAAAAACAAGAATGGAAAACCATCATTCGATAATGTGTATATCATCGACGGAAAAGCGTTAGCAGGTTATAAGCCAGGGATTGGTCAGAAATTTTCAATGGAAGAAATGGTATCCAAATCAGTATTTGAAAAGGATAATATAAAAATACAAAATAAAAATATCGATACTTGGGAGAAGGTGAATATACTATCTGGGAAAGAAAGCACTAATACCAATAGCTACAAACAAATAATTATAGAATTAGAAAATGATGTTGCAGTATCTAATTCTGTTAAGGATTTAGCACAAAAGTACCCAAAAAATAGCGTGGTTGTTCAGCTCGATGCTGAGGGTAAATATCGTATTGTATATGGTGAAAATCTTAATTTAAGTGGCGATGTCAGATGGAAAGTCGTAGGTCACAGTAGAAATAATGTAACAGGTGAAACGTTTGGCGGTCATAGCACTGAAAAACTGGCTGAGATTATTGCCAAATTCAAAAAGGATTTCGGGGGGACTGTAGCGGATGATAATGGTGTACAGAATATTACATTAGTAAGCGCATCTCAAGTAGGCGCGAAGCATTTCAACGCGTTTGCGAGAGAATTGAAAAGTAAGTTTAATGATAACGGTATTGTTTCAGATGTTACGGCAAAGATAAGCGGCGATTCGGTAGATATTTTTGGTAGGAAAACTGCCATCAACCTAGATGGCAAGACAGAACTTGAAAAAGTTCCCGGTATTTTCAGTTTAAATTTGAGTGAATTGTCGGCTACTTCAGGAAATCAATCCATTCTCAATCAGTTGTCTGCGATAGGGCATTATATTGAGACGCTAAAATCCAAAAGTGGCGCTTTGGATATTGAGAAATACATGGTAACCAAGCTGCTGCTATCGAGCCTAGGAGAATACTCAGAAACACTGCAGGGTAAAGACCTTAAATACGTTAAGGGAGTGATTGATAGCGTTGACTCCTTTATATCTAAGACGTGGGGTGATGGGGGAGACCTTTCTCAACTAAAAGCATATATATCAATTATATTAAAAGACGCTGAAACAACATCTATTTTATCTTCAATTGAAAACTATGCTAAAGATAGCAAATCTAATGCAAAGTTAGAAATAGCATTGTACACAATAGATAAAATACGAGAAACCTCGTCTTCTATTAACTTGTCCAAGCTTGAAAAATCACTAATCAGTACGGTTGAGAAAGAGCTTTACGCCAAGTCAATAAAGTCAATGTCAGAACTGCCTAAGTTTGACTTGGTTGAGAACTTGAAACACGTAAAGGAATTGATAGACCCCAGTCTGTTTCCTAATATTGTTGATGATATCGATAACGCGATTGTAGCGATGAAACGGGATAATGACCTTAGTAAAAGGTTTACTCTGATAACTGCGTTGAAATCCATCGAGAGTGAAATCGATCTGGATTTATTCTCCGGTAGTTTAGATGTTATCAAAGTATTGGTGAGGCTACAGTCTGAAAGTATAAAAAATCAGTTGAGAGAGTATCCATCTGATCTCACTGATTTCAACAAGACTGTTAATGAATTTTTAAATGGGTTAGGCAGTAAGGGGCCAAACGACCTCAAAGTAATTAAAGATATTATGAATTGCTTGGTCGTTTTGGAAAATAATTTCCTTTTAGGTGACAAAAATGAAATATCTTCCTTCAAAAATACACTTGAATCTCTAGATAAATTAAAAGGATTAAGCGGACTTTCCGATATTAATCTTTTGAAAATTAATGCGATCATAGATGTGGTTTCTGTCTTAAGTAGTAAAAGACAGAAGGAGATATTTGTCTCTTCACAAGCGCCAGATATATCGACGTTTAAAAACACTCACGATGAACAAATTATTATTGCTTTTGGAAATACAGAAAATCTTACAGAAGCAATAGATGTAATGTATGAAAAATATGGTAGAAAAATAACTGTTATATACTACGACTTTGAGTTGGATAAACTAGTTTACCCGACCGAATACGAGGTGAATAATGGAAAAGTTCAAGCTAAAGCTGCTAGGCCGTATAAGTGGCCGGATGGAGACTTTAAAAATGCACAAGTCACCTTGCTATCGGATCAAGGAAAACCAAATACTCTGTCTCAGCTAGGTGCGGCTAAAGTAGCCGATATTATACGATCTGGGATAGGGAAGGGAGTTTCAAGTGTTAAGGTTGTTAATACCAACAACAATTCGAGTTTTTGGGAAGGAATATTAACTCACCTTGGTTCTGAGCTATCTGCAAACTTAAAAATAACAGAATTATCTCAAATTGTTAAAAAAGATATATTGGGTAATATCGTTGTAGGGATTATCTCAAAAGAGGGTAAAATAAAGTGGCACCCTTATGATTCTAGCTATACACAGGAAACCTTTACATCAAAAGGCGGGAAGGTAACCAGTGTTAAAGAAGAGTTGTCAGGCTTGAATGTTGTTGTTGTAAAAGAAAATAACATATCAGATTTAAGTCGGGAAGATAGAGTCATCATATCAAGGCAGCTTGTCAATAAGTTTATTTCTAACAGCCTTGAAGGAATTCTTGATCCGAATGATGATGCTGATGTAAAGAAATTCTCAGATTTGTTTCAAACAATGGTAGACGGAGATATTGGTATTCAACTTGAGATCATGAATGATCTTAAAGTTCAGCTACAATCGGTGCCGGAGAATAAACAGAAAGCTATAAATGAAGTGATAAACTCCATACAGCGTAATGTTATTACGCCACTAAAATATCAAGCCAACATTGTTTTTGTGATGGGCCCGACATTAGAAGAATTGGAGAAAAAATACGGTATAAACAGCAAAGAGTATAAAGAGGAAAAGATAATATGGGATGATGTCGCATCAGACTACAAAAAACGAAGCTTCAACACCGTTGTGATCCATCTTCCTTTTGATGCCAATGGGAGGGCGACAGGTGACTTTAGGGTTATTGGAGGTAAAGAAAATATAAAACTTTTAGTTGGCAATATTCGTTGGAGAATACAAGCTCATGGCCTACCTGATTCACTATATGAACACACACCTAAAGAGCTGTCTGTTGCATTGAAATCTTTCAGAGATAAGTTCTCTCGTAAATATAGTTCTAGTATCCCAGGTGGAAATTTACCAACCCCCAAGCGTATAAGTGCAAACAGCTGTTTTGGTGGTCTGTTTGGTGAGGAGTTTTTAAAGGAACTTCGGGTTCAGGGAATTAATACTGAGGTCAGTGGTCGGACGAGTGTCGTGCGGTCTGGAATTGTAAACTTTCGAGGTTCTTTCGATGTCAGTAATTACTATGGAGAAAATCCGAGTGTTACTGCCATGGAATTTTACAAGGAACTTGAATTAAGTATCGAAAGTGCAATTAAACAAGGGAGAAAGGTATCCGAAATCATAGATGTAATAACTTGTTTAAGGCTATTGTCTGACGATAAGATTATTTACTCATTCGATGAAAAAGGTGTGGTTAAAACATCTGCTGATTATAAAAAATTCTCACAGCAAGAACAAATAGTGAGAAACCTGTCTAGAGCCATAGGTCTGCTTAAAGACAAAGGCTTGGGCCAGGAAGTCAGAGCTGCTTTTATTAATGGCGTGAATGAACTTGCTAAACGTGGGCGCTATAATCAGAACCATGATCTCTATCTGAGTGTTTTAAGTATACTTTCCGTAAAAAATAGTACAAAAAAGAAATATGTAACCAGAGCACACCGTGCCTCAACGGGCACCACCAAAAATAAAACCCTTACTGATCTTCAGCAGTTTCAATCCTTTATCGCAGATGTTGTATCTGGCTCTACAACTACGCGTTATGATATCAATAATGTCATGAGCTGGCAGAGTTTGGACGTCACGTCGGTAAGTAAAAGTGCTAACCCGCCATTGGAGGCGCCGCGGGTTATTGTAATGCTGGATAATTCCACGACATCTCGACAATCTGCTCTAAATATATTGCAAAGGCTAAACGGCAAGGGCGTTGTTATTGGTATTGACTCGAAAGGCGTATATCGAAGGCTGTACGGCGATATGTCGTCACTCCCTGAAAATGTTGACTGGACGATTCTTGGCAGCGGCAGTGATAAAGGGGGGCACCTTTCTGGTCAAACCGCGACGGAGCTGGCTAATAAAGCGTTGTCTGCTGTTGGCTATTTTGGTGATCTTTATGGACGGAATATGCGCCCTCGTCACGTAGAAGTGATTGGTGGTGCCGGTGCAGATTTTAGAAAAACCGATGTATTTGCCAAAGGCCTTCATGGTGCATTGGAAGGGAAGGGGTTAACACCCGAAGTCACAGTTCGATCCGGTAACGTTTCCACCCCAGAAAATAGAGACCCGATTAACCAGCTTCTCGCCGATATTTCCGGTGATAAAGTGACGGTCTCGCGTGGTGATAAAAATCAGCTACTGACCTCATTTTCTTCACAGGCGCTGTTAGACGCCGATATACAAATAGACGGCAAACCCGCAACACTGGTTTCAATTCGTTCTCTCGTTAGCGATCCCGTTGGTGCGCTTTCACGCATTACGTTTGATAAAAATGGTCTGGTCACACTATTTACCTGTGGCATGCCTTTTGAAGGCCTGAATACGGTTGTTAGGCTGATTAAGGCCAAAGTCGACAGCGTGGGTGGAAACGCGTCAGCCATTTTTCATTCGTCTGAAACGGTGTCATTCGCGGTAGACTTCGCCAAATCGGTTGTGCAAAAAATAGACGATGCCGTCACCTCTTCATTAGTGACCTCTCCGACTCTTGAAGCTACGCTAGGCCAGTTAGTGGAAACCAAGGTACTGAGCCATAGAGTTAGAAAAGTAGAGAAAGATCTCGGTATTTCATTAGGTTCTGTCAATTCCAGTGCTGATCTTGAAAAAATCCTTTCCCGTGCTTCTGGCGTAACAGCGGATGATATGGCGAAGCTTGCCGCAAGGTACCCTAAGCTCAGTGTGCTTGAACGGTTGGAAAAGGCGTCGGTACAAAAAAGCTTAGATGCGCTGGATGGCAACGCTGCTATGCAGGAAGTGGTAAAAACGGCGAGTTGGAAACAGTCTGATGCTATGCGTTACTTGCGCAGAAAAGGCTTGCTTTCTGAAAGCAAAATGCGTGTCAATGCCGAGGAGTTTGGGCGCTTCCTTAAAAACGGAAATGAATACGACATCACGATATTTAGCAATGTTGTCCAGAAAATCAAGCCCAACCTTGCTCGACAGTTTAGCGACGTCATGCAGCAAAGCAGTGACACTTTTCTAAAAAAACAGGGGCAATCCCTTTCACAATTTATTGACCAAGCTCAAGTCAATAAAGCCAGAGGAGGCGGCAAAAAACTCGGGGTTTCGTCCACCGCATTTCGTACATTTACCACGCTGAATGCAACCCACTCCTTAGTTGGCGGCTGGAACGAGATGTCAGATCTTGAAAAAGGCCTGTCGTTGACTGAGCTGGTTGGCGGTGAAACCGCAAACCTTATCAGCGATACCCTGTTTACCGTCAAGCGGATGGGAAGGGGAGGCAGCATTGCTGCCAGTGGTGTACTGGATTTGGTGCTGGCCCCTGTGACATTTGGTGGCATCGCTTTGCAGTGGGATAGTTTTTGGGCAACGAATGGCGATCGTGGCAGTTACCAATATAAATCCTTGGTCGCCAGTACGGTGATAGCCACTGTGTCCTTGGCCACCAGTCTGGCGTTAACAGCATCCGCCATGTTTGCCGCCACCGCTTTGGCGGCGACTACCTCCAGTGCAGTGCTGGGCGCGATTGCTGCGGTAGGGGCGTCTGCGGGCCCAATTGGCCTCGCGATAGCCGCGGCCACGTTTATCATCGCCGGTGTTGTGCAGGGAAGCCTAATCATTGATGAATTCAACGACTACTACCAAGGTACCGGAGAAAAGGTAGAGCAGTTCTTTGCCTCTTGGATTGGAATCACAACCGACGCTACGAAAGAGGCAGCATCTAGAAAGGAAGGGGAAAAGAAAGCTGAGGACATGGAAACAACGCTTGTTGAGCAATGGGGCAAGACGAAAACGTATTTGGAGGCGTTGTTTGAGAAGAGTGGCTTCGAACAGTTGAATGTTCGGGATAGAAGCTTTGCCGTTCACTACGGTGTGGTGAAAAGCAATGGTGACTACGTGCCCATTTTACAGCGCGCTTCAACCAAGTATGCAGAGGGTGTGACTACCAAGAACTTGTCGCCTGAGCACAGCACAGAATCTGTTTTGTGGACGGAAATGGGCAAAAAATCGGATGCCATTATCCGGGGTGTCGATGGCAAGAGAAACCTGTTTGACTTAAAAGGAGGCACAGAACTCGCGTCAGTGGAAGGCAAACAAAAAAGCGATATCTTCTATTTAGACAGCAATACGGTTGTCAGCACTGTGGACGGTAAAGCTGGCACCGATACCTTGTTTATCAATGCATCGGATCGGGTCATTGATATCAATCTCAATTCTGCCTCCGGCCAAGCATCGGTAGGGCAGAGTACGGACGACAATTACCAGAACATTGCTATCCGCAATATTGAGAACATCACCGTCCACGATGCCAAGGGAGGGGTCGTGAAGGGTGACGGCAAAGACAATATGTTCGATATCACCACGCAGAACGGGCACACGGTAAAGGTGCTCGGTGGAAAGGGTGCCAACGTCTATGCGATGAACAACGGTATAGAAGTGCACAGCACCAGTAACGATTTGTATCTGTGGAAGAAGGCAGGAGGGTCGATTATCTACCTAGAACGGGAGGTTGCCCAAGGGGTTACCGATGGCAATACCGCCGTTCCATCCGACACCCTGAGTCCTCAGGTTGCGCAGATCCATCTTCCGTTCGACTACACCGCCTTGGCACTGGAGAAACACGGTAGGGATCTGAAGCTGCTGGGGCCAAATCGAGGCTTTATTGTCGTCAAGGAATTCTTTGATGACAAGGGCATGCCTGACCCGCGGAAGATCTTGGCATTTAAGGATGCAGACAACGAGACCTTCTACGTCAATTTCGGTAATGGGAAGACGGGGGGCGATACCTTTCCGACCACATTGGGCAAACTGTCCAAGAGTTTTGTTTTCTCTTCGGTAGGAAGCAAGAGCCGCACAACCTACCTTCACGGTGATATGGGGATCAGCTCTTATAGAATTAAAGCGGGTAGTGGTAGCTTTATTGTCGACCCGCATACGCCGCGTCATATGAGCATTGTTTTAGACTTTGCTGTCAGCGACATTGCTTACCAATATCAGGGTCACTCTCTTATTCTCACCTATACCTCGGCTGACGGCTCCGTCGCTAAGGTAGAACTGACGAATTATCACAGCAACAAGAGTCAATATCTAGTGATGGCCAAGTCCGCTGCTGGAAACAGCCCGCATGCGTTGCTTGAGCTTCCAGACCATGGTTCTGGTTCCCTCAATGCTAAAACGCACATCGCGGCGGTCGATAAGGACGCGAGGGGGCGGCTAGATGCTAAGTTCATGGCAAAGCAGGTCTCTAGCAAAGAGCGCATCGATATTAGTTCTAACAGTGCGAAAGAAAAGTACGTTGTCTTTGCAAAAGACCTATCTAGTATTGCCATTACGGTGAGCAAGAATGAAAACCTTTGCTGGATACGCAAAGGGGACGATCTTATCGTGCTGGACAAGGCTATTTGGGATGTGAAAAGGGGATATGACAAGACAGCGCATCTGCTCGTGAAAGGTTATTTTACCCATGCCACTGAGCAAAGTGTCGTCGTCAACGGCCAAGCATATACGAAGTCAGATGTTGTGAGTGGTTTGGATGCATATGTAGGATCAAAAAAAGAGGATGTGATCCACTCAAACGCACAACGGCAAGCGGGTGGTGAAGGCCGCGATAGCTATCAATTGGATATGAATCGTGCGCAAACCTATATTATTGAAAACTTCGCCAATGGTGGGGAATGTGACACGCTTGTGCTTCTCGGTGTGAGCAATAGTAAGCAGGTTAAAATTTCCGCTCTAGGTAAACACCTTTATATCAAGGCGAATAAAGCGACTATCCGTATCGATAGGTACAACGAAGCCGCCAAGTATCGGCATCTGACATTTTCTGTTGGCGGTCATGAATACCTGCTTCCTGTCTTTGACAAAAACGAAAAACGGGAGATATACACGGTATCAGACACCTCTGCTAAGGTGGGTATCGCCCCTATTGCTGGAAAAAATGATGTATTGATAGATATTTCCTCCATGAAACAAAATGGAAAGATGTTCTTGTCGTTGGATGGTACCGAAGACAACTATCACCTCACAGTCACGGGCTATGATCTGAAACTTGTTCACAAGGGCACGGGACGCAGCTTCTACCTCAAGGATTACTATTGGCAACCAGAGCGGGTCGAGGTTTATTTCAGCATCCAGGGTATAAAAACGAATTTACTTCCGGATGTGGATGTGAGCCCAAAAGTGAAAACGTATCTGGATGCTGGCGTTAACAAAAAAGACATCATGAAGTTCATTAACTTGGGTATTGCACCTGAAGGTGTGGCGTCGGTTAACGATTTCTTCAAGTACGACATGCATATTCGTTCGCTTTGGCTGCCTATTGATAAAGTTCACTCGGAGAGCGCCTTCACTGTCGTGCAGGCCGTTTCCAAGACGGAATGGCAGATGGTGGATCTTATAGGTCAATACAATGGTAAGACGGGTTCTGGTATCAGGTTGTATATCAGCCACAGGTTTGATCTTAAGCTTGAATACAAGACCAAGTCGGGTCAGAAGCAGGAGATGTTTCTGGGGTCATTGAGTAAATCTCGTTTGGGACACATGAATGTGATGGTGAGTTTTGATCCGGACACTGGAGAGTTATCCGTATCGGCTATCGGCAAGGACACACGTCTCGGACCGGGTACGCACATAGATGAAGTAGCTGAAACTGTCAATATACGCATTCCTGAGTTGGTCGATGCATTCCGTGATGCCAAGAAAGAAGGTAAATCGATAGGTATAGATAAAGGTAACAAAGTTCTTGATGGATATCTGCCTCGGGAATTTCTGCTCGAATATCAACGCATTCAGCAAAGTGGCCGCAGCGAAAACGTCATTTATAGCCACCAGCAAGTCAGTGCGATTATCCAGCTGGTGGGCAGTAAAGGTGTTAACGCAGAATTAGCAGATTCACTGTCCCACCAGCCATTTTTGCAACAGAGTCATCATCTTGCTCTTGTCGTTCGCTACATGAAACTGGGGCTGCCACTGGGAGACGAACTGGTTAACCTTGCTAAAGCAGTAACCAGCAAGAAATTGGACAGTGAAACGCTCAAAAAGCTGGATCCATCCATTATTGATGGAGGGTACGTGAAGAAGTTGCTCTCCCTTGGGGCGAGCAATACGTTTGTTATCTCCTCACTGGAAGCCGGTTTGGATTTCCAAACCGCACTCCAATACAAGCTAGTCGGTGTCTCTGGGGAAGAGATCCTTGCCGTTAAAGCCGTCGTCGAGAAAGAAGGTAATGGAGGCGCAATTGCTACGGCGCTCAAAGCATTTAGCATCCTTGGCTATCACAAAGATATTGCTCTGAGCATTGCCCATATAATGGTGAATATGGATCTTCATGATCACAATGCAGTATACGGTTATTTGCGCATCGGCGTCACCAGCCCGAATCAAATTCTGCGCTTCGTAAAAGAGGGGGTATCCCCATCTGACATTGTGAATGGCAACAAGAACCATGAAGGTTATCGTGAAGGAGGCAGGGAGGATCGCATCACGGTGAAAGCCAGCGGTGCATTCGGCAACCTGACTGAGCGTTACCGTTACTTCACCCGCACCGGCAAGGATAATGGCAGGATTAAACCGGGTGACATCATTCCTACTCACGAAGCCAAGGTTCTGGCTGAACGCGGAAATATTCTCCGAGAGAGATTACCGGATGTTATGGAATGGAAAGGGCGTGCCCAGACGGGCAACATGGTGGATGGCTCAGATAAAAAAAATGAGGCAACATCGTGGGCGTCAGACATCCAAAATACTCTGAAGTATGGTAAATCCACTAATGACTTCTCAAGCAATAACTTTGTGGTTGACTTGAAACAAGGCCGGTCACTGCAGTCTATTAGGTTCGATGTTTCCATGAATGCTTCTGAGCTTATCAACGACGGCGGCTTATACCCTGAGTATTTCACGCACTATTCATTGACAGCGAAGGTCAAGGTCTACGCTTCACTGGATGGGGAAACGTGGGCCGCAGTATCTAGTACAATCAATTTGAGTACGAACAACGCTTCGGGTCACTTTGTCAAATTTCCGCTGAAGAGCAATGGTGTGGCATATCGGTACTATAAATTAGGTATCGAAGAGGTACGGCTCAATGCCAAAACAATAGTCGACTACACCAACGTAAGCTACCAGACAAGAACGATTACAAAGAGCAAGATTGATAAAATATACAAGGTAGAAAAAGCTGAGTTCGTGGCGAATTTCGACAAAAACGCCACTATCGAGTTCGGCCTAGAAGACAAACTCGTGCTGAATACCATTGAACTGAAAACGGAAGGCCGCACAAACGGCAGCATCAAGCTGAAGTTCCAAGCGATGAATAATGCTGGCCAGTGGCGAGATGTCTCTCAGGATTACACGTTGAATGCGTTGGGAGGGGAAAAAAACTGGCGATTCAAGCTCAATACCCACGGTATCCCGTACAAAAAATACCGACTGGTCGGCGTCAGCGGAAAGCTGCCAGAAGGCCTCTGGTTTAAGGAGGTGGACTTTGGCACGTCTCCCATCACCCTATCTAAGAAAACTAGCATCGAACTACGTGATGGCTCGTTCGAGGAGAGCTGGGGCAGTGAAAACAAAGCGGCCAAAATCTCGGATGCTTGGACAACCCGCGGGGATGTCAGCGTGCGTCGCCGAGACGATACAGAACAATCGGCTGGTCAGTACTTTCGTATGCAACAGGATGGTGTCCTAAAGGCAGGTCTGAAGGCGTCCGATGGTGAGCAGTATTGCGAACTGGTGGGCGAGGCAACCTTGAGCCGAACACTGGATGATGCGCTCAAGGAGCATGCAGGCTACCGCGTATCTCTGGATATCGCCGCGCTGGGGGAAACGTTACCGGAGTTCACTATCGAAATCTGGTTGGGAGACACGCTGATTGAAAAAATCGATTGGACGGAAGCGCATTCAAGGCAGTACCTGCTCGGTGACAGTAAGTTCCACACGTTAGAAGGGTATATTCGTGCCGCCAAGTTCGGCCCGAATGCAGGCAAACTCAGACTGAGTCTAGTCAATCAACGGGCAGGCACGGTGCTGGCCGTGGACAACATGAGATTGACTGAAATGACGGGTTCGGAAGCGCATATGGAATCAGGCCGCGTCACCGTAGATGGCAAAACGAACCTGAGCCTTTCCAGAGGCAGAGACAAAAAAATAGCGGGTAAGACGACGGGAAGCGAGCACGCCCAGCGATACATTGGCGATTTCAACGGTGATGGGGTCAAAGATGTACTCACGCTTTCTGAAAAGGGATGGCACACCCTGCAGTCCTTCTGGGGTGCGGACTATGACGCCACCGTGGTCGGTGGTAAGGCAGCAGGCGCTGCTCAACCCCTCTACCTTAGCAACCGCGCCGATGCGGTCGCCGACTTGGACGGGGACGGGCTGGATGACCTGCTCTTTATCGGCGACAAAGGGATGGAGGTACTTTACGGCAAGGCATTTGAGAACGGCGATGTCAGCTTCCGTCTCAAGACGTACACCCGTGACTTCGGCTTCGACAATCGGTTTATAGATCGTTCTCATCACCATAAGGTCATGGTTGGCGACTTAGATGGTGACGGTAGCCAGGAAATGATTGTTGTTCGTGATGGGGGAGTATCGGTATGTCAGATACGGACGGATGTGACGGGAGAGTTTGGCCGTCGCGACTATGTGGCCTTCGGTACCGAGGTAGGCTATGGCGCAGCATCGAAAGTATTGTTGTCCGACTTGGATGGCGATGGTAAATCGGAAGTGATTGGCCTGAAGCGGGTAGGCAGCAAAACTGTGATGGAAGCAGGTATATACAAAGGGCCGGGCTACTTGACGCCCTACTTAGTCAAGCTCGGACAAGGATGGGACAACCTCGATATTTCCGGTCACGGGTTGGCCTTTGCCGACCTCACGGGTAATGGCTTGCAGGACGTGATCCTGTACAACCGCCATGACGGCAGTGTGAAAGTGTCCTATGCCTATCAGCGAATTCAGGGGAGCGGAATTGCCTACGATAGTCTACATACCACGCAGTGGACACTGCCAGCGGGACAGCGCATAGCGTCGGTCAGAATTCAGGACAACGGCGAGGTTAGCATCTCGGTGGTAGCCGGAGACGGGGGGGGCAGCCACCATAAGTATCGTCGCCTAGCGGTTCCTATCATCTCCGATAACGATTACAGGATGGTGTATGGTGATTTCAACGGTGACGGGATACGCAATATTATCGCCGTTGTCGATGGAGATCTGAGGATGTATACCGAAGACGGAGAGCCAGTCGGGTTCCCGAGCCTTGGGATGATGAACAGCCTCAAGAAAGCGTTGTCACTGACGATGGACAGCAAGCTGCGCGAGCTCGTTGAGCGATTGGCAGAGGGATCCACCAAAAATATGTACCTGCGGATCCAGGCGTGCCCCGTGCTGGTTGCAGATATTAATGGCGATGGCACAGATGACTTGGTCACGTTTACCGACAGGGTAGTGCGGCACCAAGTAGGAAGCAGCACCAACAGCACGATATTCCACTTGGGCAGTGTGGGCGTATATCTTGGGGGGAAAGATGGGTTTAAACTATCCCGCTCGGTGAACCCGCTGGGGATGGAGGCGATGGTCAATGGCCATCACTTCCTGCTGGCTGGAGAAACCGCGTCTGAATCGAAGCTTATTTCCGTGGTGCCGGGCAAGGGGATATATGTCGGCACGTTTGGAAACGGGGGCAGGACATTGTTGGGTGACCGTTGGATAGGCGGTGCAGAGGATTTTGCAGGCGCCATCAGCATTACGGTGATGACCGGGAAGTTGGGTGACCCCCTGCTTTGCGGACTCGTGAAGAGGGGAGGAGTTACCAGCCTCGTGGTCAGTTCGGTTGACACCGGAGTGGTGACAGCACAGCCAGCTCTACTGGGTTCGGTTTGGCACGATACGGATCTTACCGGATTTGAGATGATTTTTATCGACAGTGTCGATGGCAAAGGTAAGGACATAGTGCTGTACAACAAGAAAACAGGGGAGCTGAAGTACGCCGCGGGGCATGACGATGCTACGGGCAAAGGCCAAGTATTCTACGGTTTGCGCAACCTGGGCAAGAAACTGAAGCTGGGGATGGATCTGGTTGATATCCAACCTGTCTCAAACAATGGGGAAGAAATTCGGTTGGTTGTTCGCGACAGGAAAACCGGACAGACAGAAAACGAAACCGCCCGCAGAGAGAAAATGTATCTCGTTCAGGGTTCTCGTGTCAGAGGAACGGCAGGGAACGATGTCTTTGTTAACCGTGCCGCGGGAACCGCAGAGTACATAGGTGGCACCGGAATGGATACTTATCGCCTAGTAAACCCGAAAGGTGACATCATCGTCCATAACTGGCAGAGCAGTGATGTGAAGGTTTTGGTTCAGGACAAAATGCGACTGGATCCGTTCAGACTCGATGATTTAGCGTTCAGCCAAGCGGATGTGTTTATTGAGAGAGAAGGAAAAAGCTACCGAAGCTTGATAGTCAGCAAGGATGGGAAAGTGGTAGCGAAAGTTATTGGCTTTATGGATTATGAACGCTCACGCCATCTTACGCTGATAGACCAGTATGGGGGAGAGTTGGATCTGAAGCGCGTTTATGACGCGCTCCAAACCGCCCCACGGGTTGATGGCTATGCGTTTGTAAATAAAGTAATAGGGACAGGCTGGGATGAAAAAATTACGGTTAAAGATGCAGGAGTCACATACCTAGAAGGTGGCGGCGGCGAAGATTATTATATCATCCAGAACAAATTGGCAAGCGTGGTGATTTACAACGAGGATGAGTATCAAGATAGGGATACTATATCGCTGGACATTGATGCCTTCCTGCCGGATCTTGTGTTCAAGCGAAAACGCGTTATTGACAGGCGTTCCAATGTGTTACGTGACAGCCTAGTCATTGAACATGAAGGCAGGGTGTGTGCGACGGTAATCGGCTTTATGGAAGGGAAGATGAACCAGCACCTGTCGGTAATGATCACTAACGTCAGTGGCACGGCAGGAACGGGATACCTTGATTCAGAAGTGGTTTATGCAGCGCTTTTGGAACACGATGTCGTGCGCACAACCGGCGAGAACACGATGGTTGCCTATGTGCCGGGAGAGAAGCGAAAGCCTGTCGGCAGTCGCCTCTTGGCTCAGGCCATGAGCCATATGTCGGCCAAGGGCGGTGAACCACTGAGTGCTGATATTGAGAAGACGCGTGTATGTCCGGTCGAAACGGTGATGGTAAAACCTGATTAACGACCAACCGAAATAACTTAGCGGACTCTGTCTGCGAAAGAACCCCGCTTATTAGCGGGGTTCTTTTTTTACCGTTCTATATACGTGTATTCAGGATGCTGGACGTAGTCTTTGGGCTAATCGGCGCATTAAATTTTCTAGCAATAAACCCAAACCATTTCATAACCGGGCGCACCTTGTGACTTTGAGGGTAGAAGGAATGGCACGAATAAGTATCATGCTTGGCTTTACAGCTTGAGCTTCAATAATAAACTCAGAGTTATACCCAATCATCTCTGAGTGTTAATTTAACCATCAAGAACCCGCATAGCTTTTACTTGATATAACAATTGAGCCTGTTTTCATATGTGGGCGATGACCAGCGAGAGTATAGAATTGATGAAACAGCGCCCCGTTTTATTCCTTATCCCATTCTTATTTAGTTCAATGGCCCAAGGCGCGATTGATAATAAAGGGATTATTTCAGCTAGCGGCCTTGTTGCTTAATTCAGAGATAAGACATTCCTGTCCCATAGTGCTTGATTGTTAGACGATGTACTGAGTTTCAGGCATGCCTAACCCTGTAAGCTTATTCAGCGCCTTGATCATAGCGTAGGTCTCGCCAACTTGAGCGTTGTAGTTTCTAAGGCTTAATTTCCCTCCTAACAACTGTTTCACTCGATACATTGCTGTTTCTGATAGCGAGCGCTTGTGATAGCCATACCGCATTTTCCACTTCTTGTTAGAGCCGTAGAGCTTCTGGCAACCTACTGCTAAGTTGCGAGGGTGTCCTTGCTCCCAGAAGGCTGCCCCTTCTCGTGGAGGGATAAGCGGTACCGCTCGCTTAACCCGTATAGCATCATGGCAATCCCTTGTGTCATAAGCGCCATCACCTGATATCTCAATGATTTTACGATGTGTCTGCTTGAGTAAGTTGGGGAGCACTTCGGCATCGGTTACGTTAGATAAGCTCAGTTCTGCTGCGATTATTTCGTGGGTGCTGGTATCGACTGCGATATGCAGCTTACGCCAGACTCTGCGTTTCCCATCAGTACCATGCTTCTTGACCTTCCATTCACCTTCGCCATAAACCTTGAGTCCAGTGGCATCAATGGCCAGATGTTGTATTGCTCCTCTGGTTTTGGTTTTAAATGAAATCTCAACTTCCTTAGCTCGGCGGCTTATACAGGTGTAGTGTGGGCAAACAAGCGGGACGTTAGCCAGCTTAAATACTGAGTCTATAAAACCTTGCAGTGCTCTCATGGCATACAGAAAACGCGTTT
>AAZW01000062.1 GCA_000169995.1 Vibrionales bacterium SWAT-3 | reverse complement strand
GGCTGACGATATTCGTTAGCCTTTTTTATTACCAAAGAGATTCCCTACTACGCTCCTTCGTCGCTATAGGGAATGACGGCAGCGAACAATAAACCTCATCCTAACCGTCATTCCAGAACCGAGGAACGACTGAGTTGGGAATCTCCTCGACCGAAACAAATCACAAAATAGATTCCCTACCACACTCCCTCGTCGCTGTAGGGAATTACGACGACGAACAGTAAACCCACCCTAATCGTCATTCCAGAACCGAGGAACGACTGAGTTGGGAATCTCATCGACCGAAACAAATCACAAAAACAAATTCCCTACTAAACTCCTTCGTCGCTATAGCGAATAAAGACTATGAGCAATAAACCTCAACATAACCGTCATTCCAGAACCGAGGGACGAGGTGTCTGGAATCTCATCCACCAAAACAGACTCCCTACCACGCTCCTCCGTCGCTATAGGGAATAACGACTATGAACAATTAACCTCAACCGATCCGTCATTCCAGAAGTGAGGGACGAGGTGTCTGGAATCTCATGACAGTTCATCGTAGAGGTCACGTCGACTCGGATTCCGCTTATTGATCAAATTATCTTTCCAAGTTCGATTCCACCTCTTTAACTGCTTTTCTCTTTCAATTGCAGCTCTGAAGTCTTCAAAAACCTCAAAATAAACTAACTTATGGACATTGTACTTTTTAGTAAACCCATCAACTTCTCCTGCTTTATGTAACCAGGTCCTTCGCTTGAGGTTGCCAGTAACACCAACGTAAAGAACTGAGTTGGTGCGATTAGTCATGATATAGACGGTAGGTTGTTTCATAGGCATTCTTGTTCGTTTTTCCTGAAGCTAGCAGACATTTGATTCTCAAGAGTGCGAGATAAGTACTAAGCAACCTTAAACAGATTCCCTACTACACTCCTCCGTCGCTATAGGGAATGACGACTACGAAAAATTAACCTCAACCGCTCCGTCATTCCAGAACTGAGGGGCGAGGTGTCTGGAATCTCATCCTCCAAAAAAATCACAAAACAGATTCCCTACCACGCTCCTTCGTCGCTCTAGGGAATGACGACTACGAACAATAAACCTCATCCTAACCGTCATTCCAGAACCGAGGGACGAGGTGTCTGGAATCTCATCCACCAAAACAAGTCACTAAAACAGATTCCCTACCACGTTCCTTCGTCGAGCTAGGGAATGACAACTAAGAACAATAAACCTCAACATAACCGTCATTCCAGAACCGAGGAACGACTAAGTTGGGAATCTCCTCGACCGAAACAAATCACTAAAACAGATTCCCTACCACGTTCCTTCGTCGCTATAGGGAATGACGACTACGAACAATTAACCTCAACCGCTCCGTCATTACAGAACTGAGGGACAAGGTGTCTGAAATCTCATCGACCAAAAAATCAAAAAACAGACTCCCTACCACGCTCCTCCGTCGCTATAGGGAATGACGACTACGAAAAATTAACCTCAACCGCTCCGTCACTCCAGAACTGAGGGACGAGGTGTCTGGAATCTCATCCACCAAACAAATCACAAAACAGATTCCCTACCACGCTCCTTCGTCGCTCTAGGGAATGACGACTACGAACAATAAACCCCATCCTAACCGTCATTCCAGAACCGAGGAACGAGGTGTCTGGAATCTCTTTTCGCAAATAGACCTCAATATCAAGCACCTACAAACGAAGTTTGATTTGATCGATCTCACAAAAAATTTTCACCTGTCGACTTTACTGTATAAAGAAACAGTATATACTGAGCTTATATACAGTATTGTTCAGTTATACAGGTAAATAAAAATGCTGGCTCATTTAAGTGTTAATAATTTCGCTATTGTTAAGTCTTTACAGCTAGAACTTTCTAAAGGCATGACAACAATCACCGGGGAAACTGGTGCGGGTAAATCTATTGCAATCGATGCTTTGGGTTTGTGTCTTGGAGGGAGATCCGATGCAGGAATGGTAAGACAAGGTGAAGAAAAAACCGAAGTCAGTGCTGCTTTTTTACTTGAGAACAATCTGCACGCAACTCGCTGGTTAGAAGATAACGAACTTCTAGACGGCACGGAATGCATCCTACGCAGAACCATATCTAAAGAAGGTCGCTCGCGTGCATTCATTAACGGTAGTCCGGTTCCTCTTTCACAATTGAAATCACTAGGACAACTGCTGATCAACATTCATGGCCAGCACGCGCATCACCAATTGATGAAAAGCGACTATCAAATGGCAATGCTTGACCAATACGCGGGCCATTTAAACCTATTGAAATCGACACGTAACGCTTATCAAACTTGGCGACAAGCAGACAACCACCTAAAAGAGTTACGTGAAAACAGCCAACAAAACCAAGCTCAGAAACAGCTTCTTGAATACCAAATCAAAGAGTTAAACGAGCTGTCTATTGGGGAGGAAGAATATGAAGAGCTCGAACAAGAGCATAAGCGCCTCGCCAATAGCGGAGAATTGGCCTCAACCTGCCAGCAAGCTATCGAGCTTATTTACGAAGGTGAAGAAGTTAATGCGCTTGGTATTCTGCAATCGGCCAATCACTCCCTAATTCAACTCGCAGAATTAGACGAACGACTTGCTGAGCTACCAAATATGCTGTCTGAAGCCATTATTCAGATCGAAGAGACCAACAGCGAGCTAAGAACTTACCTTGATAGTATTGATGTCGACCCAGGTCGCATGGCTTACGTTGAAGAGCGCTTCTCTAAAGTGATGTCGATGGCACGTAAACACCACGTATTGCCTGAAGAGCTGTATAAACACCACCAAGACTTACTACAACAAGTTGAAGCATTGGATTGCTCTGATGAGAAGCTTGAAGAGTTAGCGAATGACGTTGAAAACCAATACCAATCATTCGTAGCAAAATCTGAGAAGCTGCATAAATCTCGCGTTCGTTACGCGAAAGAGCTAAACAAGCTTATCACGCAAAGCATGCACGAACTCAGTATGGAAAAAGCACAGTTTGCGATTGAAATAAACAACACCAACACTCACCCATCACCATTGGGTATGGATAACGTGACCTTCATTGTATCTACCAACCCAGGCCAACCGATGCAGCCAATCGCTAAAGTGGCGTCTGGTGGTGAGCTATCACGTATTTCATTAGCGATTCAGGTGATCACCGCACAAAAAGTCGATACACCAAGTCTGATTTTCGATGAAGTGGATGTGGGTATCAGTGGCCCAACCGCTGCTGTAGTCGGCAAGATGCTGCGTAAACTGGGCGAATCTACACAGGTAATGTGTGTGACTCACTTACCTCAAGTTGCCGGTTGCGGTCACCAACAGCTGTTTGTGGCAAAGAACACGAAATCAGGTAAAACCGAAACTCAAATGCATACACTTGATGAGCAACAACGCGTTTCAGAGCTGGCTCGACTGCTTGGTGGCAGCCAAATCACCGAGTCGACCCTTGCCAACGCAAAAGAGTTATTAGTCGCCGCTTAGATTAAATCTTCAGCAACTTTCTGATAATTTAACGAAAAATATTGGCAATTTTGCAACTAAATTCAAAATTGCCAGTCATAACAAGCTCAAAGCGCAAGGAGCTTTTTACTTCTTGCTGGAGCTTGTTTATTATCAGGCAGTATTTTAGCGAAGAAAGATCTCAAACTATGCGAATTAAAAAGTGGTTAGTTGCAGTTCCACTTGCACTAACAATGTTGACCGGTTGCTCTCTACTAGAGAAGTTGGTTTATCGAATTGACATCAATCAGGGTAACTATGTTGAACAAGAAGCTGTCGACCAGCTCAAGTTTGGCATGACAAAAACACAAGTTCGTTACGTTATGGGCTCACCTATGCTTATCGAAAATGGCTACCCAGATACGTGGTACTACATTTACCACCACCAAAAAGGTCATGAAGACCCGATTCAGAAAAACCTCGTCGTGAACTTTGATGCTACTGGCACCCTAGTTACGATCAACGGTGATTTTGAAGCCAGTGATGAGTTCTTTGAAAGCCTTCGCTAGCTTTCAGTAGACAAGCTCTCAGCTGATAAAGCTACCCGTAGACAAAGCAAGAATCTCAAAGCCTGCCACTGTGAACTGACCCCCAATAGTTGGACACCAATTATTGGGGGTCTTTTTATGTCCAAATATAACCGAGAGCTAAAATGTATCATTGCTAAGCAATACTTAGATGGCACATCATCTCTCTACTTAGCAAAACAATATTCAATTTCTTCAAGACAGATACGGTATTGGGCTCAAGTCTTTGCCATCCATGGTGCTAACTCATTTTTACCAACTAAGCATGCTGCTACTGCTCAGGAAAAACGAAAAGCATTGAATTTAATGTGGACGAATGATTGGTCTCTCACGCACACTAGCGCAATATTAAACCTCTCATCCCCTGGGATACTCTCTGTCTGGCTCAAAAGATTTAATGAGCTCGGTATCAAAGGGCTCAAAATGCGCCAGAAAGGAAGACCTCCAATGAAACAGCACCCTCAACGTACCACTAAGCCTGATGATGAAATGACGCTTGAGGAGCTAAAAGAGGAGTTGCTCTACTTGCGAACCGAGAATGCCGTTCTAAAAAAGTTGGAAGAGTTGGAGCAGGAAAAAAACCGTCGAACAAAGAAAAAGCGGTCATAGCTCTAACTCTTAAAGGCAAGTACCCGTTAAAGCACTTACTGCACACTCTACAGCTGGCAAAAAGTGTCTTTTATTATCAAGTTCAAACGAGCAAGCGCCCAAATAGCTACGAACGTGAGCTGCGGTTGATAAAGTCAATTTATCATGAACATAAGGGACGATATGGCTACCGCCGTATTCACTTGGAACTAAAAAATCGGGGGTTCGTGCTTAATCACAAAACGGTTCAAAGGCTTATGGCCCAGCTCAACCTTAAATCGACGGTCAGGATTAAAAAGTATCGTTCATACCGAGGAGAGTCTGGAACAGCTGCTCCCAACGTGCTTGAAAGAGATTTTAGTGCGACTCAACCCGATGAAAAATGGGTAACTGATGTCACGGAGTTTAAAGTCAAAGAGCAGAAAGTATACTTATCTCCCGTTGTCGACTTGTTTACTCAGGAGGTGGTTGCTTATAGAGTGGCCAAGAATGCCTGCTTGCCGCTTGTCACGGATATGCTAACGGAGGCTATATCAACGCTTAAACCCAACTCAAAGCCAATTATACATAGCGACCAAGGTTGGCAATATCGTCATCGACAGTATCAGAAAAAGGTAGCGGAGAGTGGGTTAACGCAAAGCATGTCGAGAAAAGGTAACTGCTTGGATAATGCTGTTGCTGAAAATTTTTTTGCTTTACTCAAAACAGAGATGTATCACAACCAAAGCTTTGAAGATGCAGATGCTCTGATAGCGCAAATCAAAGAGTATATCGAGTACTACAATACCAAACGTATAAAAGTGAAACTAAAAGGCCTGACTCCGATAGAATATCGAACTCAGGCCTTGAAAGCCGCTTAACAGAAATGTCCAACTTTACGGGGTCACTTCACTGAGCAGGCTTTTTAATATTTGCTTACAAATTAACCCACCGAACCTCACTCACGGACACAAAAAAGCTCGCCGATTTGGCGAGCTCTCTGTGAATTTAATTCATTTTCGATGCTATTTAGCAGCAGCGGCTTTTGCTTGTTCGGCACGCTTACGGCGAATCTCTTTTGGATCAGCCAGCAGTGCACGATAAATTTCGATACGGTCTTTATCACGAACCGTTGCATCTAACTTCACGTTACGGCTGAACACGCCAACCTTGTTTTTCGCTAAGTCGATCTCTGGGTACAGTTCCAAAACACCAGACTGCGCAATAATCTCTTCAACGGTCGCGTTCTTGTTCACAACCAAAGTAAACACACGCTGCTCATGCGGAAGTGCAAACACAACTTCTACGTGGATCATATCTGATTCAATAGTCATGGTTTAGTAAACCTGTTTCGCTCGTTGAGTAAATGCGCTCACCATGTTGGTCGTTAGCTCATTGAAAATCTTACCAAATGCCATTTCAATCATTCGGCTAGAGAATTCAAACTCTAACTTAAGCTCGACCTTACAGGCCTGATCATCCAACGGAGTAAAATACCAACCACCCTGTAGTTTCTTGAACGGGCCGTCCACCAATTCCATCAAGATCTCAGCGCCATCTGCTAAGCGGTTAGACGTTGTAAATGTTTTGCTGATACCGGCTTTAGAGACATCAACCGAAGCCACCATAGCGGAATCTGAAGATTCGATCACACGAGAACCAGAACACCCTGGCAAAAACTCAGGATAACGAGCAACATCATTGACCAAGCTAAACATCTGGTCGGCACTAAATGAAACTAATGCTGAACGAGTAACCTTTGGCATATAGACTCCTGTTAAAGACGGCGTTACATTAACACAAACTGCAATTTTAATTGTATTGGGCCAGAGCGCAAATAAAAAGGATTCCCCAACTAGGGCGCAATCCGTATAATGAGGCCATTATGGCAAAGAATAAATCAAAATCAAAAGCCGGTAGCAATACCATTGCGCTTAATAAGAAAGCTCGCCACGAATATTTCATCGATGATGAGATAGAAGCGGGGCTTGAGCTACAAGGCTGGGAAGTAAAATCCCTACGTGAAGGCAAAACGAATATCGCAGAAAGCTACGTATACATCCGTGATGGCGAAGCATTCATTAGTGGTATGACGATCACTCCGCTTACTCAAGCGAGTACTCATATCGTGGCGAACCCAACACGTGTCCGTAAACTCCTAATGTCGAGAAAAGAACTCGACAACCTATTCGGTCGTATTAACCGTGAAGGCATGACACTTGTCGCAACCGCACTTTACTGGTCTCGCTCTTGGGCGAAGATTAAGGTCGGCGTAGCGAAGGGTAAAAAGCTGCACGATAAACGTACTGATATGAAAGAAAAAGATTGGGCGAGAGATAAAGCACGAATTATGAAGAGTAATTTGCGCTAATTTTAAGCACTTAAACGCACAGTGCTAGACAGGGTAAGCTTTTCTGGTACTATGCAAGAACACTTGGGGCTGATTTAGGATTCGACAGGAATTTTGAAGTCTGAGGTGCATGCCGTGGGGCGGTTGGCCACGTAAAAAGCCGCAAAAAAATAGTCGCAAACGACGAAAACTACGCACTAGCAGCTTAATAACCTGCTCAGAGCTCTCTTGCCCTAGCTTCCGCTCGTAAGACGGGGACCAACAAGAGATCAAACCCAAACAAGCTAGCGTGGCTTCTCCCACCTGAGAGGAAAAGCGCGAATTATAATTCAGGTTAGCCTTTAACTAGCGTGTCGGTTCGCAGGTTGCTGGTGAATTTAAAGATCGACTAAGCATGTAGTACCAATGATGAATAGTTTTTGGACGCGGGTTCAACTCCCGCCAGCTCCACCAAACGTTTGGAAAGGGCCAACTCGAAAGAGTTGGCCCTTTTTGTTTGCCTAAAGCCCACAAAATGAGATGCGTTCAGCGGTAACACAACGAGCCAATAACTCATCAAAACAGTTGGTTATTAAAAAGCCACACATCCCATTGCTGAAATGTGTGGCCGTTTAGAACTGCTCTATTTCGCTTTTAGTAAGTTAACGCGTTACTCCATTTTCCCTAGTACGTAATCTTCATCGCTACTTACTACCGCGCCGTACTTCAGGAAGTTCTTACCTAGAATCATGCTGTATTCAAATCGAGAACGATCTTGAAGGTTCACTCTCACCTCTTTCTCTAGATCGCCTAGCTTCACTTTCATTTCTACGACAGGGCGAATGTTCACCTTCTCGCCTTTCTTCGCTTTAATGCGCATCACATCAATCACTGGCTTAGTGAACTCTTGCTTATCGCCTTGGTTGTTTTGATAAGTAAAGGTCACCATGTCTTGGCCATCTTTCTTGAATCGCTTGATGTTCACTGCGTTCATAGAGCTAACGTCGGCACCGGTATCTAGCTTGGCAGGGAATGTCATGCCGTTCACTTCAACCACTTCAATATGCCCGACTTTAAACAGAGGCTCGGCTTTCAATAGATAGTCAGAACGCGTGTTTACGTAAACGCCCTCTTTCGCCATCTTCTTACCTAGAATGAAGTAAGCCTCTTTTTCGTTGCTGTTTAGCACATCGATAGCAAACTCTTGTGTGCGAACCTTGCCAGATGCCGAGAACTCACCACTTACAACTGGGCGACTATCATCACCGACTTTGAGCTTTTTAATGATTGGCTTTGTGACCTTCTGCTGTTCGCCATTCGCGTCAGTTAGGTAAAACTCAACCGATTCATCTTTGCCCTTACCAACAATTTCAAAGCTGTCCACCTTCAACAAAGGCGTGTTTACGGTAAACGAAGCCACAGCCTTTAGCGGGAAGTCATCCAGTGTGATGTCCTCTTCCGGTGAGATAATCATAGGTTCACCAGACTCCGCCACATCACTAAAGCTCTCTGAGCCTTCTGATAAAATGTTTTCAGCACTGGTGTCTATCATGAAGAGTTCGCTAGCGGTACTGGTTCCAAATCTTAGCTGCGACTCACTACTCGAACGCTCGCGTAGGTACACCAGAACATCTTTAGTGGTGTTCTCATCAAGTTGAACGGGTACATAGACTAAAGGTCTCTTCTTTCCGCTCACGCTTAACATACGAACCAACGGCAATGTCATCTCTTTTTGCTTGCCGTCGTTGTCGAACATATCAAACATCACTTGTTTGTTCTCTTTGTCTATATCGATGTCTTTTGCATGCAAAATGCTGTAGCGGTTCTTTAACGAGAAAGTCGCCTTCATATCCATTCCCGAGATAGACACCACCTCTTTACGACCAACCACGGTTGCGTTCTCTTGCTCTTGCAAATAGTCGTAGCCAGCAAACACCAGTGCGTTATCCGCTAGGAAGGTTTTACCGATCAATACTGGCGCAGAGAAGTGGCTTCTGTCTGTCAGGTTAACATCGGTTTTTAGCTCTTGGCCTGCGATGGTCAGCGACATTTTAATGGTCGGGCGAAGCAAAGGTGTGCTGCTGGTACGGCTGCGAATCATGCTAACACGCTCTAACGGCGCCTCAACCAATACCATCTCACCAGTACGTGGGTTTTGAACCTTAAAAGAGACCACAGCTTCATATTTCGCAAAGGTGCTGCCATCCCAATCGTCGTAATCAACGTCGCTATTATTAAGTACATCTTCAGTCAATGCCGACATCAACTCTTTGTCTTTGAGGTTCTTGTAATCGGCATGTGTGCTTTTTACATGAATATCTTCGGCATGCATGGAGGTGGTTTCAGCACCGGTGTCGATTTTGCCAATGAAAGGAACGTCTTTAAGCCCTTGAACGCTAGAGAGGTACACATTTTCAGTACGGCCTAATACCGCCTTACCATCGAGTTCGTAAGTTGGATTTTGTGTGGTGTGTGAAGTGTCTGTAGCCAAAGAATATTGTGAAAAAAGTAAAGTGCTTAAAAGAGTTAGAGCCAAAGGTATCTTTTTCATTAGTTGGTCCGTTGTGATCAGTTCACTAATAATACTGGTGAAAAGACAATAAGTTCCCCCACCAGCAATGGTTCTCACATAACGTTTACGCTATGACTTTTTCAATGACAAACCGATGACTTTGTGTCGCATTACTTCATCAATTATTGACTAACCGATATCCAATAACCTTTTGAATGCTCAGAGTTCTATTGGAGAAGCGAATACAAAAAAGGCCAACGACGCGCGTTGACCTTAGCGATTAAAAATACCCTTGAAGCGAGCTTAACTTGCTAAAATACAAACGGTTCTAAATAAACATAGCACTAAAAAGTCCCGACTGTTTTCTTTGCACAGATAGCACGAGCTTTTTCTGCGCCCTCGCCTTTAATTTTATTAAAACATTGGCGGTAAGATTCGACATATCGCTCAAATAACACTTTGGCTTCTGGTTTGGGTTTAGAGAGCAGTTGATTAACGAACTTTCTCGAACCGACCTCGAAATGCTGAGTATCGATTGGGGAATTCCAGTCTCCTCCCCAGATCATGAAACCATGATGTGCAAACAGATCGACCACATCTTCCGCCATGCCTCGACGTTCAATGTCATTGCGCGCACGAAAGCGTGTTCTATTCACGTAGCTGGTTGCCGATTGCGATGGCTTTACCGTAATGGTTCCGTTGCTATCAAACGCTAAGAAAGGGTTTTGAACTGGGTTGATGTCGATTGCCACACCGTATGCATGCTTCGACCAACCTCCTCCGCCAGTGATAGGCCGAGCATTAAACGCGCTGCTGTTATTGGCTTCCATCGAGGCATTGTCGTCACCGTTGAACTCACGCATTAGGCGCGCAGAATGCAGTGGGAAGTTACGCTGTTTGAGTTCTAAAAAGATTTGTTCAACAGAAGGGGCGATAACATCAAGCACAATCATATTCCCCTGCTGCGTTTCGCCCTTAAAGTTAACGAAATCAAAGTCCACTTGGGATAGTCGCTCACAGCCAACGGGGGCTCCACTGTTCAATACCTTGTTCTTTTTCATCATGTCACACTGCCATTGAGAGACAGGTGCAACTTGGCCGTAACTCGCCGCACTGATCAAGGTTGCCAGCAAACCAACAATTAAACGTTTCATATCAAGGCTCAAAAACAGTAAGAGTAAAAAGATAGGAAGTGGAAAATAACACACTCAACCCAGCAGAGCGCATACTTTGCTAGTGCGTTTTGTTCCAATAAACGATTTCGCGAACTCGACCATTCTGATCCTTATCCGCCTTTCCGCCAATCTGAAAAAGCTCAGGTAAGCACGCCAATGTTGGAGCGTGATAAGCAATCAGCATCAATATAAATGCGTCATAAATGTCATCTATCGCGACATCTTTACGCTTGGTATTCGAGATTGCTAACGCCAAACCCTCACACCATTGCGGAGCGAGTTGCTGAATAATCGAAAGCCTTTCTTCTTTGCCCTCTTGAGTTCGCTTAGAAAAGGTAAGCGGTTCCCCTTTCAAAGCAGCGAACACCACCTCCGGGTGAGACTCTCTGATCGATAAATGTGGGTGATCATCGATGAGTTTATCTAGCTCTCGGATTTTTGGAACGATACCCCAAGTTTGCTTAGAGAACTTCTTACCAAGCTGCTGCACATTAGCGTTACACGCCGCAATGTAATCGGCTTGGTAAACCGCCTCTCGACACGGAACCGGAAACACCGAAGAACCACGTTTGCTGGTTAGAAAACGCCTTGCAGCTTTGTCGCACAAGCGATCTGGAGTCTGCGCGTCACTAAAACCAATCGGCATATCGATAAGTGCCGTTGAACCGGCAAGATCACTCGCTAACTCATCAAGCGCCTTTACGACTTTGAACACAGGGGCCTGAGCATCAGAGACAATCCAAGCGATCCATCCCGCCTTACAGCCATCAATTCCGATGTATTTCATTGTTTACTCTACCGTTGCTTAAAGGATTAAATTTGCGGGTAAACGTGGCGATCAGTACCACTCGTTGATTAGCAGTCGACTTTTCACACCACGTACCTGCAGACCCATTGCGTCAAACACCCCTTCAAAGTCTCGACATTGTGGTGGAATGTTAGGTAAAGAAAGGGCCGCTTCAGCAAAGAATTGCTGTTCAAAATGGGCCGAATCACTCCATGCCAATTGCCACCATTCGAGAATACGAGGTTTAGACGCGCGAAGTTTTTCAGCGGTAGGCACTTTGTCACTTTTGCTTAAGTTCTCTTTGCTTGTGGTTGGAAAAAGGTTCCACTTATCGTTATTCGGCCAGTAAGCAAAAGGCAAGCAGTGATCAACGTGATACTCTTTTTTTAACGATTTTCCGCTCCAAACACTGACAATGTCTGCATGTTCGGTTCTAAGTTGCTCAACTCTTTTGCGTACGTCACGAGTATCGTGGTTTCGGTCAATCCAAACTAAGCAGTCATGATAGGTCTGTAGTGAAATGTTGCGCTGTCGATTTAACTCAAAACGCTGCATCTCCATCACCCATTGATTCACGACTAACGGCTCAATCCAAGAGTGGTAGATTCTGAAACATTCCCACAAGCTTTCATCCAGTGTGAAGTAACCAAAGCTTGCTAAGAACTCGCTGTCGATGACCAGTGACTCTCGACTCTTTCGTCGCTGTTGAGGTGGGAGTATCTCAAACAACTTATTCTCTTTGGAACCTTGATAAATAAAGGTCACTGGGCCCGATTTAATGGTGCTGATCGTCTGTGAAAACAACTTCTGCAGTGCTTTGGCTTCATCACCAATAAACAGCGTGCCTATCGCTAAATCATCAGCACTGAGGTGCTTGAGTTTGTTCCAGCCATCGTCTTTTACAAACCCTAAGCCTTTACTCGTGTTGCTATTTTGCTGAATCCCAACGCCTTCTATATCGATATCAATGAGACGCTTAAATTGCCTAACCCAATACAGAGCAACCAAACCCACTGGTAGAGATATCTTGCCATCGGTTCGATCAATCACAGCACCTGAATGGGCATCTGCGATTCGCAGCAAGGTTCTTAACAGAGCCAATTTGTATGTGGCCGACTTATTGTCATTCACAATAATGTGGCGCACCTTGTTTAAATCACCCGAGCCGTCATCGGGCAAGGTCATCACTACGGTTTGCCACCAAACCTCACTGCGCTTCAAGGTGTCTTGGCTATCATCGACATGACGCACCAACAAGGCACTGTTTTTCGACAAACGCTCAAGCTCTTCAACCGAGACCTCATACCCCTCTCGGTCGTCATGAAACTCTCCGTGACGTAGCGTAATCACCAATTTGCCATTTGGAGCGAGTAAGTTAGATAACTTTCTGAATGCTCGCTCGCGATATGACGGTGCAAGGTGCATCCACACAGCACTTACTAGTATCAGGTCAAAACGCATTCCAAGGTTTTCAGTTCGACTCAAGGATGGGAGTGAATCATCCAACCATGTAACGTCTGGCCCAGTATATTCTGAGCCCTGCTCACGTAATGACGCACTGGGTTCTATCGCGATGACTTCCGCACCAGCCTTTTGCATCCATAACGCATCACGGCCACATCCCGCCCCTACATCTAGCACCTTATCGCCCTCTAAAGGCCAATAAGCTTGCCAGCTTTTATGAACAGCTTCGAAAGCAACAGAATGGTACTGCTGGCAAAGTAGGTGAGCATTTTTATCGTAAAAAGGAATCGATGAAGACATATGCGCTATTGGAGTAAGGAGTCTAGCTCCATAGTAATAGTGACCTAACAAGATTACTAGCGGCACATCTCGGTTCAGCCACTCCCATCAACATTGACCATTAGTCGCTGTTTTATATAAACATATCTCCACCAACCCATTCAGATAACAAGCGCCTAAAATCAAACTCGGTGGAAAAGTGAAACAAACCAGGTGCAAGGCGACACCCGAACAGAGATAATTGTTTTACCGTAATGCCCCCAACCTCAACACTCAGCCGATAGACGCTCAATGACTCAATACTCTTACATAGACATCCCATTCAACCTGCGCCACACCTGTTGGTTTTGTGGTGAGCCTTCTAATCACTGCGTTGAGTTTCCTAAAACCGCGTCGCTTTTTGCCAAGGTTGGTCATGCGCCGATAGCACTGCCAGCGTGTAAAGAGTGCGCGAGTGTGAAATATGCCAAAGACCTAACTTCGATTTGGGCGGTTCGCGACCAGATAAAGCATGCGCTCATTGATAAGTATGCCAAGCACTTAGGTATTGGTGAGAACTGGACAGAGCAAGAGCTGATAGACAGTGAATTTACGGGCTCGACACTTGGCGGCTTTGGGCGCAGCGCTTGGAAGATGTATCAAATAGCCAAGCAACGAGTCGAGTATCAAGGGTGGCCTTTGTCGCTTGATAACATCGCCATTGAGGCCTACGACGAAACCAGTGGCTTTGAATTTGAAGGTACTCGTTATGCTTCAATCCACTCTTGTATCGACTATTTCACCAAGGCAGCCGGGGTAGACAAAGAACTGCTGTCTGAGCTGGTCAATATTGTTTCATCGGAAAGATTTAGCTACGCACTGAGAATTGCAAAGCTGAACAAGAATGTCTCGAATACCAAGCGCTTAGCGATCGTCGATGAGGTACTGCTGCAAGAATCTGAACAGCAAGAGATTCTACTGGAACAGGCTAATGCGATGTTTAACCCCAATATTGAAGAAGTGTCGGTTGCAGGCTCAACGGCTCCGGTATTTGCGATTCAGTGGGCACTGGCGAACAAGGTGGAAGATTTAGCTCAGCTGTGCGCGCTTGAAGATGATTATTTTGACTATTTCGAACACCTTGGCGGCCCTGCGGCTTTCATGTCTTATAACGGTCTTCAGCTCTATTTCGAAGTTCGCCAAAATGCTGAATGGGTAGAGCAATCAGACCCAAATAAGCAATATTGGCCCTCATAACCCCGTACTGGTGAAAAGGGCGCGAATATACTTTGTTAATCTGATGTAAAAAGAACTTTTTCCCTGTAATCTTTATTCCATGCGGCTTGGTTCATCTTTCTTGGTACAGACAAGTTACCCTCTGATTTTCTAAATAGGTTCTGCACAAAGCGACGACAACAAGCCATATTCAACGCTGAATCCCCAGCGTAAATTCGCTGCTCGTCTTCTTTGAAAATTACGTCCAACGCCCAGTGCTGCTGATTCTCAATATGCCAATGCTTTCTTGTTGCCTTTGAGGCTAACTCTAAAGATAAATGGTCTGTGCAAATATAGTACGAGGTTTCATAACTTCCTTTCCCTTTGACACTCCTATCTCTTACCACTGCAACAATGCTTTTTACGAGACACCACTTCTGTCTGAGTGCTTCGCTGAAGGCTGCAGGAAGCACGTAAACCTCACGAACCTCTTTTCTACCATGCCCTTTCTCTTCCGTGATGTATGATTCCTGTTTATCTTCAGGCAAAGCCCAATAGTCTTGGAATTGCACATCAATTTCTGCTAATAAACTTGGTTGATTCAGTTTAACTTGTACTAGGATATCTCCACCTTTATCAACTACTTTATTCAGTGTTTCAACCTGACAATGCAGGGCATCAGCAGTTAATAAACATCCTTTGATATCTAAAGCGTCTAGCATGTTTCTTATTGCTAGCAGCTCCATACCTTTGCCGTCACAAGGTTGGTGTGTGAGAGTCAAACCCTCGTCTACATCAAATGCCGAAACCATATAGAGGGGGTGCTGTTGTTTGCTTGCTTTTGCCCCTTTTAGAACCTTCCCATCAACACTGATTATAGGCTGTGCATGCTTCTCTCTGTGCAAATTGACCCAGCCCACCATAGCTTCCAATAGCGTCTCTGGCACAACGGATCTCATGATCGCAGCTATATTATGTCGAGTGGGAAGACCATTTTCGTAGGGGAAATACTCACGTAACCACTCGATATTTCCTTCACCGAAATCCTTAATCTCTGTCCATTTATTTTGACCACAAATCATGGCTGTTATGACCACGAAAGCGACTTCCATAACAGGATAAACTTGATTGATGTGCGAACGGGTATCTTTCACTTTTTTAAGTTGCTCAATGATAATCATGTGCGAATTTCTCATGTTTTTTTACTTCATGATCAGATCGTGATTATCTAAAAAAGTTCCCTGTAAAATAAATCCATTATTTTCAATGGTTAAAGTTCGATCCCGCCCTTTACTGGTGAACACGTGTAAGCTCGGTAAGCCTGTCTGTGAGTGATTGTTAGTCATTGTTTTATATACAGATCTAAAAATAGGCCTCACACACAGTTAATTGTTGCATTTCGGTTAAATAGAGTGAAAACTTCAATTATCTAAAACTATTTAATCACTGCATCCTTGTAGTGAGTAAGGAGTCAATTGTGCTTGCTGTTCTTCGTATTATCTTGGCTACGGTGTTTATTATCTTCACCACGTTATTTGCTTTTGTTTACTGCTTGTTTAGCCCCAAGAACCCTAAGCATGTATACTTTTTTTGTCGTTGGTTCAACCAATTACAGAAGATCCTTGGTGTAAAACTGGTGCAGCGTGGCCTAGAGAATGCACCCACACCAGAAAAGAGCGTGTATATATCTAACCACCAAAGCATATTGGACTTTGTTACCGACCCTGGAATGCTAAGACCACGCACCGTTTCTTTAGGAAAGCGCGATTTGTTGGTGGTGCCGTTTTTTGGGCTTCTGTATTGGATCACGGGGAACATTTTGATCAACCGTGAAGACAAGTCGAAAGCGCGCGATACCATTAAACAAGTGGCAGAAGCGATTCATCAACGAGATCTGTCTGTGTGGGTTTACCCTGAAGGAACTCGTAGTAAAGGCCGCGGTCTATTGCCTTTCAAAACGGGCGCTTTCCGAATGGCGATTGAGGCGGGTGTGCCTATCACCCCGATGTGCACGAGCACCACTCACAACAAAATCGACTTTAACCGATTAAACAACGGCATTGTGATTACCGAGATGCTTGAACCTATTGATGTATCCGGATACAAGCTGAGTGACGCAAGAGAACTGGCGAATCACTGCCATGCGCTAATGGCAGAGAAGATTGCAGAGCTTGATGCTGAAGTCGCTAGATTGGAATCACAACAAAACCCAGAGCTCGATTCAGACCGTTCTTCTACTAACTAACTCGCAACGAACACACTGAGTCATCGCTCAGTTACTTAAAAAGATACTCAACGATCGCAACTCTCATTGTTCTTGTTTTACTTGCTGACACTTATCCGCAAAATAAAACGCGGGAAACGGCATAGAGCAATGGGAGTAAACGATGGAAGTAATTCACCATGGCGGTAAACATACGGTCACAGGATCTTGTCACGAGTTAAGAGATTCAGGCCAATCGGTGCTCATCGATTGTGGCCTCTTTCAAGGTTCGGACGCACGCCCTCTTGATATCGATTTTGAAACATCCCACCTCAATGCTCTACTGCTAACTCATACTCACATAGACCATATCGGGCGACTGCCTTGGTTGCTCGCCACCGGGTTCAACCAACCGATTTATTGCACTCAAGCCACCGCTGAACTGGCTCCTTTAATGATTGAAGATGGCTTAAAGCTGCAAGGGCTAAGCCATAAACAAGCAAAGCTAATACTGAAAAAGCTCCACTCATTGATTGCTCCCAAGCCTTATGGAGAGTGGTTTCCTATCGCCGCTGAACAGCAAAATAACGGAAAGGTTCATGGTAGGCCAAATACTCTGTATGCTCGTTTGCAACCTGCTGGGCATATCTTGGGTTCTGCCTATATCGAGATAAAGTTACCTAGTCAACAAGTGGTCGTGTTTTCGGGAGACTTAGGGCCAAGTAATACACCTTTACTGCCCGACCCTATGCCTCCTCAACAGGCAGACTACCTGTTTATCGAATCAACCTATGGCACTAGCACACACGATGATATTGCGACACGAGCCGAACGCCTTAAAGCCATCATCGATCGTTCGCTACTAGATGGTGGTGTCATCTTGATCCCGGCATTTAGTATTGGCCGCACACAAGAACTCCTGTTTGATATTGAGCAACTGATCTTTGAGCATCAACTCAGTGCGGACATTCCTATCATTCTTGATTCACCGATGGCTCTGAAAGTCACCCGTTCTTACCGACGCTTTAAAGAACTCTGGGGCCAAGAGGCAAAACAACGGCTTGAACTGAAACGTCATCCACTGGCATTTGAGCAGTGCATAACTGTCGACGGGCATAGGATGCATAAGAAAATCGTCAATAGACTGCGTTCAACCGGTGGACCTGCGATTGTGGTCGCGGCTTCTGGTATGTGCCAGGGAGGCAGAATCATGAACTACTTATCTGCCTTGCTGCCCGATAAACGAACCGATGTGATTCTGGCAGGCTACCAAGCGCACGGCACGCTAGGGAGAGAGCTTCAACAAGGTGAAATGCAGGTATCAATCGACAGCAAGCAAGTAGAGGTGAATGCTCAAATTCATGGCATGTCTGGTTACTCTGCTCATGCCGACCAAGAAGATCTCAAGCGCTTTATTGCTGGCATTCCTGTGGCGCCCAAAGAGGTGCATTTGATACACGGTGAACCAGATACCCAGTCTGAATTCGCTCAAGAGCTGATAAAACAGGGATTCAACGTTGTTTAAAACAGGCTTTTAACTGGGCACTGATCCAAATGTAGCGGGCCCTCTTGCCATTTCCCTCCTTCAAAAGAACACCTCTTCTTAAAGCTGTCAGAGCTCTAAATAGAGGTGATATATTCTAACTTATCGATAACATTCCGTCGGTTACAGCCGTTACTTCCAATCGGCTAAAAGTGCGGTTTTCTGTCTCACCCCATTCTCAAACCTTCAAGTAACTCACACTTTTGTATTAATCACTATTTATGCATTTCTTAAAAACCGCCCAATAGCAACTAGTTGCATTTAATTTTAAATAAAACAATTCTCGAAATAGAACTAAGCGTTAACAATTCGCTCCCACAACATGCTTTATGTCACAGTAATCCGAATGCGCAGTTAAATAATTTAACACTCAGGTTACAAGTGAAGTATTGTGTTGTTCGAAAAACAATCACAAGTAAAACTAACAGGGAAAATACTCATGCAGTCATTCGTTGATTTTTTGAATGGAATAATCTGGAGTCCAGTACTTATCTATCTATGTTTAGGTGCTGGTTTGTTCTACTCGGTCATGACTCGATTTGTACAAATCCGTCACTTTTTTGAAATGTGGCGTTTGTTACTATCTGGTAAAAGTTCGAATAAAGGTATCTCATCTTTCCAAGCTCTTGCTGTTTCGCTATCTGGCCGTGTAGGTACAGGTAACATTGCAGGTGTTGCTGCTGCTATCGGTTTCGGTGGCCCTGGTGCAGTATTCTGGATGTGGGTTGTTGCCTTCTTTGGTGCAGCAACTGCATTTGCAGAATCTACGCTAGCGCAAATCTACAAAGAAGAAGACGAAGGCCAGTTCCGTGGTGGTCCGGCTTACTACATCGAAAAAGCGATGGGTCAGAAGTGGTACGCATGGATCTTTGCAATCGCGACTATTTTTGCTTGTGGTATTTTACTTCCAGGTGTTCAGTCAAACAGCATCGGTAACGCTGTAGAAGCTGCATTTGGTTCAGGTGCAATGATCGAAACAGCTGTCGGTACATTCAGTTTCGCTAAAATTTTCACTGGTACTGTTGTCGCTATCATCCTTGGTTTCATCATCTTCGGTGGTGTTAAACGTATTGCGAACTTCACACAAATCGTTGTTCCATTCATGGCATTGGCTTACATCATTATCGCGTTCGTTATCATCCTACTAAACATCAGCCAAGTTCCTGTTGTGTTCTCTATGATTGTTGGTGATGCATTCACGCCTATGGCTGGCTTCGGTGCTGCGATTGGTTGGGGTGTTAAACGTGGTGTTTACTCAAACGAAGCGGGTCAAGGTACTGGTCCTCACGCAGCTGCGGCAGCAAGTGTTGATCACCCAGCTCAGCAAGGTTTGGTTCAATCATTCTCTATCTACATCGATACATTGCTAGTTTGTTCTGCTACAGCGTTCATGATCATCATCACTGGTGCTTACAACGTTCACGGCGGTGCAGAAGGCGTATTCCTTGTACAAAACCTAGCAGCAAACGTTGGTGCAAACGGCCCTGTATTTACACAGCTAGCGATTGAAAGCGCACTACCAGGTGTTGGTAAGCCATTCATCGCATTTGCTCTGTTCTTCTTCGCATTTACAACGATTCTTGCTTACTACTACATTGCAGAAACGAACATTGCTTACCTACGTCGTACCATCAAGATCCCTGGCATGATGTTCGTACTTAAGCTTGTTCTTATCACTGCAGTTTTCTATGGCACAGTTAAAACAGCGAACCTTGCATGGGCAATGGGTGACGTTGGTGTTGGCTTGATGGCATGGTTAAACATCGTTGGTATTCTGATTATCTTCTTCATGTCTAAGCCTGCGCTAAAAGCTTTGGCTGACTACGAAGAGCAACAGAGTAAAGGCGTAACCGAGTACACATTCAACCCTGTAAAACTAGGCATCAAAGGTGCAACTTACTGGGAAGAGAAGTACAAGCGTAAGACGGGTAAGTCGCCAGAAGCTGAAGTGGCAGATAGCAAGCCAGTAGAACAGCCTTCAGCGTAAGGCCTTCAATTACAGCTTTTGAACGATAAGTTGCTCTAGATTCTGTTTTTCTTTAGAGCAAATGCAAAAAAGGGTTAGCCATGGCTAACCCTTTTTTTATATTTCTAAGAAACGCGAGATTATGCAGCGATTTCTTGTGTTGCCATTTGAGGTGCTTTCTTCTCACCGATTGGCAGTACTGTGCGGCCGTATTCGTTGTTGATTACTTGTGCCATTGCGAAGTAGATAGCAGAAGCGCCACAGAAGATACCTTCGAAACCAGCGATAGTGCCGATCAGTTGGCTACCTGTGAAATCACGAGCTGCAAGTAGGAAGAACAAGATAGTTAGTGAGCCGAATACTACTTGCTTCGCTACTGGGTAGCATAGAGAACCGATGAACATGAAGCCTGTGAAAATGCCCCATAGAAGTAGGTACCAACCCATGAATGCTGCTGGGCTTGCTGGTAGGCCCATGTAAGGCATTACGATTAGACCAACTAGAGACAACCAGAATAGGCCGTAAGAGGTAAATGCAGTTGTACCGAACGTGTCACCACGTTTGAAACACATTGTGCCAACGATAACTTGGCTTAAACCACCGTAAAAAATACCCATTGCAAGGATCATTGAATCTAGTGGAAAGAAACCTGCGTTGTGGATATTAAGAAGAATAGTGGTCATACCGAAACCCATTAAGCCTAACGGCGCTGGGTTAGCTAGTTTGGTCGACATTGCGAATTTACCTTTATCAAATAGGGGGTTAAAAAAAACCAATAAAAATTGTAAGAAAATTTTAATTGATAAATCGCTTTTGGGATAATCCAGTTATCGAAAACTAAGGTTGTTGAAATGATCTTATTGGGGTTTTGATTTGGTTTTTGCAGATTATATTCATGAAAACTATGCATTGAGAATTCACTATCACGCTATAGAAAAGATGCGAGTAACGGGATACGGGATGCGAAGAGCTGGTCTCTCAGTCGTCATTCCAGAATCGAGGGACGAGATGTCTGGAATCTCCTTTAGGTATCCACAACAACGATAAACGCAAGAGATTCCCTACTACGCTCGTACCTCGCTATAGGGAATGACGAGTGGAGTGTATGTTGAGATGGTTAGGAAGAAACGAGTGTAACTTAGAGGCGGGTAACGAAATGCGGGATGAGAAAAGACTCTCCAGATTTGAGTAAGCGAGAACCCTTAGCATCAAACTTAGACAATAGAGAGTGCGCTTTTCATTACTCAATTACTCACATCCGTATCTACTCATCCCATCGTCATTCCAGAATCGAGGGACGAAATGTCTGGAATCTCCTTTAAGTATGCACACTAACGATAAACGCAAGAGACTCCCTTACTGCGCTCGCGCCTCGCTATAGGGAATGGCGAGTGGAGTGTATGTTGAGGTGGTTAGGAAGAAACGAGTGTAACTTAGATGCGGGTAACGAGATGCGGGATGAGAAAAGCGCCTTCAGATTTGAGTAAGCGAGAACCCTCAGAATCGAACTGAGACAATAGAGAGCGAGTTCTTCGTTGCTCGATTACTCTCATCCCGTATCGACTCATCCCATCGTCATTCCAGAATCGAGGGACGAGATATCTGGAATCTCCTTTAGGTATCCACACCAACGATAAACGAAAGAGATTCCCTACTACGCTCATGCCTCGCTATAGGGAATGACGGATAAAGTGTATGTTGAGATGGTTAGGAAGAAACGAGTGTAACTTAGATACGGGTAACGAGATGCGGGATGAGAAAAGACTCTCCAGATTCGAGTAAGCGAGAACTCTTAGCATCAAACTTAGACAATAGAGAACCAGTTCTTCGTTGCTCGATTACTCGCATCCCGTATCTATTCACTCAACCGTCATTCCAGAATCGAGGGACGAGATGTCTGGAATCTCCTTTAGGTATCACCACCAACGTCAAACGCAAGAGATTCCCTACTACGCTCGTGCCTCGCGATAGGGAATGACGAGTGGAGTGTATGTTGAGGTGGTTAGGGAGAAACAAGGATCGCTTAGATACTGGATGAGAAAAAGAGTCTCCAGGTTTGAGTAAGCGAGAATCCTTGGCATCAAACTTAGACAATAGAGAGCGAGCCTCCGTTACTCGATTACTCGCATCACGTATCTATTCACTCAACCGTCATTCCAGAATCGAGGGACGAGATATCTGGAATCTCATCCCTCTTCTGAAATCTTAAATTACGCTTGTTGTGGTTTAGATTCAGACACTTGAGATTGAACTTCTGAAGATGCGTTTTTACTCGCGTCGCGCTTGGCTAGCAGTGTTACCACAACCAATTGAGCAGCAAGCGCACCTAACACGACCAACGAGCTACCAGTTAAGCCTGCGACAACAAAGCTCACTAGAGCAATACAACCGTTCATTAATGCGTAAGGTAATTGCGTCTTAAAGTGCTCAAACTGATCACACCCTGCACCTGTTGAAGAGAGGATGGTAGTTTCAGAGATCGGTGAGCAATGATCACCAAACAGACCGCCAGAAAGCACCGCACCAATCGCAACCAACAGCGGTGCATCAATCGCAATCGCGGTGGGGATAACCAACGGCATCATGATGGCAAAGGTTCCCCATGAAGAGCCTGTAGCGAATGAGATAATAGCCGACAGCAAGAAAGCAACCGCAGGCACTAACCAGTAAGGGAAACCGCTTTGCGCTTGTTCTGCAATATAAGCCGCTGCACCTAACTCTTTACCGATCGTGCTTAATGCCCACGCCAGTACCAAAATAATCGCAACCGGCATCATGTTACCCATGCCTTTTAGATACACAGAAACACCATCCGACAGTTTTCTCACTCCGTAGTAAGCCATTAGCGAGATCAAGGTAATCGCGGCAAAGAAATAAGCCGAAGACAGCGCTGCTCTGAATGATGAGCCAGCGACCTTTTGAAATGGGAAACCTTGTGGAACTAACATGGCACACAATACCACCAGCATCACTAATAATGGTGCCCAGACAAAAGAGGCCTTTGCATTTTTATGCGAGAAAGGATTGAGTGATTCGCTGTTCACGCCAGAGTTGATTCCGGCTTGGCAATCACGCTCAGCTTTAGCCATTGGTCCGAAGTCTAAACCTTTAACTGAAACCAAAGGAACGATGAAAATCGCTAAGAATGCGTAGAACTGGAAAGGAATCGCACCGATAAAAGCATCCCAGTCAGACATGTTAACATTCAAAGCCGTAAACTCTTTTTGAATCAGGCTCATGATGTAAACGCCCCACCCGATAAAAGGAATAAGGATCGCAACAGGTGATGATGTTGAGTCAATGATGAATGCCAGTTTCTGTCTAGAGAGTTTCAGTTTATCGAAAAGGGGGCGAAAGACAGGACCAACAATTAACGGAGTACCTAAGTCAGAGAAAAATATCACGATTCCCCCAAACCATGCTGAGATCTGCGCTTGGCATTTATTGCTTACCCACTCTGTCACACGCTTAGCAAACGCAACACCACCACCCGACTTCTCCATCAAAGCGACAAAGCCCCCGATGAATACCAACAGCATAATCACGCCAGCGTTGTAGCTGTCAGTAAGCTGTGGCACTAGGTAGCCTTTGACCATGGTCCCAAAAGTATCAAGAGGGTTTAGTTCACTAAACATTCCGGTGAGCATAGCTACACCACTGAGTACGCCAGCAAAAAGGCCAATCACTACATTCCTTGTCGCCAACGACAACACCAAAGTAATAACAATGGGGATGAGTGATGTGATATCTGTCTGTTCCATAGGTAAACCTTAACCCTAAAATAAAGAATAAGTATAATTTAAAAGTGAATATAAATTCACAACTGAAATTTGTACAGGACTTTATTCTCTACATGGAAAATTAGCATTCAGCTAGGGAGTTTTGCGTTAGATGATCGAGGAACGCAGAGCAGAAACGCAAAAGCCGAAAGCAATCACTTTCGGCTTTTGATTCGTCAGTTAAAGTACTTAATTGGCTGAACGATTAATTACAGCTGATTTCATCCCAGAACCAATTCGATTGAACTGGGCTTTCCCAAACACCTGGGCCGTTTTTAGCCACGAAGCACTTACCGTTATGCGTCACTTTATCGCCATTACTCACTTGGCTAACACCGGCTTGCCACGTAATAAATTCAGATGGATCGACAACCACTGGCGGCTCTGTCACAGGTGGTTCAACGGGTGTAGGGTCTACTGGTTCTGGATCGACAGGGGCAGGATCAACAGGCGTTGGATCTGTCACAACTGGCGGTGTTGGCTCACCGGCTACTAGTTTCCAAGGGCCACCATTGGCAGGGTCATCCCCTTGTGTCCACCATTTCGCTTCATAAGTTGCGCCATTGTGAGTCACTTGATCACCAGCGTTGTAAACCTTAGTCGCACTCCAGCCGTTGCCACCAGGGTCGGTTCCTGGGTCTACCGGATCAAGCTTATCGACCACCTTCACTTCAGGCCAACTTGCATGAGATCCATAGAAGTTAGTCACACACTTCTCGTAATCCCCTGCAACTAGCGCTGAATATGCGGTTTGGAATCCAACTAACTCACACTCAAATGAGTAACCTTCGGGACGATCTGCGTAGTATTTCCAGTTGCCATCCCAGTTGGTGTATAGCACATCTGTTGCGCCATTAAGGTTCAAGCTTCCGTATGGCGTTTGTTGCCAACAGGTATTGGCTTCATCTGCCTCTACAGGAATTTCATAGTGCGCCGCTAGCCCTTCCCAGTAACGAATGCGGTTAACCGGTTGGCCTTTGTCTTTATTCTGTTCACCACACTCAATGCCACCGTTGATTACGTTAATGGTGGTACCAAAGCCATAACCAATGCCCGCATCCAGTTCACGTTGAGATGGTGTCCAAGTACGGTCGATAACATGCAGCATCGCTGGCTTCGGTGCTTGTGGCGTTAAGAAGAACCAAATAGCCGAAGCCAAGTTCAACCATGAATCAGCAACTAGCCCCGGATTATTCAGCAGCACGGTTGCATCACCATCGAACATCACTTCAGAGAAAGCGCCGTAGTTAAAGTGGTAAGAAAGCTGTTTAGCACCACGACCGAAGTAACCCTGCCCTGCCGCACATGGCCAGCGTGCATTTTGCCAATCATTCTGACCACAGCCTGTGGTGTAACCTTCTTGCCCTTCAGACCAACCCATTTCACGAACATGGACTAACGCTTGCTGCCACTCTTCTAAACCCAACGGGTTATCAGAAGTATTATCTATCGCGATGTGGCCGCCCGTCTCTTGAGAGAAATGAGCAAAGGCTGTGATGATGGATTTCTTACAGATGGCATCAGAGTCGCGGCCATCAGTGTACTCTCCACAGAACGCAGGGAATTTACCAATCGCACGTAGAAAGCGAGTGTAAGTGTATTCAGGGGCTGCCATCTGAGTAAGGAAGTCCCATTCAGATTGAGGGAATACGCGCTCAACCCGCTTTACATTCTCAGGGTTGGAAGGTGAACCGGGTTCAATCGCTTCAACGATGGTGTTCGAACGAGTTTGTAGTGCCTGTGACCAGATCGCATACATAGGGTCCGAGGTTTTCGCTTGTTCAGCAGCCTGTAAAGCCGACTTCTCAATAAGGTAACCATTCGGGTTTTGCGGATCAGGTTGAATGTTCAAAGACGCATGACTTTGTGCTGCTAAAGTACAGCCCAATACTGTCGCCAAATATTTGATTTTTAACATGATGGATTCTCTTATCTGTCCTTAATAAGTCCATCAAAGAGTATGTGGCACGTGGGAAATAGCCTAGCTGTTGCGGTGTGATTTTATAAAAATTGCGAGTGATAGTTTTATGTATAGTTAAAGGTAACAATGCGTCTCATGGTTTCTTGAGCTGATATCTAGTTTCCAACTAATTTGGTTTCTTACGCTCAATCCCCCCTCAAACCACAACCATTGACTACGCGGCGTGGAAAACAAAAAAGCCCCGAACTGAGTCCGAGGCTTTAAATAGCTATATCAAATATCGGTTAAATCTCTAAGAGATTATTCCCACTCGATAGTTGCTGGTGGCTTACCAGAGATGTCGTAAACAACACGTGAAATGCCATCAACTTCGTTGATAATGCGGTTAGATACCTTACCTAGGAAGTCGTATGGTAGGTGTGCCCAGTGAGCAGTCATGAAATCGATTGTTTCTACAGCACGTAGAGATACAACCCAATCGTACTTACGGCCATCGCCCATTACGCCAACTGAACGTACTGGTAGGAATACCGTGAATGCTTGAGATACTTTGTGGTAAAGGTCAGCAGCGTGAAGCTCTTCAATGAAGATAGCATCTGCGCGACGCAGTAGATCACAGTACTCTTTCTTGATTTCGCCAAGAACACGAACACCTAGACCTGGACCCGGGAATGGGTGGCGGTAAAGCATGTTGTATGGAAGACCAAGTTCTAGACCGATCTTACGTACTTCATCTTTAAACAGCTCACGTAGAGGCTCAACAAGACCCATTTCCATATCATCAGGAAGGCCACCAACGTTGTGGTGAGATTTGATTACGTGTGCTTTACCAGTCTTAGATGCAGCAGACTCGATTACGTCTGGGTAGATAGTACCTTGAGCAAGCCACTTAGCATTAGACAGTTTCTTAGACTCTTCATCGAAGATATCTACGAATACGTGACCGATGATCTTACGCTTAGCTTCTGGCTCAGCTTCACCTTCAAGTGCTTTAAGGAAACGATCTTCAGCATCAACCTTGATGATGTTTAGGCCAAACTTGTTGCCAAACATCTCCATAACTTGATCAGCTTCGTTCAGACGAAGAAGGCCGTTATCTACGAATACACACGTTAGTTTGTCACCGATAGCGCGGTGAGCAAGCATTGCAACTACTGATGAATCAACACCACCAGAAAGACCAAGGATAACTTCGTCGTCACCTACTTGCTCTTTAATACGTGCAACTGCATCTTCAATGATTGAAGCTGAAGTCCACAGACCTTCACAACCACAAACGTTAAGAACGAAGTTCTCAAGCATTTTCAGGCCGTTCTTAGTGTGTGTTACTTCTGGGTGGAATTGAACACCGAAGTATTTCTTCTCTTCGTTTGCCATTGCTGCGTATGGGCAAGTGTCTGTTTCAGCGATCTTTGTGAAATCTGCTGGGATCTCAACCACTTTGTCACCGTGGCTCATCCAAACATCTTGAGTAGACTCAAGGTCAGCGAACAGTGCTGATTCACCAGTCACTTGTACCGCTGCGTAGCCGAACTCACGCTCAGTAGACGTTGCTACTTTACCGCCAAGTTGCTCAGCCATAGTTTGCATGCCGTAGCAGATACCAAATACAGGAACACCTGAATCAAACACGTACTGAGGTGCACGTGGAGAGTTCTCTTCCGTTACACTTTCAGGGCCACCAGATAGGATGATACCGTCTGGATTGAATTCACGAATATCCGCTTCGTCTACGTCCCAGCTCCAAAGTTCACAGTAAACACCGATCTCACGAATACGACGAGCAACTAGCTGTGTGTATTGAGAACCGAAGTCTAGAATTAGAATACGTTGGTCATGAATATTTTTAGTCATTTTAAGCAGTCTTATTGGCTATGTGATCAAACGGAGGCGAGTTTACTCACCTCTGATTAACTCTTCAAGAAATAAAGCAAACGTTTTCGTTAGATATCTTTAACCTCGTGTTTTGAGAAAATCAGACCTTCATCAAAACAGGCGGTAGATGTAATACCAATCACAGTAAGTAAGTGTTCTGGAATAGCGCAGGAAAAAAGCTTGAGAACAAGGCAGGATTTTCTGATAAGTAGTTATTCTACAATCAAAAATCCTAACGAAGTTATCGAGTTTTTTAACAAGCTAGGATGACCAGTTATTTACTACGATTGGTATAGTAATGTGCCGACTTAATCGGCACATTATTCAAACGTTTGGACGTATTATTAACCTAAACGGTAGTTAGGTGCTTCTTTAGTGATTTGAACATCGTGTACGTGAGATTCTTTCATGCCCGCACCAGAGATACGAACAAACTCAGCTTTAGTACGCATGTCTTCAATCGTCGCAGAACCTGTTAGGCCCATGCTCGAGCGTAGACCACCCATTTGTTGGTGAACGAGCTCTTTTAGACGACCTTTGTATGCGATACGACCTTCAATACCTTCTGGAACAAGCTTGTCTGCAGCGTTGTCAGATTGGAAGTAACGGTCAGAAGAACCTTGAGACATAGCGCCAAGAGAACCCATACCACGGTAAGACTTGTAAGAACGACCGTTGTAAAGAATAACCTCACCTGGTGCTTCTTCAGTACCCGCGAACATTGAACCAACCATCACACAAGATGCGCCAGCAACGATAGCTTTACAGATATCACCAGAGAAGCGGATACCGCCATCTGCGATTACTGGAATACCGTATTCGTTTGCAACTTCCGCTGCGTCTGCAATTGCTGTTACTTGAGGAACACCAACACCCGTAACGATACGAGTTGTACAGATAGAACCAGGGCCGATACCAACTTTAACTGCACTTACACCCGCTTCGATAAGAGCACGAGCGCCAGCGCCAGTTGCTACGTTACCACCGATGATTTGTAGATCTGGGTATGCAGCGCGAGTTTCGCGGATACGGTTAAGTACGCCTTCAGAGTGACCGTGTGAAGAGTCGATAAGTAGAACGTCTACGCCAGCTTCAACAAGAGCAGCAACACGCTCTTCGTTACCAGCACCAGCACCAACAGCTGCACCTACACGTAGGCTGCCGCGCTCATCTTTACAAGCGTTTGGTTTACGTTCTGCTTTGTGGAAGTCTTTTGCAGTGATCATTCCTGTTAGTTGGAAGTCATCATTTACAACAAGTACTTTTTCAACACGTGCTTCGTGCATTTTCTCTTGAACTTCTTCGCGAGTTGCACCTTCTTTAACAGAAGCTAGACGCGATTTAGGCGTCATTACTACGTCAACTTTCTTAGAAAGGTCTGTTACAAAGCGAACGTCACGACCAGTAATGATACCAACCAGTTCGTTTGTTTCAGTCACTACAGGGAAGCCAGCAAAACCGTGCTTCTCAGTCAGGGCAACAACATCAGCAATCGTTGCGTCAGGGCTTACAGTTACAGGGTGAGAAACCACGCCTGCTTCGTAAATTTTAACCTGGCGAACCATTTCAGCTTGTTGCTCGATAGACATGTTCTTGTGGATAAAGCCAATGCCACCTTCTTGCGCGAGTGCGATAGCCAGACGAGCTTCCGTCACGGTATCCATCGACGCAGAAATCATAGGGATGTTCAGTGAAATGTTTTTAGTCAACTGAGTGCGAAGATCAGCTGTGTTTGGGAGAACAGTGGAGTGAGCTGGCACGAGTAGTACGTCATCGAATGTCAGCGCTTCTTTGGCAATTCTTAGCATTTGCAATATCTCACAATTGAGGAGTAGAAAGAAAAATCCGACTTCATCGTTTCGCATAATGAAGTGCTTTGGATTAGATATTGCGGAGGGATTATACGCACGGGGAAATCGCTTGGCTACACATTTTTGTATTTTTAATTTGCATTTACCCCCTTGATATGTATTATATTGCCGCTATCTTCCATACTCACGCCCTGTGAGATTCCAAGAAAGACCTTCCTTCAAGGAAAGATAGTGCTTCTATGACTAATCCAAATATCTTTACTGTTTCTCGCCTCAACTCAGAGGTTC
>AAZW01000063.1 GCA_000169995.1 Vibrionales bacterium SWAT-3 | reverse complement strand
ACAATGTCAGCCTTTTGGTTTGCGATGGAACCGCAATTATTCGCTTCAAGCAATGTCTTTGAATGGCGCTCAGCCATGATTCAGTACTCGGGTATTTTGTCTCTGATGTTAATGTCCATCACCATGGTTTTGGCAATGCGTTTGCCTATGGTCGAGAATTGGCTCAAAGGTATGGATAAAGCGTATCGAGTCCATAAATGGCTTGGCATCGGTGGTGTGGCATTGGGTGTCACACACTGGTTGTGGTACCAAATTCCTAAGTCGCTGGTGACTTTTGGCATCTTGGCTAAGCCTGTTCGACATGATGGTTCAGGGCCACAAGTGGTGTTGACTGGTTGGGAGCTGTGGGCCAACGAACTGCGCGATATTGCTCAAAGTATCGGTGAATGGGGTTTTTACTTATTACTCGTTCTACTTGTGGCATCACTATGGGCGGCAGTGAAGTACAAACCGTTCAGATTGTCGCACCGTCTGATGTCAGTCGCGTATCTGTTTATCGCTTTTCACTCGGTAATACTGCTTAAACGAGCGTATTGGGGAGAGCCTATTTATTACCTAACGGTGGCATTTGCTTTGGTTGGATCTATCGCCGCGATTTACAGCTTGTTGGGTTTGGTTGGGCGTCGTAATCGTCACTCAGCGACTATCGCTTCGACTCGCTATTTTCCAAAGGCTGAAGTGATGGAGCTTGTGTTAAAGCCGGATGCATCTTGGCAAGGTCACAAAGCAGGGCAGTTTGCTTACTTGCGTTTCGGTAATGAAGACCCGCATCCGTTTACCATTGTTTCTGGCAGTGAAGATTCAGAGCTACGTTTCTTGATCAAAGAGTTGGGTGATTTTACTAATGGCTTGTACGAGCGAGTCAAAGCGGGTGATACCGTAAGAGTTGAAGGACCTTATGGCCGTCTTGAATTTGATTTGAGCAAGCCACAAATTTGGGTTGCTGGTGGTGTCGGGATTGCTTCGTTCTTTGCCACACTTGAAGCGCTCAAGAGTGAACCAGAACACCCTCGAATCGAGTTGTTTTACTGTACTCGTGGTATCGACGAGCATTTGGTTGATGAGCTACTAGGCTTAGCTCATGAGGTGGGAGTAAAGCTGAACGTTATTGATACTTTGCATTCTCCAAGGTTAAACGCCGGACTAATCGCAAACCAATGTGGTGACCTGAATGATTATGAATTCTATTTTTGTGGACCTGAGTTATTCTCAACATCATTGAAGAAAGAGTTAGACGCTTATCAATTTGATATTGAAAAACACTATCACGAAGAGTTGTTTGTTATGCGCTAAAGTTTGAAATAGATTCGTGATAATTGCGCGGAGTAGCACTATAACAGTGCTACTCCGCTGTTGTGTTTCTAGGAACAGTAACGGTATGTTTAAACCGATCTAAAGTGCTGAATTTTGAATATCATCCAAGGCATCGCAATAGAAAGGGCCACTAAACTCCAATAAGGCTTGCGGCATCTCTATGGTTTCTGCCAAAACGTTGTGCTCATATAAAGAGACATTGACCGCAGCCTTCATCGATTTCATGTACTTCTGCTCTCCGCCAAAGATAATCACAGAAGGGAAGGCTAACGGGTAAAAGCTTTCCAGTTCGGATTTTACTTCCATGACCATCTTGTAGTTAATTTTGTTCATTTCGAATTTTAAGTACCCTGCGCAGGAATCTACCTCTCTTTTCAGTGAAATATTGCCAATCGCCGGGTAGAAGATCAGGTCATAATTAGGAGAGATATAGCGGCCAGCCCACAGTTCAATATTAGAATTCCCAACTTTTGCGCCTGTAAACATGTAATAGAGTTCATCAGAAAGTCCCATGGTGTAGATCATTCCTGCGCTAGACTCTTTGTCATACCACCCTTTATCAAGCTGAGCGTATCCGCTTCCAAATAGAGATTGCTCACCATCGTAGAAACTGTATTGAATCGGCGTGCCAACGGTGTAAAGAAACCATTTACCTCCGACTCCCGGTAATTCAGGAATAATACCGAAAGGCGTTTGCCCCGGATTTCTGCCACGCCAATAATGAGTATGTTCGCCATCCCAACGCATCGAGAATTGAAAGTCTTCGAAAGTTACATTCAGTGTGTCTTTATTGGCGACGACAATCCCCGGTATTTCGTAATGGAACTGTTCCGAGTCGTTAAAACCACGAAGTATTAACTCATCACGAAAGATGTCGTATTTCACTGTCTTGCCGTTTACCGGTGTAAACGCGAGGTGCACGTATGCCTTAGGCGTTGGGTCAGTAAAGTTAGGAGCGATGTAGGTTTGTAGGCTGATTTTAAAGTAGCCGACCTCTGGAACGGCGATATTGTAGAACCATTGTTCAGCCCAAGTTTGTTGAGATGATGGAGTATGAGGGCGTATATCCTCGAGTGTGGTAGCAAATCCTTGTGCTACGAACAGGCAGCAACATGTTAGCCCTAAACGCAGTAGTTGGCAGAGGTTCATTGAAGTGATGTCCTTTTTTGGATCCTTTGGAAAAACGAGTATCAGGCATAGAGCGCAGTGCTATATGCCTGACGAGCCGGTTATTTTCGGCAGATGCGAGCGTCAGTGAAGTAGAGCCCTGACTGACAAGTCGTCCCTGATTGACAGTGGGCATCTTCTTGACAGTAACATTCGCCACGCACGTTACATCCTGGTTTTAGATAATCTTCTAATGGCGTTTCACCACTCACACGCTCCCAGAATGGGTTGGTGAAGGTATCGAAAGGGTCCAGCTCCGCTTTGGCTTGTAAGAACTCAGGCCACATCGGGAAGCGAGAGGGCATGTCCTCAAAAATAGCGACTGAGTTTTTACCCCAGTGAGGTCGCGCATCATATTTTCGCAGCGACATTTGCTCTATTTCTAGGTTCACGAAGTAGTTTTTAGGTTCTTTTTTACCCTCTTTACGCAGTGTATATTCAATGCCGACGAAAGCGGTATCTCGCCCTGCGCTCATTCCTAAATAACTGTCAGAAGCTTTACCAAATCGGAAGTAAATACCATTGAGTGGGAAGCAAGTACGTGGGTGTGCGTCGACGATCTGGCGGACATCATTGATCCAGTTTGGTAGGCGCTCAATGTCGATAGCAACTTCTTGAAGCGCGATAGGCAGACGATCCCAGATACATTTGTTCGGGTCTTTGCATTCGAAGTACTGCATTTGGTCTGAATAGCCGATAGGCTCATCAACTGTCTTACCTGTGACACTGTCTCTGAAGTAGGACTTTGCTCGGCCATTGTAACGAGCGACGGCAGCAAGACATTGCAAACCAGCCCCCGGGAATTCGTGTGCGGCATTAAACAGTAGCCCGAAGAAAAACTCTTCCGCATCTGTGACATCGGCTTGTGCATTGTAGGCTTGGCCTTCTGTCTCGATTGGTACTGGGTTGTAAAGTGTGGTGGTGTAACGCCCTAGACCGGGGGAACCATGCGATGTTCGCTGAGTAGTTGTTGTGTGCAATATCCAGTACCACGTCTTCAAGGTCGGAATCATCTCGATAACCGGTGACTTCTGCTTTCACTTTAAAGGCATCTTCAAGTTTTAATGTCGCTTCAACCACTACGCCAAGTACACCAAGGTTCACTCTTGCGGCGTCCAGTAAATCGCCCTCAAGTACTCTGACCTCGCCTTGCCCATCAACAATTTTTAGCTGGGTAACGTAGTCAGCGAGCATGTTGCTTGGTCTATCTAACGTAGAGCCGTGTGTGCCACTGCCCAGCATGCCACCAACGGTAAAGATAGCTAACTCAGTCACCATGTTGATCGCGTAACCTTGCCCGCGTAAGAAGTCATTGAGATCGTTGAACCGCATACCGGCTTCAACAGTGACGGTCTTATTTGTTGCATCGAAGTGCACGATCTTATTCATATTCTTCAGAGTGATTTGAACTTGGTCGTCACCGGCGCAGGCGGCATCGATTTGGCTGGCGAACTTGCGATTTCCCGTCATCACTTTCTTACCGCGTATCAGAGCGTCTTGGACGATGCTCTGCACTTCATCAATAGAACGTGGGTCGTAAATCGCTTCAGGGTGGCAGGTGTATGTTCCTTGGTAGTTAGAAATCTCTCTTTCCGGTTCATAGGAATGAAGAGAGAAAGCTGTCCCCATTACGGCAGCAAGCAAAGCGTTACCAAGTACCATGGTTTTTATTTTCATTAAGACTTCCTTGTGGTTTAGTCGAAGTTGATTTTTAACGGTGGTTTTCTTTATCGAATGGATTAGGTAAATCGAGGCAGAATGTGTTGTTGAATGACTTCTTGAACAGCGCTGCGATGACTTGATAAACGTGAACGGAAAAAGTCTCCGACGTTGGCTTTATAGGCATCGGAAGGTCTCGGGCCTATCTCTGCCACCCAGAGCGCATGATTCGTCGTCGCAAAATTGAGTTGCGGGTGCCCTAAGATCGCGGCTCTTCTCCGCTTAGATGAGTCTATAAACTAACAATAAAACCGCTAACACATTGATTTACAATCGCTTCCCACCTTATATATCAGTGTTGTAGTTTGTCGTTATTATCTTCCGCTCTATTTAACTTTAAAGGCCAATCCGTACAGTCTGTAACGCTTGAAGAAAGCTCTCATTCAGTACTCGTCAAGTGCAAGCGAGATAGACGCTGTAAAGTTGTTGATCCTGAGACTGGAGCTCCGCGCACCGTCGACCACTACGTTCACCGTCGCCTGTCGGATTTACCTGTCAGTGGTCGCCCTTGCGTTATAGAAATTGAATTGGCTCAGACAAGGGATAGGCTCGGCCGAAGGTTGATTGAAGAGGCTGATTTTGTTGATAAGGGGAGTCGTTATACAAAGAGGTTCTGTCACTTTATTAGTGGACTGTGCCGCTATATGAGCATCCACGCAGTGTCGAAGTATTTAGACATACGCTGGGAAACCGTGAAAAATATCGATAAAGCATTCCTTCTCTCTACCTTGCCTGCTTTAGAGCCTAAGAAGTTGACCAACCTTGTTCATATTGGCGTTGATGAAGTCGCCAGGGCTAAAGGCCATGATTATATGACCGTCGTTTATGATCTCGTTTCAGGACAACTTATTTGGGTTGACCATGGGCGGACTTCAAACGTACTCATCAACTTTTTTGAACAATTATCACCGCAAACGAGAGACGGCATCCAAGCGGTATCAATGGATATGGGGCAATCTTACCAATCAGCAGTGAGAAACGCTCTTCCGAATGCAGACATCGTTTTTGACCGGTTTCACGTTATGCAGAACTACTCTCTTCTGATAAGGAAAGAGCGTAATAAAGCGTTTAGGAAAGGAACACATGACGAGAAGAAAATGCTTAAAGGGACGCTATTTTTACTCCTCAAAAATGCGCCGAAATTAAGCGATAAGCAGTCAGATAGGCTAGATGATTTACTGGAAAGCAATAAGACTCTTTGTACGATTTATATGCTCAAAGAGCAGCTTCAAGCCTTATGGGATGAACGTAATTTTGACTTGATGATCGCAGCGCTTGATGCGTGGTGCCAGCTTGCTAAAAAGACGAGGATCTTATCTCTCATCAACTTTGCAGACGCGCTTTGGGAGAGAAGAGTTGGGATCTGCAACTATGCAAAATATAAGCTGACGAATGCCCGAGTGGAAGCAGGGAATGTATCGATAGGTCTTCTTAGACGGAGAGCCCGAGGAGTAAGGGATACTGATTACTTTAAATTGAAGATTAGACAAACCTCAATCCTAGAAACTCACTCTACCATTTATCCGGAAATCAAGCTCATCTAAGCGGAGAAGAGCCCTTTCCATCATGTCGCGCAGCTTTTTCACATACTTGTTGTCGATCATGAAGGTCACATCGAGTTGCTGGTCGTCAAACTCAAACGTAATGGTGACGCCAATGTCAGAGGGCTGATGGTCGGTGTGCTCAATGGCGTAATGATTGGCATCGGCAGTCAGCGCGTTGGTGATCGCCATGGTGAACTTTTGAAAAAGCCTTAGGTGGGTTTGGGTTAGCGCAATATCGGGGTTGCTACGCTTAGATTTTTTGAGTGGTAATGGGTTGTTGAGGTGCTTGTGTAGCAGAATATCGGCAGCTTGGGGTGAAATAAAGAAAAAAACATGTCCAAATTCCTCAATATGAAGAACGGTTTTGATGCTGTTTGCTGGTGGTCGGCGCGCTTCTGAAAACGTGGCTTTGACGTGACGGCCCGCAAAGTTAAATTTAAAAATATCAATAATTTCTGTTGAGAAATGGCTTGAATGTCTTAACAGAAACTTACGCATTTTTATGCTCGGATTGCCAAATTCAGTCAATGATAATTTCTTCATGTCAAGTACCAGTGGTTGGTTTTTGCGGTCATTCTCAAATTTGACACGCTAATTAATCCTAACTATAGGTTAAAGCAATCTCATTTCAACTTCGGTTGTGAGAGAAATATAAAAAGATAAAGGCCTACTTATTACAAGGGATTAGGCCTAACAACGACGAGGCTAGGGCAATGATTCACTTAGACGATGCACTTGGGGTACACCCCAAAATGGTGCAGTTTCGTTTGGACAGAGCGGCAGTATTGAGCTCCAATATTGCTAACGTGGATACGCCTAATTACAAAGCGATGGATCTCAGATTTGAGGCGGTACTCAGTGGAATTGGTCACTCAAAAGACTGGTACATAGGTACGGCGGCTCAATATCGGATTCCTGTGCAAAGAACACGAGATGGCAACACTGTTGAGCTAGAAAACGAGCAAGCTAGGTTCGCGAAAAATGTGATGGATTATCATCAGAGCCTTGCGTTTTTGCAGTCTAAGATCAACGGGATAAAGTCTGCCATCAAAGGACAATAAGTGAATTAGGTAGGGACATCATGGCATTCTTAGGTATCTACGAGACGGCAGGCTCAGCGATGAGTGCGCAGACCGTCAGGCTTAATACTATCTCCAGTAACTTGGCGAATGCCGACTCTGTATCTGGTGACCCATCACAAGTTTATAAACCGCTAAAACCGATTTTCTCAGCGGTCTATAACCACTTCAACGCACAGCAAACTCAACAGCAAGGTGTGGTGCCGATTCGCATTGCCGATGTTGTTGAAGTCTCCTCAATGATGGAAGGGCGTTACGAGCCCAACAATCCTCTCTCCAATGACGAAGGGTATGTTTATTACTCTGGCATCAATGTCGTTAACGAAATGGCTGACATGATATCGGCTACTCGTAGTTTTGAAGCCAGCGTCGAAGTGCTCGGCAACGTAAAGTCGATGCAACAATCATTGATGGGGCTTTGGCGCAGTTAACCCAACTGCTGCCAATGACTCCCGAGGAACGACACCATGACAACGATATCCGGTGCTGCGCAGGTCAATAATATTGAGTCTGCGTCAACGATGACCCCTCAAGATAATCCGAACAGTGCGAGTGCATTAAAGAATGAGTTCATTACTTTAATGGTGGCTCAGATTGAAAATCAGGATCCACTGAACCCAACCGACGGCACCGAATATGTCGCACAGTTGGCGCAGTTCTCTCAGGTTGAAAGTACCGAAAACCTAGTTCAGTTGACGCAAAACAACTCGACAATGCTCGATAATTTACAAGTACTTAGCACCGCGGCACTGATCGATAAAACGGTGACGGTAAAAAGTGAACGCTTATCTGCAGCGGGCGTTGATCAGCATACCGGGTACATTGAGTTGCAAGCTCCGTCGAATACCGTGATGCTCGAGTTAGTGGATTCGCTTGGCAACGTTAAGTCGTTGAACCTTGGTCCGAATAGCGCAGGGCGAGTGGATTACACATTGGACGCGCAAGCCATGGGGCTGAGCGGTCAGTATCAGATGCGTATCAAATTGGACAGTGGACAAGATTACCAGCCATCGATTTATCAGCATGGCCAGGTGGAACATGTGACGACGCCTTTGATTGGTGGCACCAGCCATTTGCAGGTTAAAGGGGTTGGCATGGTCGCGTTTTACGACGTGGCTGCCTTCTCAAATGAGTAAGGCTTTTAATTAGTTAGATAATTTTCGCTACATTTTCGGCTTTGCCGGTTTTTGGTTTGTATTTTTTAGTTTTGTTTTAAGTAAGATGACGGCTGTCGTTCTCCGTGGTGTTTGAGTCGACGGAGATAGCCTCTTTAGCGTGAAGAGGAAGACATTATGAGTTTTAGTATTGCACTGAGCGGGCTGAATGCCTCGAACTCAGAGCTAAACACCATTTCAAATAACATTGCTAACGTTTCTACGACGGGCTTTAAAGAGTCGAGAACCGAGTTTGCTTCCGTTTACAGCGGCAGTGAGGCAGGGGGCGTTGAAGTGGTCGGGGTTTCGCAAAACTTTGAGAAAAGCGGAACGGTAACCGGAACTGGGCGCTCACTGGATATGGCATTAAGTGGCAATGGCTTCTTCGTGCTTGAAGACAGCAAAGGGCAAACTCTCTATACCCGTTCTGGTATTTTCAACATGAACGCTGATGGGGTGATCACTGCGAACAGTGGTGCCGCCCTGCAAGGTTACTCGGTGGATGGGAATAACAATTTATTGCTCGGCTCGGTAGGCACGGTGCAGATCAGTACGGCATCGCTGCAAGCTAGAGAAACGGACAGTATCGAGTTTGTTGCCAACCTCGACGCCAGAGAGCAGGTTCCTGCCAGCGCGTTTGACTACAGCGATTCATCCACCTACAACCACTCTTATACCACCCCAGTTTATGACTCTTTGGGTAACCCTCATACGGTGAGCCAGTACTTTGTCAAAGGTGCGTCTAATGATTGGGATGTTCACATCTTGGTTGATGGTAAAGCGATTGATGGGGCTGATGCCTTGGTACCCGCAGCTTCGCCAACCGCAACGGATACCGCAAACTTTACCTTTAATGCGGATGGCACCATCTCATCGGGTGGTAACTACTCAGTCAGTTTCGACCCAGCTAATGGGGCAAACAGTGTCACGGTGAATATCGATCTATCAGCGGTCACCCAATTTGGTAGTGACTTCGTTGTTTCCAAAAATAGCCCAAATGGTTCCACCTCTGGTGATTATGCCAGTGTGCGAATGGAAAACGATGGCCGTATCTTTGCGACCTACACCAATGGTCAGTCTCAACTGCAAGGTCAGGTTGTACTTGCCGACTTTGCTTCCCCTCAAAACATGATCAAAACCAGTGATACCGCTTGGTTACAAAGCTTTAGTTCTGGCACGCCCGTTCTGGGTACTGCGGGCAGTGGTGTGTTCGGAGATTTAACTTCTGGTGCGCTCGAAGGCTCCAACGTTGATCTGACGTCTGAACTGGTGGCTCTGATGACGGCTCAGCGTAACTATCAAGCCAACACCAAGTCGATATCGACATCGGATCAACTGACGCAAGCCTTGTTCAACGTGGTGTAGCACTATGAATCCGATTCTATTTAGTGCAGCGAAAGGTGCTGAGCGAACCATGCTCGCTCAGCACGTGCGCGCGAATAATTTGTCTCATGCGGACACCGTTGGTTTTAAAGCCTTGATGGAGCACTCAACACCAATGCGCCTTGAAGGTTCAGGCTTTCTTACTTCCGTCACTTCCAGAACCAACTCGTCAATCAATAACTTTGCCCAGGGTGAAGATATACGCACCGAGCGACCATTGGATGTCGCCATTAATGGTGACGGCTTTATTACGCTTGAAGGGGTAGAAGATGAACCTGCCGAGCTCTACACACGTGCGGGCAATTTTCGATTGGATGGCAATGGTCAACTCTACCTTGGCGAGCGTCGGGTGATGTCGACTGATGGTCCAATGGTGTTGCCAGATTTTGAGTTTGTGTCGGTGAGTTCGAATGGATTGGTGTCGATCACCCCGATTGGCGGTGAGGCGTCACTAGAGGTTGGCGCCCTCAAACTGGTTAAACCCGAGAACGAACAGATGACCATGCATGCGAGTGGTCACTTTGTTCCTAAAGACGGTCAGGTTCTGGCTGAAGACTTTAGCGTTCAGGTTCGTTCTGGTTATTTAGAGGCGAGTAACGTCTCAAGTTTAGAAGAACTGGTCAGCATTATGTCGCTGACTCGACAATATGAAATGCAAATTGAAGTGATGGCATCAGCCGATGAAATCGCTCAGATAGGCAATAAGCTTCTCAAAGCTTAAGGAAGGGAATTATGCACAGTGCCTTATGGATATCCAAAACAGGGATGGCAGCACAAGATGCAAAAATGACAGCGATTTCGAACAACCTTGCCAATATCAATACGGTGGGTTTTAAGCGAGACCGAGTGGTGTTTGAAGATCTTTTTTACAGTGTCGATAAGCAAGCAGGTACCGAAACCACAGAGCTTAATGAACATCCAACGGGGATTCAGCTCGGTAATGGTGTTCGAGTGGTCGGCACCGAGAAAGTGTTTACTCAAGGGAATATCCAGAATACCAACCAACAATTTGATCTGGCTATTCTAGGTGATGGTTTCTTTCAAATTGAGAACTCAGATGGCGAGCTGCTTTATACCCGAAATGGCCAGTTTCAAACTAACTCTGATGGCCAGCTAGTCAATACGCAAGGCTATCCTTTGATTCCAGAAGTCGTCATTCCTCCAGAAGCGACTCTGGTCAGTATTACTGCTGATGGTGTGGTCAGCGCTACGATACCGGGCCAAGTGAATCCTGAAGATCTAGGCCAAATCACCATAGTGAAATTCATGAACCCTGCAGGGCTTTCTGCTCAAGGGGGAAACTTGTTTGTTGAAACGGAAGGCTCGGGTGAAGCGGTCGAGCTCGTCGCAGGAACAGAAGGTTCAGGCCAGTTAAAACAAGGGGCACTTGAAGGATCGAACGTGCAGGTGGTGGAAGAAATGGTTGATATGATCGCCACCCAACGCGCTTATGAGATGAGCGCCAAGATGGTCAGCGCAGCCGATGAGATGCTGCAGTACATCGCGCAGCAATCATAGCTCTTGCTTTAACGAGCGAATAACGATGGTTGCTAGGGAGGTCTGACATGGAAAAGCCAATTAAGCCAAGGTTGGGTAAGTCGCATGCAATCGGTGCGATTTATTACCTGACCGTAGTTACCTTGCTGGTGGTGATGGTTGCGGGTTGTGCTGGTCGCCAAGACGATTTTATTCCACCATCGCCAAATGATGAAGCGTATGCACCGCCCGAGCTGGACTATCAAGTGACTAGAGTCAGCAAAGGTAGCCTCTATACAGGAACGACTTCGATGACCTTGTTCCAAGATCGAAGAGCATACCGTGTGGGCGATATTTTAACGGTGTTGTTGGATGAAAAAACAGAGTCAGATAAGAGTGCTTCAACCCAATATGGCAAAGATTCCAGTGCTAACATCACCGCGCCTACACTGGGCAACAAGACCTTTGAAGATGTGAGCGCTTCTGTTGATGCCACGCGAGATTTTGATGGCGCAGCTGCCTCGAAACAAGGTAACAGCTTATCGGGTTCTATTACTGTCACCGTGTATAACGTGTTGCCGAATGGTGTGCTTAGAGTAAGAGGAGAGAAGTGGCTCAAGCTTAACCAAGGAGATGAATATATTCGTCTGACTGGCAATGTACGGGTCGATGATATTCAGGCAGACAACACACTCTCTTCCCAGCGAATTGCCGATGCAAGAATTACTTATGCTGGCCGTGGCTCGTTTGCTGATACTAACACTGCTGGTTGGTTGACACAGTTCTTCAATTCGCCATGGATGCCATTCTAATGAGTGCCCTAATTCGCTTCTATTTAACCTCATTGGCGCTGCTTTGGTGTTTGCTTGGGTTTATCTCTTCGGCAGATGCGGCACGACCCATTGCTGAAGTCGCCGAGGTGTATGGCGATAGACAAAACCAACTTATTGGCTATGGATTAGTTGTGGGCTTGGACGGGTCTGGCGATAAATCGCAAGTGAAGTTCACGCAACAGTCGGTGGTCAACATGATCAAGCAATTTGGCGTGCAACTGGATGATGCGACCAACCCTAAGCTGAAAAATGTCGCTGCCGTTAGTGTCACAGCCATGGTGGAACCTCATCAAGGTGCAGGTCAAACCTTAACGGTGACGGTGTCTTCATTGGGGGACGCAAAAAGCTTGCGCGGTGGCACCTTATTGCTCACTCCGCTACGAGGCATTGATGGTGAAGTGTACGCCATTGCGCAAGGTAGTCTGGTGGTTGGTGGCTTCAATGCAACTGGTGAAAACGGAACCAGTATTACTAGGAACACACCTACCGTCGGGCGTATCCCTAATGGTGCGACCTTGGAGCGAGAGGTCTCGACTGGTGCTGATTTAGAGCCAACGATACGTCTGCAACTCAAGCAACCGAATTACGAAACCGCGCTCAATGTTTCCAAGGCCATCAACCAGATGTTTGGCGGTCAGGTAGCGAAAGCGCTTAATAAAGGCCAGGTTCAAGTCTCTGCTCCGATAGATAGCGAAGATCGCGTGATGTTTGTTGCCATGATTCAAGAACTTGAGGTGGAAGAGGGGCGCCGATTACCGAAGGTGGTGTTTAACTCTCGCACCGGGACAGTGGTGATAAGCCAGAACGTGACGGTGTCTGAAGCGGCGGTTAGCCAAGGTGGGATCACAGTGACAATACAGGAATCTCAATCTGTTTCTCAGCCTGGTGGTGCTTTCAATACCGCAGGGGAAACCGCGATTATTCAGAACTCACAAGTGAGTGTTGATGAGGAAGATGGGACCACTATGGTTTGGCCGAAAGGGACGAACCTACAAGAGATCGTGGATGCGATTAACAATATTGGTGCGACACCGGAAGCGCTTATGCAGATCTTGCAGGCACTCGATGAGGTGGGTGCCATTAACGGGGATTTGGTGGTGATCTAATGACGAATCTAACGGCTGTGACTCACGCGGCGCTGGAACCGATATCAAGTCATTATGCGGCGCCAATACTGGATAACCCAAATATGGCGGTGTCGGTCAAACAGGCTGAATATTCACAGCCATTTGAAAGATTAATGATGGGCAGAGCGCCTGAAACAGGACATATGGCGAAAGCCAGCCCTGGTTCGAGCCAAGCAATGACCAACTTTTACTTGGACAACAACGCGCTCGCTAAATTAAAGCATGACAATTCTGCTTCAGGATTATTGGCCGCTTCACAGCAGTTCGAGGCGTTGTTTTTACAACAAATGCTGACCCGAATGCGTTCTGCCAGCCAAGCACTGAGTGATAAAGACAATCCGTTGTCGATGAAATCAGACGATATGTTTCAGGGCATGCTAGATGCTCAGCTTGCACAAAGAATCAGTCGTCAATCGTCGTTTGGATTAGCAGATATGATCTTCAAACAGTTGTCATCACAAGTTATGGGACGACCTTTTGATAAGGAGAATCAATAATGGGCATGACCAACATCGGGTTAAGTGGCGCACTCGCCAACCGGGTAGCCCTCAATACGACGGCGCAAAATACCGCCAATGTAAATACTCCCGGGTATAGCCGTCAAATAGTGACCATGGAAGCCAGTTTATCGGGCAATGCCGTGAATGGCATTAATCTAGGAGCTGGTGTTGAGGTTAGCGATATCCTGCGGATTGCTGATCAGTCGTCTATCAATCGACTAAGAGAAGCGACGGAATCTGCTCAATACAGCCAAAGCTACTTCAATGGTCTCTCCAACTTGGAAAACTTATTGGGGGCGGATGGACTGAGCCTTACACAAGGGATGAACGGTTTTTTTGCTGCCATTGATGAGGCCAGTGTGACACCAGAAAGTGTCGCTTTTCGCCAGCAAGTACTGACCAATGCTGACGCTTTGGCGCAACAGTTTAACTCTGTGTCTGCGCAGTTGAGCCAGCAGGAAGCCGCGCAAAGTGAGCGATATGGAGCCTTGGTGACCCATGTGAATAGCCAATTAGAAAGCATCGCTTCCCTAAATCAAAAACTGCAAGAAGATGCGCTGCTTGGCAAGAGCGTTGGTGGTTTACAAGATGCGATGGATAAACACCTCAATGAACTCTCTAAGTCTCTCGATGTTCAGGTGATCTACAGCAATGGCGGCGTCGAACTTTCTACACCAAACGTCCAGCCTCTTGTGATTGGTGGTTATGCCGCATCGCTTGCGCGAGACCTATCCAGTGGTGACCCTTACAGCACGGATTTGAACATCACTTTTCAATCAATGACAACGCCTGTTGATGCTTCATTAGGTGGAGAGTTAGGAGCGCTCGAAGCACTAAAAACGAATCAATATGAACCCATCAAAACATTGCTAGCGGACCTTGCTAAAGGCTTGGCCGACGGTGTGAACTCGGCATTAAATTCTGGGTTTGACCTCAATGGCGTAGCAGGTCAGAACTTATTTACCTACACCCTAGGCAGTGAAGCCCTGTCTTTGGCGATTGATCCTAGCCTCACCGCACAAGACTTAGCCTTTTCATCGAGTGCAACGCTTGCCGGAAATGGCGATGTGTTGAAAGACCTATCGATGCTGTCACAAACACCATTAACCAATGGTTCTGTGGCGGGGGAAACACCCTATAGCGCTTACTCAGGGCTACTCGGTGATATCGGTATCTTCACTCGCCAGGCACAGAGCGAAGCAACGGCAGCTCAAGTGAGCATGGAAGACGCGCAAGTGGCAAGAGACAGTGTCAGCGCAGTTAATTCCGATGAAGAGGCGGCCAACATGCTGCTTTACCTCAACGCTTATGAGGCCAATATGAAAATCATTAGCACGGCCAATCAGATGTTCCAGACCTTGCTAAGAGCATTCTAGGAGAAAAGTGATGCGTGTAACGGACTCCCAATTTAACGCGGTGATGCAGCGTTCATTAATGGACAACAATATCCGCTTGAACAAAGTTTTTGAGCAAATGTCGACTGGGCTGAGGATCAATCATTTATCCGACGACCCGATTGCTGCTGTGCGCCTTGAGGGATTAAAAAAGACGGTCTCTGATAATCAGCAATACCAGCGAAATATCGAAAATGTGCAGTCACAACTGACGCGCTACGAGACTAACGTCAACACGCTGGAGTCGCTCTCCCAACAAGTGAATGAACTGCTTCTACAAGGGAAAAACGGCACTCTTGATTCGGAAAGTCGGGCGGGAATCGTGCTCGAACTCAAGTCACTTAAAACGGAAATGTTGAACACACTGAACCAAGCCAATGAGGGCAGTTATCTCTTTTCAGGAACGGATATCAGCAATCCAGCTATCGATACTGCACCGCCTTATACCTTAAACCCCAATTCAGATTATCGCGAAACCAAGGTGGGTGATAATCAGTACGTGCCGAGTAATTTAACCATCACCGACACCATAGGTAGTAGTGCAATTTTTACTGATTTAGACAATGCGATATCAGAGTTGGAGTTAGCAACCGGGGGATTTACAACAGCTTTGGATAACGCGCTCAATACCAACCAAGCGCTCCATCAAGACTTGTTGGTTTCATTAACCGACATCGGGAGTCAATACAACGCATTAGAAAGGTTAAAAGAGACCAGTATCGATATGGTGTTCTTTGCTGAAACGGTTCGCTCTGAGCTAGAGGAATTGGATTATGCAGAGGCATCCGTTGAACTTAACCAAGGCATGATCGCGCTAGAAGCGACGCAAAAAACCTTTGCGCGTGTTGCCGGAATCTCACTGTTTGACCTGTTATGAATAAGTACTTTTGGGCAAGCGCTAGCTCAGACATTTCTTCTGCTTTTCGACGTCGATTTGGCAAGGTGCTGGGCGCATGTTTAATAAGCTGGGGAGTGATGTCGACTTCGGCTTTGGCGCAGCGCTACATTGTCCCCTTCGATAGCGTCGAGTGGCGGTTTACAGAGTCTGTTGATATGTGTGAATTGAACTCTTTCGATCCCCACACTGGCTTTTCAGTGCAATTCATTTTGTTGGCAGCAAGCCCGATGAAAGTCAGAGTGGAGAAGCGAGGTGTGCGATCGCTGCCGACCTCAACGTCGTTCAATACCACTGAGCCAGTATGGGGAACGTCTCAGTCTTACACCACAACCACCATTGAAAGAGTCAACAAGCAAGGGGCGGCGCTGGTGACTGACGATGGCGCCACCTTGATGTTGGATGATATGGCGAGTGGTGCTTGGTTTAACGTCAATGCGATGGACTTTGATGTCTATTTCCCAACCACCAACTTTAAGCCAGCTTTAGAGCAATTTAATGAATGTCGTTATGGCTTGCCGCCGGTTAATTTCCAACATGCGCGTCGAGTTGAACTGCGTTTTCAACAGGGTGCGGTGGACCTCACCGAAGGGCAGAAACGCACCATTAACGATATCAGCACCTTGGTTAAACGAGACTCGAGAATCATTAAAATTCTGATTGATGGTTACACCGATAACTCCGGCGACTCCGTCGCTAATCTACAACTTTCGAAGCAGAGAGGATCCGACGTTGCGCAGTGGTTTATGGGCAATGGCGTGTCAAAGCAAATGATTGAGATACGTGGTCACGGTGATCGTTATCCTAAGTACGACAACACGACTCAGCAAGGCCGGGATAAGAATCGTCGCGTAGAAATTCGGTTAGTACGCAAGTGATGCAACCGCGAGGGTAAGTAATGGAAAAGATGACTGCAGTCCAAATGCAACAAGCCATGTTAGGGAAGATAGAACAGCAGCAAGAGGTTGCCAGTAACCCATTCTCTAACCAAGCCGTCACTGGAAACATGGTGAGAGGTATCACGCATGACAATCTCGCGGTAAATCCGGTATCGAACAATTCACTGGCGTTCAGCAATACCTTGAAAAGTGTGCTCGATACTGTGGATAGATACCAGTCTCATGCATCTGAAAAAATCACCGCTGTTGAGTTAGGAAAAAGCGATGATTTATTGGGAGCAACGGTCGCATCTCAGAAAGCCCAGCTCTCATTCAATGCATTAATGCAAGTGCGCAACAAGATGGTGTCTAACTTCCAAGACATCATAAAAATGCCAATTTAGGCTAGGGATCAGCGATGGCAGGAGAAGCAGAAACTCAACCCGCGTTGACCAACAACATGGGAGCCGCCAAAGAGAAGCTCACGGAGGCCTCTGGCTGGCTCACCATGTTTTGGCAGAGTTCACAGCGCAACGTCATTATCATCACTATTTTTGCGACGATCACAGCGGCGATTATCGTGATTATGTTGTGGACGTCATCGGAAAGGTTTAGACCCCTCTATAGTAAATCGGCGAACTTCGACTCTAGCCAAGTGCTGCATATGTTGGATGAGGAATCAATACGTTACCAGCTGAGTCAGGACGATGGACAAATACTGGTGCCCGAAGGTGATGTCGCCAAGATCCGGATGATATTGGCGTCGAAAGGCTTAAAAGAACAATTGCCGAGTGGTTTTGATTCACTGGATAGCTCAAAGAGCCTTGGCGAAAGTCAGTTTATGGAAAATGCTCGTTATCGACATGCTCTAGAGGGCGAGCTGGCACGCAGTATCACCACCATGAGCGCCGTGAGCTTGGCTCGTGTTCATCTCGCCATACCCAAAGAAAGCCTGTTTATGCGCGATGACGCTGAGCAGCCGAGAGCCTCTGTGATTGTGCATATTATCAATGGGATGGACCTCAAGCCGACGCAGGTTGAATCAATCATTAACTTGGTGTCTGGTGCGGTGATAGGACTTAAATCGGAACACGTGCGAGTGGTCGATCAACATGGTCGTTTGTTATCGAATGACGCGACGGTTGGTGACATTACCGTGACGACTGGTAAGCAATCTGATTACAAACGTAACCTTGAAAAAACCTTGGTTGCTCAAGCGACCGACATGCTGACTCCGATTCTCGGTGCGGCTAACTTTCGAGTACAAATTGCCAGTGATATAGATTTTTCTAAGGTGGAAGAAACAGAAGAGATCTACGCCGATCCCGTGGTTCGAAAAGAGACCTTACTGAGTGACATGAACGAGTCGTCGATGGCGCTTGGGATTCCGGGGGCATTGAGTAACACACCACCAGTGACCGATGGCGAGCCTCAACCAGAGCCCAACGCTAAGGTTAATCGAAGTGAAACATCGCGTGATTATGCGGTGAGTGGCAAGGTTCGCCATACTCAGCACCAGCAAGGTGTCTTACAAAACCTCTCAGTATCTATTGTGGTCAACGATTTAGCGAACCCCAATCAAACTTGGACACCTGAAGAGCTGACGAATGTTGAGAATGTGGTTCGTTCGGCAATCGGTTTTAATACCGAGCGCGGCGACAGTATTCATACCACTCACTTCCCTTTTGTGATTGCCAGTATTCCAGAGCAAGCCCCGGTCGCTTGGTTTGAGAACACGCATATTATGCAGCCTCTTAAATATCTACTTGGTGTGATGCTCAGTGGCTTGATGATCATGGTGGTGCTGAGACCTCTTGCTCAATATCTCACTAAGTCAGCGGAGCAAGAAGAGTTGGAAGCGGAAAGCATGGAATACGATGACGTCATTACCAAAGAGGAGCGTGCCGCTGATGCTGCATTGCAATCTAAACTGGAATCGTTAGGTATTGATGCAACCGGCATTAAAGCGCTCGATGACAATTTGCCATCTGCAGATAGCCCACTCGAAGTTCAAATTAAACACCTCAAGCTCATCGCAAAAGAGGATCCGAATAGGGTGGCTGAAATTTTACGTACTTGGATACAAGCATAACGAACCAAATAAAAGTCAGTAGGAGAAGGTGCATGGATGGCAAACAAACCTATCAATCAGTGGACGGCGTCGCGATGTTGGTGCTAACGATGGGAGAAGACATCGGTTCTGAGGTACTCAAAGGCTTCACCCACGAAGAGATAAAACAGATCACGCACGCCATGAGCAAGATGAAGGACATTAAAGCCAAGGATGCCTTGGTCTCTTTGTCGGGCTTTTTTGATGATTTTCGTAAGCACTCCGGGATTCTCGGCGGAACACGGCAATACATCACCAATGTGTTGGAAAAGACGTTAAACGGTAATTTGGCGAGAGACCTTGTATCGGAGATTTATGGTGACGAGATCCGCTCACATGCTGAAAAGTTGGCGTGGATTCCTCCGGAGCTCTTGGTTAATGACCTTAAAAAAGAGCACATCAACCTGCAAGCGCTGTTGGTTGCCCACCTCCCTTTGGAATACAGCAGCCGTGTGATGGATGAATATGAGGAAGAAGAGTGCCATGCGTTAATACTGCAAATATCTAAAACGCAGGTACTCACCTCTGGTCTGATGGAGACACTCAAAGACCTTATCGATCGCTGCAAAATCAATTATCACAGTGGCGGTTCTGCCAGCTTGCAAGGTTCGAAAGTGGTCGCGAACCTCATCAATCGTTATTCCGGTGACAAAAGCAATTTATTCCAATTCCTTCATGATCAAGACGCTGAAGCCGCAGAGCTGGTGGAAGAGGCGATGTTTGATTTCTTCACCCTATTTAATCAAGACCTAGAGACCATCAACCTGATTAATGAAAGGGTCAGCCTAGAGCAATGGGCTTATGCTCTGAAAGGTACCAATAAAGATTGCCGTCTTTACATCATTAACTCTATGCCGCAACGGGTATCGACAGAGCTCAAAGAAAATCTGGTACGCATTGGTGCTGTGCCGGTCAGTCAGGTTGAGCAAGCACGTAAAGATATCATTGAAATCGTCAAACAAATGCAATCGGAAGAGATCATCAAGCTGAACTTTGCTAACGAGCCAAGGTTGACCTAATTGGAGAGGTAGTATGAAACTCACGAGTATTACGCAGCGCAAGAATCAGGTGAATCCGACAACGACAGGAAAGATCAAGAAGCCAGAAAAGCTGACCAGCAACAAGCCGAATAATGCACTCATTAGACAGCAAATCGTGCAAATGAACTTGCAAGAAAGACCTAAGCTGATTGCTGAAGTCGCCGACTCTCACAAAATGTACAGCAGGCTCATGATGGCTGGGGAAGTGCTACGAACCGTGGCGAGTGAATTGATTAAGCTGCGCCAATTAGCAGAGCTGAATCAATACAGCCCAGAGCAAGCTAACCACATCGATGTGATTAAGAAAAAATTGGTGTTTTGGAGCCAGAAAAGATTGTTTGGTGACTATGTGGTGGACTCAAGCTTTGCACCGATTCAAGGCGATAACCCTTTTATCGAATTTACGATTCCGGGGCTCGACTTACAGCGAGAGCGGTTTCGTGATGAGGTTGTCTCTCTGTACATCAATAACCGCTTGATACCGTTAGCGTTTGAACGCTCTGAAGACAGAGAGGTATTGTTAGAACAATTCAAGATGATGTTTGCTTATGCGCATTTGCAGCTCAGAATTAATGCACAACAAGAGTTCGTGATCGGCATTCGAGACCAACAATGGCGTTTATGGGATGGGCAGGTCTTCGTTTCCGGGCAAGGTGGTCGGTACGCTGCAGGACCACCGATTGCGGTGCAGGTTCAAGCTCGCTATCCAGTGTTGGACGACATCAGCCGCCTGTTGGTTAATGAACCGGGCTCGAATCAACAAATCGATGCCTTGCTTGAACGGGTCAATAAACTGTATTTGGCATTATCGAAAATGTTGAAAATGAAAAGGCAAAAAGCTGATCAGCTGATCGCGTTTTGTTCACACCCTGAGTTGCACAAATTAGGCAGTTTTAAACATCAGCTAGTGAGCAATCCAGAGCTGTCGCTGAAGTCAATTCATCGCGGCTTTAGTGGGCCAACCAGAGACAATGTAATCAAACTATTGAGAAAAAGGTGAAACAGAGACGAAATACTGCCGTTATAGTTAATTAGTAGTACAGCAAAATGGGTAGGCAGAGATGAGTCAAATTAAGGTCGACAATGTGAAACACGTTGTGCCTCATACTCAGGTAGATGTGGTTCAAAACAAAAAGACAGAGCCTGATCAAAAAGCGAAGGTGAAGCCGATTAACCTCTCTCAACATGAAGTGGAGTTACTCGATAATACCAAGAGCCTTTTTGACGGTGTTGAGGATATCGACACGGCAAAAGTCGAGCAGATTAAAGCGCAAATTTCCGCGGGAGAGTTAGTGTTTGATATGGATGAACTAGCGAAAGTCATTACGAGACTGGATCATGGAACGTAGAAGCGACCTGATTGGTTACATTACCTATGGTCAACATGTGTTGGCTTTGTCAGGTGAGTTGTCTGCACGTCTAGACGACATTCGTGTGGCGATATTGAACCGCGAGTATCAGAAGCTGGAATCGCTCAATCAAGCGATCACATCATTGACTCAACGGCTCGCTGACGCTGATGCTAAGCGATTTGCTCTGGCCAAGCGGCTGGGTTGTGAAGACAGACAGTACGCAAAAAGCATACAGGCTCGGCTCAAAGGAAAAGCACTGCAACGCGTTCAAACTTTGGATGCGGAAATCGAGCTGACGATCAAGCAGTGCAAAACTAAGTTGGCGCGCCAAGGCAGCGTCATGGTGATGCAGCATCAAGCAATGGAAGAGGCGCTTGGTAAGCATCAATTAAGGGTCAATGTTTAGGTTGAGGCGGTGTATGGCTACGTTATTAAAGCTAGCTAGCACATGGCTGTTCGCCCTTGGTTGTGTGACCAAGGTGAGCGCAGAAGTCGGTAACATTACTCTTGAACAACAACTCTCCACTCAAATCCAATCGCTCATTGAACAAACCATTCGTTACCGTTATCCCCAGCAGCACCAATTGGATATTCAGATCCGCTTTTCTCGAGCTATTCATCAGTTACCACAGTGCAGCGAGTCGGTTGAAGTCACTCATAGAAGTAAAATCAAGCTTGGCAAGCAAAAGTGGAACGTGCGCTGTGGGCCAGAGAGATGGACCCTTTCTGCGACTTCAACGTCGACAATAACCGTCTGGACTGCGACAGCCAATAAGACACTTAAGAAAGGCCAAAGACTGACGCATGACGATATTGCGATTGAACCGATCAAACTCTACAAAGATCAAAAAGTGTTCTTTAAGGCCAACGAAATCGCTGGCAGCAAAATCAAGCGCTCAGTAAACAAGGGTGACTTATTGACTACATCTTCCATGTATTTGGATTATGCCGTTGAAAAGGGGCACGCTGTGGATGTTGTTTTTCAATCGAAAAGTATCCGTTTAGAAACGTTAGGAATGGCGTTGGAAAGTGGGCTAATAGGCGATACGGTCTCAGTTAAGAACCAACAATCTGGAAAGCTACTACGCGGCGTGGTCATTGAAAAAAATCGAGTTCGAATCTTCTAAACCTTCCTCAAATCGGCGTTTGTATAGTAAATCACCACACCATGATAATAATTTTACAGTGTGATTATCTGGCTCTGACTCTTCACCAGACAATGACATAGAATTCATTCACCGCTGAAATATCACTAATTTTAATCCTTATTATGCCCTTCGATACAAAAACATAATTAAGGAAAGACAATGAAAATCAAAGCAGTGGTAATGGCAGCAACAACCGTGGTGACACTCTCAGCGTGTAAAGAGGAAGCTTCTGCCCCAACACTTGCCAACATTACGTTAGTTGAGGCCATCACTAAATCGGTTAAGACGCCTCATCAGGTTTGCCACAATGTGCTGGTTACTCGACAAGCTGAGGTGAAAGATGAAGCCAAGATTATAGGCACGATCGGCGGCGCTGCTGCTGGGGCAGCTTTGGGCAACCAAGTTGGAGGTGGCTCAGGAAAAACCATCGCGACGGCCGTTGGCACGGTAGCAGGTGCAATGACAGGGCGTAAGATTCAAGACAACGCACAGAAAAACGATACAATAACGACCACTGAGCAACGCTGCAGCACCGAATACACCACATCGACACAAGTTGATGGGTACGATGTGACTTACGAAATTGGCGGTGCCTCGACAACCGTACGTTTGGCTAAAAAGCCAACCACAAACACTTTCCCAATCGTCTCTGGTCAGGTTGTCTTACCCCAATAGGATGAATAGATTCCTATTGGTGAATGGTGAAACTATTCTTTCGTCAGCGTGTTTTAGCATTCATTGGCTTCGCGGGAAGGTAAATGGATAAAGAAGTTCATCAATAGGCTTTCTTGAGCTTGGATGGGCTTCTTTCCTGCCCCTTATGACTTATTCCACATCCCCCAATACGTTCAACCCATATTCATTTGGGATCTCGTTGTAACTCAGCACAATTAATTCTTTGGCAAAGGCTTTAGCTAACTTGGCGATCATTGGGCGTGTCGTGGGCGGCACAACAATGACTGGCGGCAGGTTTTGGCTCTGCATGGTTTGTACTATGGTCGGCATGCGGTTTTGGAATTTTTGCAAGATGGTCGGTTCAACAGGAATCGAGTCGAGAGGAATATTGGGATCGCTTTGTTGACTCAAAGAGATCGCGCCTTTCAATTCACCTTCTAAGGTTGCTCCAATAATGAAAGCATGGATGGTCTTGCTGTTTGGCGAGATCAAATTGACGATGGTTCGTTTTAACGCGACCCGAATATTAGAAGACAGCAAGATTGGGTCTTTTATGGTGTCAACGCTTTCAATAATGGTATTAGCGATGGTCCTTACATTAATGATAGGGACTTGTTGAGCCAGTAACTGACGGATGACCTGCATTTGTAGGTTTGGACTAATGACGCTTGCTAGGTTCTCTGCAAGCTCAGGGTGCTGCATAGCAAGTCGTTGGTTGAGGGCTTTCACATCATCGTAATTGAAGATGTTGTCTAGGTGTTCGCTACATACTTTGCTGACGTGGGTCGCGATAACATCGTGCACCTCAATGACCTGAAAGCCGTGGTTGATCGCTTTGGTTTTGTCGCCTTTTTTAATCCATAGGGCTGGAAGCTGATAGGCAGGGTCGATGCCAACAATGCCATCCAGATCTGGATGGTCAATATGGTTGCCGACTGCCATCGCTTTATCGGCATACACCTCACCACGCTCAATCTCGTCACCATCAATGCTAATCGCGTATTCAGAAGGCTTGAGTGAAAGGTTGTCGGTGATCACCACCTCTGGCATCACAAAACCTATTTGTTCACTGAGTGTTTTTCGGCTACCACGGATGCTTTTAATCAAATTGCCGCCCTTTTGTGAGCTCGCCAAAGGAACCAGCTTGAAGCCTAACGACAAAGCGATCACATCGACGTTGGGAATAATGCTCCAGTCGATGGTGTTTTCTTGGTGGGGCTGAGGAAGCGTATCTAAATCGGGGCTGGTCTCGGGTGTCACATGCTGAAATTTCGATTGTCTCCAGCCGACGAACGCTAGCAAGACGGCAAAGGTATAAAAGGCTAAGTGTGGCATGTTTGGCACGCTACCGATAACAAACATAACCCCTGCTGCCATGTATAAGTTGTTCGGTGACGCAAGTAACTGCCTTTTAACCGTTTGCGCCATGTCGTTATCGTTGTCGCTGATTCGCGTCACGATAATAGCGGCAGAAGTGGCTAGTAACAGAGATGGAATTTGAGCAACCAGACCATCACCAATCGTTAGTAGGGCATAGGTTTGAAAAGCCGCCTCTGCGGTGAGGTTGTGCTCAAAAATGCCTATCAGCACCCCACCGATTAAGTTGATGAACAGAATCAATAACCCGGCAATCGCATCACCACGAACAAACTTACTGGCACCGTCCATGGCGCCGTAGAACTCCGCTTCTTCTCCAACTTCTAAACGTCGAGTTTTGGCTTCTTTCTGATCGATTGCGCCTGCATTTAAGTCGGCATCAATGGCCATCTGTTTCCCTGGTAGGGCGTCCAGAGTAAAGCGCGCAGATACTTCGGAGATCCGTTCACCACCTTTGGTGATAACCACAAAGTTAATGATCATCAAGATCACGAACACCACGATACCGACAACGTAGCTCCCGCCGATAACCACTTCACCGAAAGATTGAATCACCTTACCAGCGGCGTCTCCGCCATTGTGACCTTCGAGTAGAACAATACGGGTAGAGGCGACGTTGAGAGTCAATCGAAGCAAGGTTGCGACAAGTAATAGTGATGGAAATATAGAGAAATCAAGCACTCGCGAAACGGTGCTGCTGACCAGTAAGACAACAATGGCAAGCATGATATTAAAGGTAAAAAACGCATCCAATAGAATAGGTGGCAGCGGCAGAATCACCATCGCCAAGATCATGAGTAACACAATTGGAATTGTTAGCCTTGCAGCCACTGCATTAAATACGTGTCTCATAACAACCATTATTATGAATATTGTTGATTAATATACTAGGATATTTTTACGCACTTCTCATTTTTGAGTCTTGCTATTTTTAAATTTAGTGATCTTTTTTTCCGAAAAATATGAAATGGAATTTTTCCTCTGTCGTTAACAGTTAGTGAACAGCAAACACAGATGGGGAACATCAGATGGCTATATCAGTACATACAAATTACGCAAGCTTAGTGACTCAAAATACATTGCAGTCGACCAACAGTGCGTTAACTAAATCAATGGAAAAACTGTCTACCGGCTTTCGAATTAACTCAGCTGCCGATGATGCGGCAGGCCTACAAATTGCTAACCGCTTGGAAGCTCAATCACGCGGGATGAATGTCGCAATGCGTAATTCTCAGGATGCGATTTCTATGATGCAAACAGCAGAGGGGGCCTTTGATGAGATGACCAACATTGCATATCGAATGAACGACCTAGCCGTTCAGTATGCAAATGGGACTAACTCTACAGCAGACCAAACTGCGATTGATGTTGAGTTTAATGCGCTCAGTGATGAGTTAGCTAACATAGCGTCGAATACGAATTTTGGTGGTACCAATTTGCTCACTACAGGTAGCTTTGGTGCCGGTGCGGTTGTGTTTCAGATAGGTACCTCATCAACGGAAACCTTATCGGTTGATGCATCAACTGAAGTCGGTGCGGTGACAGGTCACGCACTAGCAGCTGGTGGCGGTGGTTTAAGTGCAGCATCTAATATTGATGCTCTATCTGGTGCGGGTGGTCTTATTGAACTACTGGGTACTGCGCGAGCTGAGTTCGGTGCGAATATTAACCGTCTTGAACACACTATTACCAACCTTGGCAATATGACGGAAAACTTAGAGTCTTCTAAAGGTCGAATTATGGATACCGATTTTGCCTCTGAGTCTGGAATGATGAGCAAGCAGCAAATGCTCATGCAATCGGGTGCTTCTATGCTGAGTGCATCGAAGATGGTGCCTCAATTAGCGATGAGTCTATTGGGCTAGTTTGAGTAGCAATTATTTACTCAGTAGCGGCTATACATATAGCCGAGTAGCAGGAGGGTAGAGCTGTACCTCCTATACGAGTTAAGGGGAAGGTTTATGAACGTTGATGCGGTTCAGTTAGCTAGCAATTTTGCCAGTCTAGATGTGCAGCCTTTTGAGTTGCGCTATACCCAAAAGTTGTCAACGATTACCTCAAAGACCTCTGCGATTGGTAAAGTTAAAACGGCCCTTCAGTCGCTTGAAGATAAAATTTACGAGTTTACTCAATCGGGCTCAAGCCTAACTCAAACGTCAACCTCCACATCGAGTGATGACTATTTCTCTCTCTCCGTCGACTCTGGTGTGAATGACATCAACTTAGATGTTTTTGTGCAACAGGTGGCTTCCAATCATCAAGTCGTTTTTGATGCCAACTCGGTCGATTCAAATGATGTGATGGCGTCGGGAGGCGTATTTTCTGTCACTCAAGGCGGCGTTACTACAGACATCAATATTATGGATGCAGACACTGACGTAAGTGGTGATGTTACGTACAGCGAGTTTGTAAGTTACTTCAATGATCAATTTGACGGTTCTATTCAAGCCACTCTCGTTAAGTCGCAAGGGTCGATGAAAGTGCTGTTTGGTTCTGAAAATGAAGGCGCCGACGCTGCTTTTACTTTGTCTGCAGATGCCGCCAGCGGTTGGGATACGGTGGTGGCATCTGCAAGCGCTGCCCCCATGCAGACAGCTCAGGATGCGGTGATCGCACTCGGTGGCGAGTTTGGCACTCAACTTACTAACTCAAGCAATACCTTTGAATCGCTCATTGATGGCGTTGACCTTACGTTGACTAAATCGAACAACAGCGGAGATTCAGCAACAACTATTGAAATTGGCGATGATCTTTCCGCCACGGTCGCTTCCTTACAAGAATTTGTTGATGCCTATAACAGCGCTGTTACTGAGATCACTAACCTAACCGCTTCTGGTAATGAAGATGAGACAAGGGGCGTCTTGGCTTCAGATAGCGCAGTGCGCAGCATCAAAAATCAACTGGCTAGCGTTATACGTGATGACTACAACGGTACTCGCTTGTTTGAGTTAGGGCTCGAAATCGACCGCGATGGCAAGCTCAGCCTGGACTCCAGCAAATTTGAAAGTGCGGCAGCGACGGTCGATTTTGAAACACTATTCACTGGAAGCGGTGGAGTCTTTGAAGCTTTTGAAAGCAAACTCGAAACCTATATCGACTTCTCTAACGGCTCGCTGAATCGACGAATCGATACGCTCGACAATGAAAAGAGCCGCATTAATGACGCCTTAGCGGCGCTCGACACTCGCTATGAGACTTACTACAACCGTTACTTGTCTCAGTTTACTCAATTGAATTCACTCAGCAGCCAATTGGATTCGGTATCGGGACTTTTCACGATTTAAGGAGCAACACATGCTTTTAGGGAAACAGCAGCAAGCCAATTATGCCAATGTTCAAGTGACGGCAAATGCTTCAGTGTCGTCGAGTTTTGAATTGATCTGTATGTTGCATGAGCGACTGATTCAAGAGTTAGAAAGTGTCAAGTTTTCAATTGAAACCAAAGACTTGGAGCTTAAATCTAAAGCAACACAAAAATCGATTGATATCTTAGTCGGGCTCGATGCGTCTTTGGATTTATCGACCGGGGAAGAACTTATCCAAAATATACACGCCTTATATGAGCACGCCATAGCGACTGTATTTGAGGCGTCAAAAGAGATGAATACTGAGCTGATTGTTAAGTTGATTGGCGTCGCGACCGATCTGAAAGAGGGGTGGGAAGGTGCCATGGAGTGGCTTGATGAAGCCCAGTCCTAAACAGCTAGAACGTCTTGTCAGTAAGTTAGAGGATGCGGCAAATCGTAAACAATTTGCTGAGATCGCGAAACTTAATCTGTTAGTGAAAAAGGTGCTTATAGCCGTTGAACAGTCGAACCCTGACTATGTTGTTATCGTTAGGCGACTGAAGGCGATTCATGAACAATGCCG
>AAZW01000064.1 GCA_000169995.1 Vibrionales bacterium SWAT-3 | reverse complement strand
TGTGCAATGTAGGAAGTGTTGAACGCGAAGCAATTTAACGAGAGGAAGTCGCCATAACGTTGTTCAGTGAGGAGCGGATAGATCTTAAAAATAACGTAGTGCGCAGATCAGACCATTTCATCGCGCTAGTGATTAAGGGAGTCGAATTATACCGAAAACTATCTCTTCCGAAATACGGCCGAAACTATAGTAGATATAGAGTATTCCTATATCGCTTTTTGGCGGCAATAGCGGTCATTCTAACTTCCAGTTTAGCCACAAAGCCTACCCTCAAACGAGTAGGCTTTCTTTTTCTTGGCTCACCTACTCCCTCCATACACCGCAATAGTTAATAATATTGTAATTTAGCTATTGATTGGTTTATAAAAAAATAAATATCAAGCTTGTATTTGATAAATTTTATAAGAATCAATAAAAATAAGATCTTGTGCTAGAAATTAACCCTATCTGGCAGGGTAGTTGTCACTGTTAAAATTTAACCAGTCTGGGCGATAAAGAGTAATTGTGTCTCGTATCTCAATAGAAAGAAAAGAAGCTATATTGAAGAAGCTATTACCTCCCTATTCGATGTCAGTTAAAGAAGTGTCGGAAGAGGAAGGAATCAGTACTGCGACCCTGTATCATTGGCGCCAGCAACTCAGACGTTCAGGAGCCGCCGTGCCAAATAGTAACACTTCATCAGAGCAGTGGTCTGCTCAAACTAAACTAGCCATTGTCGCTGAAACCTACTCAATGACAGAAAGTGAACTCAGCCAATATTGTCGTGAAAAAGGTCTTTTTCCAGAGCAAATCCAAAGCTGGCGCAGCGAATGTATGCAAGGGTTTAAGTCGAGTAAAGAGCACGAAGCTGAAGCAAAGAAGCAGGCTAAAGCTGACAAACTTGAAATCAAAGAGTTGAAGAAAGATTTACGACTCAAAGAAAAAGCACTCGCTGAAACGGCCGCCCTCTTGGTACTAAGAAAAAAGCTGAGAGCCTTTTACGGGGAAGAGCCAGAGGACGACTAACCTCAACCGATGAAAGGCAGACCATAGTGACTCTTATCCTTGAAGCGAAGCAATGTGGATGTCGTTTAGAGCCAGCTTGCCATGAAGTTCAAATCGACTTGAGAACATATCGTCGCTGGTATCAGCAAGGAGAAGTACAAGCTGACAAAAGGCCAATATGCCTCAGGCCTGAGCCTGCTAATAAGCTGTCGCAGGAAGAGCGTGATGCGATAATCGAGGTGTGTAACCGCTCAGAGTTCGCAAGCTTGCCTCCAACTCAAATCGTCCCGACATTGCTTGATAGAGGTGAGTACATCGCCTCTGAGTCGAGCTACTACCGAGTGTTGAGTACGCAGGGGCAACTTCACAAGCGAGGTCGTCAGCGGAGCAGACAGAAGCAAGCGAAGCCAACCAGTTACACAGCGACGGACTCGAACCAAGTCTATACTTGGGATATCACTTACTTACCCTCAAAGGTTCGAGGTCAACATTATTACCTGTATGTCATTGAGGACATCTACAGTCGAAAAATTGTTGGTTATGAAGTGTATGAGCATGAATGCGGTGAGCTGGCGTCACAACTTCTGCAAAGGACGTTGATGCGAGAGCAGTGCTTTAATCAAGCGCTGGTTCTTCACTCGGATAATGGTGCGCCAATGAAGTCGTTGACGTTCAAAGCTAAAATGGAAGAGTTAGGTATTACCTCGTCATATAGTCGCCCAAGAGTCAGTGATGATAACCCTTATGTCGAGTCATTGTTCCGTACAGTTAAGTACATGCCAAACTGGCCAACAAAGGGCTTTGAAAGTCTCGATAGTAGCCGAAGTTGGGTTGAAGCCTTCGTACTCTGGTACAACACCGAGCACAAGCACAGTAAGCTAAATTACGTCACGCCTTCAGAGCGTCACAATGGAAAAGATAAAGAGATCTTGAAGCGTCGTGTAGAGGTATTGTTCGCTGCAAAACAGCGAAAGCCTGAGCGGTGGTCTGGTGATATCAGGAACTGTGCGCCTGTTGGTGACGTTCATCTGAATCCAGAAAGAGAAGCTGCTTAATAAGCAAGCAAATGATGACAACTACCTTGAAAAACACCGTTAAAACAAAAATCAATGACTACGTTTTGAACATATTCACCTTATTGATAGGTTAATCCTTGTAGGGCAAATGCTCTATTAATGATAAAAACTAAAATAAGGATTATTTATGAGACCATCTTTTTCGATTAGTATGGTGCTTGCAACGACAGTAGTTGGCTTTCAGTCTTATGCAAACAATATCGATACCCCTCATCCTGTTGCTGACCCTCTTGCTATGGCAAAGAATGTCGCTGTACAAAAGCAGTCATTGGCACTGCAAATAAGTGCTCGCTATGCCGATCTTGAGTCTTCTTTGAAAACCCAAATCACCGAAAAAAGTCTATCGACTCCTTTAGACAAACTTAACTCGGCACAACCCTACTCCGCCTTTTCAAGCAAAATGCACAAAGCCGATCTTAGCTACCGTAAGATGAAAGGGATCAACGACTTCAGTGACTCTGTCTTAGAAATTAGGATGGCTGATGAAGCCATGGTTGAAGCTTGGAAAAATGGTGAAAGCCCGCTGTTTGCTTACGAACCGTCGGGGGATGATTCGAATTGGCAATACATCGAAGCTTACGATGTGTATGGGCAAGTGCATGAGTTAGATGTGTACCAAATGCCCGATGTTCCGGTGTTTGTGATTGATAGCAACGGTGCAGAGGAGCTCAAAGCTGGGTTAATGACCATGCAAGCTGAAATGCAAAGACAAGGCACAGACACGCTACTTAACTCTGACAGCAGCGACAGCACTAGCAACCAGAAAAAAGAACCTCAAAAGCAGACGCTATTTAGCGGTGCTACATGCTCATTGGCTGAATTAGAGCCTGAAGAGTTGAATACCACTCAGTTAACTAAGATTCGTTTAGCGATTGATAGAGAACCATGGATCTCAGGCAAAGCAGAGATCTACGCTATCGTTACTGGAGTAGATTCAAGTCGTATAGCTCCGCAAATCGACTTGATTGAAATGCCTTACTTGGACTACGACAAACAGACGTACTATCCAAGCCAAAGTATCATCTTCTGGCCACGTTACCGCTGGGGTGCTGCAGATATGATCTTGATGGAGCATGATGATGGTACCAACTACAAAGAGCTAGCCAAACTACTGGTACAAGCCGCTGAAGAGATCTTGAAAATGATTCCAGACCCAGAAGTACAGGGTTATGCCATCATCCCTCAGATTACCAGTAAGATCATCGAGCTTATCCCAAACAATGTGTTGGTAAATGACGATGACTTCGTCGACGTGTACTACACCTTGATGCAAAACACCCCTTATATTGACCGTCCTGGAGCAGGTGGTAATGCTGTAGCTTCTTTCACTCCTATCACGATATTGCCAACAGAATAATGCGAGACTCTTAAAACTGAATAAAGCGCATAGGCCTTTGTCTATGCGCTTTAAGTCTTGTTACTTAGAGAGAGTAATCAAACACGATGATGTCATCCAATAGTGGGCGAAATACCTCTTTCAGTGCATCATGCTCTGGATGCGGTAGATAATTTTGTCGCCCCGCTTCATCGGCAAACGTCATCAACACAGAATAACTATAACCTTGGTTCTTGTTCTCTGGACTATCATTTAGCCCCCACTCTACTGAAGTTACACCTTCAACCTTACTTGGCATTGCTTCAAACAGCGCCTTTAGCTTTTCAATCTCTGAAAGCTCCGCATGTTCTTTGAATTTTATCAGTAAAATATGACGTATCATCTGCTCTTCCTTTCCACGCATTATCTAATGCAGCAAAACCTTTAACAGTGAACAAAATGCCACACGTCACACACCATGCCAAGGCTTGTTAGTTACTAGTCTGCCATTAGAAGATTCCCATAACGAAAAATGCTGCACCCTAAGGCACAGCATTTTTATGACAATGGTAGAACGTTCAAAGTGGTAAGCACACTTTAAAAATTAGTCACGGCGACCTGTAAGCTTAATCGCTTGGTTTTTATCAACGTTCTTTTGGAATTGGATTCCGCCATTAGAAGCTTCGTTTCTTCCTTCAAGAACTAAGTCTGACTCTACACGTTCTGCCTTCACTTGATTGCCTTCACTTCTTGTCATATCGATAGCGCCGGTATGTGTACCGTTAGCAGCAAAAGCAGTGTTCATTGAAAGTGCCATCAAGCCAAGTGCAAGTAACTTATTCATACATCACCTCGTTGTATTTCTAATTATCTGTTCGTCTAATATCTGTGTTGCTTTGTTGAGGTAACTTTAGCGACACAGAGATAACGACACGAGGAAAAGCGAAATTTACCAAATGGAAAATCAAGGGATTAGCGATCTTCTGACGTTGTCCTGTCTTAGAAGTTGTGCATTGCCACTATGATATTAGAGTCACATGATTTCTGGCGGCTTAGCGCACAGAGATTGCTGCCTATAAAAGGAATGATTTGGAGAGCCTGTGGACATCAACCTCGATATTCAAAATATCCTCGTCATCAAGCGGATGTATGAGCTTCGTAATGTAGGACTGGTAGCAGAGTCGCTAGGAAAAACTTCTGGAGCGATCAGTAAGAACCTTTCAAAGTTAAAAACCCAACTTAACGACCCACTGTTTATTCAAACCAAACACGGCTTCGAACCCACGACCTTTGTTGAAAATAACATCAGCAACTTTGAACAGATATTAAGTAGTATTGAGGCCATCAAACATCAAGACTTCTCTCCAGAATCTTATCGAGGCACGATCAAAATCTACGCGAACACGCTGTTTTGGGAACGTTTTGGATCCAAACTCTACTTCGCTCTCAGCAAAGAAGCCCCGAATGCTCACTACTCATTCCTACGATGGGGAAGCAATGCTAGAAACCAACTCATAGACGGCGAAGAGGCGATAGCGGTGCACTACTTTGATGAAACCTTACCGCAGTCGATTTCTCAAATGGACTTCGGAAAAGGAAAAGTGGTGTTCTTTGTAAGAGAGGACCACCCAGCGAAAGACTTTGAGTCGCTCGCCAACTATCCGACGGTTCTATTTAAAACACCTGGATGGAATGACAATAAATACCCAATTCTGGAGCGTCTCAGAAACATTGGCTTTGAAATAAACCCTAGAGCAGATATCGATCACCCAGCGATGATTCACGATATCATGCTCAATTCAGACTATTTTGGAATTACGCTCAGTGGCAGCGTCCCAGAAGGCTGCCGTAGTATGGAACTACCTGAAAAACTCACTTTCGATGTGAGCTATGTGATGAGCTGTCGTCGTTCACAAAAAGAGGCACCATTAAATCAGTGGCTATTCCAAAAACTAAAAGCGACCCTAAAAAACAAACAAGCCTAGCCTCTACCTATTTCGTCTCAAACTTAACCAAAGGTACCATTTGCCTACTTCTCCCCCAAAAAAAAGGCTCCAAAGGAGCCTTTAATTATGGTTCTGATGACTATTCGCTTATTTTATTATTTTAAAATGCTTCTTCGAGCGTTGGTTCACTCTTTTTTTCAGCTAGGTTCTCATGGGTTTCCACCTCTTTCAAACGTGCAGTGAAGTGCCTTAGTACAGGTGGTTCGTAAACAAAATCGAGCCCTTTCACTTTGCTCGCGTTCTCTTTTACTTTTTCGAACGCTTCAATAATGAAGTCCATATGCGTTTGAGTGTAAGTCGCGCGTGGAATGGTTAGGCGCAATAGCTCAGCAGGACATGGATACTGCTCACCTGTTGCTGGGTCGCGCCCTTGCAACAATGAACCGATCTCGACAGCTCGGATTCCTGCTACTTTGTACAACTCACAAGCTAAAGCATGCGCAGGGAATTGACCCGCCGGAATATGTGGAAGTAACTTACCTGCATCAACAAACGCAGCATGACCACCTGCTTGTTGGCACACAATGCCAATCGCTTCTAAACCATCAACCAAATATTGCACCTGACCGATGCGGTACTCCAACCAATCTTGGCGCATTCCGTCGTATAGCCCAACCGCAAGACGCTCCATGGCACCACCCTCTAAGCCACCATAAGTCGGGAAGCCCTCTTGCACCACACACAAGGTTCGGCACTCTGTGTACACATCAATGAAGGAGTCATCTTTAAAGCATAACAAACCGCCCATTTGTACCATCGCGTCTTTCTTAGCGGACATAGCCAAGCCGTCTGCATATTTGTAGGACTCACGAGTAATTTGCTCGATAGTCCAATCTTGATAACCCGGCTCTCGCTGCTGAATAAAGTAAGCATTTTCAGCGTAGCGAGCTGAGTCCATGATGACGGGAATATCATACTTCTGAGCAATCTCGTATACGGCTTTGAGGTTAGCGATAGAGACAGGCTGTCCACCAGCGGAGTTACAAGTAATGGTACTCACAATGTAAGGAACATTGGCAGCACCCGCTTCTAAAATCGCCTCTTCCAATTTCACCACATCGAAGTTGCCTTTGAAGTCGGCATTCACCGAGGTATCAAACGCTTCTTTGGTATAGACGTTTTTCGCCACGCAGCAATTCACTTGAGTGTGGCCTTGCGTGGTATCGAAAAAGTAATTCGACAAAGCGACCATTTTGCTGCGATCGAGCCCCTTTTCCATTTCACGCTTCTTAATCAGAACAGGAATGTAAATCTGCTCTGCACCGCGTCCTTGGTGAGTCGGAATGGTTAGCTCATAACCGAAGATATCTTTCACCGCGTTCGACAATGCGTAGTAACTGCGACTGCCACTGTAGGCTTCATCACCCATCAACATCGCTGCTTGCATACGTTGAGTAATTGAACCCGTGCCGCTGTCCGTCAGCAGGTCGATAAACACATCATCGCTATCGAGTAGAAATGGATTCATACCCGCTTCGACGATGGCTTGCTCACGATAAGCGTAGGTGGTTCTTTTTACTGGTTCTACAACGCGAATACGAAACGGTTCAGGTAGATGTTTGAAATTTTCCATAATAGTACCTTTCAATAAACTCAGTATTCTCTAATGAAGAAATATTAAAGGAAGACCCTAAGTTCATTATTTTCAGATGTCACAACTCATCACTATCTTTATTTGTCGCACCATCACACTCGTGACAATTACGATAAAAATTAATAGCGAGAAATAAATTATTGAATCAATAAGATATTGATTGCGATCCTATTAATAACGACAAAGATATAAATAACGTTCAGCAAGAAATACAGTTAACGAACTGGTTGTTCCATTGCTTGTCGCATCTCTTAAAGACACAATTAACAGGATTGGCAAAGCTCAAAGGCTCTGCTGGCGCGTGACGCCTAGAGAGTACTACTCTGAAGAAAGGTGGAAAGAGAGCTGATGATCTAAAGTATACCAAGCTAACAGGGTTAGCCATGTTGTTGATTGCCATTTCAGATACATGTTCACAATATATCCCTACGTTGAAATCAAAGTGATCCGAAATTTAAATATAGTGCAATTATTTTATAAATAAAGACGATTGAATCATAAATGTGATCAATATTTATAATCACAGCGCTGTTCTTTATTGTCTTATATCACACTATCACAAGAGTGACTTAATGCACTATTACACTAGTTCGTTAATTTAAAGATAATAATAAGTTCAGGTATTAAATGTTCAGAAATATAAAAGAAATTGTTCACCAAAGCGATATTACGGCTTAACGAATATCGCTTTGGTATTATTGGTTATTTTTTCTTAGTGACTTGTTTTATCGCCATCTCAGCCAGCTTAGGCGTCGCGGCTTTCAATGCGCTCGGAGCAACCTTCTTGCCTGCTTTCATGGCTTTATTAAGCTGGCCTTTTACCGAGGTTCCTCTGTTGATAGCTTCGAGGCGCTGACGATTTCTCTGCACGTTATTGGCGTCTGCGATGTGTTCGATCAGTGTCTGTTTCAAAGCCTCTAAACCAAACTGTATCTTTTCAGGAGCAATCGCAAGCGGTAAAGCAATATCAGGCTTCAGAAGTGTTTGATTGTATTCAATAGCCTGAGCAATGATTTTAGCTTTGGCCGACGTTGGATTATCCAAATCGTAAGGTGGCTGCCACTCTTCCACCGGTTTTAACCGATCCACTTGGTTAACCACGGTGATCACAATTGGCTGCTTGCGCGAGATATTCTTAGGATCCTCATAAAATGCATCAAACTTATCTTTAAGCTGCTTATCCAGTTCACGAGCAGACTGATTCGCTTTAAGTACCCACAACACCACATCGGCTTGAGTCATCTCTTTAAGCATCATAGCTTCGGTTTTAGCGTTTCCATCCAGCCCTTGAAGATCAACCACTCTCACATCGTTGTCATCTACAAATGCGCTATAAACCGTAGAGGTATCCGTTGATGGTAGAACATCCACCTCGGCAACCATTTCCTCTTTGAGAGCATTGATAATCGATGATTTACCAGAGCTCGTTTGCCCTACCAGTACAATTCTCACTGGCTCTAGTTCAGGAGCGAAACGTTTCTCGTCGACTTCTGAAACATCAGACGCTTTTAACGCTTCATCTTCAATACTGAAACGCCCACTGTATAAATCGATCGCAACGGCTGCCACTTCATCGAGCAAGGCTTGTTTCGCTGCATATTGCATGTCATCCACAACGCCCTTTGTCATAGAGGCTGTCGCTTGCTCACGACCTAAGTCAGAAATAACCTTCAATGGATTCAAATACAGATTTTTAAGGTGATTGCCCCAAATAGCAGCTTTGAAGATCTTCTGCCCTAATTCGCCATACTTATCATAGGCTTCGTAGCCCGCCTTGATGTAAGAAACCTTGAGGTACTCAATACCCGGTATGTGCTCTTTTACCACCACTTTGTAACGACGGCTTACCTCTTCAAATAGCTTTAGTCCTTCTGGGATCGAAAAATCGAGCGACTTTTTATTAAACTTCTTAGCAACAAATTCCAGCACCTCTAAACCGGTTTGGTCTAGATTGCCCCATTCAATATCATCGACTAATTGTTGACGAACGTAATGTTTCGAGTCGTTCCAGATTGACAGTTCAGCTTGAGACCATTCATTCGACGCTTTGACTAACGCATCGTCGATGTTGTGACTTGATGACTCAGTTTTGGTTTCATCTTTTGTATTTGCTTCCACATCACTCTCGGTCGAATTCCGTGAAGAACGACTAGAGATGTATAATGGAATCGTGAACAGCAAGGTACTCACAGCAATCGCTATCGACATTTCCAGTAGATAACCATACTTAATTGCCAAGAACAGACCAAAGCCCATCATGATGATGCTCGGGAAGATCGCCGAAATCAGAGCGATCCCCCAACGCCCACTCGACAACACGGCGAGCAATCGAAATAAGTTCTTAATTTTCTTCATAGCCCGACGCTGCCTTACCTTTTTTCAGGGATTCTTTATAGATTTTTTGCATCTCTTGTTCAGAAACTTCTTCGCCTCTGTTCTTATGATAAAAGTAGTAACATGCCGCTCGGCCAAGACCATAGCTGGTACCAAAACTCATAGCCGCAGCGGCGACGGCGCCAACCGTTTGTCCATAAACAGGTATCAACTTAACCAGTTGCCGTGTACCAAGCTTCACTCCATATTGCACCGCAAAGCTACTGCCTAAAGTACCAATAAGTTCACTAAAAACTCTCTTATTCCACTCCACCCCATATTGATTAGCCAAACTGTGAAGCATTTTCGCTTGAATTGCAGGCACAGACACCAAGCCCACGCCTGGCACTAAGTCGCTAGCCGCTGCACTTCCCGCATACCAAAGCACTTCATTTTCGACTTTGTCAAAGTTGGCTTCTTCTTGCGTAGCGTGCTCTTTGTCTTGCACCATCATCCCTATAACAGGGAGTATGCTGGTCAAGCGTTCTAACAATAATTCGAAGTTATAGACGTCATCATTGTCGCTATCAAAATCAACCGCGACTGATTCAAAGCCTTTGCCCCACACCTTCTCTACTTGTTGAGTGTTAAATTGAACTTGCCTTGCGCGGTCTGGTTCTTGAGAAGACAACACCGCAGTATGAACGAGGAGCAAGTGCTTAATCTTCTTTTGCTTCTTAATCTGTTTGAGTGCAGACAGTACCGCCGATTGCTCTGGCTCATCCGCTTTCATCACCACCACTAACGCATTACCTGCTTGACCAATTTCTCTTAGATCTTCGTCGGGTTCATAATCTGCTTCGCCCAAACCACGAGTATCAAGAAAGCGCATCACAGGTTTATCTCGAGGGAACGCATAAGACATGGCTGTCATGGTACATGGTGCAAATCCGTTTCCTACTTCCACTGAGGAATCACCCGTGACCGCTTGAATAAACGATGATTTACCTGCCCCCGTTTTCCCGAGCAGCCACAAGGTTGGCAAGTGTTTTCGTTGATATTCGTGTGCCTGAGTCAGGTCAGGATTCTTACTCGGATTAATGAAGTCTTTGACTTGTTCAAACATGATTAGGTTAACTCTCACTCGATGTTGAGGTTCGGGTTGGTGACAAGTTGCGATGACCTATATAATCTCGACATCGCATTCAACTTACATTTGTTCATCTACGACGATTTGCAATGCTTAGGCGTTTGTTTTTATGAGCTTATTTTAGTACATGCGCGTCTATCGCGTATTGATACAGGCTCCAACCTACTGCTATGGTTTGTGCAATAAATCAAAACCATCGAACAAAAACTCAGAGAGCTCAAAAAGAAGTATGGAACAAATTTATTTAGCGGGTGGTTGCTTGTGGGGCGTACAAGAATTCATTAAGTATGTGCCTGGTGTGATACGCACAGAAGCAGGTCGTGCCAATGGAAGTGCTCAAATAAAGGATAACCATGGCAAACCAAGCGATTACGATGGCTACGCAGAGTGTGTACAAATTGAATTTGACCCAAACCTCACCTCAGTAACCGCGCTAGTGGGCCACCTTTTTGAGATCATTGATCCTTACAGCGTCAATAAACAAGGTGTTGATGTTGTGAAAAGTATCGCACTGGCGTGTACAGCACCGAAGCCAAACACTTGGCTGAAGCGGAGTGCTATATCGCATCACGTGAAGACGCCGAGCGCATCGCCGTAGAGGTGTTGCCATTGACCCATTATGTTGCCAGCGACGATATCCACCAGCATCATTTGAGTCACTTCCCTGAAGATCATCACTTATGCCACATCCCTTGGGATCTTCTGCATAAATACAAATCATAGCGATGGATCAAGATCGATAAAGCCTCAACAAGTATTAGTCGTTGAGGCTTTATTCGTTTTGATTGGCACTAGCTACCGTGAGCCGATTCGATAGCTCATACCATTAAGCATCTAGCGTTAATAAATAAGTTACTTAGTTGTGTTCTCAAGTACGTAATCTGGGCCTGCTGTTTCAGCGGTCACAACTGAAAGTTTAGACACATCTGCGCCTTCACCTTGGTATGCATTAAGGCCATTCTCAACCGCTACTTTTGGTAGTTCAACCGAGTAGCTTTCAATCAGCTCAGAGTCTGTGACCTGACCAACGTAAGTTTCGTCTGTGTAAGTCGCACCCACTAGTGGGAAGTCATGAGTCGCTCGAACACTTACAAACTCAGGTGTTTTCGAGTTATCAACCACGTTGTGTTTAAACGCAATATCAACACCGGCATAAATACCTTCTACTTCTGCGTTATTGAACAGGCTCACACGGTGGCTTTGGTTACCGTAAACAATACCCCACTCCGTATCGACTAGAGAGTTGTTTTCGATGGTGATATTTTTCGGTGTCCATTGCTTATTAAGCTCTTTGCCTTTCACCGATTGATCAAGCTGTTCACCGTTCGCCACATCAATGATGCCAGTATTAATTACAATACCACCACGTAGGTCAGCGTTACCTTCAATGACACCATCACGGCCACGAGTGTTAGCAATGTAGTTGTTGCGGATCACATGGTCTTCATCATAGATACGAATGCCGCCTGTTAGACGTTTTTCATTACCCAGAATCATATTGTTTTCAACCGTGTTGCCTTTACCGTGGCGCAGTGAAATCAGTGCCGCACTTTGGAAGATGGTGTTCCCTGAAATCGTGTTGTCGCCTGACTTAATAGAGATCAGCTCACGCTCACCGTCCATATCGATCATCAGGTTATTCACGAACTTAGAGCTTGAATCCCATTGTGAAGACTTAGAGTCACCGATACGGATCGCTTCCCAGCTGTTTCCGTTGTAGCGAATCGCTTCTTTGATATCGAACTCATTAAACTGGTTTGGCTTTTGATCCATAAAGATGTTGTTGGCGATCAAATGGTTATCTGGTGTATCATCCTTTTGAACACCGATCAATGTGCCGCGCTTTTGCTTACCTTCGAAACGGTTGTTAATCACCTTGCCATCTTTACCCCACAGTGAAACCCATAGGTACTTAGGGTACTCAGAACGGCGCTCGTCTGGCTCATAAGTGTAGTCGTGATTGAAGTAGTAGAATGTAGAGTTTTTAAGTGTATTGCTATTACCCATCATGCGTACTGCACCAAATCGCTCGTTCGGACCACCCTCTGTAAATACGAGACCATCAAGCGTGATTCCATCACCTTTCAGTTCGAACTGAATTAGACCTGTCAGCCACGCTGATCCTGCTTGTTCAGCGCGAATAGTCACGTCATTTGCAGTAATCGTTACTTGACCCAAGTTTGCGTATTTACCATTAGGGATAACCACTTCGTCGCCATCCTTCAGGTTCTCAAATTGCGCCTTCAGTGCAGCGACTTGTTCTTCTGATGCGACCGCAAGTGTGTTGCCATCAACTTCGGCTAAACGGTCACTGCTTAATAAGTAGCTGCGATCGATGTCATTCATCGCCGGGGTTGCCTGCTCTGCTGCCGTGATTACCGGTGCTGTGTTTTCTTGAGTGGTACAGCCCGTAGCGAAAGCCAACGTAAACGCGCTAATAATGCTTACCGAAATTAACTTTTTGTTCATCTTACTTCTCACATTAAGTAATGGATTATCAAATTAACGGCCACCAAAACTGGTGACCGTTGTCTTAACACCGCTTTTAAACTTATTATTTTTACTAATCGTTGCTTTAAACTTTTAGTTTGTTGCTAGCGACTTAGCCTTCAGCTGGTGTCACTTCATCATTTTTTTGCTCAACTTTATCATCCACGGCTTTCACTAGAAGCAAGCCAACTCCAAATACAATCAAGCCACATAGAACGAACACCATACGTCCCCAGATAGGGTTTGGTAGGACGAACATCGTCATTACGCCTACACCCGCAACTGCGATAAGTGAACCCAACATACGACGTTGCTTGTTATCCAGTTTCTTCTGCTCGTTACTTTCAGCAACCAATGGTGTCGCTAGGTTGTTGAAGAACTTGTCTACGTCTTTCTCACGGTGCTCAGCAAGAGGCTTGTAGAACACTGTTGATAGTACGAAGAAGCCAGCAGTAAATACGATGTGACCGATAAGGCCGATAGCCACTTTCAGGTCAGCCCACTCACGGCCTGTTAGCTCGTTTAGACCGAACCAGTTTTGGATCATGTCAGCAGTGATAACGAAACCAACAAAGTAAGAAACCACACCACCTACAACTAGCGTACCCCAACCTGCCCAATCCGGTGTTTTACGGATAAAGAAGCCACAGAATGCTGGAATCGTCATTGGGAAGCCGATCAATGCGCCCACGTACATCATGATGTCGAAAAGGCTCAGACCTTTAAGCGAGTTGATGAACAGAGCAACCAAGATGATCGCGATGCCGAAGAAAGTAGACGTAAGTTTAGAAACAACCATTAGCTCTTTTTCGTTCGCTTTAGGGCGAAGAATCGGCTCGTAAAAGTTCTTAACGAAGATACCTGAGTTACGGTTTAGACCTGAATCCATTGAAGACATAGTTGCTGCGAACATAGCGGCAATCAGAAGACCCACCATACCTGCAGGCATGTATTCTTGAACGAAGTAGAGGTAAGCGAAGTCAGCCGCTTTGCTGCCAGCCTCTGGGTAAGCAGACGCTAGGTCGACACCTTGACCGGCCATGAACCAAGAAGGCATGAACCAGATGATTGGGCCAAGCGTCATTAGTACACAAGCAAGTAGAGCCGCTTTACGTGCGTTGTTTGAATCTTTCGCAGCAAGGTAACGGTAAGAGTTCAGCATGTTGTTGGTAATGCTGAACTGCTTTAAGAAGATGAACACCGCCCAGATGCTGAAGATGCTCATGTAGTTAAGGTTGTCACCCGTAATGAACGAATCCGTTGGGAAGTCGCTAACGATTTGCGTAACACCGCCACCGTGGTAAATAGCTACGACTGCACATGTCACCGTTACCGCCATGATGATAACCATCTGCATAAAGTCAGATGCGATTACCGCCCAAGAGCCCCCCGTCACTGACATGATCAGTACAACCAGACCCGTTAGGATAATCGTTGTTGTCATATCAAAGCCGAAGATACCCGATGCGATGATTGCTAGACCATTCAACCAGATACCTGCAGAGATAACGCTGTTTGGCATACCAGACCAAGTGAAGACTTGCTCATTCACCTTACCAAAACGCATACGAATCGCTTCGATTACCGTAACAACACGCAGTTGGCGGAACTTCGGAGCGAAGTAAAGGTAGTTCATTAGGTAACCGAACGCGTTAGCAATGAAGATAATGGCTACCGCAAAACCATCAGTAAATGCTTTACCTGCTGCACCGGTAAATGTCCACGCACTGAACTGGGTCATAAATGCCGTAGCACCGACCATCCACCACAGCATGTTACCTCCCCCACGGAAGTAATCACTTGTGGTACTTGTAAACGTTCTAAACATCCAACCTATCGCGATGAGGAATAGGAAGTAGATGCCAACTATTAGGGTATTGAGTTCCATCTTTAGACCTTTTATTTATGTTTTTTGTTGAGGCCAATATAGATAGATGACAAGCACATTTGTACTACAATAATTTAAATGCGTGACAATGATCCTAGAGTCTCGCCCTTAATTAATCATACAAGTGATCAAGTTCAAATTTGTACCAACCTTGAACGGAATTCATCAACTCAGTGCAGATTAGAGTACACAAAACCTTACAAATGCACTTAAAATGAGAGATAAATCTCATTAAACCCAAGTTTCATGATTAAAAATCGTTAATCGTCACGAAAAGCACGGATACAATTAACTCATCCCACCGATTCCTATAGCTTTTCAAAATGAAATCTTACGATCTATTTGTACTACAAACGCAATAGTTCTTAGTTAAAATTTCGCTTTAAAAAGTTCCCTTTGATTTAACTTCAATAATGAAAACTTGAAACCCACTAATAGATACTGACAGTAATTCATAGAAGTGAAATGCTGTTAACACACCGGTTACACTTTCCCTCGTCCAATAAAAAGGTGTCATTATGAAGAAATACATCCCAATATTGATTGCTCTTAGTACGATGTCTTCTATGAGTTATGCCGCGGCTCCACGAGAAGATGCTGTCGACTATTTACAGATGCGTAAAGGCGTGGCATATCAAGTAAACCACTCAAAACCCTTCACTGGTCAATTTGAAGAAACATTCGATAACGGCCAAATCGCAACCCAAGCTCAATTTGCCGATGGTCTGGAGCTTGGCTTAGAAACGAACTGGTACCCAAATGGGCAAGTCGCTTCCAAGGTCAATTACGTTAAAGGTGAATTACAAGGTAAAGCCGAGACTTGGTACCCGAATGGCCAGAAAAAAGCAGAGCTCAACTACAAAGATAATGAGTTATCAGGGGTTGCTACTCGATGGTATCCAAATGGCGAAAAGAGCCTAACCGCAGAGTACAGCGACGGATTAAAAGATGGCTTGGTGACTGATTACTACACTAATGGCAATAAAGCGACAGAAACCAAATTTAGTGAGGGTCAGATAGCCAACGGCAAATTGACACGTTGGAATGTCAATGGCGATAAAGTGGAAGAAGTGACTTTTAAAGACCACAAAATCACCTCTAAGCAGGTTTGGATGCCAACTCAAAGTTAAACTGAACGACGAGTGTTCTTCGTCCAATACGGGAACACTCTTCTTCAAGCTCAACCATCGTCACTCTTCCTTAAATAACTACACGGCATACAGTGCTAGTCCCCACCAGATTATATGGGGACAGGTTACCTACTCTTACCAGCCTAACCTTTCGGCTATTCGGCAAACGTGTAGCCCTCCACTTTTCAAGCAGTAGTGGGGTCACCAACACCAGATAATGACAAAACAATCATCAATAAGCATTGAAAATAATAAATATTTAACTTGCGCATAACGATTTCATAAAATACTGTAAGCAAACGTTTCCGTGCGAGTCAGATCTCAATCATCGTTTTCGTAAGCTATCTAACACGCAAATAAGAGAAACACGATTCTAAATACGTTGTTGAGTCATATTGTTTTGCTTTGGTGCCCGCCTATGAAAATTAAAACCTCCCTAATTAGCCTTGCTTGTTTATCTATCCTGTCTTTACTGATCGTGGTTTCATTCACAGAAATAGCGAACCTTAAGCTAATCAAGCTTGAGAAGACGTTAATCAAGGTAAAGTCACTCGAAGTCTCGATGCTTCAACTCAATCGAACAGAATTAGAGTTTTTAATAAGCCATGATAAAACGCTCAAGCCAGTGTTTGCTCAAGAATACTCTCACTTTCAACAACTGATGGGCAGTTTTTCTGTCTTGCTTAGAGAGTCTGATATCGCAGTCCCTGAGTTAGAAAAGCTGACACTTGAAGTAAAGCAATATGACAAAGACTTCTCGTTGATGGTAGATGCCATCGACCGCAATCCAGCCAAGGTCGCCGAACTCAAATCAGAAATGAAAATGCTGTTTGAAGATATCATCTCTATCTTCACCGCCGTAGAAGGTCGCCTAGAAAAAGGCGTCGATTCAATCCAAGAAACAATCACTACTTTTATCATCAGCTCAGTGACGATTGTCACTACACTTTTGATCGCACTCTCATTCGGGATTTCCTCACGTATCTCTCAAAAGATTCAATCACTGAACTCATCCATGCGTGTGGTCGCCGAACAACGCGACTTCACGGTGAAAGCAGAAGACAACGGCTCTGACGAAATTGCAGATATTGCTCGGTCATTTAATGCAGTACTGATTGATGTCCGCCAGCTGGTAAGCCAAGTACAAGGTTCGATACATGAGCTCGGCCACGTCTCTGTTCAACTGCAGCAAGACGGTATGGACGTTGAAAGCGCGCTAAACAAACAGCAACAACAAACCGAAAACATTGCGACCGCGATAAACCAAATGGGCAGCAACATCCAAAATGTTGCGACCAATAGCGAAAATGCTTCCAGCAATGCACAAACCAGCTTTAGCACTGCGAATGATGGCTTGAATGATGTGGCATTTACGCGGGACACCATCAATACCCTTTCGACTGACCTCGTTAGTGCCAGTGAAGAAGTGAATCACCTTTCTGTTCACTCAGAGAAGATCAATACCGTGTTAGAGGTGATTAAAGACATCGCAGAACAAACCAACCTACTTGCCCTAAATGCAGCAATCGAGGCAGCTCGTGCAGGAGAACAAGGCCGTGGCTTTGCGGTGGTGGCAGATGAAGTCAGAACGTTGGCTGGTCGAACACAACTATCAACCGAAGAGATCTCTAGGATTATTAAAGGCGTTCAAGATCAGACTCAAACAGTCGTAAACACGATTAAAAGTTGTTGTGAGAAAGGCAACAGTAGCGTCGACTCTTGCGAAAATGCGCATTCAAAAATTACTTCCGTTATCGCAGACATGGAAACGATTCTAAACAACAGTTTGGAAGTGGCGAATGCAATGAAAGAACAAAGCGCTGTTACCTCAGAGATCATTGAAAACGTGGGTGCTATTAAGCAGCTAACATTAGCCAATGTATCGGGAGCGTCGAAAAATGCCGCTTCTGCAACGTCTGTGGTAGAACAAACCGACTCATTAGAACGTGCAGTAATTAACCTAAAAGCTTAAGTACTAAAAACTTAAGTGTTAAAACCTTAAGCGTTGATCACCTGAACAACCGATAAAAAGCCTACACTCAAATTTTAGGCAAAAAAAACGCTCATGTTGCCTGTATCAACATGAGCGTAAAGGCAGATCTTCACTACCATCTCCTACCTTTCTAAATGAAAGCAGAAGTTATAATTAGAATAGTTGGGAGCAATAATCAAAATGCTCTTGCAAGCACTTCAACGATTTCTTCTTTTCACCGATTTAGGAGACGTTAACCGTCTTAACTAAATTCGATTCTATATAGCAGGCGATGTCACTGCCTTGCCTACTACATTTCAAACCTGCTCTGATTGAAGCTTTAATCACCTCAAGCAAATGCCTCGTCCTTTGAACTATCCGTTCCTCTATCCACTTTACTTCACTACTTAGCGGTTCTTTGTTGAATCTAAATATATTCAACATACGAAAGATAAGTGTTGCTACATAAAGTTAGTAAATAATAATGTATTACAAATAAAAATAACATCTAAAGATTCAATTTTTTGCTGTAGCGCACATTTATTGATAAACAAAATCTTTATAAAGCAGCGAACACGAATATATTACCCATCAAAAACAAAGGCTTACAAAAACAGTTAACTTTGTAACCCTTTGTAAATAGTGGTTTTGTCACTACAACACGATCTAATTCACAGATCATCACGCCTCGGATCGCTACCATATTTGTATTATTTAAATGCAAATCTAGAGTTGAGGAAAAACTTAATAACCTCAATCACTGGATGCAATGAAAGCTAGAACTACTCTATTTGGCTTGAGACTAAAGCCATTACTAAACCTATAAATATGGAACTAATACCATGAATAAAACTAAAATCGTGATTGCTGTGGCATCTGTATTAACTGCTGGCTCTGTATCGGCGGCGTCTTTCGATGTAAGACACGAATACAAAAGTCATACAGATCAACACGCTACCCGAGTAAAGCTTGGCGATAGCATTGGCAACTTCCTTGTAGATATCGAAGCAAAATTCAAGGGAGAAGACGGTAAATTCATGGAAGATTTAAAGAACAATGGTTGGGAACTTGGTCTAAATTACCGCCATGTACTCAACGATAACTGGACAATGACTTACGGTATGCCAATTGAAGGCCGTGAATCAGGCGTTACATATAAGCCTCAAGTTCGCGCAACATACAAAGTAGATAGCGTTGATGGCCTAAGCCTAAGTGCTCGTTACCGTTACGATATGAGACAGAATACGAGCAGCACTGAGTACCAAGTTGACGATAATGGCGAAATCGTCGCTGTTGACCAAAATATTGAAAACCAACGTCGCCACCGTCTAACGGCAAACGTTAACTACTCAATGGAAAACTGGCGCTTTGGTTTCGAAGGTAACTACTACAAAGCTGATGGCTACGATATCTACGACAACGATGATACTAACTACGAGTTAAACGCAAGCGTTCGCCATATTATGGGTCAATGGGCACCGTATGTAGAGTTTGGTGATGTGAGCACGTCATCAACTAAAGCAACTCGTGAGCTACGTAGCCGTGTAGGTTTAACATACAGCTTCTAAGATAAATGAAAAATCTAAGATAATTACTGTCCTAATTGTCTAAGACCTAAACAAAAGCCAGCTTAATCGCTGGCTTTTTTTTGCTTCATCGCAGCTTTCCGAGGAAATCCCTTCATCCAAGAAGAATCGAGTATTTGAAGTTACTGTCCTAGTGACTGATTCGATATAGAAATGAAAGTGTTACTTCATCGTTAGGCACTACTCGCTTTTGCTGTGCCAATAGTAGCTCAGCTGTAGAGACGGCATCTGCTAACGCGTTGTGGCTGTTGTACTCAGGCAGACCATACCTTTCACGAGTACCCGCCAGCGTTAAGTCCACCTCTTCATGGTTGCTGATCGCTTTCTCCATGCTCTTCTCAATACACAGTGTATCCAACCAAAGTAAAGGCAGTTGCCTTAGGCCATAACATCTCAGCAGATATTGGCTAATGAACTTCTCTTCGACCACACAAGCATGCGCAACAATGATCTTGCCTTTCGCTGCTTCGAAGAAAGTGAGCATCGCATCATGAATAGACGCGCCCTCTTCCAGCATCTGTGGTGTGATGTGGTTAATCACCGCAGTTTCAGCGTTGATCTGAGAATCGTTATTAAGGTAGATGTGTTTGGCAGAAGCCAAATCAATTCGCCCTTTTACCACATCGACCCATCCCATAGACAAGATAAGATCTTGTTCGCTGTCTAAGCCTGTGGTTTCAAGATCCAATACAATATAGTCGCTGTCTTTAGCCAGATCCGTCATTTCAGGACAAGGCTGTTCTACCAAATCATGTAACGCTTCCGGCAGCTTAACTGTACCCAGATATTGCTTACGCTTACGTTTAATTCGCTCAAGCGGGTGAAAGTAGTTCAACAAGGCTTTCATTAACGCGCTCCGAAACGAATTTTCGCCGCTTCTTGAAGGTCGGCAATGATTCTAAAAGCGTCTTTCAAGTGCTTGCGTTCAAAGCTACCAAAGCTGTCTGGGTTGATATTGTTGTCTGGCACTTCCCCGTTCTTCAAGGCTTCTAATTGATGGCCGAAACGGAAAGACAGAATGAACTGATACGCGCCAAGGATGTTCTTGAATGCATCATCACTCAACATGCCTTTTTCATTAGCAGCAGCGAAACGTTCGTCCGTTGCCGATAAGTCACACTCCACCGCCAAACCGTAAATACGCGCTAAATCGATGATCAAATTGATGGCGTACTTCTTCACGTTGAGTGTTTTTTTATTCTCACCTGACTTCTCAAGTACCAAGCTATTGAAGATGCCCAAAGGTGGGTTGGTGTTCACCGCATCTTTCACTAACGTGCTTAAGAACTCACGGTTGCTGCGAATATTGTTATGCAGTTCATCACGCAGAATGCCTTCAAACTCACTGTTGCCGTAAATTGTACGAATCTCTAGGAACACACTGATGTTGAGTAAGCGTTCGTACTCAGGGTTTGCCACCCACTTTTTATAGTAGTGCTTCCATACGCTGAGCGGTTGACACCATTTTGGCGTCGCAGCCATAAATTTACCCGGACAGAGTGGGTAGTCACAGCTCGCTAGACCATTGGTCACCATCATGGCTAAGTGTTTAAAGTAAATACGGTCACTGTCGGTTGCATCGTCTGCCAGTACGATCGCACTGTCTTGATCAGACAGCATATGAACTTCGTTACGAGCATGCGAACCCGCCACAATCCATGAGAAGTCACACGGTGGCGGACCTAGCTTATCAATCGCTATCTGAATCAATCGGCGCGTGTAGGCATCCATAATCATGGTCATTACCTTGCCGACCGTTTCCGGTGCAACCTTACCTTCCACCAGCGCTTCAAAGATTGCTTGTCGCTCTGAAGTGAAGGAAGACATGGTTTTCACGCTGCCCGCGTATTTGATTTTCTCGATTAAGAAGATCGCTTGAACACGGTGGTTTTGAACCAAGTGAGACGTAGTCAGAAGGCCAACGACTTTATTCTCTTTCACTACAGGTAGGTTACGAATGTTAAATTGCATCATGATAGACGCAGCATGCAACACGAGATCGTCTGGTTTTACCGTGAGTGGAGAATGCGTCATTACCTCAGAGATTAAATTTTCAGTGCTAACACCGTGCGCAATCACGCGTTTGGTCATATCACGGTCGGTGATCAAGCCAACAATGGTTTCGCCTTCATAGATCACCGCACAAGGAGAGCGTTGATGAAGCATTTCTACCGCGACCGATTGGATGGTTTGCTCAGATTTAACGATGGCCACCTGCCCGCTTGCCACCTCTTCAACCTTACGAATGAACAAACCCTTCTCTTTATTTGACCACACCACATCAAGTGCCGACTTCAAGCGAACTTGAGCCTGTGATGCAAAGTGTTCTGCACAACTTGGGAATGCTTTGAACAGCGTTTGAAGTGCCGAGTGTGGAATCACATAAAGTAAGGTGTTTTCAATGGCGACGGCGCGATAGCCTTTCTCGTCGTTAACTTCAGAATCTAAGAACGTAAAGCCGAACAAATCTTCACTGCCTAAGCGCGCACGCAGTACGCCGTCTGATTTTCTTTGCTCCATGGAGCCCGTTCGAATGATATAGAGCGACTTCTCTTTACCCGACTCACACAGATCAACCACATCCCCTTTGCCGAGGTAAGTGATTTGAACATTAGAGGCAAGCTCGCGAAGTGCTTCTTTAGGGATCTTATCGAAAGGGTCTATCTGACCGATGAATTGAAGAATATTTGGCAATAAAGAATGGGGCATGGTCACACTCGCACAGATTTAATTAGTATTATTATATAACTTAAAGGTGCGATTGCGAGTAGATTTTTACGCTCATACCAATCTAAGTAAAGATATGATCTAATTGAGGCTATGACTTATTCGTGAAAAAGACGCTATGGACAGCCTCGATAACATTGATTTCAAAAAGCTTGCTAGCCAACAAAAATCTATTCAAATGAAGATGAGATTACTCGCATTAGCTCACTTTAAAGACGGTCATTCTCGAACACAAATTGCTAAGTTCCTAAAAGTAAGCAGAACAAGTGTGAATAAGTGGGTACAAACTTTCCTTGAAGAAGGGCTTGAAGGATTACAAGAGAAGCCAAGAACTGGGAGACCCGCATTCCTTTCTCCAAAGCAACGCGAACAGTTAAGTCTATTTATCAAAAAGCGAGCTTCTGATTCTTCAGGGGGACGATTAACGGGCAGCGATATCCATGCCTACATCGTCAGGGAATTTGATAAACATTATCACCCTGACTCTATCTACTACTTGCTTAATCACATGGGATTTTCTTGGATAACTTCACGCTCTAAACACCCTTCTCAATCTCAGCAAGTTCAAGACGATTTTAAAAAAATTCAAAATAGAAACGATCCTTAAGATCCCAGGGCATATGGGTTTGGAATCGGTGGATGTCTGGTTTCAAGATGAGGCTCGATTTGGGCAGCAAAATACGACAACTCGCCTCTGGGCAGAGAGAGGCACAAGACCTCGAGCAGTAAAACAGCAACAGTTTGAGTATGCGTATTTATTTGGCTCAGTCTGTCCATCAAAAGGCATCGGAGAAGCCATGGTTGTCCCTTGGGTAAACAAGGACATCATGATTAACCACCTTGCACAAATATCAGAGGCAACAGAAAAAGGTCGTCATGCGGTTGTGATCATGGATGGTGCAGGATGGCATACCAATGACATTGCTGAGAAATTTTCGAATGTGAGTATCATTAAACTCCCTCCCTATTCACCTGAACTAAACCCAATCGAACAAGTATGGAGCTGGCTACGGCAACACTATCTAGCAAACCAGAGTTTTACGAACTACGACGACATTGTTGAGAAAATATGTAGTGCATGGAATTGCTTTCTAGAAAGTGCAGATAGAGTGAAAAGAATGTGCACAAGAGAGTGGATTGAGCTGATCAGTTAATTTTCCAGATTGGTATCATTGTGAGAACGGAGCAACAAACATTACATGATGATGCGATAGATGGTCACCAGTGATTAAAACGAGGTTTTTAGATACAAAAAAAGCACGCGAGATGCGTGCTTTTGGAAAGAAAATCAGAGCACATAATGTGCAAATCGACTAGCTTGTTGCAGCCAGTCGGTGGTTTGATTCTTGTAAATGACTCGCTGACGCTTGACGCGCTTTATCGCTGTTTCCAGCCATAATTGCTTCGTAAATTGCACGGTGCTCATTGATACATGTACTTCCTTCTTCCGAAGAGTGCGCAATAAAGTTAACAAACATCGTTGTTAAAATATTGCCAAACGGTAAGTAGAAGTCATTACCTGTTGCATTGAAAATCAAGCTATGGAACTTAGTATCGATATCTAACCAACGCTCTTTATCAAGCGTTTCTTCACTAGAAATCTCAACCATTTCTTGGAAGATTTCTGATAATTCAATACGTTGCTCAGCCGTTGCAAAAGTCGCAGCTAATGCACAAGCCTCTGGCTCGATCGCACGACGTAAGCCCAAGAATTGATGACAAAACTGGTCAGTGTCAGCTAAGCCGTCCATCCATTCAATAAGCTGAGGATCTAGGAAGTTCCAGAATGCGCGGTCAACAACACGTGTACCAATCTTAGGGCGAGATTCTAGCAGACCTTTTGAAGTCAGAAGCTTAACCGCTTCTCTTAATGCCGTTCTACTGATACCAAATTGCTCACACAGAGCCATTTCACCAGGAATAATAGAGCCTTGAGGCAAACTGCCGGACAAAATACCACGAGCGATTTCACGTGCAACTTGCACATGAAGGCTTCGCTTAGAGCCTGAAATAGAGTTAAAAGTGCCTGCCATGTGTTTAATTACTTATTTGATATGTATTATTTAAATCGCACTATAGCACTGAAAGTATAATGCACCAAATCAAGTCGTAAATTACGTGAACTCCCTTATAGTATCTGGCTTTTACGCTCTTAGCCACTTCACTCTAACTAAATCCCATCCGAATAACACACGATTAATGCATACAAATGGTTCTTATTACGCCCACCAATTCTATGAGAGTTGTCACAAAACAGTCCTTAATCACCCCATAAAGCACACTCACACAGCATTTTGACCTTAATCCGCTTGAATAGAAAACATGCTATTGTATTATTTATTAAATCAAGTGTGAGGTACAGGTGTCGTTACAAAGTGACAAGGCGGACCATAATGAACAAAATCACTGCCTTCACTAACAACGTCTAACAAACACCTAAGCCAAGTACTTCCCAACTTATATATTAAAACGTCAGCCTCAGGTGGTTATATGGCTATATTTTCATTGGTGGAAGATTCAAGCCGCCGAATTCATGTTCAAGTCGCACGACAAATCGCGCGAAAAATCCTATCTGGTGAGATAAAGGAAAATGAGAAACTACCCAGCGAGATAGAGTTATGTGAAGTTTTCGGTGTTAGCCGAACGGCACTAAGAGAATCGACCAAGCTACTATCAGCAAAAGGGCTTATCGAGTCCAAACCCAAAGTCGGGACCCATATAAAACCTCGCTCTCATTGGCACTTCCTAGACCCTCAATTACTCTATTGGATTCAAGACCTAGAAGACACTAAACCCTTCCTGTCTCAATTCCTTGGTCTAAGAAAAGCTATTGATCCAGAAGCATGTGCACTGGCTGCAACTAATGCGACCGTAGAGCAACGCAAAGAACTGTCTATTCTGTTTCAGAAAATGACCCTAGCGGCTAACAGCTTTGATTATGAAGAATGGACAACCAACGATCACTTGTTTCATCAAACCATTTTCTTATCAACAGGGAATCAGTTTTACATACCGTTCGCCAATATTTTATCGACGATCTTTAAGCAGTTTATCGATCATTCTGCAGTAGGTGGACGCTTTTGTTTAGAAGAACACAAAGCGATTTACGACGCGATTATGTCTGGTAATGCAAAACAGGCACGTATTGCGTCAGCCATTCTACTTGATGATGAAAACCAAATGCTTTCAAGAGCTTCACTGGCAAGCGCGTAACATGGATACGCATAATTCTGACGCTACTTATTCAACCTCTGATAGCCGTTAGCATCACTTAACCAGAGTGTACCAGTAGTCCGGAACACTCATTTACCTTTAACCATTACACTCTCGCTGAATCAACAAGGTATTACTTGTGTCTTCCAAATCGTACGTTAGAAAGAACTTTTCGCTAGCTTGGCCCTTAGCCTTAAACGCCCTCTTGATGCAGTCGATGTTGATGATCGACACGCTATTGGTCTCACCGCTTGGTGAAATTCCTCTTGCGGCCATGGGCATCGCCACCACCATTATCGCGTTTGTGTTGGGCATTCAAATGGCGTTGGCAAATGGTACACAGCTTGTTCTTAGCCGCGCGGTTGGTTCTGGAATCACATCTTCGTTATCCAAAGCATTTTGGGCTGGTCTGTTCATCAACTTAGCCGTCGCATCCGTGTTTTGGTTGCTGCTTACCTTTTTTGAACAACCTTTGATTCAAGCCTTAACCGACGACAAATCGCTGCATCTTGAAATCAGTCACTATTTGAATATCTCTAAATACCTCGTAATTTTTACAGCGTTGACTCAAGTAGTCATTGCCCTCTTTAACGGATTAGGCAGAACCAAGGTTCCGTTTAAAGGTTACTTAATTGAACTACCAATTAACGCAGTGCTCTCTTATGTTCTGATACATGGCTTCTCGAACTTTGACGGTATTGGCGTACAAGGTGCTGCGCTGGGTAGCCTTATCGCGATCATCATTCGACTTCTCTACCTAGCGCTCTGTGTGCATTACGACTCATCAGTGTCACTTAAATTAGATACTGAAAAATCCGAGTTCATCACTAACATCCGTCGCCACTTCATTGAGATATTTCCAGTCGCCGCCAATGTCACCATGCTGTCTATCGGTGCGACGATCTACCAGTTACTGTACTCACAGCTCAACATCAATGCTTATGTAGCGATCACCTTGGTAATGCCGTGGCTACGCGCAGGAACCCAATTTATCACCGCCTGGGCCCACTCTTCAGCCATTACCATTAGTCAAGCGATAGGCTCCAAAAAGATGGATGATTTGGCCAAAAATGTGGACACCAGTATTGATGTTGCTGTCGGAATTTCCGTTGTTTGCGCACTTATGTTTGCAGGCTTAAGCTTCGTCATTGGTGACATTTACCCCGACCTTGATGCATCGACCTATCACGCTCTTGCGGTAATCGCACCGCTTTATATCTTCTTACCAATAGTACGTGGTTACAACACCGTTCATGGCCATGTATTGAGAGCCTTAGGACATACCACCGACGTATTCAAAATCAACTTCACAGGCCAATGGGTTATCTCAATTCCTTTGTGTGCTCTGATTATTTTGGGTTTTGATGGTTCGATTTTCTGGGCGTTTGCAATTCAACCTTTCGAAGAGATCATCAAAGCACTGCCTTTTAGTCACCTCGCTCGTAAATCTTTGCGAGAGTTCAACGCCAGCAAAGCCGATAAATTAATGTACGATTAAATGCTCAAGTAGGTTGTCGCAACAAGCCACATCTGTCTTGTACACGATAGATGTGGCGATGGGCGTTCACCGTCCTCCCCTATCTTTCCTCTCTCACCACGCCATACCATCACATTCGATGAGCCAGCTAGCAGTCATATTCGGTTAACCGTTTTGTTAGATAGTGGCTGATTTGCCTTCATCAATGGACAGTAGTTAGCACTAAATCAAAAGCCCGCTTCACAGCGAATAATGCCCTTCGCAAGCTGTAAAGGAGCTCAGATTATCAGGCAGCGTCATTCATATGCTTTGTCCGTGATAACAACCAATCCTCTTAGTAACCAGAGCCTCAATGCAACCCTCGCCTCCAGCCCACTCACACAGCTAAACCATTCGAAGTTAATTACATAAAAAATAAACCAGATACTAAAAAGCCCACTCAAATGAGCGGGCTTGTTCTAATGATCTTGAGGCTAACGTTGGTGGACTACTAATCAGATCAAAAATTCTTAAACCTAACTTAGACCATTAACGCCTTGAGCCTACTTCTCTAATTTAGCGAAGTAATCAAAGATAACTGGCACGTCGTTTTGACCAAGACCAGCATCAACAGCAGCTTGTAGGCTCTTAGAAGTACCTTCAGCAATTAGAGATTCAGTACCTAGGTCTGAAACCATCTCTAGGAAGTAACCAAGGTCTTTGTTCGCATTTGCAACAGAGAAACCTAGCTTCTCTTCGCCGTCTACCGCGTAGAACTTACAGAACTGCATGAACGGAGAGTTAGATGGGCCTGCAGACATAATGTCAAACAGCTGTTGACCATCAACACCAGCGCGTTGAGCGACAGCAAAAGCTTGAGACATAGTCGCAACCGTTGTCATACCCATGAAGTTGTTCACAAGCTTGGTCACGTGACCAGAACCTAAAGCACCTAGGTGGAATACGTTTTCGCCTTGCTCATCAAGAACAGGCTTAACTTTGTTGAAAGTATCCATGTCACCCGCAGCCATGATGTTCAACAGACCATCTTTAGCGTGTGCTGG
>AAZW01000065.1 GCA_000169995.1 Vibrionales bacterium SWAT-3 | reverse complement strand
GCGGCACACTGACGATCAGTGATGACGATGCGGCGAAGCGACCTCACGGCGCAACCGACACGGCAGGCTCATACGGCACGTTCAACATCGGCACCGATGGCGTGTGGACGTACTCTCTGAATAACGACCTGGACGCAGTTCAAGAGCTGGGCGACGGGGATACGTTAACGGAAACCTTCACAGTGACGTCGGCAGACGGCACAGAGCATGACATCACGGTGACGATCAACGGCACCAACGATGCGCCGGTCATCGGAACGGGTGACGGCGTGGATGCGGGCGAAGTGACGGAAGACACCAGCTTGAGCACGGGCGGCACACTGACGATCAGTGATGACGATGCGGGCGAAGCGACCTTCACGGCGCAAACCGACACGGCAGGCTCATACGGCACGTTCAACATCGGCACCGATGGCGTGTGGACGTACTCTCTGAATAACGACCTGGACGCAGTTCAAGAGCTGGGCGACGGGGATACGTTAACGGAAACCTTCACAGTGACGTCGGCAGACGGCACAGAGCATGACATCACGGTGACGATCAACGGCACCAACGATGCGCCGGTCATCGGAACGGGTGACGGCGTGGATGCGGGCGAAGTGACGGAAGACACCAGCTTGAGCACGGGCGGCACACTGACGATCAGTGATGACGATGCGGGCGAAGCGACCTTCACGGCGCAAACCGACACGGCAGGCTCATACGGCACGTTCAACATCGGCACCGATGGCGTGTGGACGTACTCTCTGAATAACGACCTGGACGCAGTTCAAGAGCTGGGCGACGGGGATACGTTAACGGAAACCTTCACAGTGACGTCGGCAGACGGCACAGAGCATGACATCACGGTGACGATCAACGGCACCAACGATGCGCCGGTCATCGGAACGGGTGACGGCGTGGATGCGGGCGAAGTGACGGAAGACACCAGCTTGAGCACGGGCGGCACACTGACGATCAGTGATGACGATGCGGGCGAAGCGACCTTCACGGCGCAAACCGACACGGCAGGCTCATACGGCACGTTCAACATCGGCACCGATGGCGTGTGGACGTACTCTCTGAATAACGACCTGGACGCAGTTCAAGAGCTGGGCGACGGGGATACGTTAACGGAAACCTTCACAGTGACGTCGGCAGACGGCACAGAGCATGACATCACGGTGACGATCAACGGCACCAACGATGCGCCGGTCATCGGAACGGGTGACGGCGTGGATGCGGGCGAAGTGACGGAAGACACCAGCTTGAGCACGGGCGGCACACTGACGATCAGTGATGACGATGCGGGCGAAGCGACCTTCACGGCGCAAACCGACACGGCAGGCTCATACGGCACGTTCAACATCGGCACCGATGGCGTGTGGACGTACTCTCTGAATAACGACCTGGACGCAGTTCAAGAGCTGGGCGACGGGGATACGTTAACGGAAACCTTCACAGTGACGTCGGCAGACGGCACAGAGCATGACATCACGGTGACGATCAACGGCACCAACGATGCGCCGGTCATCGGAACGGGTGACGGCGTGGATGCGGGCGAAGTGACGGAAGACACCAGCTTGAGCACGGGCGGCACACTGACGATCAGTGATGACGATGCGGGCGAAGCGACCTTCACGGCGCAAACCGACACGGCAGGCTCATACGGCACGTTCAACATCGGCACCGATGGCGTGTGGACGTACTCTCTGAATAACGACCTGGACGCAGTTCAAGAGCTGGGCGACGGGGATACGTTAACGGAAACCTTCACAGTGACGTCGGCAGACGGCACAGAGCATGACATCACGGTGACGATCAACGGCACCAACGATGCGCCGGTCATCGGAACGGGTGACGGCGTGGATGCGGGCGAAGTGACGGAAGACACCAGCTTGAGCACGGGCGGCACACTGACGATCAGTGATGACGATGCGGGCGAAGCGACCTTCACGGCGCAAACCGACACGGCAGCTCATACGGCACGTTCAACATCGGCACCGATGGCGTGTGGACGTACTCTCTGAATAACGACCTGGACGCAGTTCAAGAGCTGGGCGACGGGGATACGTTAACGGAAACCTTCACAGTGACGTCGGCAGACGGCACAGAGCATGACATCACGGTGACGATCAACGGCACCAACGATGCGCCGGTCATCGGAACGGGTGACGGCGTGGATGCGGGCGAAGTGACGGAAGACACCAGCTTGAGCACGGGCGGCACACTGACGATCAGTGATGACGATGCGGGCGAAGCGACCTTCACGGCGCAAACCGACACGGCAGGCTCATACGGCACGTTCAACATCGGCACCGATGGCGTGTGGACGTACTCTCTGAATAACGACCTGGACGCAGTTCAAGAGCTGGGCGACGGGGATACGTTAACGGAAACCTTCACAGTGACGTCGGCAGACGGCACAGAGCATGACATCACGGTGACGATCAACGGCACCAACGATGCGCCGGTCATCGGAACGGGTGACGGCGTGGATGCGGGCGAAGTGACGGAAGACACCAGCTTGAGCACGGGCGGCACACTGACGATCAGTGATGACGATGCGGGCGAAGCGACCTTCACGGCGCAAACCGACACGGCAGGCTCATACGGCACGTTCAACATCGGCACCGATGGCGTGTGGACGTACTCTCTGAATAACGACCTGGACGCAGTTCAAGAGCTGGGCGACGGGGATACGTTAACGGAAACCTTCACAGTGACGTCGGCAGACGGCACAGAGCATGACATCACGGTGACGATCAACGGCACCAACGATGCGCCAATTGCAACGAGCTTCACCGAAACAACTATCAACAGTTCAACTACAGTTGATTTCGCACCACATACAAGCGATGAAGAAGATGACGCGGCGGGAATTGAAACTTCGGTTATCGTCGAAAGTGACCCTATCTTTGGTACATTATATGAGGTTGCAGATGATGGTACTAAAACTGAGGTTGTGGTTGGACAAGAGTATGGTGATGCTGACAATTTTGAATATGTTTTAGATTCAGATATTGCTGACCAACTTAGCTTTAGTGTATCTGATCTTGCTTCTGATATTGATACATCAAACGGAAGCACATCGATTTCTTATTTTAACGATCTTATTTCGATTTCTGCTGGTACATACACGGGAAGTTCACCTGTTGGTAACGATGTTGTTAGTAACCCTGGTGTTTATCTGAACTATGACGGCAGTGGTGTTGAGGATGGTTTTGGTGTATCAACAAGTAAGAACGGAAGTAGCGAACTTGACGTAACCTCGAAAGAATTCATTTCTGTCGATTTTGGGAATAGTGGTGCGGAAATTTTGTCTGCTAATCTAGATTTCGGTAGCGTTTATGGGAATTACAACCCTAACAGTAGCGCTGACGGTGAGATTAACGTTGTTGCATTGGACTCTGATGGTAACGTTGTTGGTACTTTCTACTTCAACACCGAAAATAGCTCCAATTCTGGCAATGAATATACGCTATCCATTGATTCTAGTGGTAATGCGACTGTTAATGTCTCTATTCCTGACGGTAATGGTGGCTTTATTCCGTTTACAGAGTTGAGAGTGTTCACTACTCAAGACGGCTCATCAAATCCAAATAGAAATTCAAACATTACTTTTAAAGGCGTTGATGTAGTGGACGCCAAAGTTACAGAGACCATTGATTATAAAGCAGACGATTCTAGTGACTTAGAGAGCTCAACAGCGCAAGTCACGATTGAGACGGATTCTATCGTTAAACCGTCTCCAGAAGTGACTAGCGTTTCACGTGATTTATCAGAGGATGCTACTACGACACAAACTGTTTCTGGCAATGTAGATGTTCTCTATGCAGAAAGCGTTACCTTGCAGGAGCCTTCAGAAAGCTATACGTCAGGTGGTCAAAGCATCACTTGGGTATCTTCAAATGGTGGTCAAAGCCTCGTCGGTAGCGCTAATGGGGTTGAGATTGTGACTGCGACGATTGACGATTCCGGAAATTACTCAGTAAGTTTAAGTGGACCAATTGATCATTTAAACGGGAGTACACCTGTCAACAATATGTCGATTGATATCGGTGTTGTAGCAACTAACGATACCGGGACTCAATCCGGCACGATTTCGTTGACTATCGATGATGATGTTCCTGTTGCTCAGGCTAAAGTTCATGATTTGGCACCAGTAGTTAAAGATGGTGCAAACGTGCAATTAATTCTTGACGTGTCAGGATCGATGTCAGGAAATGCAATGACAGTTATGAAGCAATCTGCGATAGCTTTGCTTCAAGGGTATCAATTGCTTGGAGAAACCAAAGTTCAAGTAACTGTATTTGAATCTGACGCGAATGTTGTTAATGAAAATGGCAGTTGGTCTTCTGATAACTCATTGCCTTCTAACCTTTCAACGATTTGGATGGATGTTGATACCGCAATCGGAGTCATAAATTCTTTAACAGCAGGTGGTGGTACGGATTACGATGACGCTGTTTGGTTAGCGGGTAGTGATAGCATTTGGGGTAACAGTGATATGGTGTCAGGAGGAAGTAATATCAGTTACTTCTTGTCCGATGGAGATCCTAGCTCAGCTAATCATAGAATTAATGCTTCAGAGCAGGCCGCTTGGGAATCTCAGTTAACCAAGTATGGCGTTACATCACTTGCATACGGGATGGGCGCGAACATTTCGAACGAACATATGGAACCTGTCGCTTTCGATGGTGATAAAGGTATCGATATTAGCCCTGTGATTGTTTCAGATATCAGTCAGCTACCCCCCGTTCTTTTGCAATCTATTATTACCCCTGTTTCAGGTAATATTGGGGCATCTGGTTCTGCGGGTAATGGTTTTGGTGCAGATGGAGGTTATATCCAAAGTATTGTATTTGATGGAGTGACTTATCAATTTGATGGTAACACCTTAATTAACCCACAAAGCCAGTCTTCATCGAATCATTCATTTGATGATTCTAACAATACCCTATCTTTGTTTATAAACAACGAACACTCATTTGTTATCAACTTGGAAACCGGCGACTATGAATTTTATGGTGCTAGCGTTGCGGCGGATACCTCGTTTGATTTTGCCTACACGATCGCTGATAACGATGGAGATACAAGCTCTAGCACTATTCAAATTAATATCGCGGCGACATCACTAAGCTCTATTGCGGATGTTAAATCTGAAGGCGACATAGTAGATTCTGTGCAGGTAGTACATGCTGAAACTCAATATGCGTTAACACAATGGGCTCCTTCCGGTCAAGTTCCTACTACGTTTAACTTAGACCAAACTCAATCTGGCTTAGTCGTTGATGTCGGTGCAGCCGGTGATGATGTATATCTAGGCTCCGGTGACGACACAATTTATCTCGGGGATAGTCATGCTTCTGGTTTGGATAATGATGCCTCACACCAACAAAAACTTGATAATGCACAACAGTTGCTGGAAGACACCTTTAGTAAGGGCTCTGATAGCTCTCACTTACAAGGCGGCCTCGAATCTGGCGGTTTTACAACGTTATCTGCATCTTCGAATGCTTATGTTGACCTCGGTCATGGCGGTGGCGGAGACGATGCTATTTATGGTCAAGGCGGTGTAGATTTGATTTTTGGTGGTGAAGGTAATGATAGCCTTGACGGAGGAGAAGGAAACGATGGACTTCGTGGTGGCACTGGTCAAGACACGCTAATCGGTGGTTCTGGTAATGATATACTCATTGGTGGTATTGGTGACGATATATTGACTGGGGGAGAGGACGACGACTTGTTCAAATGGGTCGACGAACCGTTCCAAGATGACGTCGATATAATAACTGATTTTGCTTTGGGTGAAGACCACCTCGATATATCAGAGTTGTTACCAAATGAAAGTTCAATATTTGATCTTCTTGATCACATCACTATTGAAAAAGTTGATAATGGTAGCGGTGACAAAGACCTTGTCATTACCATCTCTGAAAACACAGATAATACAGGACAGACCCAAACGATTGTCCTAGATAATGTCGGTGACCAATTCGACTCGGTGAATTCACAAGGTGATGGCTCTGTTGTTAATGGTGATTTGACCAACTTGGTGAGTCAGTTATTTGTGAACTTACCTGACCAATATTAAAAAAGGGCCGAAAGGCCCTTTTTTATTAGCTCGTTATTGAAAGCTTAACTGTCTACAGGACTTTACAAGCAAAGCCTTTCAGGTAGAAACCTTCCGGGTAAGCAGTGTCGGTTAGGTGGTCTGCGGCTTGCTCGAAGCGCTCGACGAACTTAACGGTTCTGCCAGCGTCAATGGCTGCATCAGCGATGATCTTTTGGAATAGATCTGTACCCATTAGGCCCGAGCAAGAGTAGGTAAGTAGCGTACCGCCTGGCTTTAGGATTTGCATTGCAAGCATGTTTACATCTTTATAGCCGTTTGCACCTGACGTTAGGTTGTTCTTACTTGAAACAAACTTTGGTGGGTCCATGATCACCACGTCAAACTTAGTGCCTTGGTCACGGTATTCGCGAAGCAGCTTGAAGACGTCAGCATTTAGGAATACAGCGCGCTTTTTCGAGATATCAAACTCGTTAAGCTCAGCGTTGAATTTGGCTGTATCAAGAGCAAGTTGAGATACGTCTGCGTTGATGACTCGTTTTGCATCGCCTTTAAGCGCGTACAGGCCAAAACCACCAGTGTACGAGAAACAGTTAAGGACATCTTTGCCTTTTACGTATTTCATTGACTCTTTACGGCTATCACGTTGGTCCATGTAGAAGCCTGTTTTGTGACCTTCCATGATGTTTACGCTGATCTTAACGCCGTTTTCTTCAATTACGATAGACTTTGGTGGCTCTTCACCGTGAAGAACGCCAACCACTTGTTCTAAGCCTTCTTTCTTACGAACTGCGACGTCTGAACGCTCGTAAATATTGCAGTCAGGGAAGCACTCGATTAGCGCTTCAACCAATACGCTTTTGTTAAATTCAGCACCTGCACTAAGGAGTTGGCAAACTAAGTAGTCTTGATACTTATCGATGGTGATACCTGGTAAGCCGTCTGATTCTGCTGCAGTCAGGCGGTAACCTGTTAGGCCGTCACGTTCGATGATGTCTTCGCGTAATGACTGTGCGTCTTGAATTCGTTTTACGAAGAACGCTTTGTTGATGTCTTCTTTTTCAAATGTCCAAACACGTGCTCGAATTTGAGAAGATGGTGAGTAAGCAGCCTTCGCTAACCACTGACCATTTTGAGCATATACGTCTACCGTTTCACCCTGTTTTGGCTCGCCCTCGACTTTATCGATACCGCGTGAAAATACCCATGGGTGTTTGCGGCGTAATGATTTGTCACGACCTTTCGCTAGATGAATAGAAGGAGTCATAATTTACTCTGTTTGTTGAATTTGAAGGAGGGGTATTGTCGGGGAAGTGCAGGTGAAAAGCAAATAAGAAAGGGCCGCGTGAGCAGCCCTTGCCATGATTTTAATCAGTTAGATAGCAATATTCTAAATACTGCCTTTGAAAGACCAAGATTATGCTTTAAGACCTGTCAATAAGCCTTCCATGGTGTCACTTTGCTTACGAAGCTGATCAACATTAGAATTACTCTTACTGATCATTTCACAGATGCTATCTGATTGATGACGAATCTCTTCGACGCTCTGTGCAATGTTATCGGCAACAACACCTTGCTCTTCAGCTGCGGTCGCGATTTGGGTACTGCTATCAGAAATGGATTGATTCTTTTCAGCTAGCGAGCCGATCTCAACATTCACTTCAGACATCAATGTTTGCCATCATTCGCGTGTCACGTCACTTCCATCAGCTTTGTTAGTGATTGGCTATTACGCTGTAACGATTCAATCATGCTTTGGATCTCAACCGTTGCTTGTTGAGTTCGACCGGCAAGTGCACGAACTTCATCAGCAACAACCGCAAAACCTCGACCTTGTTCACCCGCGCGAGCGGCCTCGATGGCGGCGTTCAATGCAAGTAGATTGGTCTGCTCTGAAATACCATTGATGGTTGTCACGACTTCATCGATTTGCGCTGCGTTTGCATCCAGCTCTTCAACGGCTTGCGAAGCTGATTGAATCTCTTGAGATAGGTTAGAGATAGATTCCAGCGTGTTTGAAACCTTTACTTGACCACTTTGTGCAACACCACGAGCGTCCATCGTTTGAGAGCTTGATGCATGAGCAAGGGTTGCTACCTCACGAATTGTCGCCGCCATTTGCTCTGTTGCGCTTGCTAAGCTGTTCAAGTGTTCTTGCTGATTACCTGAAATATCTGAACTCTGTTGCGTCGACTGATTTAGGTCAGAACTGATTTGCTGCATGAGCGCTACGGACTCTTGAATCGAAAGCACCATGTTTTGTTCACGTTCTGCTACCTTGTCGATAGTAATTGCGATTTCACTAAACTCATCACGAACAGGGAAGTAGTTCATACGACAAGTTAGGTCACCATTCGCGAGTGTGCTCAGTGCTTTGTTCATTGAGAACATTGCTCCGCCAATGAAAGTCATGATGTAGTAAACACCGAGTGCAATCAAAGTTAGGGTGACCGCAATGATCGATACCTGTGTTGCTGAAAGCGCAGACCACAGGTTTTGGTCGTGGTTAGCAACCAAACTAAATGCACCATTCATAACTGAAACAGAGCCTGCGCCATAACCAAGGGAGATAGTTTCGGAGCTATTAACCAGTTGCGCAACTTGTTCTTTGGTGAGTTGACCAGCTTCGATAAGCCCCTTCATTAAGAGCAATTCTTCTTGATAGAGGTGGGCCAGTAATGAATCTGCTGCACTATCTAAAACGAGAGTTAATATAACAAGAGCGAGAAGAGGTAATAAAAAGAGGAGATAAAACTTTTCTTGGATTTTTAGGTGAATTAGATATTTATCAATCCAACGAAATGGGATTTCTTTCATAATCGTTATACTCGAAGTAAGTCCACCAATAAGCGGTGAATGAATAGAGTCTCAACTATATCATTCATATAATTTATGAGGCAACGTTATGAAAAATTCACAATCTATATTTGTCGTGTCAGGCGTAGTTCAGTGTGTTGGCTTCCGTTATCACACCAGCAGAGAAGCGCAGAAGCTTGCCATTTCAGGGTATGCCAAGAACTTAAATGATGGTCGAGTTGAAGTGTTGGCTGTTGGCGAAAGTGGCCAGGTAGACAAGCTTTACCAATGGTTGCAAGTAGGTCCTGCGAGCGCAACGGTAGATAATGTGGTTAAGCAAAGGTTGGGAGAAGGTGAAAAGCGCAATGTGCGTGTTGGGGAGTTCCAAATACTGTAGCTAACAGGCCACAGTATTTGATTGAGATAGTCAGTAACCTGTTGTTACAGACACTTTGCTGGTTTAGGTAAGCCTGCGAGCTTGGTCGCTTGTTTCGCTGGGCCTTTTTTGAATAATTTGAACAGATATTTACTGTTGCCTTTTTCTGGGCCGTGGGCTTTTTCCATCGCTTTAACCAGCATGCGAACTGCAGGGGAAGTGTTGAACTCTTCGTAAAAGCTCCTTACAAAATGCACGACTTCTAAGTGTGCTTCGGTAAGCTCAATGGCTTCATCTTGTGCAAGAATTTCAATCATACCTTCTTCCCATTGTGTGTAATCCAACAGGTAGCCTTGAGCGTCGGTTTCGATTTGCTTGCCGTTATATTCAAACATGTTTAGTCCAGAATCCAATTAACTATTTGGGTAGGGTACATGACCAAGTTTACCTTTCTCAATAGATATCGTAGCGATCTTGAAAAATATTGATCCTATAGATACAAAAAAGCCCAAGAGATAGGCTCTTGGGCTAGATGTTCTTCATTTAGGCGAGCGATTAGTCGTCGCTGCCCATGATGCCTAGGATGCTTAGTAGGCTGATGAAGATGTTGTAGATTGATACGTATAGGCTAACTGTCGCTGAGATGTAGTTAGTCTCACCGCCGCGGATGATGTTTTGCGTTGTTAGCAAAATAACACCAGTCGAGAACAGGATGAACATACCACTCATTGCTAATGACAGAATCGGCATTTGTAGGAAGATATTTGCAACCATACCTACAAGTAGCACGACGAAACCTGCTAGTAGCATACCGTTAAGGAAAGACAGGTCACGCTTAGTAGTAAGAGCGTAAGCCGATGCACCCATGAATGCTAATGCCGTGCCGCCTAGAGCAGTTAGGATAACATCACCCATGCCTGCGCCAACGTACATGTTTAAGATTGGACCGATGGTGTAGCCTAGGAAACCTGTGAACAGGAATGTAAAGACTAGACCCATGCTGTTGTCACGGTTCTTCTCTGTTAGGAAAAGTAGGCCGTAGAAACCGACTAACATCATGATAAGACCAGGGCGAGGAAGGTTCATCGCCATAGATACGCCTGCTACAACAGCAGACCAAAGTAGTGTCATAGACAGTAGTGCGTAGGTATTACGCAACACTTTATTGGTTTGCAGAGCACTTTCTTGAGATGCTGTGCGTGAAAACATAGGGCTGTTCATAATCTTCCTCGTAAGGTGACTTCAATAGTTATTAGTACATTTATGGGGCTGAAAGTTCGAAAAATCAAGTCTTACAGTCCACTTTTATACTTAAAATAATAATCAAAATAGCTGGTTAAGTATTTCTGAAGGTGTAACAAAGTATGTCTTATACTGATATCCAAGAGCTACGAGCACCCGATGTTTAACCTTTTATACTTGCGTTACCTATTTATATCCTTCTATAAACCAACTATCAATTTGAAAAATAAAAAGGCGACCTAAGCCGCCTCTCTTAATTATGCATCATAACACATTAATGGTGTAAGATTTGACTCAAGAAGTTTTGCGTTCTGTCTGACTGCGGATTTTCAAAGAAGTCGACAGGGTTGTTCTCTTCAATGATTTCCCCGGCATCCATGAAGATAACCCTATCGGCTACCTCCTTAGCAAAGCCCATCTCGTGCGTTACACAAAGCATGGTCATGCCTTCTTCTGCCAGTTCAACCATAACGTCTAGAACTTCACGAACCATTTCTGGGTCGAGCGCTGATGTTGGTTCATCAAATAGCATTACTTGTGGGTTCATACACAGAGAACGAGCAATCGCTACACGCTGTTGCTGACCACCAGAAAGCTGACCTGGGAACTTGTCTGCTTGCTCAGGGATCTTTACACGCTCCAGGTATTTCATCGCAATCGCTTCAGCTTCTTCTTTCGGCATCTTTTTCACCCAGATAGGGGCTAGGGTGCAGTTCTCTAGTACCGTAAGGTGCGGAAATAGATTGAAGTGCTGGAAACACATGCCAACGTCACGACGAACGGCTTCGATGTTTTTTAGATCTTCAGTAAGCTCATTGCCAGACACAAAGATGTGTCCCTTCTGATGCTCTTCCAGTCTATTGATACAGCGAATCATGGTCGATTTACCTGAGGCAGAAGGGCCACAGATAACGATTTTCTCGCCTTTTTTGACTTCTAAGTTGATGTTCTTAAGAACGTGGAACTCACCGTACCACTTGTTCATGTCTTTCAGTTCAATCATCAACTCTTGCGATTCTGGGTTTAGTTGTTGCGTCATAATACGTCCTTGATCTTATTAACTATCGTTTGTGACCGGTGTGAAGTCTGTTTTCTAGCCATATCGAGTATCTCGACATGCCAAAACAGAACACCCAGAACACTAACGCGACAAATACATAACTTTCTGTAGCGAAACCTAACCACTCAGGGTCGGTGTTCGCTGCTTGACCAATACCCAGTACATCGAACATACCAATGATAAGTACCAGACTGGTATCTTTGAACAAGCCAATGAATGTGTTTACGATTGATGGGATTGTGATTTTCAGCGCTTGAGGAAGAATAATCAGCCCCATCTTTTTCCAATAGGTTAAGCCCAGCGCGTCAGCGGCTTCATATTGGCCTTTTGGAATAGCTTGCAGGCCACCACGAATTACCTCGGCCATATAAGCCGCGCTAAATAGAACCACACCTACTAGCGCACGGAACAACTTGTCGGTCTCAGAGCCCGCAGTAAGGAACAGGGGCAGCATTACAGACGCCATGAACAGCACTGTAATCAATGGAACACCACGCCAAATTTCGATGTATACAGTACAAATACTACGGATAATTGGCATTTCAGAGCGACGGCCAAGCGCTAGTGCTACACCAATCGGCAGTGACACAACGATACCCACTAACGCAATGATAAGCGTAACAAGTAGGCCACCCCATTTGTGCGTATCAACCACTTCCAATCCAAATACACCGCCGTATAGCAAGCCAGCAATGATGAATGGGTAGATGTTTACGAAGAACAACCAAATCCAAGTGCGTTTAGGTGTTTTCTCGTAGGCTAATAGCGCGACAAAGATAGCCAATGTTGCGTAGAAAAGGCGAGGGCGCCACAGTTCCGCTTCAGGGTAGAAGCCATACATGAACTGATCCCAACGAACGCTGATAAATACCCAGCAAGCCCCTTCGCTAGTACAAGCATCACGAGTTGTTCCAACCCAGTCTGCATTTAGGAAAGCCCAGTCGAACGTTGTCCAGAGCAGTGATGAAAAAGCGATGTAACCTAGAACAACGGTAACGATACTGTTGATTGGGCCATTAAAGAGATTTTTTCTTAACCAACCGACGACACCAACAGTATTAGCGGGAGGTGGAAGATCCGGTTGAAATTGATGTGTGCTCATATTATCTCTCCACCAATGCTACTTTACGGTTATAGATATTCATTAACGCAGAGGTCAATAAGCTTAGCGTTAGGTATACACCCATGGTCATGGCAATAATCTCGATTGCTTGACCTGTTTGGTTGAGAGTCGTACCTGCAAACACAGAAACTAAGTCAGGGTAGCCAATAGCCATTGCTAACGAAGAGTTCTTAGTGAGGTTTAAGTATTGGCTAGTTAACGGTGGAATGATGATTCGCAGCGCTTGAGGAATAATAACCAGTTTTAATGTGCGAGCTCGAGGAAGACCTAGAGACATCGCTGCTTCTGTTTGACCGTGGCTAACCGCATTAATACCAGAACGAACGATCTCTGCGATAAAAGATGCCGTATAGATACTCAAGGCTAATACAAGAGCGGCTAATTCAGGGATGATGCTTATACCACCTCTAAAGTTAAAGCCTTTCAACTCTGGATATTCCGCCGATATTGGCATGCCAAGAACAAAGTAGACAACCAGAGGTAGACCAACAATCAAGCTCAATGCGATTCGAAGCATTGGGGTTTGTTGACCAGTAAGTTTTTGTTTGTTGTTAGCCCAAATATTAATGATGATGGTGGCAACGATGCCAACAATTAACGCGGCGATAACGAAGCTGCTTCCTTGTTCAAGAACAGGTGCAGGCAAGTAAAGACCACGAACATTTAGGAAGATAGCTTCGCCCAAACTGAGACTCTGTCTTGCCGACGGGAGAGCTTGAAGAACCGCGAAATACCAAAAGAAGATTTGAAGTAGTAGTGGGATATTTCGGAAGATTTCAATGTACACCGCTGCGAAACGGCTCACCAGCCAGTTTGATGACAGTCGAGCGATACCCATACTGAAACCAAGTACTGTGGCTAGAATAATACCTAGTACTGATACTAAAGCGGTGTTTAATAAGCCGACAACGAAAGTTCGACCATATGAGAAGGTTTCGTCATACTCGACGAGGGTAAGGCCAATACCAAAACCCGCCTCTTGACTTAAAAAGTCAAAACCAGTGGCGATACCTCGGGCTTCCAGGTTGGTAAGAGCGTTGTTTACGATGGTATAGAAGAAGGCGCCAAGTGCTCCGATGGCGATGATCTGGAAAACAACAGATCGAAAAGTCGGGTTGTATAACAGGTTAGCACTTGAAGCTTCGGGCTTTTCCTGGGAAGGAGTAAGAGTGTTGTTAGGTTTCATACTGCAATAACCTCAAATCCATTTAATATTTAGGGCGGAAAAACCGCCCTAAATCGTGTTACTCAATTATTCATTTTTCGGGTTGTTGCTATCGCGCTAAAAAGCTTGATAGCAACGTTTACGAACAAGTAATCACGTCGTGTGCTATTAACGGATTGGTGGAGCGTACATAAAGCCGCCCGCATTCCATAACGCATTTACGCCACGATCGATTTGAAGTGGAGAACCTGTACCAACAGTACGCTCAAAACTTTCACCGTAGTTACCAACTTGTTTGATTACTTGGTAACCCCAGTCGTCACGAATGCCAAGACCTTTACCTTTAGGACCGTCTACACCAAGAATACGCTTGATGTTTGGATCTTTTGACTTAAGCATTTCGTCAGCATTTTTAGAGGAGATACCGTACTCTTCCGCATTAACCATTGCTGAAAGTGTCCACTTAGCAACGTTGAACCATTTGTCATCATCTTGACGAACAACTGGGCCTAGAGGCTCTTTAGAGATAATTTCAGGGAGTACTTGTGCTGATTTTGGATCAGCTAGGTTTAAGCGAAGCGCGTATAGACCAGATTGGTCTGTAGTAAGAACGTCACAACGACCTGCGTCGAAACCTTTAGATGTTTGTGCTGCAGTATCAAATACCACTGGCTTGTAAGACATACCGTTATTACGGAAGTAATCGGCTAGGTTTAGCTCAGTCGTTGTACCTGATTGAACACATACAGAAGCGCCGTCAAGTTCTAGAGCGCTGGTTAGGCCAAGATCTTTCTTAACCATGAAGCCTTGACCATCGTAGTAGTTGACGCCTACGAAGTTCAGACCTAGAGCCGTGTCACGATGCAGTGTCCATGTTGTGTTACGAGACAGTACGTCGATTTCGCCAGATTGAAGCGCAGTGAAACGCTCTTTTGCTGTTAGAGGTACATACTTAACTTTAGTCTTGTCACCGAGTACAGCCGCTGCAAGAGCTTGACAATACTCAACATCGATTCCTTCCCATTCACCTTTTGAGTTTGGGTTAGAGAACCCTGGAAGACCTGTACTTACACCACAAGTTAAGAAGCCTTGAGATGTGACTTTGTCCAGAGTGCTTTCTGCCGCTGATGCTGATGTTGCCATCATCGCAGTTGATGCAGCTACTACTGAAGCAAGAAGTGTTAGTTTATTTGTCATTTGTATCCTTCCTTGTTAACCAGGTGACACCTGATACTCGTGCTCATTTGAGTTTTCTATATGTGTTGCGTTTTCTATGACCTTGTTGTCTAAATCAAACGAGTTGCATTTTGCAAATGAAACTGTGTGCGATTTAATCAACTGTTTATAAGGTTAGGAAAGGATCCGTAGTTTCACAAATGTATAATTTAAAAAGAATTTTGAATGAAATCACAAATCCGAACACATTTAGAATGAACAAATGTTAACTGAATGTAAATAGTGCAAGGGTTCACACTGTTGGTGCAACAAGATTTAGATTTTTATATTGATAATCGACTAGATAAAAATCCTGAATGAATCTCACACTGGTGAAACATTAAACTTAAAAAAGATTGAAATTTGGTCAATAAATATTTTTATTACACTTCGATAGTTATTAATATGCTCCAAATTTGGTAGCATGGTTGAATAGTTATTGTAGTCATCTCAAGGAAGAACATGCGTTATTTCCCAATGTTTTTGGATGTAGAGAATAAGCCTATTCTCGTGGTCGGTGGGGGTGAGGTTGCTTGCCGTAAAGTGGATAGCTTGTTAAGAGCAGGCGCTGACGTTACGTTAGTTTCTCCTAAGGTTGCGCCGTACTTGCAGCAGCTTGTTGATGAGAACAAACTTCACTGGGTTCAAAACTTTTACTCGTCACAAATTATCTCGAAAGAATACCTTCAAGTATGGGCGACCACAGATAACCCTAGCTTGAATCATCAGGTGTATAATGATGCAAAGAAACTGGGTGTTTTAGTCAATGTGGTTGATGATTTGCCATACTGTGACTTCATTACACCTTCAATGATAAATCGTGGAAGAATCCAAATTGCCATATCTAGTGGTGGTGCATCACCTGTTTTAGTGAGAAATATTAGAGAAAAACTCGAAACCGTATTGCCACAGAATATCGGCCTTCTCGCAGACTTTGGTGCATCAAAACGCAACTCGATCAAAGAGTCGTATCCTACCGTCGATGAACGTCGCAAGTTTTGGGAACGCTTTTTATCTTCCAGTTTTATCGAGCAGGTAACGGATAGAGAGCAATTAGAAACGTATTATCAGCAAGCGCTGACAGAAGGCGTTGATAGTGAAGGGCAGGTAACCTGGATCGAATTTGAACAAGATGTCGAGTTGCTGTCTATGAAGGCGTTACGCTTGATGCAGGAAGCTGAGCTGGTATTGTCTCCCAAAGAGTGCCCATTCGAATACGTAGATCTATGTCGTCGTGATGCGGAAAGAGAAAGTTACGCAAACAGTGGAGAGCTCTCAACGAAGCTTGAGCAAGCAAAAGCTGAAAACTTAAGAGTATGTGTGTTCATCCCACCAGCGAGCGTTGAATTTAACCTCTTAGTAGGAAAAGACTTGAAGCTCTCTTCTGCTAAGGTTTTAAGCTAAAAGGCAGACCAGTTAGCTATCGTAAAACTCGTGTCTAATACGCTAATATCACTAGATAAATAAAAAGCCACTTCGCAGGAAGTGGCTTTTTGCTGTTTCGAACACAATATCGTGACGATCAATGAGCAACAAATAAACGTAGTTGCTTAAATCAAAATTAGTCGCGGAAGTTATCGAATTGGAAAGGTTGACCAAGTTCACCGTTACGAACTAGTGCCATTACAGCTTGTAGATCGTCACGCTTCTTACCTGTTACGCGTACTTTTTCACCTTGAATAGACGCTTGAACTTTAATCTTGTTGTCTTTAATTAGCTTAACGATTTTCTTTGCAACATCAGTTTCGATACCTTGCTTAAAGATAACCGTTTGGTGCCAAGTGCGACCTGTTTGATCTGCTGCTTTCGCTTCCATCGCGTTAGGATCAACATTGCGCTTCGTTAGGTTACTACGAAGAATATCGCGCATTTGCTTAAGCTGGAAATCGTCTTGAGCAGTCAGTTTTACCGACTCATCTTTGTAGTCAAAGCTTGCGTCAACACCGCGGAAATCGAAACGAGTCGATAGTTCACGGTTAGCATTGTCTACAGCGTTACGTAGTTCTACTGCTTCTACTTCAGAGATAATGTCAAATGATGGCATTGTGTAATTTCCTTAAGCTAAGTTTCTATCTTTAATTGCTGTTGCAAGCATGTCTAACATTGTCGCGGTATCTTCCCAGCTTAGACACGGGTCAGTAATCGACTTGCCGTATTCTAGGTTGTTGATATCCGTCATTGGCTGGTTACCTTCTTTAATGAAGCTTTCTGCCATGATGCCTGCAATTTGATTTTTGTTCGATTTGATCTGTTCACAGATGTCTTTTGCAACGTCCAACTGTTTGCGGTGTTGCTTTTCACAGTTAGCGTGGCTGAAGTCCACAACCAAACGTTGAGGTAGGTCGAACTCAGCTAGTTGCTTACATGCGCTATCCACAGATTGTGCGTCAAAGTTTGGACCTTTATCACCACCACGCAGAATTACGTGACCGTATGGGTTGCCCGAAGTGCGGTAAACTGTCATACGACCATTTTTATCTGGTGAGTAGAAGTAGTGAGAAGCTTGTGACGCGCGAATTGCATCAATAGCGATCTTGATGTTGCCGTTTGTCGCGTTTTTGAAGCCAACTGGGCAAGACAATGCTGAAGCCATTTCACGGTGAATCTGAGATTCGGTAGTACGTGCGCCGATTGCGCCCCAAGTGATCAGGTCTGCAATGTATTGACCTGTGATCATATCAAGGAATTCAGTTGCGGTTGCTAGACCAAGCTTGTTGATATCAAGCAGAAGCTTACGTGCTTTGTTTAAGCCTGTTTCAAGTGCGTAAGAACCATCAAGGTTTGGATCGGTAATTAAGCCTTTCCAACCTACAACCGTACGAGGTTTCTCGAAGTAGGTTCTCATCACAACAAACAATTCGTCTTTGTATTGTTCTTGAATTTGGCTTAGACGCTCAGCGTAATCAAGTGCCGCTTCTGTATCGTGAACAGAGCAAGGGCCTACGATAACTAATAGGCGGTTATCACGACCAGTTAGGATATCTTCGATTTGGCGGCGAGAATTTGCAATACGCTCAGCAACGTCGTCAGTAATAGGGTGTGCGTTGCCTAATTCGGCAGGAGTTGGCATAGGACCCAGAGCTTGGGTTCTCAACTCATCAGTTTTTAATGGCATGTGATAGCTTTTTTATTCTATTGCGAAGTGGTTAAGATAACGGAATTGAACCGAGGAATAAACTCTCTTAAGTCAAAGTTATCTCTGTTATTACTAATATTCTTATTTTTATCAGCAGCCCGACGCTAAATACGGGATTTTCACTTGTATTAACAGGCAGCTATCGGTATTTTCGTTTGAACACAACATAAAAATGCTGGAGCAGCAATGACTCAAGAAAATCAAAGCACTTTGCACCCAGAACTGGTCTTAGGTGATGTGCTGCCTTCTTATAACGATAATAATAATTCCAACCACTTATACGTATCTCTCTCTGAATTGGTCATGGATCGTGTCTTCTATCATCCAAGTATTGAAAGCCATTTAGACACACTTTCTGATATAGAGAAAACCTCTCTAGACGCGATTCTTGGTGGCAAAAGAGTTGATGAACATTTCGTTTCGACCTTGGTAACGGCGATTCAAGCGGCTGTTCAACCAAACCATAGTTCTGTGCGTATCGCTTTAAGCAATGCTGACAGCTACGGCTTTCGTTCGCTGTTAGGTGGTAATTGCGAAGTAGAAGAGGTGAACCCGGCACTGGGTGTTCGTGGTGTCGCTCGTTATGCGACGCCAGAGTACAGCAGAGCGTTTGCTTTGGAGTGTCAGGTAGTTAAAACACTGCGCGAACAAGGCATCAATGTCGAAGTCGTGGTTCCTTATGTACGCGCATTAAGCGACGCGGCTAAGATCATCGATTTACTTGCAGAGCAAGGCTTGCCTCGCGGTTTGAATGGCTTGAAGGTATTGTTCTCATGCGATGTGCCATCTGCCGTTCTACTGAGTGAACGTCTACTGCATTACTTTGATGGTGTGGTAGTGAATGTCGACAGCCTAGCGTCTTTTACACTTGGTGTGGATAAGCAGAATGAAGCGCAGCAACACGCTTTTGATCCACAAAACGAAGCGGTAATTACACTGCTAGATATGATTGTTAAGGCGACACAGAACGCTAAGAAACCCGTTTTACTTGTTACTCAAGGTTTGGTTGATTATCCGCGCTTACAAGGTTACATAGCTGACCTTGAAGGGGTTGAAACCGTCGTGACGGCATAAATCAGTCTGTTGCTGTAATTTATCAACTTGGCGTATGAGTTGGTTCGAAGCGCTAATGCTTTGAGAATAAAGAGATATCATTGTGTGATGATATCTCTTTTTTGTAACATTTTTTTGACATCTTAATCGTTAGTCGATTAACTGGTCTGATGACTGATTAGGCTAGGTAATTCCAATGTTAACCCCTCTACAAAAAGCAAATTTTTATTTAAGCATGTTTGGTTTTTTCAAAGTCCCACTCATCTGGCTGTGTCGACCAAAGCTTCTGGTACTCGATAACGAGCGTGTAGAGGTGAAAATTCCGCTTAGAAGACGCACCAAAAACCATCTTAATAGCATGTATTTCGGGGTTTTAGCTGTGGGTGCGGATGTAGCAGGGGGGTTTCTTGCTATGAGTAAATCTCAACAACAAGGTGAGAAGATCTCTTTGGCGTTTAAAGAGGTGACAGGAAACTTTCTTAAGCGCCCTGAAGGCGATGTGCATTTCACTTGTACTGACGGTGAGCTGATCAACACTATGCTGGCAGAAACCATGTCGACCGGGGAGCGAGTGAATCAGCCAGTAACCATTATTGCAACCTGCCCGTCACTGCATGGCGAAGAGCCCATGGCAGAATTCACACTCACGCTGTCTATCAAAAAGATCCCATCTGGAAAGTAGTCACAAGTAGCAGTTCATAATGATATTGGGCGGGATTCGAACCAAAAAAAAACGGTATGTGGATGTATATCATCATACCGTAATAGTAACACTCGTCTTAGCTCTATGACTCTTGTGTGATTTGCTCGATATCGACGATCTTTGAACGGTTCATGACGATCTTCCAACGATAGTAAGTTGGTTCATTGTCGTGGTTGTTCTCTTTGATGATTAGGTTGAGTAGGTGACGTTTCTCAATGGACTCTCGACTCACTTGGCCTTCATTCAATCGATAAATCTTATTTGAGCCTTTATCCATTAAGCGTGTCAGCGCTCTTAGGCTGATCGATAAGGTTTCACGCGTTTCCTCATAGCCACTCATAAACGTTGATGTCGACATCTCTGTGTGCGACCGGTAATGCAAGATTTGCTCTTCACGCTGCACCACACGTTTCTTACGTATCGACTGAATGCGGTCAGCGAGTTTAGAAAAGCTTGCGTAGTCCAACCACTCGAGTTTATGACCGACTGACTTATTGGTCGTTGGGTCGTAATAACGGCGTTTCCACTTTGGCTTGCCTTTACGAAGCCAGCGCCAAAGAATATCTCTTAAATCGTCTTTGAAGATCTCGCGTAGCGCATAGATGAAAGACATCGCGACGATGAAAGAAGCGGTAATCTCTCCTAGGAAATCTCGGGCTAAGATAACCGTTGTGGTCACAACCACCATTACTAAACCTGTCGCAACACCTTTTACTGCTCGTTTAACGTTTTTACCCATTGAGGTGGTTTTCTCTTTGAGTACGATAGGGTGCTCAATCAAACGACGCAGCAAACGCATCTTGTTACTCAAGCGGGTTACGTCTTCTCGTACCTTGGCTGAGTTGTAGCGGTTTAGCTTTCGGTGAGCGGTCTCTTTATCGCAAAGGGTTAAAAGACGCTCTTTGATGGTTGAATACTCGCTACCACGAGGCATGTGTGATACTAGCGATAGGAATTTTTGCTCGGTATACCAAGATAGGTAGTTGTCTATATTGGCATAGTAGCGTTTCAGGTTTTCTTCATAAGGGATACTTCGACGCAGCTTCTTTAATATGTCTAAAGCAAGTTCAATAACCTCATCCACTTCGTCAGCCGTTACGTCGTCACTATCATTTTTATTTAAGCTGCTGACCGCTTTATCTAAAGCGATAACATATTGGTAGGCGAACAAGCTCAAACTTACACGGTATTGAGTGGTAGACAGTCGTCCACGTTTTGCCAAACGGCTGTGTACCAGAGGCAGTAGTGTTTTATCACTGTAGTACGCGCGTTTTTGAGTGATTGAGCTATAGAAAAATGCGCTCTCAGAAAGTACTTCTGGAGTGAGTCCAAGTTCACCGGGAATGAATAGATAAACGTCCATGTCGAGCTTTTTTGTCTTAGCCATTGCATGGTTAATTTTGAGTGTTATCGCATCTTGTTTATCAACGGTGATCAACGATGGCTCCTAGAATGTAAAAATATGAATGAAACTAGCGAAAGCATATCAGAGATCACGTATAATCTCCGCCAAATTTAAAGTAGAGACAATCTTGATGATTAATATTGGTCAAATAAACAACTTAGAAGTAGTAAAACAAGCAGATTTCGGTGTATTCCTTGACGCTAGCGACTATGGAACGGTGTTGCTGCCGAAACGATTTACTCCTGAAGGTGTTGAAATTGGTCAAAAGTTAGATGTGTTCTTATACATTGATTCTGACAACCAGATCGCTGCAACGACTGAGAAACCTATCGCACAAGTTGGCCAGTTTGGCTTGATGACTGTTGAAGGTGTAAACAGCACCGGTGCATTCATGAACTGGGGCGTGAAAGGCAAAGACCTATTGGTTCCTTTCAGCGAACAACGTGGTCGATTAAACGAAGGCCAGTCAATCTTAGTATATGTGTACATTGATAAAGCATCTAGCCGCATTGTAGGTACAACTAAGTTTAACAAGTGGTTAGACAACACTCCTGCGAATTACAAACGCAACCAGCAAGTTGACTTAATCATCGCTGAACGTAGTCAGTTAGGCTACAAAGCGATAGTTAATGGCGAGCACTGGGGCATGATTTTCCCATCAGACATCATCGGTAAATTATTTATCGGTAAGACGCTGAAAGGCTACATTAAAAACATTCGTGAAGAAGACGGTAAGATTGACCTTTCTCTTCAGAAAGTTGGCGTAGCTAAGATGGATGACCTAAGCATTAAGATCTTAGACTTGCTTGAGAAGAAAGGCGGCTTTTTGCCTTTGAATGATAAGTCTTCACCTGAAGCTATTTTCTCTGCTTTCAGAACCAGTAAAGGTACATTCAAAAAGACCATCGGCGGTTTGTACAAAGCTGGCAAGATCTCTATCGATAAAGAAGGTATTAGCTTAGCTAAATAAGCCGAGCTCTCGGTTAAAAAAAGCCCAAACTTTCCTGTTTGGGCTTAGGGGAAAGGGCTCCGAAGAGCCTACGCTAATCGTTTCAATTCTTTGTTTACTAGATGAAGTTTAGTTTAATTTTCCTAATATGCGATTTTTGACCGTTAAAATAGCGACTTGAATTGATTGTTTTGTTATTAATTATTGGTTCGAAAGATCTTTCTATATAGATAGCATGACTCAAGTTCAATAGAAAAAGCCCAAGCAACGTGCGTTGTTTGGGCTTTTTGTTTATTCGTCTGTCTAATTTGCGATAGAAGCGGAATGTTGGTTAGAACAGGTTCTTATCACGCACTAATTCTCGTGGCAGGCCGTTTTTCATTCGATTGCCAACCCACTTACCAAGGCCAATGATTGCGCCATTGTACTTGACCAACACTTCACCTTTGCCAGATAAACCTTCTGGGCGAACGTCTCTACCCATGAACCATTCGCGAGCATCGTCGATAGTCAGCTCAACAATGTTAGCTTCGTTGCCTGTCGCGAGGGTTGTCGCCACTTGGTGTTGCCAGCGGTAGCCCTTTTTATGGGTTTCTGCGATCTTGATGCCCATGCGAGAGAAACGAAACTCACCAATCATCGGCTCTAACGCTTCAGGGAAGAGCCATACATCTTTGTCACGTGTCCAGACTTGAGTATCGCTTGGTAACTCAATGTCTAACGCACTTGAAAGCTGTTCTGCAACTTCTCGTTGTGCTTTCTTCGAAGCCTTCTCAAATGGAAACTTGCCTAAACGCTTCTTCACTTCTGGTGGTGTCACAGATGCTAATTTTCGGATGCGAGCAACGAAGAAGCCTTCAGAGTCATAAACCTGAGGGAATATGTGTAGGAAGCCTTCTTCTGTCGTGGTTGCTTTCGCGTTATCGAATAGAGATTCTAGAGATTCAAACTCAACCGCATCACCAAAGGTCTCTTTTAAGTGATGACACACTTGTTGGTTTTCTTCTGTGCTTAACGTGCACGTCGAGTAGACCAATACACCATTAGGTTTGAGAGCGTGGAATGCACTTTCAATGAGGTCTTTTTGCGTGTCAGCAATTTCAACAACCGACTGATACGTCCAGTTCTTAATTGCGTCGGCATCTTTGCGAATCGTGCCTTCACCAGAGCAGGGCGCATCCAACAATACAGCGTCGAATTGTTCAGGTAACCAACCACCAAACACACGACCATCAAAATTACTTAGCGCTGCATTTCTTACGCCGCAGCGTTCAATGTTAGCGTGAAGCACTTTAACTCGGCTTGCTGCATATTCATTGGCAACCAACACACCACGGTTGTCCATCAACGCTGCGATTTGAGTGGTTTTAGAACCTGGAGCCGCAGCGGTGTCGAGAACTGCTTGATAGTTTTCTTCACCTTGGAAAAGAGCTGACGGTGGCATCATTGAGCTAGCTTCTTGGATGTAGAACAAGCCAGACATGTGCTCAGCACTATTACCTAGTGGCGTTTCAGTTTCATCGGCCGTGATCCAAAAACCCGTTTCACACCAAGGTACTGGTTCCAGTTCCCAACCTTTATCTTTCGCGCGTACTAGAAAGTCTTCAACACTGATCTTGAGTGTGTTTACGCGAATACTTTTACGAAGTGGCTTTTGACAAGAAGCGACAAACGAAGCCATATCTAAATGGCTAGGCATGATGCTTTCAATATGAGTAAGGAATTCTTCTGGGATATATACGTTAGCGTGCAAAAGGGTATCTCGATTTATAGCGTTAATGCGGGCAGTTTAAAGCAAAATGAGATTGTCCTAAACCAAATTTGCTTTAAACAATAAAAATGCAGCTCAAAGGCTGCATTTGGTTGTTAATTGTCGGCTATTCGCTCGGACAACCGATGCTATAACGCGCGTTTATGGGCGAGGGATAGCCGTTCTCCATGATTTCCATTCGTCTTCCGCTTTAGGGTACAAGTAGAAAGACTGGTCTTCTTCTGCCAAGGGCTGCAGTTCATCGGTTGGCGGTGTTGAGAAAGTAATACCGCCTCTGATTAAGCTATCGACAGTACCTGCCTTGATGTTTGCACCAGACAAGCCGATAGACACATCCACACCCGATACATTCCAGAACACACTGTTGGTACGAATTAAGTAAGCGAACTCTGGTTTGATTTGAATGGTAGAGATAATACGATCTGCAAACTCACCAAGTTGAACGTCAATGACTGTGCCGATTTCTAGTTCGCGGAATAGAATCGGCGTACCTTCTGATACTGAACCGCGACTCTCACTTTGCAGCGTGAAAATCTTGCCTTCAGGTTGAACTGGACCATTACTTAGCTTGAATGCTGTGGTTTTGCTTCCTTTACCCGGTTCAACTTTAATGTGCTTAGAAATCAGAGAAGAGACATTCTTAATCCCATTCAAACCAATCTCCGGCTCAGCTAGCCAAAAATGGCTACCAGCAACAGCTATCTTATCGACATACTCAGGCAGGATACGAGCCGTAATCTCAATGCCACCTTTAGTGAAATTCGGAACGACTAA
>AAZW01000066.1 GCA_000169995.1 Vibrionales bacterium SWAT-3 | reverse complement strand
ACGACTTTAGTAGTAAAAAGAAAAGTCTGGTGAATGAAATTTTACCAATGATAAAAACAACACATCTATAAATATCAACAAGTTACGTTAAAACCTAAGAAATAGCGTACACTAAAACCGTGTTTTTAAGGCTTTTATTTCTAGATTTTGACATAGATCAACAGAACGTAAAAAAGCGCCCTCAGGCGCTTTTAACTCAATCACAGTTCAAGAGATTCGTTGTCTTAAACCGACGGTTCAATCACTTCTTCAGACACAGATTCAAAAGCAGCATCCGTAAGGCTTGGTTCCGGGCTAGGGAGCGCTAGATCAGGATCGCTTTCGTTAGCAACTTTACCACCAAGCGTCTTCAGGCTGTCCACTAGCTCTTCTAAGCTCTTAATATGTGCATCACTCTTGGTTATCTGTTCGTCGAGAAGTTGACTACGTTTTGTTGCTTCTGACAACTGCTGCGCCTGCTGCTGGTTTGCGTTTTCTAATGTCGCAACTTGTTCAGTTAGAGACTCGATTTCAGATTTCAGCAAAGCTGTCATGTCTGAGCTTTTAAGCGCTTTAATGCTAGCAACAATTTTTTGAGACTGAAGACGTAGCACAACGTCACGGTAATCTTCATCATTGATCACTTGTGAAATGCTTAATAGCTGATTTTCAGCATTCAACACCGATTGCTCGAACTTGTCCCCTTTTACGCTCGCAAGTACTTTAACTTCATGAGCGACGCTTCGTACGTGGTCTAACTCAAACTCCGCAGCCTTAACAGCATCTTCAATGATCGACTTTTCACGAGGGCTCGCTTTGACCTGATTCTCAGCTAACGCGATTTGTGCAGCGGCCTTAGCAAAGGTCAACGGCACAACGTCATCAAAATCTTCATCTTCTAAATACTCTAATTCATCTTTTAACGGTTCGATGTATTTCTTATGTGCGACTTTCACTTCCAACAGCCGAGCATTGTTGAGGAATTCAACTTGAGCTTCTTGAGCGTCTTCTAGCTCATCAACTAATACATACTCAAATAGTTCACTGTATTCTGAATACAAACGCTTATAACTCGAAGCAAACATGGTGTCAGCACCAAGGTATTTTAGGTAATCCATTTGCACGATCGAATCAGCAAGTACTCTATCCGCTTTTTTCTTAAGCACTAGGATTGCGTCATAGTTTGATTTGATTAGTGCGATTTTCTCGTCGAAGGCTTCAGCGTAAGTTAAGCTCGAAAAAATAGAATAACTTTTAGTCAGACGCGTTTCGTCTTTTAGTAAATCGGCATAAATACTTTCAGCGTCTTCCCATGCGTCTAGCAACTCATTGTAATTCTCTGGAGCATAGAGAGACAATTGAGCATGACTTTCAAGCTTGGATTGCCACTCTGCGTAAACAACCTGTACTGAATGAAAAGAACGGACCTCTGCTGCAGATTCATTGTTGTTATTTGTGGTTTGATTTGCGTCTGTCTGCTCTGAGGGTGTGCTTTGACAACCTGAGATTGCAAATAGCATGCTAAGAACTAATGCTACTTTGTTTGCTCTCACTGATGCATTTCCTTTTTTGTACAATATTAGCTGAATGCAATATATTTCTAGTCCAACAATATATTACAACCATTTAGCAATAAACATCATTCGCTATTTAAGTGGGCACAAATCACTCAATCCAACCAAAATAACTTCACCATGCGACGATTAATCATTCAATTTGGTATCAGTTATCAAATCTATTTATTTGCTGTTGCCTGAGCCGAGAATGCGCACTAAGGTGAAGGTAGAGAACGTTATGAATATATAGGTTAATTATGAAGTACAACGCTGAACATATTGCTGATTTAAACCTCCTTCTTCAATTTGATGTAAGTAGCGCTGCTACCGGCATTAAAGTTCATCAAGAGGCTAGCCAAGAGACTCAAGACGCCGTTAAGCGCCTATTCGAAAAGAACCTTTGTACTCAACCAGACGGCGGTTACCTAACCGATGAAGGTATTGAGATGGCAGAGCGTGCAGACAAGCTGCTTCGCGTACTTAAATAAAGCGCTACTGTTATAGTAAAAACTCCACTCGCTTCGGCCGTGGAGTTTTTTCATTTTTGGCCAAAGGTTTGTTAGGCTTATTAAATCTCTAGCTTGTCGTTGTGAGGAAAAGATGGCTTCTATATTTATTGTTGGTGCCGGATGGGTAGGCAAACCTTTATCTGAACACCTAGAAAGACATGGCAATCGCGTCGTCGTCACTAAAACGACCCAAGCAGGTGCAGACACGCTCAGTAGTAAACGTATCCCCTGCGAAGTATTCAGCTTTGATTCGTCAAACTCAGACCAAACCGTCGGACAACTTTATTCTTTACTGCTCGAAAACAATTCCGAGATAGTAATTGGTAGCTTCCCTCCCGGCTTTAGAAAAGGCGCAGGAAAAGAGTATGCCGACTATTGGCAGTTACTTATTAGCGCTTGTCAAAAAGCCAATATTAAAAAGCTCATCATGGTCAGTTCAACGACGGTATACCCAACTAAACCGGGTATTCTTTATGAAGATGACGCATCACTTGCGCTTGCACTCGCTGACAGCGATCAGGCTAACTCATTTTCCGATAACGCACGAATCATGCTTCAAGCTGAACAATCGGTAATAGATTCTAGTATTGATTACACCATTCTTCGCTTTAGTGGATTAATTGGTCCAAATCGCCACCCATCGCGCTTTGCCAGTAAACTAAAACAAGTGAGCAACCAAGCCCCTGCGAATATGCTGCACCTTGATGATGCGATTGGTGCGGTTGATTTTGCGATTAGCCACCTGCATAACGAAGTCGCGAATGTGACAACGCCAAACACAGTAAGCAAAGCGGAGTTCTATGCTGCAGCCTTAAAGAGTGCGAATAGTAACGAGCCACTTCCACCTATTATTAATGACCCAGACAAGCTGATCTCTTCAAATAAGATTCTCGACTTAGGTTATTCGTTTAAGTTTGAATCCACATTGGACGCTCTTCATGACTAAACAACCATTAAATAAGCTGCACCGTTCGATCGATACGCTTTGGAATTTCATGTCTATGGGTCATAAAGTTGAGCCTTCAGACTGTATTTTTGTGTTGTGCAGCAACGACACAAGAGTCGCGGAATATGCGGCCGAGCTTTATCACCAAAAGATAGCGCCCTACATCGTTTTTTCCGGTGGTGTAGGACGCTTCACTGAAGGCAATTTTGACCGTTCAGAGGCCGAAACCTTTGCGGCGATTGCGCGAGACAGTGGTGTACCGGAATCTGACATTATCATTGAAAAACAGGCGACTAATACTGGTGAAAATGTCCGCTTCACATACGAATTGCTTACTGAGTGTGGCTTATCCCCGAAAAAACTGACCTTAGTGCAGAAGCCTTTTATGGAGAAACGAACCTACGCCACCTTCAGTAAACAATGGCCTGAAGAGACAACGGAAATAACCGTAACCTCCAAATGGCAGGACTGGGTCGATTACTTTAATGAAGAGTTGCCATTAGATATGGTGTTGGGCGCATTGGTGGCAGATTTTGAACGCATCAAATCGTACCCCGCTAAAGGTTTTCAGATTGAAATGCCTATCCCAGAGGAAGTGGATCACGCCTATCAAGCGATTAAGAAACTCGGCTTTGAATAGATAGCGATAACCAATAAAAACAAAAACGGTGGCACTGAGCCACCGTTTTTTTATTCCATTACTTTGTATTTCAGTTATCACCGAAACATTGAAAAACGCTTATTTACCTAGCGCTTCTTTGTAGTGAAGACGACATACAGACACGTATTTATCGTTGCCACCAATTGCCACTTGATCACCTTCCGCGATCGCGACACCGTGCTCATCGGTACGGATTACCATGTTCGCTTTGCGGCCACAGTGGCAGATGGTTTTCAGTTCCACCAGCTTATCAGCCCAAGACAGTAGATACTTACTGCCTTCAAACAGCTCACCAAGGAAGTCTGTTCTTAGCCCGTAACAAAGCACAGGGATATGCAGTTTATCAACCACTTCTGTTAACTGATATACCTGCTCTTTCGACAAGAACTGACACTCATCGATCAATACACAGTGACGCTTTTCTTGCTCGTTCAGCTCGTTAATCGCTTCAAAAAGATTCGTGTCACTCTTAAAAAGCTGTGCTTCAGATTGAAGACCAATTCGAGAGCTCACTTTACCAATACCATAGCGATCATCGAGTGCTGCCGTAAAGATCACCGGCGTCATACCACGTTCTTGGTAGTTAAATGAAGATTGAAGAAGCGTTGTTGATTTACCCGCATTCATTGCCGAGTAGTAAAAATACATCTGAGCCACAGAAATATTCCTGTCTAATAAAGTTGAATATAGAAAAGGTGAAATTCGAGAATTTTTGCTAGAAAAAAGGGCTGAAAATCAGCCCTTTTTTATAAGATTACTTACGACGCCAAGTCGTACCTTCTGGGCCGTCTTCCAGAACGATGCCTAACTCGTTTAACTTATCACGAGCAAGATCGGCATTTGCCCAATCTTTTGAAGCACGAGAGTCGTTACGCAGTTTGATCAGAGCTTCGATTTCAGCCACTTCGTCATCATTACCCGCTGCATCACCTTGTAGGAATGCTTCTGGATCTTGGTGAAGAATACCGATGATGTCCGCTAGCTCACGCATCAACGCACCAAGTCCACTCGCCTTTTCAATGCTTTCTGTCTTGATACGGTTGATTTCACGAGCCATTTCAAACAGCACTGAGTATGCTTCTGGCGTATTGAAGTCATCGTTCATTGCTGTAGAGAAACGAGTTACGTATTCTTCACCACCAGCAGGTGCAGCAGTAAGGTCTAGGCCACGAAGTGACGTGTATAGGCGCTCAAGCGATGCACGAGCTTGGTTTAGGTTGTCTTCGCTGTAGTTTAGCTGGCTACGGTAGTGACCAGACATTAGGAAGTAACGAACCGTTTCCGCATCGTAGTGTGCCAGTAGATCACGAATAGTGAAGAAGTTACCTAGAGACTTAGACATCTTCTCTCTGTCTACCATCACCATGCCACTGTGCATCCATGTGTTTACATAGTCAGTACCATGTGCACAGCAAGATTGTGCGATTTCGTTCTCGTGGTGTGGGAACTGAAGGTCAGAACCACCACCGTGGATATCGAAGTGATTACCAAGAATTGATGAGTTCATTGCAGAACATTCGATGTGCCAGCCTGGACGACCTGGGCCCCATGGTGATTCCCATGTTGGTTCACCCGGCTTAGACATTTTCCAAACCACGAAATCTAACGGGCTACGTTTTGCAGAGTCAACATCAACACGAGCACCAGCTTGAAGCTGATCGAGGTCTTGCTTAGAAAGCTTGCCGTATTCGTCAAACTTCTTAACTTCAAACATTACATCGCCGTTGCTTGCTACATAAGCAAAACCACGTTCAATCAGCTTTTCTACAAGCTCAATGATTTCAGTAATGAATTCCGTTGCACGAGGCTCAACGTCTGGACGCTTCATGTTCAACGCATCGAAGTCAGCATGCATTTCACCAATTAGGCGCTCAGTCAGAGAATCGCAAGACTCACCGTTTTCGTTCGCACGCTTAATGATTTTGTCGTCGATGTCTGTGATGTTACGAACGAACGTTAGGTCGTAACCTAAGTAACGCAGGTAGCGAGTCACAACGTCGAAAGAAACGAACGTACGGCCATGACCAATATGACAGAGATCGTATATGGTTACCCCACAGACATACATGCCGACTTTGCCAGCTGTAATTGGTTTGAATTCCTCTTTCTGTCTTGTGAGCGTGTTATATATCTTTAGCATGATCTCTATCTATTTTATGGATTAATCAAAATAAGCCCGCAGTATAACAAGTCATACCTTAATAGGTAATACCTTTCACCACCAAATCGGCTAAACTCCTTGTTATCTATTGACGATTTCGTATTTTGAAACTCAATCAAACTAGGCTAGAATCGCCTTTCATATTAAAAATACAGTAAGGTAACAATCATGATCATCCTTCACACAAATTTTGGTGACATCAAAGTTCAACTAAACGAAGAAAAAGCACCAGAAACAAGCGCAAACTTCCTACAGTATTGCCGTGACGGTTTCTACGACAACACACTATTCCACCGTGTTATCGATGGTTTCATGATTCAAGGCGGCGGTATGACTTCTGGCCTTAAAGAAAAAGCGACTCGCGCAACTATCAAGAACGAAGCAAATAACGGCCTAGCGAACAAAGTTGGTACGCTAGCTATGGCTCGTACTATGGAACCGCATTCAGCGAGCTCTCAGTTCTTCATCAACGTAAACGACAACTCTTTCCTTAACTTCCGTAGCGAAAGCCTAGACGGTTGGGGTTACTGTGTATTCGCAGAAGTTGTAGAAGGCATGGACGTAGTAAACAAGATCAAAGGTGTTAGCACTGGTTCTATGGGTATGCACCAAGACGTACCACTAGAAGAAGTGATCATCACTGGTACAACAATCGAAGCTTAATTTAGCCTTCGATTCGTATTCACCATTGATACATCAATAATTAGGACAAGGGAGCACTCGCTCCCTTTTTTTCAAACTGTATGAAAACATATTTTATCTCAGACCTGCACCTTGCTCCGTCACGACAAGACATCACGGACTGCTTCCTAACCTTCATGAAAAATGAAGCGGTAGAAGCCGATGCACTCTACGTGTTAGGCGACCTTTTCGAGTTCTGGATTGGTGACGACGACAAGAGCGAGTTCGCGACTTCTATTCGCCAAGCGTTTATCGATTTGGTGAAAACAGGCGTACCCTGTTACTTCACGCAAGGTAACCGTGACTTTTTGGTCGGTAAAAGATTTGCAAAACAGACTGGTGTGCAGCTTCTAGACGAAGTGACAACTATCGATATCTACGGACAAAAAGCCGTGGTACTGCATGGCGACACTCTATGTACTGAAGATGTCAAATACCTCGCCTTCCGTGAAAAAGTTCATCAACCTTGGCTACAGTGGATCTTCAACAGAATCCCATTCTTCATTAAAAAGAAGATCGTCTCTAAGGTTCAGTCAGATATTAAAGATGACAAACAGACCAAATCTTTGGACATCATGGACGTGACACAGCAAGAGGTCGAGAACGTGATGGCGAAAAACAGTGTCGACCTTATGATCCACGGTCATACACATCGGCCAAACGTCCATACGTTTGATGCTAACAATTGCACTAAAACACGTATCGTACTTGGTGATTGGTATACACAAGGCTCTGTGCTGGTCTTTACTCCACAAAGTTTTGAACTACAGAATCGAGCGTTTAGCAACAGCTTTCAACAACAGTCTTAAACTTTCAGTTTGATTGTTATAGTGGGTCAGAGTTTCTTCGATTGTGTATGGTAATTTCTAGCAAATTAGCTATCATCTCTCTATCAGAAATAAACCGAACACAGTACCAAGTTGAAATATTCATACGTAGCGCGTCAACCCATACTCGATGCAGATAAGAAAACCATAGGTTACGAGTTGCTATTCAGGGATGGTCCTAAGAACACTTTCCCTGAAGTAGAACCGGAGCTCGCTACAAGCCGTTTGCTATCTGACCATTTCTTATCGACCCACTACAATACATTGGGTGATAAGCTGGGTTTCGTCAATTTCCCCTATGCAAGCCTGATCAACTTAGTCCCGACTCTGTTCCCCAAAGAAAGTTTAGTCGTTGAGGTTCTTGAAGACTGCGAACCGACCGATGAGTTACTTGAAGCAATTAAGACTATCTATGATGCGGGCTTCACCATCGCGCTGGATGACTTTGTTCCAAGTAAGGCGTGGAAACGCTTCTTACCTTACGTATCGATTATCAAATTCGACATCCGTCTGATCTCTATCGAAAAAGCCTCAATATTTATGAGCTCTATGCAAGGGCTGGATATCAAGTTTCTCGCTGAGAAAGTAGAGACTTACGAGGAATATCAGCAAGCAAACAAAGCCGGTTTCAGTTACTTCCAAGGGTATTTCTTCAGCAAACCTGAAATGATTCAGACTCGCGCTCTAAACCCCGCTTTTCTGACCATCGTTCAGCTACTGAAAGAGATCGCCAACGATCCTATCGATTTTGGTGAAGTAGAACGACTGATCACGTTAGACGTGACGCTTTCCTATAAGCTACTAACCTACGTAAACTCAGCAGGTGGTTCAGCAACCACGATCCGCTCGTTCCGCCAAGCACTGGTTTATTTAGGCGAGCAGAAACTGCGTAAATTTGTATCTCTCGTAGCGATAGCATCGGCAAAAGAAGACAAACCAGATTCACTTTATGGCTTAGCGGTGATTCGCGCTCGTCAATGCGAACTGCTCGTCGAAAAGATGAACGTGAAGGTTGAGCCCGGACAAGCTTTCTTAACCGGTATGTTCTCGTTATTGGATTCATTGTTTGATCAACCGTTAAAGCAAGTGCTGGATTCAGTACCAATTGACGAAGAGATAAAACAGGCACTAATACTACGCAAAGGTGTATTAGGCGCGGTCTTGGCCATGGTGGTCGCTTATGAGCAAGCTCGATGGGATGAAGCAACTCGTATTCGTAATCTCCTCAAACTCAGCGAGGCTCAACTCGGCCTTGCCTATGACGAAGCGACGGCTTGGGCTCAAGATTTATTAGCTCCCGCCTAAACATCATGAATCTACTTAAATTAAAACTACACTTTGGTGAGCTTTAGTTTCTTGTTAAACTCCAACGCATTCATTTATGGCCTCTTACTCAGAGGCCATTTTTACAGGATTTGACTATGTCTTTATGCCCATGTGGTAGCAACAATACTTACCCAAAGTGCTGTGAATCAGCACACCTTGATCACAGCTCAGTAGAAACGCCGGAGCAGTTGATGCGCTCTCGTTATTCCGCGCATGTTTTAGGATTGGTCGATTATGTGGTTGCTACCTATCATCCTAGCTGTAATGCTGAGTCTCAAAGAGAAGGGATTGCTGAATCAATCGACAGTGATTGGGCGGGGCTAGAGGTTATCGATACCGCGGAAGGCTCTCACGAAAACGAGGGCTTTGTTGAGTTTAAAGCTTATTTCAATGAAGACGGCGCGCAATACTGCATGCAAGAACGTTCTCGTTTTGTTCGTGAAAACGGCCTTTGGTTCTATATCGATGGTGAGTTCCCAGAACAAAGCCAACCAGAGCCCGAAATAGATCCTCGCCTAAACCAAACGGTTGAAAGCTTCAAGATCGGCCGTAATGACCCATGTATTTGTGGTAGTGGTAAGAAGTACAAGAAGTGCTGCGGGTAACTCGCTCAACTAGGAAGTCAGATTAATAGAAGAGATTCCTGATGTCGCTAAGGCTCCTCGGAATGACGAGACATAAAGACAAAGAACTCGACTCATAAATTGACACTAAAAAGCCCCGTAAACGCAATATTTACGGGGCTTTACTTATCTAGATGTATCCTAAAGATAGATTACTTATGGCGCTCTTTAAGTTTATTCACTACGTCGTTCATTGATAGACCTTGGTCTTGAAGAAGAACCATTAGGTGGTAAATCAAATCCGCAGATTCACACACTAATTCCGCCTTATCGCCCGACGTCGCCGCAAGCGCGACTTCAACGCCTTCTTCGCCCACTTTTTGCGATATACGCTTGGTGCCACGGGCATATAAACTGGCAGTGTAAGAAGACTCAGGATCTGCGTCCTTGCGGGCAGCCAGTAGCTGCTCAAGTTGATGAAGCCACACCATCTGAGACTCTTCCTGTGGATCAGAATCCCAACATGTTGTTGTACCCAAGTGGCATGTAGGGCCAATTGGATTGACTTTAACCAACAACGTATCATTGTCACAATCCAGTGACATATTCACCAGTTGCAGAACATTTCCTGAAGTCTCACCTTTAGTCCAAAGGCGCTCTTTAGTACGAGAGAAGAAAGTCACTTGACCTGTTTCGCCCGTCTTAGCTAGCGCATCTTGGTTCATGTAACCCATCATCAGCACTTGGCTTGATTGGAAATCTTGTACAATCGCAGGAACGAGACCGTCGACTTTATCCCAATTGATACGTTCAGCTAGCGTATTTACTTCTGTCGCTGCAAAACTCATAGACGCACCTCTACACCTTGTTGTTTTAGATACTGCTTTAATTCACCAATATTGATGACTTGTTTATGGAATACTGAAGCAGCGAGCGCTCCATCCACATTGGTTTTGTTATAAGCTTCAGCAAAGTGCTCCATTGCACCTGCGCCACCCGAAGCAATCAGAGGCACGTTACACACTTCACGCACCATGTTGAGCTGCTCAAGGTCGTAACCGTTGCGAACACCATCTTGGTTCATCATGTTTAGTACGATTTCACCTGCGCCACGCTTTTGTACTTCCTGCACCCAATCTTTGGTTTCCCATTTGGTTGCTTTGGTACGCGCTTCATCGCCTGTGAATTGATAAACCTGATACTTACCAGTCTCTTTATCGAAGTATGAATCGATACCAACAACGATACACTGTATGCCGAACTTATCAGCAAGATCAGTAATCAGTTGTGGATTAGCCAGTGCTGGCGAATTGATGGATACTTTATCAGCTCCAAACTCTAGAATGCGCGCTGCATCTTCTGCTGATTTAATACCACCAGCGACACAGAAAGGAATATCGATCACCTCTGCGACACGCTTTACCCAACTCTTGTCGACAACACGGCCATCACTTGATGCCGTGATATCGTAAAATACTAATTCATCCGCGCCCTCTTCTGCGTAGCGCTGTGCTAGCGGAACGATGTCGCCAATGATTTCGTGGTTGCGGAACTGAACGCCCTTTACCACTTGTCCGTCACGGACATCCAAACAAGGGATTATTCGCTTTGCCAGCATGCAAATGCCTCCTCTGCGGTGAACTTGCCATCAAGTAGCGCACGCCCCACAATCACACCAGCCACACCGCTACCTTTTAGAGCTTCGATGTCCGCTAGGCTGCCAATGCCGCCTGATGATTGGAATTGAACCTGCGGGTACTGCTTACAAAGATCCACGTAAAGCTCTACGTTTGATCCTTCTAGCGTGCCATCACGAGAGATATCAGTACACAGCACGTGCTTAAGACCAACGGTTAGGTAATCTTCGATCAACGCTTCAATGATCACGCCTGAATCTTCCTGCCAACCTGAAATCGCCACTTTGCGAGTGCCGTTTTCGTCAATGTTGATATCCAAAGCGAGAACAATTTTTTCAGCGCCGTACTTTTCCATCCAACCTTTAACAAGCTCAGGCTGCTTCACTGCTGTTGAACCAACAACAACACGTTGTGCACCGGCTTCAAGTAGGTCAATCACATCTTGCTCATTACGTACACCACCACCAATTTGAATATTAGCCGGCGTGCTATCAAGTAGATTCGCGATCAGGTCTAACTGGCGAGCTGTGGTGTCTTTTGCACCTGTTAAATCAACAAGATGCAGCCAGCCAGCACCAGCTTGGTGATATAGATTGAACTGCTCTGCTGGGTCTACTTTGTATTCTGTCACTTGCCCGTAATCCCCTTGGAATAAGCGAACTACTTGGCCTTCAATTAAATCTAATGCGGGAATAATCATTTACATTCCTTATATGGCAACGTTAGCCGCCGCCTAATCCTTATTACAATTCCAAGAAGTTCTGAATCAGCTTAGAACCAGCTTTTGATGAACGTTCTGGGTGGAACTGAACACCATAATAGTTACCGCTTTGCACCGCTGCGGTAAACGGATTACCGTAATCACACTGTGCGATGGTGTAGTCACCTACTGGCATTGCGAAGCTGTGAACGAAGTAAAAGTACTCGCCTTCTTCAATGTCTTTAAATAGAGGGTGATTCGGTGTTGCCGTTACTGTATTCCAACCCATGTGTGGCAGTGGTAAATCGCCCGTTTCAAGTAAACGAACTTCGCCATCACACAAGCCTAGACATTCAACTAGCTCGTCAGCCTTTTGGCCTTTCTCTTGAGATAATTTACCTAGCAGCTGCATACCTAAACAAATACCCAGCAGAGGCTTCTCTACTTGCTTCACAAGAGAAACAAGGTCGCGCTCTTGTAGGTTCTTCATCGCCTCACTTGCTGTACCTACACCCGGTAGGAAAAGCTTGTCGGCGGCAAGGACGACTTCTGGTTCTTTTGAAATCTCAACTGCGTAACCCAAACGTTCAATGGCAAATTTCACCGAAGAAACGTTGGCACACCCAGTATCAATAATGACGACTTTTTGATCTTTCATTGTTTTTCCTTGCTCACGTTAGCCTTACAAGACGCCTTTGCTGCTTGGTAACTCATTACCTTCAACTTTGATTGCTTGGCGAAGAGTACGGCCAAACGCTTTAAACAGGCTTTCAATGATGTGGTGATCATTGTTGCCAGCAGAAGAAAGGTGCAGCGTACAAGCTAGCGTGTCAGTTAATGAGCGGAAGAAGTGAACCACCATTTCCGTTGAAAGGTCACCCACTTGCTCACGGCTAAATTTAGCATCGAACTTCAAGTATGGACGGCCAGAAAGGTCTAGCGCACACTGAGCTAAACACTCATCCATTGGCAGGCTAAAGCCAAAGCGGCCAATGCCACGTTTGTCACCTAGCGCGTCTTTCAGAGCTTGGCCTAACGCAAGTGCTGTGTCTTCTACTGTGTGGTGATCATCAATGTGCAGGTCGCCTTTCACGGTCAAGTTCATTTGGAAACCACCGTGTGTCGCGATTTGATCAAGCATGTGGTCAAAGAAACCCATGCCTGTATCGATCTTGTTGCCACCGGTTTCATCAAGGTTTACCGCTACCTTGATATCCGTTTCTTTGGTGGTACGAACCACTTCAGCAACACGCGCGTTAACCGTCAGGTCTTTTACAATTTGTGGCCAGTTTAGCGTGCCTTCCGTTTCAGCATCTGGGCCATATTGAATACCGCGGATTGCCATGTTCTCTGCAAGTTGAAGATCCGTTACTCGATCGCCAATCACAACAGAGTGTTGGAAGTCGACTTTACCGCCCTGGAGATATTCTTTAACCATACCTAGCTTAGGCTTACGGCAAGAGCAATTGTCTTCGTCAAAGTGAGGGCAAATAAGCACGTCATCAAACTTTACGCCTTGAGATTCGAAGAAATCCATCATCATATTGTGTGGCGCATCGAAATCTTCTTGTGGGTAGCTATCAGTACCAAGGCCATCTTGGTTAGTTACCATCACTAGACGGTAACCAGCATCTTGCAATGCAAGTAGGCTAGGAATCACTAGCGGTTCAAATTTTAGTTTGTCTAAACGGTCTACTTGGAAATCGACTGGCGGCTCAACAATTAAGGTGCCATCGCGGTCTATAAAAAGTATTTTCTGTTGTTTACTCACTTGAACTTCCTTTTAATTTTAAATCTGGTGGCCTAGCAAAAATCAAACGCTAACCCAAAATATTGATTTCATTTGTCAGCCTATTATTCATCGAATAAAGGCTAACAAATGTTATTACTGGCAAGCCTTTCGTTACTGATAAAAGTTACGAATGAATCCAAGTGTCTTTTCGCACTCTTCGCGGTTACCAATACTAATTCGAACACAGTCTTCAATTGGCGAATTACGTAAGATAATGCCACTGTCCCATGCCGCTTTAAACAATTCGTCACCGTTCGGGAATTTAACCAAAAGGTAGTTACCCCAACCATCAAATACCGTAACGTTAGGCATCCCCATTAGGCCTGCCTGTAAGTATGCTCGGTTAGCGCTCAAGTCCAAAACCTGAAACTTTGCTCTTGCAAGACCTTGCTCTGAAAGTGCTTGAACCGCGATATCCGCAACAGGAATTGGCACTGGGTATGGCGCAATCACTTTCAACAATACATCGATAAGCTCTTGGTTCGCCAGCGTAAAGCCACAGCGTAGTCCAGCCAATGCAAAAGCTTTAGACAAGGTACGCAGAATCGCTAGATTCGGGTATTGCTCAAGTAAATCAACGGTTGACGCTTCTGGGCAGAAGTCGATGTACGCTGCATCCATCACCACAATCGCTTTGTCTTGAGTCATCTCAAGTAACTTGATGATGTCTTTGCGTTCAACCAAATTACCAGTCGGGTTATTTGGGCTACAAACAAACACCACTTTCACGTTGTCTAACTGAGCTTCAATCGCTGGAAGATCGAGTTGCCATTCAGCAGTTAGAGGTACAACTTTACGCTCAACACCAATCGCCTCAGCGCTAATCGCGTACATACCATAGGTTGGTGGGCAGTAAAGAATAGCGTCTTCGTTCGGCTCACAAAAAGCACGAATCAGCAGTTCAATACCTTCATCAGCGCCTCGTGTGGTCAGAGTTTGCTCTGATTTCACACCTGCATATTGCGCGTAAGCATCAATCAACTCTTTAGGTTGACACTCGCTGTAACGATTAAGACGAGACAGATTTAAGTTGTACTCGTTATCAAACGGAGATTCGTTGGCATTTAGCCATACATCACCAGTGCCGCCAATGCGTCTTGCAGACAAGTAAGGTGTGAGAGCCTGAACTTGTTTTCTTGCTAACTTTTCCATGCCCTGCCCTTATTTAGCTTGGTTTAACTTTTCAACTCGGATTGTCACAGCACGTTTGTGTGCATCCAAGCCTTCGGCTTCCGCCATAGTAACAACTGTTGGTGCTAAGCCTTTTAGACCATCAGCGCTCAGCTCTTGTACTGTCATGCGTTTTGAGAAATCAGCTAAGCCAAGGCTAGAGTATGTCTTGGTGTAACCGTAAGTCGGCAATACATGGTTAGTACCAGAGGCATAGTCGCCTGCAGATTCTGGAGACCAATCGCCAAGGAAGATAGAGCCTGCATTGTCTAGCAATGGCAGCAATTCACGTGGGTTCTTGGTTTGAACGATCAAGTGTTCAGGACCGTAGAAGTTTGAAATCGCAATCGCTTGAGTGATGGATTCAGCAATGATGATCAGGCTTGATGCCAACGCTTGCTGAGCGATACTCGCACGAGATAACTCTTTCAATTGTTTTTGAACGGCTTCGGTTACTTGATCCGCAATCAATGGCGAAGGTGTTACCAACACCACTTGCGAGTCAGGTCCGTGCTCGGCTTGGCTCAACAAGTCAGCCGCAATGAAGTCCGCGTCTGCTGTTTCATCAGCAATCACTAACACTTCTGATGGGCCTGCTGGCATATCAATCGCCGCGCCGCGGAAGTCGTTGCTTACTTGGCGTTTTGCTTCAGTCACAAAGGCATTACCTGGGCCGAAAATCTTATCGACTTTAGCAACGCTTTCCGTACCGTAAGCCATCGCAGCAACCGCTTGACCACCACCAACGTTGTAAACCTCATCGATCTTACAAAGCTTAGCGACATACAAAATTTCGTCAGCAATTGGCGGAGGCGAACAAAGTACAACCTTGCGACAGCCTGCAATTTGGGCGGGAACACCTAACATAAGAACCGTTGACGGAAGCGGCGCACTGCCACCTGGGATGTACAGACCAACCGTGTTAATTGCACGTGTCACTTGCTCACACACAACACCTGGTTGCGTCTCAACCTTAATTGGCTGAGGTTTCTGAGCTTCGTGGAACTTAGCAATATTGCTGTAAGCTTGTTCTAGTGCCTGCTTCATTTCTGGAGTTAGACGAGCGCTCGCTTCTTCAATCTCATCCGAGCTCACTCGAATTGATTTTGGAGTCACGCGGTCAAACTTCTCAGTCAGTTCTTTAAGCGCGGCATCGCCCTCATTTCGTACTTTTGCAATAACATCAGAAACTGTCGCTGTGATGTTTGCACCTTCAGTAATAGCGGGACGCTCTAATACCGAGTCTTGCTGTGATTCACTTAAAGATTGCCAAACAACGGTTCTCATCGTCATTACCCCATCATTTTTTCGATTGGTAGTACTAGAATCGAGCTTGCGCCTAACTCTTTCAGCTGTTCCATCGTTTCCCAGAACAAATTCTCTGTACTTACTAGGTGAACAGCAACTTTATCTTTGTCCGTCGATAGTGGAAGAACCGTTGGATCTTCAGCACCAGGCAGTAGTGCTTTGATTTGCTCCAGCTGAGAAGTTGGCGCGTGTAGCATGATGTACTTCGACTCTTTCGCTTGTTGAACACCCTGCATACGAGTCAGTAGCTTTTCAATCAATGCTGTTTTGTCTGCGTCGAATTCACCAGTACGTTGAATCAAGGTCGCTTTAGATTGGAAAATCACTTCCGCTTCTTTTAGGCCGTTTGCCTCTAGTGTCGCACCAGTAGAAACCAAGTCCGCGATTGCATCTGCAAGGCCAGCGCGAGGAGCTACTTCAACCGAGCCTGTTAGCATACAAGTGCTGAAATCAACACCCTGCTCGTCCATGTAGGCTTTAAGTAGTTGTGGGTAGGTTGTTGCAATACGCTTGCCCGCTAGATCTTGTGGGCCGTTGTACTGTTCGTCTTTGTTGATAGCGATAGATAAACGGCAGCCACCGAAATCTAGACGACGTAGTGTTTCGAACTCTGCAGGCTCTTTAAGAGCAAGGCGATCTAGACGAACTTCTTCAAGCTCATTTTCACCGATAAAACCAAGGTCAACCACACCGTCCATGATAAGACCTGGGATGTCGTCATCACGAACTAATAGCAGGTCAATTGGCATATTTAGTGAATGAACCACTAGGCGCTCACCCATGATGTTAAATTTAACACCACATTTTTTTAGTAGGTCCTGGCACTCTTTACTTAAGCGACCTTTCTTTTGAATTGCGATTCTTAGGCGTTGTGTCTGCATTGCTGTATCCCTGTGCAAATATTTGAATTTATTGATTATTTAAAAGCGCTAAAACTAAAAAACCCTCGGAAGACTCTGTCATCCCGAGGGTTTAAATCTAAATTCTTTTGACTTAACCTCCGGGAGTAATCTTGCTCCCGGGTATACGTAAATCTCCCCGAAAGACTAGATAGGGTGATGATGGTGATGAATGTTCATTACTAATTTACGCATACTTATCAGCTCTTAGGTTGTTTGCTGTCTTGTCTCCACACTAACTAAGGTAAGATCCTTTTTCAACCATTTATTCGAACTTTTTTCACGAAACTTAAAATTAAATTAACAGGTATAAAAAAGGGAGGCCAACGCCTCCCTGATAGTTTACTGATTAACTTTCATTTTTAGCTTTTACATGTCGCCATTTTGCAGCGAGAGAAATAAGCCAGAGCGAAACATACAGCTACGAACGTTAGTGCTGCAGCGCTGAATGCGATACCGATAGAAGCAGTCATACCTAGGGTAATGAAGCCAATGCACGATACAAATGCGACTGACAGCGCGTATGGAAGCTGTGTTGATACGTGGTCGATGTGGTTACAACGAGCACCTGTCGAAGACAAAATCGTTGTATCTGAAATTGGAGAACAGTGGTCACCAAATACCGCGCCCGCTAGAACCGCACTTAGCATAGGAAGAATCAGTGCGATGTCCGATGCTGCCGCCATATCACCCGCGATAGGTAGCATGATACCGAACGTACCCCAAGATGTACCTGTAGAGAACGCCATAACGCCTGCTAGAAGGAACAAGATAACTGGTAGCCAGTGGTAATCGATGCTGCCCGTTACTAGAGATGATAGGTACGAACCTGTTTTCATGTCGCCAATTACAGAACCGATAGTCCATGCGAACACTAGGATTAGGATTGCGCCAAACATAGAGCTTGCACCAATCCACATTGTTCTTGCGATATCAGCCATAGATAGCTTTTGCTTGAATACTGTCGCTAGTGCAACTAGTAAGCCGATAACACCACCGTAAACAAGAGATTTGCCTACATCCGTGTTTTCGAATGCACCTAGAAGGTTGAATACTTGACCATCAGCAGCCAGCGCTTGGCCACCTGTGTAAAGCATAGCTGCAACTGTCGCGACAATTAGCGATACGATTGGCATAACAAGATCAGAAACTGAACCGTTTTCGCTCTCTTCGATGTCTAGCTCTTCGTTTAGATCGTGAGCTTGCTGGCTATCATTGTCACCTTCAAAACCACGGCCTTGAGACGCTTCGATCTCATGATCGCGCATTTTACCAACATCTAGACCGAACCACGCCACTGCAAACACCATAAGAAGTGCAAATACCGCGTAGAAGTTCATTGGAATTAGGCGAACGTAAGCGCCGAGAGCTGAATACTCAGTCACACCGTGTGTTACTAGGATGCCACCAATAATAGTAATGATGTAAGCACCCCAGCTAGAAGCTGGCATGATCACACACATTGGTGCAGCTGTAGAATCAAGAATATAAGCTAGCTTAGCGCGAGATACGTAGAAACGGTCTGTAACAGGACGAGAGATTGCACCTACCGCCAAGCTGTTGAAGTAATCATCCACAAAGATGAATACGCCTAAGAAAGCTGCAAGCAGTTTAGAACCACGTTTGCTTTTAACGCGAGACTGAGCCCATTCAGCGAATGCGCGAGTACCACCAGATAGTGTTAATAGCGCCGTTGTCATTCCCAAGATAATTAGGAAAGCAATGATGCTCATGTTCCAAGTGTTGATACCGCCATCTTCAATGAAAACACCAGATGCTTTAGTAAATACGTAGCTAGCGGCATTACCCACGGAGTAATCAGCAAGTAAGATGGCACCCATAACAATACCGACACCCAGAGAAACCAATACACGGCGGGTAACGATAGCAAGGCTCAAAGCCACAAGTGGCGGAAGCAAAGATAAAGGAGATGTTGCAAAATCTATTAAATTCATGATCTTCAAAAACCAGTTTTTTATTTGGCTAGAGATCTACTGCAGACAAACTTGATACAGATGACCAAGTTCATGTTGAACTAAGCGAAAGGGAAGTGAACACTTCACCCAACCCTACAGTAGCGCTCCATAGTTTAAAATTAAGACTATGGCAGTGTTGTACCTATTGAGCACAACCCCAGCAAATTGCTTAGATATACAATTTACTTCGGCAATTACACCTTTCATCTTCGTTCATTGGCATCACCCCAACGAAAACTACTTTTTATAATTGCACCTCTACGTGCGACAACATTATTAACCACTCAAACAATAGTTTAACAAATGATTAACTAAAACATCGCATCAGGTAGCCGCAATTGTACCCATCAAGAGCAACAATGCAACATATCATTCCAAGAAAAGTAGCTTTTTATTTATGAACTAATCAACCAAAGAATAGTCAACATAGTGGAATTACTCCACCAGTCACATATCAGATTTTAAGATAGTCTTAATATCTATTATAAATGCAATAGAAAGGAGCATGGGAATTTTCAACTATTCATCTCACTTTTATATTTGAATATGTAATAAAAGAAATACTGTTTGTTTTATTCCCAAGCTCTGTTTATTATTAGATGGATTATTTAGTTTACCTTGATGGAAAATATCATGTCTGAATTAACAAAAACTCTATTAAATATCCGTAGCCTTCGCGCATTCTCACGTGAATTAACTCTTGAGCAACTAGAAGAAGCGCTAGACAAGCTAACTATTGTTGTACAAGAGCGTCAAGAGTCTGAAGCTGAAGAACGTGCGGCTAAAGCAGCACAAGAAGCTAAACTTTCTGCTATTGCTGAGCAAATCGCAAAAGACGGAATTGATGTTGCTGATCTTATTGCTGCGCTTTCTGGCGAAGCAAAATCTAAATCAACAAAAGCTAAACGCGCTCCTCGTCCAGCTAAATACAAATATGTAGATGCAAACGGCGACGAGAAAACTTGGACAGGCCAAGGTCGCACACCTTCAGCTATCCAAGAGCAACTAGACGCTGGTAAATCTCTAGAAGATTTCGCTATCTAACTGTTCAATTTGCATAGTAGGTGCTCCAATTACCGACTGAGCAATAGAATTAATATTTAAGTCGACTAAAGTATTATTTACGGCTTCAATATATTTAGAAACAAAAAAAGGCTCCTTTCGGAGCCTTTTTTATATTTTGTTACTCATTAATGCTTTTTATAAACATAGATGCGCATTTGATAAACTCACACGCACCAGATGAACAAAATTTCTTATCTTTCCCAATACGCTTCTTCTAGGCTATCTTCTCTTTCAGGAAGACCGCGAGATAGACGTGGAGAGTGCTGAACCAATACTTCATAGCTCGCACGGTTTGAATATTTACAAACTTGTGAGAAAGAAGAATACGTCAAGAATGAATGCTGGTGCTTACTTGAGTTTGGCACGTTTTCTTTGTGGTACTTATTCGCTGCCATATCATGTAATAAAGCCGATAAAGCCGCATCACCTGCACCATTGGTATTTTTGATCTTCTCAGGACCGCCCATATAAGGTGCAATATGTGAATAAACTTTAGTAGGGTTTTCACATAAATCTTTATGAGCCGGACGGCTAAATTCATAACGGTTGAATTCAGCAATTGAACCAGGAAGTAAAGGCAGTGATGTTTCACGTTTCGCTGCGTCTTCCGTGTAACCCGCCATAAATAGACCAACAGGACCTGCAGTACATAGTACTAGGTCTACCCAGTCTAACGCCTTATCAGAAGCAGCGAGTGGATCGCTTTCTCCAGTTAAAGCTTCAGCTTCGTCTTCATTCATTGCAACAACGGTTACGTGTTGCTCTAAGAAATCTTTCCAGAATTCAGGATCGTCTTGAATAACAAATTTCGTACCCAGTGTTAAAACAACAGGCACATCGTATTTCTTCGAGTATTCGATCGCTTTCATTGTTGCTTCAGGCATAGGGTCACCTGGTTTACAACGAACTAAATAAGCAGTTAATACTAAAGCTGAAGCACTTTTGAAAATCTTTTCAGGAATACTTTCTGGATTTAGTTGGTTCATTTGACCTTCGCTAATTGCGAAAGTACGCTCACCGTCTTCAGTAATTAATGCAAAGCAGCGACCAATTGCGCCATCTACCCCTTGTAAATGGTTCAAGTCCATTCTGCTTGATGTATTACATAAATAGCGGTAACCATAACTACCGATTTTAATATCTTGGCTCATTACACCCAGCAGCGTTGAGCGGTCATCCGCCAGTACTGAATAGTTGTGTAATGTATTACCAATAGTGCCACCAGCATATTCATTGGTAATTAAGCACTGTTCTTTGAGTTCTTGATATAAAGACTCAGCCGCTTCATCACCGATAACCAGTGAGTGTCCCTTACTTAAACCGTACTTCTCAATAAGTTCAGAACTCACTTTTGCTTCAATATCCACCAAAGTTTGGTCAATACCGATAATATGAGTACGTGACATTCTTTTACTGCTTTGAGCTTGGCTCACTAATGGATCACGAGCGTGAACCGGAAAATAGTGCTTTGATTTACGTTGTCCAGGGAATTTCATAGGGCTAGTCTAAGTCAAGGGGAAATAGGTGGCGGATTCTACCGCGCTATATTTAACGCGGCAATCATTCAAACTATAGCAAACGTTTGCTGAGCTATTTTTTTATTCGCCTTCCATAAAGCTTAAATCAGGCAGCATCTCTAAATGCTCGGCATAACGCTTTTGGTTAAACTCTGCGCCATTTTTCATTACGTCAAATACTTCAACGGCAAGTGCACATGCCATTGCTGCAATTGCATCTTCACGCGGTGTGCCTGTCATCATCAGACGCATTAACGTCTCTTTTACCTTAATTGGCTGGCCGTCTTCTAGTTGATTTTCAATAATTTCAATCAACTGCTCTTCTTGCATAAATTCGTTTTGTTCAGACATTTTTTTATCTCAGGTCTTGGATTTCGAGCGACTATGCCACATATACTTCTGACATCCTAGCGACTCACCTCGCTCTCATGCGATTCCTAACAAACTCAGCGCACTATTTGTGCAAATGAAACTGTGATTCCGGTCTCGGATCTGTCACGGCGTTTCTCTTTCTGTTAGAATCTGCGACCAAGTAATAGTAACGGTGTTTAGACATGTCAGATATCAGCTCTGGAAACAGCGAAAAGAAAGTAATTGTCGGTATGTCCGGCGGTGTAGATTCGTCAGTATCGGCGTATCTTCTTCAGCAACAAGGCTATCAGGTAGAAGGCCTTTTCATGAAAAACTGGGAAGAAGACGATAACGAAGAATACTGCACAGCAGCTGAAGATCTTGCTGATGCTCAAGCGGTATGTGACAAACTAGGTATCCACCTTCACACTATCAACTTTGCTGCAGAATACTGGGACAACGTATTTGAATACTTCCTTGCGGAATACAAAGCAGGCCGTACGCCTAACCCAGATATTCTTTGTAACAAAGAAATCAAATTCAAAGCATTCTTAGAGTTTGCCGATGAAGTACTAGACGCAGACTACATTGCTATGGGTCACTACGTTCGTCGTACTTTCCCGACTCAAGAAGAACTAGAGGCTGGCGTTAAACCAGAAATGCTACGCGGTCTAGACAGCAACAAAGACCAAAGCTACTTCCTTTACACACTAAGCTCAGATCAAGTTGCGCGCAGCCTATTCCCAGTTGGTGAACTTGAGAAGCCTGAAGTTCGACGCATTGCTGAAGAGCAAGACTTAATCACAGCGAAGAAGAAAGATTCCACAGGTATCTGCTTTATCGGTGAGCGTAAGTTCACAGAGTTCCTTGGCAAGTACCTACCAGCACAACCAGGTGATATCGAAACACCAGAAGGTAAAGTGATTGGTAAGCACAACGGTCTGATGTATCACACATTGGGTCAGCGTAAAGGCCTTCACATTGGCGGCACCAAAGGTGGTGGCGGTAACGAAGACCCATGGTTTGTTGGTGAAAAAGACCTCAAACGCAATGTTCTGATTGCAGTACAAGGTAAGGATCACCCACTTCTAAAATCAGAAGGTTTGATCGCTTCTCAGCTTCATTGGGTAAATCGCACACCAATTGCTGAAGTTATGACATGCACGGTAAAAACACGTTACCGTCAAACCGATATTCCTTGTACAATCATCCCAATTGATGACGAGAACATTAAGGTTATTTTTGACGAGCCACAAATCGCAGTGACCCCAGGTCAATCTGCAGTATTCTACCAAGATGACGTATGTCTTGGTGGTGGTATCATCGAAAAACGCATCTAACTGATCGAACGACAAACGATAGAAGACAACTAGGAGTTACTACGTGGCTAATACACTTTATGACCGTACTATTGCTTTCGCCGGAATTTGCCAAGCTGTGGCTTTGGTTCAACAAGTAGCGAAAGACGGCCATTGTGATAAAGATGCCTTCGAAGCTTCACTCAGTGCTATTTTGAAAACTAACCCAGCGAACACTGTGGGTGTTTTTGGGCGTGAAGCTAACCTAAAACTTGGGCTTGAGTGCCTAGTAAAAGGTATCGATAGTACTCCTGCTGGTAGCGATATTACTCGTTACATCATCAGCTTAATGGCGCTTGAACGTAAGCTATCATCTCGCAACGATTCTATGTCTCAGCTTGGTGACCGCATTCAAACAGCAGAGCGCCAGAGTGAACATTTCGACTTGTTTGATGAACAAATGATCAGCAACCTAGCGAGCATCTACCTTGATGTTGTAAGCCCAATCGGCCCTCGCATTCAGGTTTCTGGTACACCAGCGGTACTTCAACAAACCTCGAGCCAACATAAGGTTCGTGCCCTACTACTCTCAGGGATTCGAAGTGCTGTTCTATGGCGTCAGGTGGGCGGAAAACGTCGTCACCTTATCTTCGGTCGCAAGAAGATGATCGAGCAGGCTCAAATCCTATTAGCTCGAATGTAACTTATTAGCTCGCGCCTCGTCGCGAGCTTGTTTTTTGTATCAATACAACTCTCACACAAACGTTTGCGCAATGTGCGTGACAATTGAGATTGTTACTGGTATAAACCTCTCAAAATTTAGAAAACTCAATTCAGGAGAACACCATGGAACTGTCAGCATTGACTGCTGTTTCACCAGTAGACGGCCGTTACGGAAGTAAGACTATTGCATTACGCAGCATCTTTAGTGAGTTTGGCCTACTAAAGTACCGCTCTATCGTTGAAATTCGTTGGTTACAAAAGCTTGCAGCTACTAATGCAATCAAAGAAGTACCAGCTTTCAGTGCAGAAGCTAACCAGTTTCTTGATGAACTAGCCGCTAACTTCAGCGAAGAAGACGCTCTACGTATCAAAGAGATCGAGCGCACAACAAACCACGACGTAAAAGCCGTTGAATACTTCTTGAAAGAGAAAGTAGCAGGCGTTCCTGAGCTTCACGCTGTAAACGAATTCATTCACTTTGCATGTACTTCTGAAGACATCAACAACACGTCTCACGCACTTATGCTTAAAGAAGCTCGTGACGAAGTTGTTCTTCCAGAGATCCGCAACGTAATCGACGCAATCAAAGCACTTGCGAACGAATACCGCGACATTCCTCTTCTTTCTCGTACACACGGTCAGCCCGCTTCTCCTTCTACTATGGGTAAAGAGATGGCTAACGTTGCGTACCGTATGGAACGTCAATACAAGCAAATCGAAAACGTCGAGATCCTAGCGAAAATCAACGGTGCTGTTGGTAACTACAACGCACACCTTTCTGCATACCCAGAAGTAGATTGGCACCAGTTCTCTGAAGAGTTCATCACTGAATCTCTTGGTGTAA
>AAZW01000067.1 GCA_000169995.1 Vibrionales bacterium SWAT-3 | reverse complement strand
AGCGATTTTTAAGGATGTAAAAGTACGCGGTGCCGGCATCAATGTTGTTTTCTGGGTTGAATAAGTACTCAGGAGTAGGCTCCCCAGGTTTGTTTTTTACCAGTTTAAATACATCTCGACCTGCTGTTTTCGGCACAACTTGCATCAAGCCGTATGCATTCGCCCAGCTAACCGCATATGGGTTAAAGCTACTTTCTGTCTTGATGATTGCGTAGATTAAGTCTTCAGGGATGTCATAGCGCTTAGATGCGCGTCGAACGATATCGGCATATTGGTAACTGCGCTGGCTTGCGTGATCGGCCACCATAGGGATTTCAACGTAATAGGCTTTTTTAAAGTCGACTTCTTTGGTTTTGAGGTTGTTGGCAATCAGGTAGTCAGCAAATTTGTTGGCGCGCCATGTCCATTGGATAGGCTTTTTCTCTTGGTCTACAACTTGGTTATAGAGAAAAGGTTTACCTTCTAATTTGATACTTTTTGAAGAGAATAGGTCGACATGTGCTGGATCATCCGGTGTCAACAGCGTTGTCATAATTGCATTTTTGAGGTGTTTTTTAGGCTCTGTTGAGGAAACTGTTTCTACCGTTATCAGGCCCTCGCTAAAGTTTACTTCTGATCGGCTCAAGTAATTATCTATGTATTTCACATAGTTACTCTTACCTGCCATCTTGATTTCGTTGCTACCCCAGCGCTTTTGGATATTGCCAGAAAAGCTATTGATCAAAGCGTCTAATGCGCCTGTATCTTTTTCAAATTGACCGGGTAACTCCGCTAAGTTATTTACGAATCGGTTGGTTGGCTCGTAATTCACATCATAAATGCTCTCAACGAACTCACGACTGCAACCAGTAAGTAGCATGGCGGTTAGGAAGTAACTGAGCTTTTTCATAGTTCCTCATACAAAAATGACATCGCAGCGCTAACCATGATGTCATTAAAATTTGCTTAAATAAATGTCTTATTCGCTTGGTGGAGTGTAGCCATCAATTACGACATCTTTACCTTCGAAAAGGAAGTTAACCATCTCAGTTTCAAGAAGTTTACGATGTTCAGGATCCATCATATTTAGCTTCTTTTCATTGATAAGCATGGTTTGTTTGCTTTGCCATTGTCCCCAAGCTTCTTTAGAGATGTTGTCAAAGATACGCTTACCTAAGTCACCTGGGTAAAGTTGAAATTCTAAGCCTTCAGCGTCTTTCTGGAGGCGAGCACAAAATACAGTGCGGCTCATAGTGGTTCCTCTTATCGCGTTCGTTGATTCAAACGTCGTCATTCAGTTCAAAGGGTAGGCTTTCAATAAGCTGCTTTACAGGAGCGGCTAGGCCAATTTCTTCTGGTTTTGATAAGTTATACCAGAGACCTTTAGTCCCTTCCATTATCAAATCTGGTTGTTTATCTAATTTTACTAATACTGGTGTGATATCTAAGTGGTAGTGGCTGAAAGTGTGCCTAAACGCAATCATGGTCTTGATTGAATCTGTGTTTGTGATTGAACGAAGATCCAATTGGTGTTTGATTTCTGCGTTCTCATTTTGAGGGAAACAGAATAAGCCTCCCCAGATACCTGATTGAGGGCGCTGCTCAAGCCACACTTGGTTATCGTGATACAGGATTACAAACCAGGTCTCTTTTACTGGTTTCTCTTTCTTGGGCTTTTTGCCAGGGAAGTCGAGTTGTCTATCGAGTTTTTTAGCTTCACACATGCTTTCAATTGGGCACAGAGTACATTTAGGCTTGCTACGAGTACAAACCATTGCACCCATGTCCATCATAGCTTGATTGTACTTATCGACATCTTTCTTTGGAGTATGAGCTTCTGCATGCTCCCAGAGTTGGTTTTCAACCTTCTTTTGTCCAGGCCAACCTTCAACGGCAAAGCTTCTTGCAAGCGTTCGCTTCACATTGCCATCAAGAATTGCATGAGGAAGTTTATGAACGGAAGACAGCACCGCAGCTGCAGTCGAGCGACCAATACCCGGTAGCGCGTTCATCTCTTCGATAGACAGCGGAAACTCACCACCATACTGCTCAGCAACAATCTTGGCTGCTTTGTGTAGATTGCGAGCTCGCGCGTAGTAACCAAGCCCTGTCCATAGATGGAGCACTTCATCTTGCTCGGCGTTTGCTAGATCGATAACTTTTGGAAAACGTTCCAAGAAGCGCTGGTAGTATGGAATCACCGTAGTGACCTGAGTCTGCTGAAGCATGATTTCAGATAGCCAAACGGTGTAGGCGGTTTTGTTTTGTTGCCAAGGTAATTCTTTACGCCCGTAGGCGTCATACCACTTTAATATGGCGGTTGCGAAAGGAGTCACGACATGCTCTATGCTTTGCTATTATTAGAAGCGAAATTGCACCACACTTAACGTTGGATGTAAAACAGACAAATTGTGTGGGAATTTATCCACGGAAAGACTTGCACCGAAGGCAATTCTTTGGATAATCCCCGCTTTGATTAATCAATGTGCAGGCAAAAATCAATGAGTGAAGTGACCACTAACGAATATACTGAAGACGGCAAACTGGTTCGTAAGATCCGTAGTTTTGTTCGCCGCGAAGGCCGCTTAACAAAAGGCCAAGAGAACGCGATGAATGAATGTTGGCCAACAATGGGTATCGACTACAACCCAGAGCTTCTTAACTGGAAAGAAGTATTTGGCAACGATAACCCAGTTGTACTAGAGATTGGCTTCGGTATGGGTGCATCACTGGTTGAAATGGCAAAGAACGCACCTGAGAAGAACTTCTTAGGTATTGAAGTTCACAGTCCAGGTGTTGGTGCTTGTTTGGGTACTGCGCGCGATGCTGGCGTAACTAACCTGCGTGTAATGTGTCACGATGCTGTAGAAGTATTTGAACACATGATTCCAGATAGCAGCCTGCATACACTGCAACTGTTTTTCCCTGACCCATGGCACAAAGCTCGTCACCACAAGCGTCGTATCGTTAAAGCTGAATTCGCTGAAATGGTTCGTGCTAAGCTACACCTTGAAACTGGTATTTTCCACATGGCAACTGACTGGGAAAACTACGCAGAGCACATGATTGAAGTAATGAACGTTGCTCCAGGTTTCGAGAATATCGCTGAAGATGGTGATTACATTCCTCGCCCGGATGAGCGTCCACTGACTAAATTTGAAGCTCGTGGCCACCGTTTAGGTCATGGCGTTTGGGATATTAAGTACAAGCGTACTAAGTAATTCTGAACATCAACAAATATAAGGTGAGATTTGATTAGGATCTTAACCTTACACTTTGTGGGATTGATAAAAGCCAACATTATTGTAGTGTTGGCTTTTTTGTCCTTAGGCTTTTATTTCAGTAAAGGCTTAACGACAGAAAGTAATGTTACATCCCTACAAAAATAACAATATAGAAGTAAGCACACATGAAACCAACTCAAGCTATTTTGGCCGAGATCTTAGAAGAAGTTCGCCCTTTAATTGGTCAGGGAAAGGTCGCTGATTATATTCCTGCATTAGCGCGTGTATCGAACCAGAAACTGGCGATTGCGGTGTACACCAATGAAGGAGAAGTGATTCAAGCTGGTGATGCAGAGGAAGCCTTCTCTGTACAATCTATCTCTAAAGCTTTGAGTTTGACGTTAGCAATGGTGCTCTATAAGCCGGAAGAGATTTGGCAGCGTGTAGGTAAAGAGCCTTCAGGGCAAGCCTTTAATTCGATGATTCAGCTTGAGATGGAACATGGTATCCCTCGAAACCCGTTCATCAATGCTGGTGCAATTGTTGTTGCAGACCTACTACAAAGCCGCTTGTCAGCGCCAAGACAGCGTTTATTGGAGTTCGTGCGTCAGTTGTCGGGCGATACGCATATCGTGTACGACAAGGTAGTAGCGGCTTCAGAAATGATGCATAGCGACCGGAATGCCGCTATCGCGTACTTGATGCGTTCATTTGGTAATTTTGAGAACGATGTTATCCCTGTACTCAATAATTACTTCCATGCTTGTGCACTTAAGATGACTTGTGTGGATTTGGCGAAAACATTTAGTTACTTAGCAAACAAAGGTGTATCAGTTCAGACTAAGAAAGAGATCATCACGCCGGTACAGACTAAGCAGTTGAATGCTTTGCTTGCGACATGTGGTTTGTACGATGGCGCAGGTGAGTTTGCTTATCGCGTTGGTATGCCGGGCAAATCGGGAGTAGGTGGCGGGATTATCGCTATCGTACCGGGTGAGATGACGATTGCAGTATGGTCTCCAGAGCTTGATCCTTCTGGTAACTCTCTTGCAGGTACTAAGGCGTTGGAATTACTTTCTGAGCGTATCGGTCGTTCTATTTTTTAAAAGCGCTTTTAAGTTGGGGTTCTATATTTGCAAGAGATCCCCAACTCACTCGTCCCTCGTTCTTGAGGATGACGGTGTTGTTGGTAACTTTCGATGCACTCGCCTCTAACGTTTTTGGGATAATACTTGTTTGATGTCCGTCATTCCCGATAGCGACGAAGGAGCGTAATCGGGAATCTGTTATTTGTCGGCGCGTAAATTAGAAAAGGGTTGACCCTAAAGCCAACCCTTACACAATACTTCTCGAATCTCGAATCTCGAATCTCGAATCTCGAATCTCGAATCTCGAATCTCGAATCTCGAATCTCGAATCTCGAATCTCGAATCTCGAATCTCGAATCTCGAATCTCGAATCTCGAATCTCGAATCTCGAATCTCGAATCTCGAATCTCGAATCTCGAATTTATTCGTCTTCTTCAGCCATAAAGGCTTCCAGCAAATCGTTGAGGAAAAGTTTCCCTTTTTCTGTGATTTGCCAGTGAGTGTCGGTTTCGTTCAAGTAACCTAGCTCTTTGGCCCACTCAATTGTTGGCTGAACAGCGTCAAAACCAAGTCCTGTCGTATCAATGAAATCTTGCTTAGGGCATGCTTCCATCAGCCTGAAACGGTTCATAAAGAATTCGAAAGGGCGGTCTTCGTTTGCTACTTCAAATTCATCTGAAATATAAGGCTTCACCATATTCTGATAAGCCGCTAGGTAGCCTCTTGGATGCTTAACCTTAGTTGTTCGAATGATTCGTCCATCAGCAAAACTCAGCTTGCCATGAGAGCCACAACCAATACCCAAGTAGTCACCGAAGCGCCAGTAGTTAAGGTTGTGTTGACACTGGTAGCCCGGCTTGCTGTAGCCTGAGATTTCGTATTGCACATACCCTGCATCAGCGAGTTTTTTGTGGCCCAATTCGAAGATGTCCCAGAGATCATCGTCATCAGGTAGGGTGGGCGTTTTGTAATAGAACATGGTGTTAGGTTCTATTGTTAGCTGGTACCAAGATAAATGCGGGGGATCTAACTCGATCGCCTTATCTAGATCAGCCAATGCTTGATCGATACTTTGATCCGGCAAGCCATGCATAAGATCGAGATTAAAGCTGTTTAGACCGATTTTATGCGCAAGGTGAGCAGCGTTGACCGCTTCATCTTGACCATGGATACGGCCCAGCCTTTCTAGCTTCTCTTGCTCAAAGCTCTGTACACCAACTGAGATACGAGTAATCCCCGCTTTTTGGTAACCAGCGAAACGCTCCGCTTCAATGGTGCCTGGGTTGGCTTCCATGGTGATTTCAATTTCAGGTTTGAATGGGATGCGTTGCTCAATACCTTGAAGCAGTCGACCGATACCTTCTGGAGAGAACAGGCTTGGAGTTCCCCCCCCAAAAAAGATCGAATGCAGCGGACGAGGCATGCCATTTAGCTGATATTTTTCGATATCAGTATCAAGATCTTCTAGCAGTGCATCGATGTACTCTTTTTCTGGGATCTCGGTTTTCAACGCGTGTGAGTTAAAATCACAATACGGACACTTTTGTACACACCACGGGATATGTACATAAAGGCTAAGAGCTGGTGGAATGAGTGCTGCACTGTGCATTACAGAGCTTGCTCTTTGAGTGCTGCGAATAGTGACGCTAGGGCCTTACCACGGTGTGATAGTTGCTTTTTTCGTGAAGGGTCAAGCTCAGCAGATGCACAGTTATCTTCTGGAACAAAGAATACAGGATCATAGCCAAAGCCGTTCTCACCGTGCTCTTCAGTCAGGATTTGTCCTTCCCATTTACCGTGACATACCAATGGTGTTGGATCGTTTTCATGACGCATTAAAACTAATACACAGTGGAAACGAGCGGTACGCTTTTCAGTTTCCACACCTTGCATGGCATCCAGCAGCTTTTCGATGTTCTGCTTATCGCTAGCACCTTCACCTGAGTAACGTGCAGAATAGATACCTGGCGCGCCCTTAAGGAAGTCAACCTCTAAACCTGAGTCGTCGGCAATTGCTGGCAGCCCTGTTTCTTTGGCAGCATGGCGAGCCTTGATGATGGCATTTTCAATGAATGTTGTTCCTGTTTCAGCGACTTCTGAAACGTTAAATTCATTTTGTGCGACAACGTCAAAACCAAACTCAGACAGTATATCTGCCATCTCGCGAACTTTACCTTGGTTGCCTGTGGCTAAAACAATCTTACTCATGGGGATGTGGCTCTAAATAAGTTAATGGACAGAACAGTGATCTTACTCTTCTGTATAGAATTTTTGCGTGAAACGTAATGGGCCAGTGCCTTTTATTCCTGCGTTCACATCAATATCAAAAGTGATGTTTTCTTCGTGCGTGATTGGGAACTCTGCAAGGTAATAAATCGCATCACCTTCTTTGATTTCGCGGAAGTTAAGTGTGCGAGTATTGCCCACTAGGTTCTTCGCTGTTCCCGTGATTTTAGCCGTTGTTGCAGGCTTGCCCAGGGAAGCTTTGTCTAACACGCTGATGTTCAGAATCGCTGAGTAGCCATTTCGCTTAAGTTTATATTGCTTAGCGACTTGAGCCGTTAAAAATGTTGAGTTGAAAGCTGAGTAGTGAACCTCGACATCCTTAATGTTTTTAAATTGTCCTGCTGAGCTTGGTAAGGCAACAAGAGCTGTAAGTAGTGCTGTAATCCATAGACGCATAATGACTCCAATAAATAGCAAAAAGCCATCATAGGATGGCTTTGACTTCAGTGGGGATTTGGCTTGGCGAGCATATTCGAACTTGTTTGTGCCGGCCGAGCTCTCCCTTTTCAATTTTAATTTGCCCTTTAGCGACCTTAAATTGTTTCGCAAGGTATTTCGCTAAGTGGGCATTGGCTTTGCCATCTACCGGGGGAGCGGTGATGGCAATTTTGAGTTCCTCACCATGCAAGCCAACAATTTTGTCTCGGCTTGCTTTGGGTTGGATATAGAGTCTAAGAAGAATATCGTCTCCCTCGACCCAAACCGCTTTTGGCATCGTCAAAGTACCTGATGTTCGTACTTGAATTATAGCTGATACCAAATAGGACCAATCATGTCACCCATTAGGAAGTTCGCAAACTGAAGAACAATGAACAGAACCAGAACGCTTAAGTCGAAGCCACCCATATCCGGTAGGATACGGCGGATAGGCATTAGCATTGGCTCAGTCAGTTGATGGAACACATACTCTATTGGGCTGCGACCTTGACTAACCCAGCTTAGGATTGCACGGATTAGTAGTATCCAGAAGATCAAACCACCCGCCGCTTTTAGCAAAGATAGTGCACCAAATATCAGGAAGCTGATATCGAATACAGCTGCGCCGCCAGAGATAATCAGGTTTAGAGCAACGAACTTAAGTACACATAGCACATAAGCAAAAACAACCGTCGCAAGATCAAGGCTGCCGATTGATGGAATAACTCGGCGTAGTGGAGCAACCACTGGTTGTGTCGCTTTTACGATGAATTGTGAGAACGGATTGTAGAAATCTGCACGTGATGCTTGTAGCCAGATACGCAAGATCACAACCATGATGTAAAGATCAAAAACGGTCGAGATCAGAAAGCTCATCGAGTTCATATTGTTTCCTTTTTCGGATTTACTTGCCGCTTAGATATCACATGAGCGACGCAAGGCTTTTGTACCTTGATTGGTACTAAAACAGTTTTTCCATCTCTTCAGCTCGAGCAACTGCCGCTTGCATGGCTTTGGCTACGATGTCTGATAGTTGATGTTCATTAAACGTGCGTAGTGCTTCTGCGGTTGTGCCACCTTTTGAAGTCACTTGCTCACGCAGTGTAGATAATTCTGTATCTGGATTCGCGACCACCATCTCTGCCGCGCCTAATGCCGATTGCTGCACTAGCTTGCGGGCCGTCTCTTGGTCGAAACCTTGATTGACTGCTTCCGCTTGCATTGCTTCCATAAACAGGAAGAAGTAAGCCGGAGCGCTGCCTGCCGCTGCAATAATGTTGTTGATACCAGATTCTTGTTCTACCCAGCTCACTTCACCTACAGCTTGCATTAGCTGTGATGCGAAATCTTTATCTGCTTGGCTAACGGTTGAATCAGCATAAAGCCCACTCATGCCTTTACCAAGCAATGATGGCGTGTTTGGCATTACACGAACCAGGTTCAGTTGGCAGTCTAACATCTCATTGAGTCGATTCGCATTAATACCTGCGGCAATTGAGATAACCAGTTTGTTGCTAAAGTCGATGCTTTGTAAGGGTTTACATACATCGGCCATCATTTGTGGTTTCACCGATAATACAACAACGTCTGCTTGCTCAGCTGCGGTCATATTATCGCTGGTGGTATTGATGCCGTATTCTTGCTCTAACGGCACTCTTCTCGTGTCAGAAGGCGCTGTCACTGTAATCTTATGCGCTGGGTAACCACTCGCTACTAAGCCCGCTACAATTGAGCGAACCATGTTTCCCGCCCCGATAAAGGCGATGTTCTTATGTTCCATATATCAAATCCTGAGCGTATCGCTGCGCGGCAAAAGCGGAGCGGTATCAATACTTATACTTTTTAGGTTGTTAGGTGTCGCTATTTCGCGTAATCACGAGCACCAAAAATCGCGGTTCCAATGCGAACCATGGTGCTGCCAGCCTCGACTGCTGCGTCCATATCACCACTCATGCCCATCGAAAGGGTATCAATATCAGGATATTTTGCAGCTAGCTTATCTTTTAGCTCTGCCAGTTGAGAGAAAGCGTTAAGCTGTGATTGATAGTCAGAGACGTTTGCAGGAATCGACATCAACCCTCTTAAAGTGAGGTTGGGCAGTGAGGAAATCAACTCTGCCAGTGCAAAAACTGACTCTTCAGATGTGCCAGACTTGGACGCTTCACCACTGGTGTTTACTTGAATTAAAACTTGCAAAGGTGGAAGCTCGCTTGGGCGTTGATCGTTAAGCCTTTGCGCAATCTTATCGCGATCGACGGAATGTACCCATTGGAAGCTTTCCGCAATAGGGCGAGTTTTATTTGACTGAATTGGACCAATAAAGTGCCACTCTAAATTTAGGTTAGAATGTTGTTCTGAAAAGTGTTTTACTTTATCGACACCTTCTTGAACATAGTTTTCACCAAAGGCAACTTGGCCTCCGAGTGCGGCTTCTAGAATCGCATCAATAGGTTTAGTTTTGCTGACGGCTAAAAGTTGTACGGACTCTGGAGCTCGTCCGCACTTTTGCTCAGCGCTACGAATCTGTGAGGTGATTTGTTCGATGTTTTGTTGAATACTACTCATAGCTGACTTTACTTAAGGGAAAATAAATGGATATCACTGAGTTACTAGATTTTAGTGTAAAGCATAACGCGTCAGATCTACATCTTTCTGCGGGTGTATCTCCAATGGTACGTATCGATGGTGAAGTAAGGAAGCTTGGAATACCAGCTTTGAGTCATGCTGATGTACACCGTTTAGTTTTTGAGATCATGAGCGACTCACAGCGCGGTGAGTTCGAGGAAAAACTGGAAGTCGACTTCTCTTTTGAATTACCCAATGTTGGTCGCTTCCGTGTTAACGCTTTTAATCAATCTCGTGGTTGCTCAGCTGTCTTTCGAACTATCCCTGTCGAGATTCCGACGTTAGAACAGTTAGGCGCTCCTGATATCTTTGAAAAGATTGCTAATTTCGAAAAGGGTCTAGTGCTAGTTACAGGCCCAACAGGTTCTGGTAAATCGACCACTCTTGCGGCGATGGTGGATTACGTTAACCGTAACCATAATAAGCATATTCTCACCATAGAAGACCCGATTGAATTTGTTCACACCAACAATAAATGCCTAGTGAACCAGCGTGAGGTTCATCGTGATACTCATAGCTTTAAAGCGGCGCTGCGCAGTGCGTTACGTGAAGACCCAGATGTAATTCTTGTTGGTGAGCTTCGTGACCAAGAGACGATCAGCTTGGCGCTAACCGCAGCTGAAACCGGCCACTTGGTTTTTGGTACTTTGCATACCAGTTCAGCGGCAAAAACGATTGACCGTATCATTGATGTTTTCCCTGGTAGCGATAAAGACATGGTTCGCTCAATGTTGTCTGAATCATTACGCTCGGTGATTGCCCAGAAGTTGCTAAAACGTGTTGGTGGTGGTCGTGTGGCTTGTCATGAAATCATGATGGCGACACCTGCGATCAGAAACTTGATTCGTGAAGATAAAGTCGCTCAGATGTATTCGATCATTCAAACGGGCGCAGCACATGGCATGCAAACCATGGAGCAGAATGCGAAGCAGCTGATGGCTCAAGGCTTGGTTGACTCGGAAGAGGTCGAGAAAAAGATCGAAATTGAAACCTCAATGTTCTAATCAAGGGTGCACATAATGGAATTGAATCAAATCCTTGAGGGAATGCTTTCTCAAAAAGCGTCCGATCTTTACATCACGGTTGATGCGCCAGTTTTGTTCCGTGTCGATGGTGAGCTGCGACCGCAAGGCGAGAAGCTGAATTCGGCTCAGGTTGCTCAATTACTTGATGCGATGATGGATCAAGAACGACGTGATGAATATCAGCAAACGCGTGAGGCTAACTTTGCGATTGTGCGTGATTTTGGTCGTTTTCGTGTTAGTGCATTCTTTCAGCGAGAACTACCTGGTGCGGTAATTCGACGTATTGAAACCAACATCCCGACCTTTGAACAATTAAAGCTTCCTGATGTACTACAGGACTTGTCCATCGCTAAACGTGGGCTTGTGCTGGTGGTTGGATCGACCGGTTCTGGTAAGTCGACCTCAATGGCCGCAATGACAGGCTATCGCAATACCAATCGCTCGGGGCATATCTTGACGGTTGAAGATCCGATTGAATTTGTTCACGAACACAAGAAATGTATTGTGACTCAGCGCGAGGTCGGGCTTGATACTGAGAGCTATGAAGTCGCACTTAAGAACTCGTTACGCCAAGCGCCAGATATGATTCTGATTGGTGAAATCCGTAGCCGTGAAACCATGGAATATGCGATGACCTTTGCTGAAACGGGTCACCTGTGTATGGCAACTTTGCACGCGAATAATGCCAACCAAGCGCTAGAGCGTATTCTTCATTTGGTGCCTAAAGAACAGAAAGAACAGTTCCTGTTTGATCTGTCGATGAATCTGCGTGGTGTGATTGCTCAGCAGTTAATTCGAGATAAGAATGGCAGCGGGCGTCATGGTGTATTTGAGATTCTACTCAACAGCCCACGAGTGTCTGACTTGATTCGTCGTGGTGAATTACACGAGCTAAAAGCAACAATGGCAAAATCAAAAGAAGTCGGCATGCAGACCTTTGACCAAGCTTTGTTTGATTTAGTTGTAGCGGGCAAGATTAGCGAAGAAGATGCGTTTCATAGTGCCGATTCGGCTAATGACTTACGCTTGATGCTAAAAACCAGACTAGGTGATGATGACTATGGAACTGGAGCATTATCTGGCGTGAAAATTGATATGGGTTAGATGCAAAATAAGAAAGCCCGAGTTCATATGGTTAGAGCTCGGGCTTAAAACAGCTAGCTTAATTGCTATTTAGCGAACCATGACTTCTTCGACTGTCGTCGTAGTACATCTTGCCACTATTGAATCCTGAATTGGTTTTGCCATCATTCATGTAACTAGCGCTACTAGACCCTGTTGAGCTGCACGCTGAAATGGTTAGAGCGGCGAAGATTGCTAGAAAAATTTTCATGTGAACTCCCACTTACCTATTGATGAATTGCATCGTCTTTACGGCGAGAAATTCGCGCGGGATCACAAATAGGGTTGCTTTTTGCTCACTTAATTTTCGTTAAGAATATTGTGCTTCAAACCAGCTTTCGAGAATGACAACTGCGGACTGGTTATCAACATTTCCTTTACTTAATGCTTTGTAGCCACCCATGTCAAAGAGGTCAGCTCTTGCTTCTGCGGTCGATAATCTTTCGTCATGCAGCTCAACATCAACACCAAAACGACCTTTTAAGCGGTTCGCAAATTTCTTTGCTCTTGGTGTGATGGTCTCTAGAGCACGACCGTGAAGATCGGTAGGTAGCCCGACGACGATAAGATTTGGTTGCCACTCTTTAATCTGTTTTTCGATATCGTCCCAGTTCGGGATACCGTCTTTAGCTTTAAACGCTTTTAAAGGGCTCGCTGTACCAGTGATTTCTTGTCCAATCGCGCTGCCGATACTTTTTGTACCGTAATCAAATGCCATAATTGTTCGTGACATGGGGGTTCCAAATTTATCTGTGTTTGAGTATTTATTTTATTGAGCTGAGTAGTAAAACTAGGCATGGCCTGCGTCTGCTGAAAGCTGAGCGGCATTAATACCTAACATTTGTACCGCAACTTTCCAGCGATCTGAAATTGGCGTATCGAAGATGACTTTAGGGTCGGCCTCAACGGTTAACCATGAGTTCTCGGTCAGTTCGGTTTCCAGTTGTCCCGGTTCCCATCCTGCATACCCAAGTGCGACTAAATAATTCATAGGCTCATCTTCTGTGCCCAACACCATCAAGATATCTTTTGAGGTTGTTACTGAGATTTGGTCAGTCATGTTGATACTGGATTGATAGCTGCCTTTGGGCTTGTGCAAAATAAACCCACGGTCTTCTGCTACAGGTCCACCATTTAATACCGGCTTATCAAGGCTGGCTTGATTCGCTTTTGGTTGCTCAGATTCAACCTCAACTTGTTTGAGCATACTACCGACAGTGACATCGATGGGAGCGTTAATCATTAACCCCATCGCACCTTCCTCGTTGTGTTCACAGAGGTAGATTACCGAGTTTTGAAAATACGGATCTTTCATCCCGGGCATAGCGACCAAAAAGTGGTTCGTTAGGTTCATAGAGCCTCCTGCCAGTGTGTTCCCAATAAAGGAAAAGAGCGGCGTAAAGCCGCTCATTCTATCCCTAAGACGTATGTGTGAAGCGCTAGGGCTTTCTTTTAGCTTAGGTTATTTTGCGTTAACGCGACGCTCAATTGCATCCATTAACTTGCCCGTTACCGAGATATCGAAAGCGGCTTCGATTTCGCGGATACATGTAGGGCTCGTTACGTTGATTTCAGTTAGCTTATCACCGATGACGTCTAGGCCAACGAAGATTAGACCTTTTTCTTTTAGTGCAGGAGCAACCGCTCTTGCGATCGCCCAATCTGTGTCACTTAGAGGACGTGCTTCACCAGTACCGCCAGCTGCAAGGTTACCTCGAGTTTCGCCTTTAGCAGGGGTTCGAGCTAGGCAGTAAGGCATTGGCTCACCGTCAACTACAAGAATACGCTTATCACCATTGCTGATGTCAGGAACGAAAGTCTGTGCCATCGCGTAGTTTTGACCATGGTTAGTCAGTGTTTCTATGATCACTGATACGTTTGGATCGCCTTCTTTCACACGGAAGATAGATGCGCCACCCATACCATCAAGTGGCTTAAGGATTACGTCGCCATGTTTCTCGCGGAATTCTTTAATTTTCTCAGCTTTGCGAGTCACGATGGTGGTTGGTGTTAGTTCTGGGAACCATGCTGTGAACAGCTTCTCGTTACAGTCACGTAGGCTTTGTGGTTTGTTTACGATCAGTGCGCCATTCTCTTCAGCACGCTCAAGAATGTAGGTTGCGTAGATGTACTCAGTATCAAACGGAGGATCTTTACGCATTAGTACAGCATCTAAATCAGATAGCGCGATAGTCTGTTCTGACTTGAATTCATACCAACCATTTGGATCTTCTTTGAGCTCAACGACCTTAGTGTCTGCAATCGCTACGCCTTGATCTAAGTGTAGATCATTCATTTCCATGTAATGGATTTCGTAACCACGACGCTGAGCTTCAAGCATCATGGCAAAGCTAGAGTCTTTTTTGATGTTAATGGATGAAATTGGATCCATTACGATGCCAAGTTTGATCATTTTTTTCTCCTAGCCTAGATCGCCAAAACGGACTTGTAAGGCAGTAATTGCGGTTAGAGCTGCTGTTTCGGTACGAAGTACACGTGGGCCGAGTAGCGTCTCTTCAAATTTGTATTGTTCTGTCATGCCGATTTCTTCAGCCGACAAGCCACCTTCAGGGCCGATCAATAGGCGTACCTTGCTGATAGGTTCTGGAAGGGTATTAATTGAGTATTTTGCACGAGGATGTAAGTTCAGCTTTAATGCTTCACTCGGTTCGCTACACCACTCTTCAAGTTGCATGATAGGGCGAATCACTGGAACTGTATTTCGACCGCACTGCTCACATGCTGCGATCGCAATTTTCTGCCACTGAGCAAGTTTTTTCTCGAAGCGTTTAGCATCTAGTTTAACGCCACAGCGTTCTGAAATCAGAGGAGTAATGGTATTCACACCAAGCTCTACTGATTTTTGGATTGTGAACTCCATTTTGTCGCCACGTGAAATCACTTGTCCCAGATGTAAGTCTAATGGAGATTCACTGCTGCGCTCGATTCTCTCAGTAACATTAACCGTCACATTCTTCTTTGATACTTCAGCAATTGTCGCTGGAAATTCAGTACCGCTGCCATCAAAAAGAAGCACTTCTTGACCTTCTTTCATACGAAGGACACGACCAACATGACCCGCGGCATCTTCGCCTAAAGCGAGAGAACCTAACTGGTGAATGCGTTCTGGGTGATGGATACGAGGGATTCTCATGCTGGTAAACCTATAAATATGATCATTTGGGTATTTTGTCTCTGCCTAACATGGATGCTTTTAGTTGAAAAAACAAGGGGAGAGCAAGAGTTTCAGGGGCAATTCTGAAACTCTTGTTTGAGACGGCTAGGAATGTGGGTTATGCGAGTGGCGTTATTTACAAGCTGGATAAACAAATGGGTTGTGATTCCCTTGGATGGCATAGATACGCTCATCACGAGTACATTCCCACTCATCGACAGGGAACTGCTTGTTCCACGCCATCATCAGATTGGTTTGCTGCTTAGATAGCTTGAAACCATATTCTTGGCTCATGTAAAGATAAGTTCGAGCGATAGAGCCTTTCGCTCTGTCTGGCGGCATCACCTTACGTTGCTTGAAGTTGACCTGCATTTCACACTGACCATAGCTTACTCCATCCATACCATTCCACTGACTGAAATTGTAGTTGGAGCGATCCCCGTTAACCTCACCAATCGCCGGCGTTAAGTTGTGAAGGTCGGCTTCCATGGATTTGAATATTTTGTCATTGCGGGTGCAGTTCTTGCGTCCACCGTCTTGCCAGCATTGTCGCTGGTGGCCAAATTGCCAAGCGGGAACCACGTGTTCCCACTCAATTCGACTGGCCCGTTTTTGTTGCTTTCGCACTTGATAACCACAGCCTGCAAGATCTGGAATGCCTTTCTTTTTGTCTTTCCAAGTAATGTCACAGCCACAATAGAATGAAGTCGGGTGATCAAGGTAAATCTTCACGGCTTCTTTTTTTGCTTTGGAGAATGAGCTTGGTGGAGCGGCGAAAACACTTTGGGTTACCAGTAGGCCAAATACTATCGATAAGTAAAAAGACACCGATAGGCCAAATGCTTTTGGAGTGGTTTTATACATAGAAAAAGACTGATAAAAGTATGATAAACATCAGTCTAGCACTCAAAGGATGGATTTCTCCATTACATTTCTATCATGAATTCCATTGAGTGCAGTTCTCTAAATTGGCGAGGGGCGCGATAAAATAAAGCTGGCGCCGAGTCGGGGAGTTAGCTGAGTTGCTTGCCTGTAAAGGCCAAGGTTTGATTACACTGCTGGCAGCGGTAGCTTGATTGGTTACGTAACACCTTGTTGTGACGTCTGATAGAAAGTGGATAAACCGTGCAGGCACAGCGATACTCAAAGGTCTTTCCTTGCACTGAGAATATCTCAAAGCTATGGGTCGTTTTAGCTGGCACGTTGAATACCTTTTCCATCACGTATTTCCATTCATTCCCGTGAGGTCTCACTCGTCCAAAGACTTGATGTGTAATCAGATGTGCCAGTTCATGAGGCACCACCTCGTTAATGAAGGCATCCTCATTCTCGGCGAAGAGTACATGGTTGAGCTTAATTTCATTGAGCTGAAGGTAGGCCTTTCCTGCCGCTTTACCTCTTAACTTGTAAGTAATGGTCGGGCATGGGAATTCACGAGAGAAATGTTGATTAGCGATAGCTAGGCACTCGGCCAATTTCTTATTTGCTCGATGTTGTTGCGGGGTGTAAGACAAACGTTGTTAACTCCAAAAAAGGCCTCAGCGTTTAAGCTAGGGCCTCATCATAACATTGCTCGTTATTCTGGTGATAATTTATAGGTGGTGATTCTTCTTGATGATTTCGTGGTAGGCATGCCATGTACCATAACCAAGTAGCGGCATGGTGACGATCATACCAATGCCGTAGGTTGCAAAGCCCACCAGAATACCGGCACAAATAATACTTGCCCACACCACCATTGCAGGGATGTTGGATTTCACGGCATTGAAGCTGGTGAAGATTGCGCTCATCACATCCACGCGTCTCTCCATCATCAATGGAATAGAAAATGCCGAGATGCTGAAGATTAGGCTGGCGATAACAAATCCAATGACAGAGCCCGTGATCAAGAAGGGCGCAAACTCTGCTAATGGTGCGCCTTGTACAGATGGATACAAAGCATGCAATAGAGCGGCGATACGCATCCAGAATATCATCGCGACCATTAATACAATCGCAAAGGCCCACTGGTGAGTCGAGTTGCGAGTAATGGCTTTCATTGAATGGAATAGGCTGGCGTTGTGCCCTTTTTCTCTTTCCCAGGCTGCGTCATACAAGCCCAGAGCAAGAAAAGGTCCTATCAGCATGTACACAATCAAGCTTGGCATCACCACCAAGTGTGTTCCTTGCCATTGGACAAGTTGAACAATGGCGATTGCTGCTCCCATAAAGCATAAACCGTAAAATGCGCTGATTAATGGCATTCTTACTAAGTCATGCAGAGCAAGCGACAACCAATGAAAGGGTGCGGAAATACTGATTTGGTTGCAAGGAATGGTGCGAGCGTAATCCTTATCGCTGACCTTGTGTTTTTTATCGTTCAGTTCGGATGGGTGCGCGGTACGAGGCATAGATCCCCCTAGTTAAATAACGTCCTAGTTATAATTCCATAAGACTCATCGGTGTGGCTTGTGTGAGAGTTATGGTGTTGAGCTAAATTGCTCTTTGTCATCCCAGTTTTTGTTCTAGCGTGCATTTAACGAGCGTTATCAGACTGAATTAATTTAAGTTAAATGTGAGCTTGATCGCCTAGGAGTTACCTTAACTATTGTCAGTAGTGTTAGAAAACACAAATTATCAGCGGCTTTTTATACTTAGTGGTTAACGGTAAAGAAGGGCGTTAGAGAAAGAAGTAGCTATTGAAGGTTCGGTAAGTACATAAAAATAAAGCCCTTACTAAGCAGTAAGGGCTTTAAAGAAACAAATCGCAGTGGCTAAATTATTTTAGGCCAGCGAAGTCAGCAAGGATTGCTGCTTTGTCAGTCGCTTCCCAAGGGAACTCTTCACGACCGAAGTGACCGTATGCTGCAGTCTGCTTGTAGATAGGCTGAAGAAGGTTCAGCATCTCTTGAAGACCGTATGGACGTAGGTCGAAGTTTTGACGAACTGCTTCAATGATGATTTCGTGCGCTACTTTCTCAGTACCGAACGTTTCAACCATGATAGATGTTGGATCTGCAACACCGATAGCGTAAGAAAGTTGAATCTCACAACGGTCAGCCATGCCAGCTGCAACGATGTTCTTCGCAACGTAACGAGCCGCGTAAGCTGCAGAACGGTCAACCTTTGATGGATCTTTACCAGAGAATGCACCGCCACCGTGACGAGCTGCGCCGCCGTAGGTATCAACGATGATCTTACGACCAGTTAGACCACAGTCACCCATTGGGCCACCGATTACGAAACGGCCTGTTGGGTTGATGAAGAAGTTAGTGTCTTTGTTGATCCACTCTGAAGGAAGTACTGGCTTGATGATCTCTTCCATTACCGCTTCACGTAGTTCAGGTGTTGTTACTGAATCACAGTGTTGAGTAGAAAGAACAACAGCATCGATACCAACGATCTTACCTTGGTCGTACTGGAAAGTAACTTGAGATTTCGCATCTGGGCGAAGGAAGTCTAGCTTGCCGCTCTTACGTACTTCAGCTTGCTTTTTAACAAGAAGGTGAGAGTAAGTGATTGGAGCTGGCATTAGGATTTCAGTTTCGTTAGTCGCGTAACCAAACATGATGCCTTGGTCGCCTGCGCCTTGCTCTTTCGGGTCTGCTTTATCAACACCTTGGTTGATGTCTGGAGACTGCTTACCAATTGTGTTTAGAACGGCACAAGAGTCAGCGTCAAAGCCCATATCAGAGTGAACGTAACCAATTTCACGAACGGTTTCACGAGTGATCTCTTCGATATCAACCCATGCAGAAGTTGTTACTTCACCGCCAACCATAACCATGCCGGTTTTTACGTAAGTCTCACAAGCAACACGTGCTTTTGGATCTTGTTCTAAGATGGCATCAAGAACAGCATCAGAGATTTGGTCTGCAATTTTATCTGGATGACCTTCTGAAACAGATTCAGAAGTGAATAGGTGCTTAGCCATGAGAGCTCCACTTTTAGTTTTTGGTGTAAATAGTTCATGGCGTCGCAAGCTAGGAAGCGCCGCCATTAAATACAGTATATTTTGTAGGTGTTTCTACATCTAGACGTCTATTCTAAATTCCAGCGGTCGAATTACAAGCTCTTTTTTATGATATGCCATAACTAAACGTTTGCGTGTTGGTTGAGATAAGCGGCTGACAAGTGATGTAAATGTTCGAAAATTGCGAAAAATGACCGTTAAAATGCCAGTAAAACGTTTGCAGTCGCAATAGTCGTTTGAGAGAATACCCGCGCTAATTAAAATGAAAACATTAGCACTATCTCTTTTTTAAATCGCTTATGTATCCAGGAGCAGACATGCCTTCTCGTAAAGATCTAGCCAATGCAATCCGCGCACTTAGCATGGACGGTGTTCAACAAGCAAATTCAGGCCACCCAGGCGCACCTATGGGTATGGCTGACATCGCTGAAGTTCTTTGGCGTGGCCACTTGAACCACAACCCAGCAAACCCAGAGTGGGCTGACCGCGACCGTTTTATCCTGTCTAACGGCCATGGTTCAATGTTGATTTACTCTCTGCTTCACCTTGCAGGCTACGAGCTTTCAATTGAAGATCTGAAAAACTTCCGTCAACTGCACTCTAAGACTCCTGGTCACCCAGAGTACGGTTACGCTCCTGGTATCGAGACAACAACGGGTCCTCTAGGTCAAGGCATCACTAACGCTGTTGGTATGGCAATGGCAGAGAAAGCACTGGCTGCACAGTTCAACAAAGAAGGCCACGACATCGTAGACCACTACACTTATGCATTCATGGGTGATGGCTGTCTGATGGAAGGTATCTCTCACGAAGCATGTTCACTAGCTGGTACGCTAGGTCTTGGTAAGCTGGTTGCTTTCTGGGATGACAACGGTATCTCTATCGATGGTGAAGTGGAAGGTTGGTTCTCTGACGATACTCCTAAGCGTTTTGAAGCATACGGCTGGCACGTAATTCCAGCAGTAGACGGTCACGATCCTGAAGCAATCAATGCAGCTATCGAAGCAGCTAAAGCAGACCCTCGTCCAACGCTTATCTGTACTAAAACTATCATCGGTTTTGGTTCTCCAAACAAAGCAGGTACGCACGACTGTCACGGTGCTCCACTAGGCGCTGATGAAATCACAGCAACTAAAGCAGCATTGGGTTGGGAACACGGTCCTTTCGAAATTCCAGCAGATATCGCTGCTGAGTGGAATGCGAAAGAAGCGGGCGCAGCAAAAGAAGCGGCATGGAACGCGAAGTTTGATGCATACGCAGCGGCTTACCCTGAGCTAGCAGCAGAATTCAAACGTCGTACTAACGGCGAGCTTCCGACACAGTGGGAAGAGAAAGCAAACGCAATCATTGCTGATCTTCAAGCTAACCCTGCAAACATTGCTTCACGTAAAGCATCTCAAAATGCTCTAGAAGCGTTTGGTCAAATGCTTCCAGAATTCATGGGCGGCTCTGCTGACCTAGCGCCTTCGAACCTAACTATGTGGTCTGGCTCTAAGTCTCTAGAAGCAAATGACTTCTCTGGTAACTACATCCACTACGGTGTACGTGAATTCGGTATGACGGCTATCATGAACGGTATCGCTCTGCACGGTGGTTTCGTACCATACGGCGCGACATTCCTAATGTTCATGGAATACGCTCGCAACGCAATGCGTATGGCTGCTCTGATGAAAGTTCAGAACATCCAAGTTTACACGCACGACTCTATCGGTCTTGGCGAAGATGGCCCAACTCACCAACCAGTTGAGCAAATGGCTTCTCTACGTCTGACGCCAAACATGAGCACATGGCGCCCATGTGACCAAGTTGAGTCTGCAGTCGCTTGGAAACTGGCTATCGAACGTAAAGACGGCCCAACGTCTCTAATTTTCTCTCGTCAAAACCTTGCACAGCAAGAGCGTAGCGAAGAGCAAGTAGCGAACATCGCGAAGGGTGGTTACATCTTGAAAGATTGTGAAGGCAAGCCAGAGCTGATCCTTATCGCGACAGGTTCTGAAGTTGAGCTCGCGGTTAACGCTGCGGCTGAATTAACAGCTGAAGGTAAGAAGGTACGCGTAGTATCTATGCCTGCAACTGACGCATTCGACAAGCAAGACGCTGAATACCGTGAATCTGTACTTCCATCTGACGTAACAGCTCGTATCGCTGTAGAAGCTGGCATCGCTGACTTCTGGTACAAGTATGTTGGCTTCGGTGGCAAGATCATCGGTATGACAACGTTCGGTGAATCTGCTCCAGCAGGCGAACTGTTCAAGATGTTCGGATTCACAACTGAAAACGTAGTAAACACAGCAAAAGAGCTTCTTGCTTAATCATTGCTTGTTAGCCTCGTGCTAACAAGCAATGAAAGAAAAACCGAGCTATCAGGCTCGGTTTTTTTAGTAATATAGAAATTTTAGGCTATTCGAATTCATTACCCCAATTGTCCAGCTCTTTAGTGCCACATACTTTACATGTCACGTACCTATCCATGTTGTAGTAGTGGCCGCCATTGATAATTGAGTTAGCAAAAAGCTTAATTCTACCGAATAAACTTTTGTCGGTATCATAACTGCTTGTCTGGCGAACAAGAATTTCACTATGTGGTGTGTCTTTATTGCATGTCTTGCAAAAATGAGTCGCTGGGTATCCAGACATAACCTTTTCCTTTGGTTGAGAAAACTGGGTTAGAAACAGCCGTAGAACTAGGTAAAACTCATCACTTCAATAACTACATTAACCAAGAGTGATAATCAATGCTAATAGATTGCTTTTGTCTAGTTAGACAACTCAACTAATGCCTTTTGGGTAGGATTCAGTTATTATCTGTTGCACGAAATTTTGGTTAGATGTACGGAACTATGCTAAAAGTCGCGATAAACGGATTTGGACGAATAGGGCGTAACGTATTACGCGCTGTTTATGAAAGTGGCAAAAGCCAACAAATCAAAGTAGTAGCTGTCAATGAGCTTGCTCAGCCTGACGCTATGGCTCACCTATTACAGTACGATACCAGCCACGGTCGCTTCGGTAAGAAGATCTCCAACGACCAAGAGCACATCTATGTCCATCATGGCATCGGTGTGGAAGATAAAGGTGAGTTCGATACGATTCGTATTTTACACCTTGCTGATATCGAGTTGCTGCCTTGGCGTGACCTCGAAGTGGACATCGTTCTTGATTGTACTGGTGTTTACGGCTGCCGTGCAGACGGCCTTGCACACATTGCGGCTGGCGCGAAAAAGGTACTGTTCTCACATCCGGGAGCTAATGACCTAGACAACACCATTATCTACGGCGTGAATCACGATACTATCGAAGCCGACCACAGAATCGTTTCTAACGGTTCATGTACCACCAACTGTATCGTTCCTATCATTAAGGTTCTTGATGAAGCCTTTGGCATCGAATCAGGCACCATAACGACCATTCACTCTTCAATGAATGATCAGCAAGTTATTGATGCTTACCACAGCGACCTTCGCCGTACTCGTGCAGCAAGCCAATCCATTATTCCTGTCGATACCAAACTGCATAAAGGTATTGAAAGAATCTTCCCGAAATTTTCTAACAAGTTCGAAGCAATATCTGTGCGTGTACCGACGGTAAACGTAACAGCGATGGATTTAAGTGTCACAATTAATACGAATGTGAAAGTTAATGACGTAAATCAAACCATTGTTAACGCATCTCAGTGTACATTACACAACATCGTTGACTATACTGAAGCGCCGCTCGTATCCATCGACTTTAATCATGATCCCCATAGCGCGATTGTTGATGGTTCACAAACTCGAGTGAGCAATGGCCACTTAGTAAAAATGCTAGTGTGGTGTGATAATGAATGGGGCTTTGCGAACCGAATGCTGGATACGGTTCTTGCAATGCAAGCTTCAGAAGGCAAGAAGTAAGACCTAGAAGCAAATGTGCGGATTATTTATTTTTTAGCTTGAAATAAATGCGAAGTGTCCACATATTATGAGTAGCTAAAGTATTACCAGTTGAATAATTTATAGGCTTAGCAGGGTTGCTGAGTTTCCAAAACTTTATTTTTATTTAAATTTGAGAGGACAAATCATGTCTGTGATCAAGATGACTGACCTGGAACTTGCAGGTAAACGCGTATTTATCCGTGCTGACCTAAACGTACCAGTAAAAGACGGTAAAGTAACTTCAGATGCACGTATCCTAGCATCTCTACCAACTATCAAGCTTTGCCTAGAAGCTGGTGCAAAAGTAATGGTTACTTCTCACCTTGGTCGTCCTACTGAAGGCGAATACAACGAAGAGTTCTCTCTAGCTCCTGTAGTTAACTACCTAAACGACGCACTAGATTGCGAAGTTAAACTAGCTAAAGATTACCTAAACGGCCTAGAGCTAAACGCTGGTGAACTTGTTGTTCTAGAAAACGTTCGCTTCAACAAAGGCGAGAAGAAGAACGAAGAAGAGCTATCTAAAGCATACGCATCTCTATGTGACATCTTCGTAATGGATGCATTCGGTACGGCTCACCGTGCACAAGCATCTACTCACGGTGTTGGTACTCACGCTCCTGTAGCATGTGCTGGTCCTCTTCTTGCTGCTGAGCTAGAAGCACTAGGTAAAGCAATGGATAACCCAGAGCGTCCACTAGTTGCTATCGTTGGTGGCTCTAAAGTTTCTACTAAACTAACGGTTCTTGAGTCTCTATCTAAAGTTGCAGACCAACTAGTTGTTGGTGGTGGTATCGCAAACACATTCATCGCAGCTGAAGGTCACAACGTAGGTAAGTCTCTATACGAAGCAGACCTAGTTGAAACTGCTAAGAAGCTAATGAAAGAGTGTGCTATTCCAGTAGCAACTGACGTTGCATGTGCGAAAGCATTCGACGAGAACGCAGAAGCTGAAATCAAACACGTTTCTGAAGTTGCAGACGACGACATGATCTTCGACTTAGGTCCAGATTCAACTGCTGCGCTAGCTGAAATCATTGGCAACGCAAAAACTATCCTTTGGAACGGCCCTGTAGGCGTATTCGAATTCAAGAACTTCGAAGCGGGTACAGCAGGTATCTCTAAAGCAATCGCTGAGTCTGCAGGTTTCTCTGTAGCAGGTGGTGGTGACACGCTAGCAGCTATCGACAAGTTCGGTATCAAAGCTGACGTTTCTTACATCTCTACTGGCGGCGGCGCTTTCCTTGAGTTCGTTGAAGGTAAAGTACTTCCTGCAGTAGCAATGCTTGAAGAGCGTGCTAAAGCATAATTGATTTAGAAAGGCGAGATGCGAATCTCGCCTTTTAACGTTTGCTGCATATCACACTTTTTTGCTAGAATGGCATAAGTTGTGAGCAAACGATTGCAAGTTTTTAAACTTAAGTTTTTTAATCTTAAAACGATAGAATAAATAGGACTATTTCCATGTCTAAGATCTTCGATTTTGTAAAACCTGGTGTGATTTCTGGCGATGACGTACAGAAAGTATTTGAAGTAGCAAAAGAAAACAAATTTGCTCTTCCTGCTGTAAACGTTGTTGGTACTGACTCTGTAAACGCAGTACTAGAAGCAGCTGCTAAAGTTAAATCTCCAGTCGTTGTTCAGTTCTCTAACGGTGGCGCTGCATTCTTC
>AAZW01000068.1 GCA_000169995.1 Vibrionales bacterium SWAT-3 | reverse complement strand
CTAGGTGCAGATTCTCTAGACACAGTTGAGCTAGTAATGGCTCTAGAAGAAGAATTCGACACTGAAATCCCAGATGAAGAAGCTGAGAAAATTACTACTGTTCAAGCAGCTATCGATTACGTAACTAGCGCTCAGTAATAATCTCTCCCAGGCGGTCACCTCGACCGCCTGTGTTTTCTCTAACTCATCTATCCTCATCTTAAATCACCTCAATCTCCGGAGTGTAAAATCGTGTCCAAGCGTCGTGTAGTTGTCACTGGCATGGGTATGTTGTCACCGGTAGGCAACACTGTAGAATCTTCTTGGAAAGCCCTGCTAGCTGGTCAAAGTGGTATCGTGAATATCGAGCACTTTGATGCAACCAATTTCTCAACTCGTTTTGCAGGTCTAGTTAAAGACTTTAACTGCGAAGAGTACATGTCTAAAAAAGATGCTCGTAAAATGGATCTATTCATCCAATACGGCGTCGCAGCAGGTGTTCAGGCACTTGATGATTCTGGTCTAACTGTTACTGATGAGAACGCACCACGTATTGGTGTGGCTATCGGTTCTGGTATCGGTGGTCTTGGTTTGATCGAAGCTGGTCACCAAGCGCTTACTGAAAAAGGCCCTCGTAAAATTAGCCCATTCTTTGTTCCGTCAACGATCGTGAACATGATTGCTGGTCACATGTCTATCATGCGTGGTCTACGCGGTCCTAACATCGCTATCTCTACTGCATGTACAACTGGCCTACATAACATTGGTCACGCGGCACGTATGATTGCATACGGCGATGCTGACGCAATGCTAGCGGGTGGTGCTGAAAAAGCATCTACACCACTAGGTATGGGTGGTTTTGGTGCAGCTAAAGCACTATCTACTCGCAACGACGAACCTCAAAAAGCTTCTCGTCCATGGGACAAAGGCCGTGACGGCTTCGTTCTTGGTGACGGTGCTGGCATGATGGTTCTAGAAGAGTACGAACACGCTAAAGCTCGTGGCGCTAAGATTTACTGTGAGCTAGTTGGCTTCGGTATGTCGGGTGACGCTTACCACATGACATCTCCAAGTGAAGATGGTTCTGGTGGCGCACTAGCAATGGAAGCGGCTATGCGTGATGCTGGCATTACTGGTGAGCAAATCGGTTATGTTAACGCACACGGTACATCGACTCCTGCAGGTGACGTAGCAGAAGTTAAGGGCATCAAACGTGCTCTTGGCGAAGCTGGCAGCAAGCAAGTATTGGTCTCTTCTACGAAATCAATGACAGGTCACCTTCTAGGTGCCGCTGGTTCTGCTGAAGCTATCATCACGGCTATGTCTCTGGTTGATCAAATTGTTCCACCAACAATCAACCTAGATGATCCTGAAGAAGGCTTAGATATTGATTTAGTACCTCACACTGCGCGTGAAGTTAGCAACATGGAATATGCTGCATGTAACTCATTCGGTTTCGGTGGTACAAACGGCTGTTTGATCTTCAAAAAGATTTAATCATCTTATTAAAGACGCAAACACTCGTAGATAGTCACAATTAGACTTGTTTTTAAACGGCTTGATGCTTTAGCATTGAGCCGTTTCTTTTTATGGGGAAAAACATGTTTTGGGTTGATGGAGAAAGCCAGCAAACTGTCGATATCTTGGACCGTTCGTTTCAATACGGAGACGGCTGTTTTACCACCATGTTTGTAAAAGGTGGCGAGATTCAACATTTTCACGATCATCAGCGTCGTGTCGATGAATGCCTGAAAGCGTTACGCATTTCTGAACTTGATTGGGATGTGGTTAATGTTTGGCTCGATATTGCACTTCAACACATCCAAAATAATGCGTTTCATGGAACAGAGAACCGCCATGAGACAAACAAGCCTCATGATGAAAAAGCAGGAATAAAGCTGCACGTTAGTCGTGGCTCTGGTGGCAGAGGTTATAGCACCAAGAATATCGCTAAACCTACGGTTACCATCAGTACGTTTGCTTTTCCGAGCCATTATTCAGCGTGGCAAGACTCTGGTGTTGAACTCGGTGTCTGCCAACAAGCTTTAGGCTTGAGCCCATTGCTTGCCGGGCACAAGCACAATAATCGCCTAGAGCAAATCTTGATGAAAGATGAAATGGATCAGGCCAATGAAGTCGATGGTGTGGTGCTTGATATTTCAGGCAATGTCATTGAAACCACCATGGCCAATCTGTTTTGGCGCCAAGGTGAGGTGATTTGTACGCCTCAGCTAACCCAAAGTGGTGTAGCGGGAGTTATGCGTAAGCAAGTGTTAACTGCGCTGAACCAAACTGAACTTTCCGTTATTATTGGTGACTATTGCTTACCTCAACTCATGCAAGCTGATGAGGTTTTCATCACCAACTCCATTTTAGGGGTTGCTCCTGTTACCCGTATTAGTGAAACCCAATTTAACATTGGAACCGTTACTCGTAGCCTTCAAGGACAACTAAACTCGTGATCAAAAAGTTATTTATTTTTATTATCTTGTGCCTCATTGCAGCGGGCGCTGCCGGGTTCTATGTGTATAACCAAGCACAAGATAACCTGAAACAAGTTATTCAATTAGAAAAGCCGCAGGTAGTTACCGTTGCTTCAGGTAGCAGCTTTAACCGCGTGCTGGCTCAGTTAATCAATGAGGGCCTATTTGAGGCATCTCCTTATGAGAAATTAATCCGTAAGCTTCACCCTGAGCTTGTTGACGTAAAAGCGGGTACTTTCCTGCTAGAGCCGGGGTTAACGCTTGAGCAAGCGCTGCAAGTGCTTGTAGAGGGTAAAGAGCACCAGTTTACAATTACCTTTGTTGAAGGCAGTCGTTTTGACGAATGGCTCGTGCAGCTAAAAGACAATGAATTCATTCAACAGACCTTAGATGGTGTGTCTGAAAAAGAGATTGCTGAAAAGCTGGGCATTGAAAATGAGAAGCTAGAAGGTTTGTTCTTAGCGGAAACCTACCACTACACCTACGGCACAACCGATTTAGATTTGTTGAAGCGCGCCCATCGTGATCTAATGAACGTGGTGAATGATGAGTGGGAAAACAGAGCGGATAAACTGCCTCTTAAGTCACCTTATGAAGCTCTGATTCTGGCTTCTATTATTGAGAAAGAGACGGCCGTAGCTTCAGAGCGTGAACGTGTGTCGTCTGTGTTCGTTAACCGCTTAAACAAGCGTATGCGTCTACAAACGGATCCAACGGTGATTTACGGAATGGGCGATAGCTACGATGGCAACATCCGTAAGAAAGATTTAAGAACTCCAACGCCATACAATACATACACTATGAGTGGCCTACCGCCAACGCCGATTGCCATGGCAGGTCGAGCGTCAATTAATGCGGCTCTGAATCCAGAAAAGAGCAACTACCTCTATTTTGTCGCGAGTGGCAAAGGTGGGCACGTATTTTCAAAGAGTTTGGCTGAGCACAACCGTGCAGTACGAGCTTACTTAAAACAATTGAGAAAAAACAAATAAAGAACGAATTATGAATCAGTCGAAATTTATCGTGGTTGAAGGCCTTGAAGGTGCGGGTAAAAGTACAGCTATCAATGCCATTGTTGAGACATTGAAAGCTTCTGGTGTTGAAGAGCTAGTAAACACTCGTGAACCAGGTGGTACTGTGCTGGCAGAAAAGATGCGTTCACTGGTCAAAGAAGAGCACGAAGGCGAACAGCTTCAAGACATGACTGAGTTACTGCTGATGTACGCTGCACGTGTTCAATTAGTCGAAAACGTGATTAAGCCTGCTTTAGATAGCGGTAAATGGGTATTGGGTGATCGTCATGATATGTCTTCTCAAGCGTATCAAGGTGGTGGTCGCCAGATCGCGCGTACTACAATGGAATCATTGAAAGCAACCACGCTAGGCGATTTTAAGCCGGATCTAACTCTATACTTAGACTTAGACCCTAGAGTCGGGCTTGAGCGTGCACGTGGCCGTGGTGAACTAGATAGAATTGAAAAGATGGATATCTCTTTCTTCGATCGCACGCGTGAACGCTACCTTGAGATCGCTGCGCAAGATGATTCGGTTCTTGTTATCAATGCAGAGCAAGAGATAGAACAAGTAGCCGCGGATATTAAGCAAGCGCTTAGTACGTGGCTAGACCAACAGTAGGTAGTCATGGCGGAAATGTATTCTTGGCTCACACCAGTTTGGAGTGAGTGGAAAAAAAGCCTCGATGCTGAGCGTTTTCCTAATTCGGTGATTGTTAATGCGCTGGAAGGGTTGGGCGTTGACGCTCTCATTAGCCAACTTACCGATGCATTAATGTGCACAAACTATGAAAGTGAGGCGTGTGGTTTTTGCCATAGCTGTGAGTTAATGAAGTCGGGCAGTCATCCCGATTTTCATGTCATCTCGCCAGAGAAAGAAGGCAAATCGATCACGGTTGATCAAGTTCGTGCTAGTAATCGCTGGGCTCAAGAGTCATCCCAGTTGGGCGGTTTACGCGTTATCTTGCTTGAGCCTGCTGAAGCGATGAACGAGTCGGCTTCTAATGCTCTTTTGAAAACTCTCGAAGAGCCATCAAGCCAGTGTATTTTCATTTTATCGACTCGTAATAGTAATCGATTAATGCCAACCATCATCAGTCGCTGTCAGCAATTCAATGTGGTGAGCCCACAATTGGAAGCGGGCTCAGCATGGCTAGATGGAGAAGTGGGTAAGGCCGTTCCTGCGTATATTTTGGCACTTAACGACAATGCGCCGTTGAAAGCGAAAGCGATGTTTGAAGAAGGCGGGGTTGACGCTTCCGAGAAAGTGTTCGACGGTTTCGTTAATATCATCAAAGGCACTCAACCTGACATGCTAAAGTTCTCGACAGAGCTTAGCAAAGACCCTTTGATTCAATCGGGTTGGTTATGGCACTTATTGTCTGACGTACAGAAGCTGCATTTTGGTTTGGCGAATCCAGCTATAACTCCTAGCGCTAATGCGCTGCGTGAGGTGATGTCTTACCAAAGCGCCTATACTGCAGCACATAAACTGTTGATATTGACTGAGCAGTTGAAGCAACACCCTGGGCTCAATACGGAGCTACTCATAATGAATTGGCTGATAGCCACTTGCGAGGAAACATGTTCGTAGATTCCCACTGTCATTTAGACAAGCTGGATTACCAAGATTTACACACCAGTGTAGAAGATGTCGTGAACAAAGCGAAAGCAGCGAATGTTGACCAACTACTTTCTGTAGGTGTGACACTAGATTCGTTTGAAAACATGCTCGAAATGATTGCGCCGTTTGATAACGTTAAAGCGTCTTGTGGCGTTCATCCTCTTGATGTTGAAAGTGATTTTAGCCTTGAAAGAATGCGTGAATACGCGAGCAACCCTAAAGTGGTTGCGATAGGTGAAACCGGCTTAGATTACCACTATCAACCTGAAACTGCGGAATTGCAGCAACTGCGATTTAAACAGCATGTTGAGCTAGCGGTTGAACTGAACAAGCCTTTGATCATCCATACCCGTAATGCGCGTGAAGATACACTTGCTATTCTTCGTGATGGTGGTGCGGAGAAGTGTGGTGGTGTAATCCACTGCTTTACCGAAGATCAGGCATTTGCTGAAGCGGCCATGGAGCTGGGCTTTTATATCTCAATTTCAGGTATTGTGACCTTTAAGCAGGCAACAGAACTTAAAGAGGTCGTTAAGAATCTGCCGTTAGATAGGTTACTGATTGAAACGGATTCTCCATACTTAGCGCCAATTCCATATCGTGGAAAGCAGAATCAACCTGCATATGTTGTGGAAGTGGCGGCCTACATCGCGCAATTAAAAGGTGTATCGATGAAAGAGGTTGCTGAACAAACGACCAAAAATTACCAAAAACTTTTTTTGCGATAAAAAACTAACTAAACAAATAAAAGGGAGCGAAAGCTCCCTTTTTGTGTTTTTGATCACCAAAAATACGTTTTTTTTTAATGTTTACGAATTATGTTGAACTTGAGAGCGTGAATTATAACATTTGTAATTTTGTTACTAAAAATAACATTCTCTCTTATTTTATTTACCCAGTAAAATAATAATGACTTGTAAAAATTCTCTTAAATTTCAATGCTTTATTTTATTGTAAACCATTGCATTTCTAGATTTGACATGTGATCCAAGACGTGTTTTGAAACTAAATTTCGTAAGTCACTAGAAAGTTAGTTCTGCATCAATATATATTTAGCGGCAGAAAATATAATGCAATACATGGTTACATTTTCACTGGGTGCTAACATATAGGCTACGGGGGTGTGCCGTTAGAACCCATATAATTATTTTATCTTTATCAGGAGCATAAACATGTTTAAGAACCTTTTTGCTAGCCTGCAAAAAGTTGGTAAGTCTCTGATGCTTCCAGTATCAGTTTTACCAGTTGCGGGTATTTTGCTAGGTGTCGGTGCAGCAGATCTTCCTTTCATTCCAGAAATTGTTTCAAACCTTATGGAGCAAGCTGGTGGTTCAGTATTCGGTCAAATGGCACTACTATTCGCAGTAGGTGTTGCACTTGGCTTTACTAACAACGATGGTGTAGCTGGTCTAGCTGCAATCGTTGGTTACGGCATCATGACTGCTACACTAGGCGTAATGGCTGGTGTAATGGGCGTTGATAAAATCGATACTGGTGTACTAGGTGGTATCCTAGTCGGTGGTGTTGCTGCTTGGGCATTCAACCGTTTCTTCCGTATTCAACTTCCTGAGTACCTTGGCTTCTTCGCTGGTAAGCGTGCAGTGCCAATCATCACAGGTTTCTCTGCGATCGGTCTAGCAATTCTACTATCTGTAGTATGGCCTCCAGTTGGCGGCGCTATTTCTGCGTTCTCTGATTGGGCTGCTCACCAAAACCCACAAGTGGCGTTTGGTATCTACGGTATCGTTGAGCGTTCTCTAATTCCATTTGGTCTTCACCACGTATGGAACGTACCTTTCTTCTTCGAAGCTGGTACTTGTGTAAACGCTGCTGGCGAAACTCAAAACGGTGTTCTTACTTGTTACCTAGTTGCTGATGACGCATCTCGTGCAGCGGGCAATGGCTTCGGTCAGCTAGCTGGTGGTTACATGTTCAAGATGTTCGGTCTTCCTGCTGCTGCAATCGCAATTGCACACTCAGCTAAGCCTGAAAACCGCGCTAAAGTAATGGGTATCATGGCTTCTGCTGCGTTAACTTCATTCCTAACGGGTATCACTGAACCAATCGAATTCTCATTCCTATTCGTTGCTCCAGTTCTGTACGCAATCCACGCTCTACTAGCTGGCTCTGCTTACGTTCTTGCTAACACTCTAGGTTTTGTACACGGTACATCTTTCTCACACGGTCTAATCGACTTCCTAGTTCTATCTGGCAACGCGTCTAAGATGGGTCTAATGGTTGTATGTGGTATTGCTTACGCTGCAATCTACTACATCGTATTCCGCACTGTGATTAAAGCTCTTGATCTTAAAACTCCTGGTCGTGAAGACGAGTCAGAAGAAGAAGCAGTTGCGACTGGTTCTGAACTTGCTGGTGAGCTAGTTGCTGCATTCGGCGGTAAAGCGAACATCACTGGTCTTGACGCTTGTATCACTCGTCTACGTGTTGCAGTTGCTGATACAGCAGTTGTTGACCAAGACAAGCTGAAGAAACTAGGTGCTGCAGGTGTTGTAGTAGTAGCGGGTGGCGTACAAGCTATCTTCGGTACTAAATCTGACAACCTGAAAACAGACATGGATGAGTGGATCCGTAACAACGGTTAATTCACTGATTCAATAAATTGAAAGGAGGCCGAAAGGCCTCCTTTTTTGTTTTCTACTGTTTAGCTATGTTTCATCAAACTTATTCTTTTGTCTCTCAGTTATTTACCATTCATTTGAAATTACTCTCCTATGCATATCACCTTTGATGGCCTGCTATCTTTAACCTTATGATGACAAATGGTGTCGGTATTTAATTAACCTACCGTTTTTTGAAACAGTTTGAGAATACTATGAAACATCGTTACTTGATTGGCCTTATGTGCGGCAGCCTTGCCTCGTTAGCTCACGCTTCTGAAGCTCCTGCGTTAGAAGTTGGTCTAGCCGTTGACCAAGATCTGAGTGCCGTTGTTGAGTTTGACCAGAAATACCGTGTTACCATTGGTAATGACGGCGCTGCATTTGATTACATCTGGAAGCGAGGTCAGTTCGAGACTGAAGCTCCGTTGAGCTGGTACGTCGGCGCGGGTGCTTGGGCTGAATGGAATGACGACTTTGGCTTACGCTTGCCGTTAGGCGTTAAAGTGAACTTCTACGAAGGTTGGAATGCTTACGCACAGGTTCACCCTGAACTTGATATGTACAAAGGTGTTGAGTTGCAACTAGGCGGTGCTCTGGGTGTGACCTATAAGTTCTAAAGTTGAACTGAAAAATACGATACAACGAAAAGCCAGCAAATTAGCTGGCTTTTTCATTTTTCCAATACTCACTTTTATCGCATTTACATCATCTAGAAAGTAAAACTTAATCCGACATTGGCTTGTAATTGGTTCATCCAGTCTGTATCAAAGCGAATAATGCAGTCTTGGCCATTGCTTGGAATGTTGCATACGCCGGTTGTGTCGTTATCTACGACGGTACCTAACCAACGAACTTGGGTATTGAGCGCTAAGCGGTCACTAAACTTATATTCTAAACCGCCAAAAATCGACGTCGAGAAACCGTATTTATCTTTCGCCCAGTCCACATCAACATAAGAGGCGCCCAGTCCTAAACCTAGGTACCCTGACAGAACCGAAGATGCAGGGTAGTAAATACTACTTTGAAAGTGCAGGTATTGGATTGAAGAGCTTAGGTTAAGCGTTTCCAGCTCTGAGCTTTGATTCGAGTAAAAGAAACCAATACGTCCTTTCTCAAGCGGCGTTTCAATGGCAAAGGTGTAATTTTCAGATCCTTTCATGTCATAGTTTTTACCATCTTGATCTTCAACACTCCCTCCGGCGGTATAACCAACCATTGGAGTAATAATGATCTCCGGTGAGGCATAAACACTCGAAACCGAGAAAAGTGCAACCAACGTCATCATATTTGCTTTGTTATTCATGAGTATATCCTTATCCATACACTTACTAATTGTGATGGTTACATCAATATCGTGCGACTAATTTCGACGATTCTTGAAGATACTTCACACACCTGATAGTACTTAAATAGTGACTCAACAAATTAATAATAAGCCAGAGGTGTCTATGGAACAGAATCTGAAAAATGCCCTACAAATTACAGCGTTCATCTACGTAATCATTCTTTCATTTGGCTTTATTGCGATCGGTAGTTAATACCATTTATTGCGAGGCTGAGTTTTGATACTCAGGAAATAATGAATAGTGGGTTCGTAACCAATATTGATACCGCAATAGACTTAGATTATTACGCTAAGTTTATTGCTGGTAAAACAGCACTGGTCGCTCAAGGTGGCGGACAGAGAAGTATTTTTACCTCAGGCGTTCTCGACGCTTTTCTCCTCTCTAATTTTGATCCTTTCGATGAGTTTTTTGGCACCTCTGCAGGTGCGCTTAACTTGTGTGCCTATTTGTGTCGTGATAAAGGCTTAGGGCGCTCTTTTGTCCTTGACCTGACCACCTCTCCAGAGTTCTTCAATCTGTTCTCTTACATACGGCACAGGAAGAATTTAGGGCTTGAGTGGGCCTTAGAGCAAATCATGGCTTATCCCTACAAGCTCGACCTTGATTTAGGGCGACAAACTTTAGGTGAGCGGCACTTCTATGCGGCGGTAACGGGTTCTAAAGATTTACGAGATCACTACTTCCCTCTGTTGGGAGACGATTGGTATAAGGTGATGATAGCAACTTGTGCCATTCCTCGTTTGTACAATGATGAGATCTTGATTGGTGATAGTGCTTATGTGGATGGCGGCGTGTCTGCCTCAATTCCCGTTCAAGAGGCGTGGCGTAGGCAAGCTCGTTCTATTGTGGTGATTCGTACTGAACCAGTAACCGATGAAGAGGGGAGACCGCTAGTTCAAGCGCCGGATCAGAAACAGAAAATCCAAGCTCCTAAACCGGTAACTGCCGAGGAGCTGGAGTGGTTCCGAGAATCGTTCGATAGTGTTCAAGGCCATTGGCAACAAAAAGTGGAGCAATGGAAAACCGACTGGACCTCTTTCTTCCAGCTGCAGATCCTACGCTCTAAAGAGCAGAAGCGCGACCGTGGTCATTTAGACTTACTTAATGGCGGTCGATGGTTGTTTGGCGCTGATGATATTTACCGTTTAAGCCATTTAATCGGGGATAAGTTTGATTCTGGGTTGGCCGACATGTTGATGGTGCACTATCAAACCTACTCGTTGACTCAAGACTTTTTGAATTCTCCTCCAGACGATGCCTTTGTGGTGCAGATCGCGCCAAGTAGACCGCTAAAATCGAGCTCGTTAATGAGTGACAAAGAAGATTTGCTCCATGATTACGAATTGGGCTTAGAAGCCGGCTACCGATTCGTTGAAACTTATACCACAACAGAAAATGCTCGCAGTTCGCACATGCCGCAGCTGGCAAGCGTTGTTATTGACAAATAATGTGGGCGGAATGCTATAGCTAGCCTCGTGGTGTGCACATATAGCTCGTCATGTACTGAAATGAAAAAGGGTTATTGAACTTGGTTCGATAACCCTTTTCTTTTTATCTAATATTGTCGCTGCTTATGAGCGCTATCTGCTGAGAGTTAGGTGACAGGCAGGATTCTCATACAGTTAGTTGAACCAGCCACGTCCATGATATCGCCTTGAGTGACGATCACTAAGTCACCAAATTTTAGGTGTCCCGCTTCCTTCAGACAGGCAAGTGTCGATAGTGCAATGTCAAAGCTGTCTTTGGCTTCTGTCTCAAAGTAGATAGGGGTTACACCTCGATACAAGGTACAACGGTTTAGCGTTCCTTCGTTACGAGACAAAGCGTAGATAGGCATGTCAGCACTTAAGCGAGACATCATCAAAGCAGTGCGCCCAGACTCAGTCAGCGTAACTACACCTTTAATGCCTTCCATGTGGTTAGCAGAGTAGATGGTTGCCATTGATACTGTTTCTTCTGCTGTCACGAAAGTGCGGTCAATTCGGTAGTTGGACTGATTGACGTTTGCCATTTTCTCGGCGCCCACACACACTTCAGCCATCGATTTTACTGTCTCTACTGGGTATTGCCCGGCAGCGGTTTCACCAGACAGCATTACCGCATCAGTACCATCAAGCACAGCGTTCGCGACATCCATTACTTCAGCACGGGTAGGCATTGGAGCGGAGATCATTGATTCCATCATCTGAGTTGCAGTGATGATAGTGCGATTAAGGGCTCTAGCACGGCGTATAAGCTGTTTTTGTACACCGACCAACTCTGGGTCTCCAATTTCTACTCCAAGGTCACCACGAGCCACCATGACAACATCTGAAGCCATTATGATGTCATCCATGTTCTCAACGGTCGATACTGTCTCTGCTCGCTCTACTTTGGCGACCAGGTGAGCTTCTAAACCTGCTTCACGTGCAAGTTGGCGAGCGTAGTGCATGTCTTCGCCGTTACGAGGGAAAGAGACAGCAAGGTAATCGACTTGGATTTGGGCGGCGGTGACGATGTCTCGTTTGTCTTTGTCGGTTAGCGCTTCTGCAGAAAGCCCACCGCCTTTTTTGTTGATGCCTTTGTTGTTGGATAGCGGACCGCCAATGATGACTTCGGTATGAACGCGGCAACCTTCGACCTTGGTGACTTTGAGTTGCACACGTCCATCATCAAGTAACAGAATGTCGCCGGCTGAGCCATCATTCGGCAGCTCTTTGTAGTCGAGACCAACGGCTTCTTGATTGCCTTCGCCTAAACCTAGGCTGCTGTCTAGAGTGAATTCATCACCAACAGCGAGTTGAATCTTTCCATCTCTGAATGTCGACACACGAATCTTGGGACCTTGAAGGTCGCCGAGAATAGCAATTTGTGTCCCCAGTTTTTTTGCGATTGCTCTGACTTTTTCTGCACGTTGTATATGGTCGTCGCTGCTGCCGTGGGAGAAGTTCATACGAACAATATTGGCACCGGCTTTGATGATCTCTTCAAGCACGTTACCTTTATCGGTAGAAGGGCCTAGCGTTGTGACGATTTTCGTTTTTCTTAATTCAGCTGTCATGAATACTCCTAGAGTGAGGCCAGTAATCTTTTTAAAAGACTGAATTAAGTATATGCATTAATTGATAATTTATTGGGAGCTAGGAGGGTATTTCTTGATTTGCCTTTAATTATTGAATTCAGGGCTCAAACGCGATGTTTTATTCTGAAAATTAAGTCGTAAATTATCGATGTGGGTGTTAATTTTCCTCGAACTATTTGACTCGATACACAAAGATTCATGTATATACGTGATACTGGTCACGGCGATATACCAAGTGACTTCACAATTACTTCGCAAAGTAAAAAAATTATCCCGTTGATGATTTCTGGAGCGTAAAATGTACATGGCTCAACCGGGCCATATTGATCATATCAAACAGGTCAATGCTGGTCGTGTATATAAACTAATTGACCTTAAAGGTCCTATTTCTCGTATCGATCTGTCCAAACAAAGTGAGTTGGCTCCGGCGAGTATTACCAAAATAACCCGTGAACTCATGGAAGCTCACCTTATCCACGAGACGACGGTTCAAGAAGCCACGACTCGCGGACGTCCTGCTGTTGGTTTGCAAACCAACAATGAAGGTTGGCAATTCTTGTCGATGCGCCTTGGACGCGGGTATCTTACTATCGCGCTTCATGAACTGGGCGGCGATGTGCTTATCGATACGAAGATCGACATTCACGAACGCGACCAAGATGATGTACTTGCGCGTCTTCTTCATGAAATCGACGAATTCTTCCAAACTTATGCTGAGCAGCTCGACAGGGTAACCAGTATCGCGGTCACGCTTCCTGGCCTTGTGAATTCAGAGCAGGGTATTGTGTTGCAAATGCCGCATTACAATGTCGAAAACTTAGCTTTGGGTCCTGAGATCTACAAAGAAACGGGCTTGCCGGTTTTTATTGCCAATGATACTCGTGCGTGGGCGCTGGCTGAGAAGTTGTTTGGTAATTCTCAAGATAATGACAACTCTGTCTTAATCTCTATTCACCACGGTTTAGGTGCCGGGATTATTCTTGATGGCCGAGTTCTGCAAGGTCGTCACGGTAACATCGGTGAATTGGGTCATATCCAGATCGATAAGGAAGGCAAACTTTGCCATTGTGGTAATCGAGGCTGTTTAGAAACGGTCGCGAGTTCACAGGCGATTCGTGAACAAGTGAAAGAGCGCCTAGCCAATGGTGAAGAATCCACGCTTACCGTTTGTGAAGATGTCACGATTGAACAAATCTGTGCTGCTGCGGCTGATGGTGACCCACTGGCTGTCGAAGTTATTGAGCAGTTAGGCCGTTACTTAGGTTCAGCGATTGCCATTGTGATTAACCTGTTTAACCCAGAGAAAATCTTAGTCGGTGGTGTTATCAACCAAGCTAAGAGCGTTCTGTACCCGGCGATTCAAAAGTGTATCGAAGAGCAGAGCTTATCGGTTTACCATCAAGATTTAGAGCTGGTGGAATCTCGATTCTACAAGCAAGCAACCATGCCAGGTGCTGCACTTATTAAGCAGGCTCTCTACGACGGTCAGTTGCTAATGAAAGTTATTGAAGGCTAACTCTTTTTCTCTTCTTTTAGCCTTCCCCGATCCTTTCCATGTACTTAAGCTTCGTATAACAACATTTGTTGTACTTAGTTTAAGCATTCTGTGCATTAGCGCTTTGCTTTAACCCATTGAAGTAGGCTATTGTAGCCACAGTTATTATTTGTCACTAAGGTGTTGTATGTCTGGCGTTTTAAATTCGGTTGATCAGAGAACGAAACTGGTTGGTGAAAACCGTCTGGAACTCTTGTTATTCAGCTTAAATAGTCGCCAATTATTTGCGATTAACGTATTTAAAGTTAAAGAAGTGCTAAAAGTGCCGGTACTTACTCGCTTACCGGGCTCCCACCACCATATTACAGGGGTGGCTTCTTTACGTGGTGAATCAGTACCTGTGATTGATCTGCGAAGTGCGATTGGCTTTCCGCCGTCACGTGCAGAGTCTCAAGAAAGTAACTTGATCATTACGGAGTACAACCGAATTGTACAAGGTTTCTTGGTTGGACAGGTGCGTAATATCGTCAATACAACATGGACTGAAATCCAGCCGCCACCAAAGACAACAGGTCGTGCAAACTACCTAACCGCTATCACGCATATTCAAGAAGAAGATCAGCACAAAATCGTTGAGATCATCGATGTTGAGAAGGTGCTAGCAGAGATCATCGATTACGATGTGTCGATCTCTGAAGGTGTGTTAGATGAGCAGTTAGCTCAAGAGATGATTGGCCGAAACGTACTTATCGTTGATGACTCTTCAACGGCACGTAACCAAATTAAAGGCACTTTGTCGCAGCTTGGATTAAACATCATTGAGTGTTGCGATGGCTTAGAAGCTCTGAACTTACTCAAGGGTTGGTGTGACGAAGGGAAAGACATCAATCAAGAAATTCTGTTGATGATCACCGACGCCGAAATGCCTGAAATGGACGGTTATAAGCTGACACACGAAGTACGAACTGACCCAAGAATGCATGACTTGTTTATTACGCTAAATACTTCATTAAGTGGAAGTTTTAATGAAGCAATGGTCGAGAAAGTAGGGTGTAACCGCTTCATTTCTAAGTTCCAACCGGACTTGTTGGTTGAGGTAACGCAGGAGCGTATGCGACAGATTTTGTAAATTATACCGACAGGTGGTTTGTTTTGAGTGACCTTATGGAAAACGTTTGCTATTATTGATGCAGCATATTAATCGTCACAAAATATGCTCAACTACTCACGTAACTTTTCACGCACAATTTAAGGTAGTTCCTCTTAATGATATGGTTAACGTCTAAAGTTGTTATGACTTTAAGCTTATTACTATATAGGGAATTTAAGAAAAGACGTACGGAAGCTGACGTTGAGGTATAACTCAACAATTTGAAATAAAGGGAAGCAGGCGTTTCCCTTTTTCGTTTTATTTACCGATATAAAACAGTAATTTTAGTTGTTAGTGAAAGTCTCGCGATTTGGTTTTTAAGCCAACAATCTCATCGGTAATATCGATAAGCTTACCTGCAATCACATGTACCACTTCACCTTCTTTTTCTAGGATGCCTTGCACCTTTAACGCCTTGGCTGTGAGATAGGCTTGCTGTTGAGCGCGCGCCGTTGCTCCCCATACCACCACATTAATATTGCCTGTATTATCTTCCAGTGTGACAAAGGTGACGCCTGCTGCGGTTCCGGGGGATTGCTTACCCGTTACAAGCCCAACAACGGTGACCATGGATTTGTGTCGCTGTTGTTTTAAGTCCTTCATATGAGTGAATCGACCTAGTCGGTTAGCTTCTTCCAGTAACGTGATGGGGTGCTTATTCAAAGAGATCCCAACACTGGTGAAGTCCTCAAGTAAATCCTGCATCTCACTGGGTTGTTGCAATCCTTGTTCGTCATTACCTTTTTCAAAGCTGTCATCGATTTGACTAAACAAGGGTAGATCAGAGGCCGAGTCCATAATCGCCCAGCGAGTTTGAAAGCGGTCACCTGAAACGTTGTGAAGCGCATTTGCTGAGGCAAGTAGCTCAATGTCTTTCTTGTTGATTGATAACTGCTTTACCTGACTAGGGTGGCGATAACCCGAGCTCGGCCGGTTAGCTAACACACTCTGAATACCATGCTCACTCAAGCCTTTGATTTGTCTCATCCCTAAACGTATGGCTAAACCGTTTTGCTGAGAGACAACGGTGTGGTTGTCTTGAGAGGCATTCACGCATACTGGGAGTATCGCTACATTGTGTCGCTGAGCATCTTGTACCAATTGCGATGGGCTGTAGAACCCCATAGGTTGGCTATTCAGTAAGGAGGCGTAGAAGCACTCAGGGTAATAGCATTTTAACCAAGCTGAACAATACGCGAGTACTGCAAACGAAGCGGAATGACTCTCCGGGAAGCCGTACTCACCAAAGCCACATATCTGTTTAAAGATTTGCTCGGCAAACTCAATGTCATAGCCTCGCTTCTGCATGCCTTCAATGAGCTTGTTTTTAAATTTAAATACGTTGCCGTTTTTCTTCCAAGCAGCCATCGCGCGTCTGAGCTGATCCGCCTCACCACCTGTAAACCCTGCGGCGACCATGGCGAGTTTTATCACTTGCTCTTGGAATATAGGCACACCCATAGTGCGCGATAGAACGGATTCAACCTCTTTCGAGGGATAGCTGATTGGCTCAATACCATCACGACGCTTGAGATAAGGGTGCACCATGTCACCTTGAATAGGACCTGGGCGTACGATAGCGATTTGAATCACCAAGTCGTAGTACGTCCTTGGCTTGAGCCTTGGAAGCATGCTCATTTGAGCTCGTGACTCAATCTGGAATATGCCAACGGTGTCTGCTCGTTGAATCATGCCATAAACTTGAGGATCATCTTTAAGGCGAGTGATCTCTGCGATCGTTAACGAGCGACCATGAATACGCTTGATCAGGTCGAAGCATTTTCGAATGGCAGACAGCATACCAAGTGCAAGTACATCAACTTTAAGCAGCCCCAGAGTTTCAAGGTCATCCTTATCCCATTGAATAATTGTGCGATCGTGCATTGCGGCGTTCTCGACTGGAACCAATTCATACAAGGGGCCTGAAGAGATCACGAAGCCGCCCACATGTTGAGATAGGTGGCGTGGAAAGCCGATGATTTCATTCACTAAATGGATAAACTGCTGACCTTTTAAAGAGTCAGGTTGTATCCCTAATAGAGTGAGTTGAGCCTGCCAACCTAGGCTTTTATCTCTGCGGTTGGTGTTCTTAATGAAGTAATCAAGCTGGGTCTCCTGTAGCCCCAAGGCTTTACCGACATCCCTTACTGCACTTTTGAAGCGATAAGAAATGACCGTAGCAGCAAGCGCAGCACGTTCTCTACCGTATTTTTGATAGATGTACTGGATGATTTCTTCGCGGCGTTCATGCTCAAAGTCGACATCAATATCGGGCGGCTCATCACGCTCTTTACTGATGAAGCGTTCGAACAGCACTGAGATCTGCCTTGGGTCGACAGAGGTGATCTCTAGGCAGTAACAAACCACAGAGTTGGCCGCTGAACCTCGACCTTGATAAAGAATGCCTTGGCTTTTGGCAAACATGACGATGTCGAGGATCGTCAGGAAGAAGAAAGGGTAGTCGAGCTCGTCAATAAGCCCTAACTCTTTATCGATGATCTGTTGAATGTCACTAGGGACACCTTGTGGGAAGCGAGCTTGTTTGCCTTTCTCGACCAACATGCGCAGATAACTCATGGGAGTTTCACCTTGAGGGATCAGCTCACTTGGGTATTCGTATCGCAAGCTATCCAAATCAAAGTCACACAGCTCAGCGATGCGATTGCTCTCTTCTAGCCACTCTGTTTTAAAGATATGAGAGAGCTTATTGATGCTTCGTAAACAGCGCTCGGCATTCGCCAGTAGATGGGTGCCCACTTCGGTAATGGGCTTTTGATATTTAATCGCAGTGAGTGAGTGCTGTAAGGGCAGACGATTAGCATTGTGCATTAACACACCGCCACAAGCCGTCATTGGCAGGTGATGATGATGTGACAGCTCCACACAGTAATCGATGTACTGCTGATCGGTCTGTTTTAGGTGTCGTTGCAAGCCAATCCACAATCGACCTGAGTGATGTTGTGAAAGCCACTGTCCCCAATGGGCGTCTTCAGTTTTCTGTTGAGGAAGCCATAGAATGAAGCAGTGCTTAGCCGACATGATATCCCACTCAGAGAGCTGATAATGTCCTTTGCTGCTACGACGTCTCGCGTTAGTAATAATACGGCACAGTTCGGCATAGGCCTTTCTATTTGGGCACAGCAAAACCATTTGGCACTTTTCATTTAGCCAAAACATGCTTCCGACAATCTGCTTGATCGACAGTTTGTGTTGCTTGATTGCAGAATGAACCTTAACGATACCCGCGACCGAGCACTCGTCGGTGACCGCAAGTGCTTTGTAACGTAAAAAGTCGGCTTGTAAAACCAGCTCTTCCGCGTGCGAAGCTCCCTCAAGAAAGGAGTAATTACTTTGGCAGAAAAGCTCTGAGTATTGCTGAGACATAATGGAATCTCACTTAATCATTGCGAGTAAACATGATTGAAAAAGGGGCGTTTAAATTGAGTCAATGGTGCGGGTTGGCGATTCAACTCTTTATTGGTTAGCTGAGTAAGTGTGGATTAGCTGAATAAGCCGTGTAAAAACCACTGTTTATCTGGTGTTCTAAATACCCACAACCATCGCCCGTTTTCACTGTGAGCAATAAAATAGTCACGAATGATTTTCTCGCCATCCCACCATCCAGAAACAATCCGTTCAGGCCCCTGAGATAAGGTGACGTTCTCGGTTAAGCCCTCTGGCTCTGGCAGCAAAATACTGGGCCTGAGTCGCTGTTGGCTTATATTGATAGTTGGCTCTGTTTGTCCCACAACCTCAACGGTGGCTTGTTTCTTTGCTACGTTTTTACTCAGGGTTGGAAGCGAATAGCGATTGGCTTTTTCTGGCCTAGGATCCTGCTGTATTTTCGGTGTTTGAATACAGGCTTGCCCTAGCTTTGCCTGTAACAGTGACAGCAGGTCTAACGCAGCAAGTGTTCCGGTATTGCCATCAAAAAGATCATGGTAGGCCATTTGGGGTTCTCCATGGCGAACCAAGGTGAGGGTTAGCCCTTGAACGGGGGCTGTGATCTTCAGTGACTCTAAGGTGAGATGCGTTAGGTTCGCCCATTTACTGGCAAGGTAATCGCCCTGCGCCGAATAGAAAGAGACATGATGATCGTCTTTATCCCTAAGATGCAGAGTCAACGTTAACTCAAACGCCACTCTGTCACGTAGCTTCAAAAAGCATTCCAGTTGATTCAATAATTTCAGCAGCGGTTTTTCGATAAATAAAATGTTCTCTATATCAAACAACAGCTCCAGATATTGCTGGAAACTTTCTGGTGGATGATAGAAATCAATAGGGTGCTTGAACTGCCCATTGAGCCGACCAACATAATTGACCAAGTCGATATCAAAGCGACGTGCGACTTCTTGCAATGGCAGCTTCAATAGCTCTTCAACGATATTAATGCCAACACGATTTAAGCGATCCACTTGCTTAGGTGGCAATTCACTAGAACTCAATGCTTGTTGGTTAACCCAAGTTTTCATCTGTTGAACATTGCCTGTTACTTGATTGATCGCTTGTTTGCCCAGAATGATCGCAGAAAGCGGTGAGTAGCCCGTGGCAAAACTGAACTTAATGTGGAGAGCTTCAATATGGCTTTTGAGTTCATGCCAATAGTTATCTAGCCCATCGTAAAGCGATAGCATGTTAGAAGCTTTAATCAACAAGCCATTGGGTGGCAACAGAGTCATGTCGGAAGTCACCAGGTACGCCCATTGAGCAATTTCTTTCAGTTTGTTTTTCTCAAGTTCAATGCTGTATGGGTGAACGTGTAAGTGATGGCAAAGCGCGGCCGCTGACCCTAATCCCATACCCAGTGTGATGCCTGATTCCAGTGCGGCGTGATTAGCTTGTAGTACACGATGATCTTTCTCATCCACGATGATAATGGGTTGCTCATGTGATTCTTTGTTTGAGCATGATTCACTTGAGTTAAACAAGGTATCCAATTGCAGAGATGGAAAGTGCAGATACAGCCACAGCATACGCTAGCCTTGCTTCGCAATAGGAAAAGCCAGCACAGTATTATCAGACAAGGCACGGTGTGAGCTGTCGATGATTTTCTCTGTTAGTAATGGCCAATTGTGGGTCATGTCGAGAATAAAGCTGCCATACGACCAGCTGCCTTTTCTTTTTGTTACCTCAACCTTTAACCCCTGAGCATGAGAAGAGAGCTTCATGCTTAAAGAAACGGGTAGGGATAATTGGTTATGGCTGGTGGATTTAAAGTGAAACTGCAGGCATTTACCGGTTTCACTTGCAGCTTGCAGGCGCTTGGTTTGGTGGATTTCGAGATCGGCTCCCCATAACAATACAGAATGACAAGCACCACTCTTGAGGCATTGCTCAGCAGCCCATAATGCATCGAGATCGCGCTGAGGCTCGATCACCAAGATGTTATCAAGTTCGACTCCTTGGCTACTAAAAAACTCGGCACAGATCTTCCCTGGCGGGTTAATGAATATGGCCAGTTTTTGTGAGTTTTGCTGAGCTAGGTAGGGTGTAAGCAGACGAAGTTCGCCGATCCCTTGTTGTGATTCAACTTCAATAACGCCGTGCGTCGGAAAGCCACCATCAAGCTGTTTATCCAATTGCGGATAGCCTGTTGAAGTGGTACTTCCTAGCGTTGTTGATTGTAGCCCTTTCCAGATTAGCTGGCGGTCTTGTAAGTTTTTTATGAGTTCATGCATAATTAAATACCTGTATATTTATACAGTATATTTAACAATGGAAAAGATGCAAAGCAAAATGATGAAAATCAAAGGAACTAAGTTTTAGATGCTTGATTTAGATACAAAAAAAGCCGCTATTAAAGCGACTTTTTACGATTGGTTATAATATCAACTACTTAGGTTGAGCGTCGATACATTGGCCATTAATGTCTGTCACACTTGGGTTCATTAAGTGTAAGTACAGTGGGATGATGTCCAGTGGCGTTTTCAGCTTGTTCGCATCTTCACCTGGGTACGCTTTTGCGCGCATGCGTGTTTGAGTGCCGCCAGGGTTGATCGCATTAACACGGATGTTGGTGTCTTCAAGCTCATCCGCTAGGATTTGCATCATACCTTCGGTAGCAAACTTAGAGATCGCGTAAGTGCCCCAGAATGCACGGCCAGAGTGACCAACGGTAGAAGAGGTAAATACGATACGACCTGCTTCCGCTATCTTAAGAGCAGGCAGAAGTGCTTGAGTCATCAAGAATTCAGACTTCACATTGATCTGCATAACATCATCAAAAGTCTCTTCATCAATCTGCTCAAACGGGCTCAGAGTACCGAGAACGCCAGCATTATGTAGTAGACCATCTAAACGACCGAACTGTGACTCAATGGTTTCAGCCATATCAATGTAGTTCTGCTTTGTCGCGCCTTTTAGATCTAATGGGATGATCGCAGGCTGTGGGTAACCAGCACTTTCGATTTCATCGTAAATAAATTCAAGGTTTTTAACATTGCGGCCTAGCAGAATAACTGTCGCGCCATGTTGAGCGAAGCTTAGTGCTGCTTGGCGTCCAATACCGGCACCAGCACCAGTAACCAAAATTACTTTATCTTTGAGGGCATCTGTAGAGATTGGGTAATCCACTGTGCTTATCCTTCTTTCTTTTATTATGTTCGCCATTCCATTGATGTTTAATCACACAGATAACCGCAGGAATGATGAGAAATTCTTGGTAATCGTGACAAGATGGTTACAATACACTAATTCATACATTAGGGGATATGACATTGGAATTTTTGTTGGACTACGGCTTGTTTTTAGCCAAGATTGCGACCGTTGTAATCGCCATCATCGCAATTTTAGTCATTGCTAAATCTGTGGGTGGAAAATCAAGCGCGATTAAAGGTGAGCTGGAAATCACGAACCTATCTGAACACCATAAACAGACGATCGAACAATTAGAGCATCATCTACACGATGATGCTTTCATCAAAGCCCGTGATAAAGCAGAAAAGAAAGCGGAAAAAGAGAAAGTAAAATCACGCGGTAAAGAAGTGAAAAAAGCAGCGAAAGAGGGTGAGCTTGATAGCAAGCGTGAACCACATCTATTCGTTCTTGATTTTAATGGCAGCATTGATGCGAAAGAAGTAGCTTCATTACGTGAAGAGGTAACGGCGGTTCTGGCTGTTGCTCGTGAAGGCGATGAAGTATTACTTAAGCTTGAATCTGGTGGTGGCATGGTTCACGGCTACGGTTTGGCGTCTTCTCAACTTGATCGTATCAAAGCAGCAGGTCTGCCTCTGACTATCTCGGTAGACAAAGTGGCGGCAAGCGGCGGCTACATGATGGCATGTATTGCAGACAAAATTGTGTCAGCGCCTTTCGCTATCGTTGGTTCTATTGGTGTGATCGCTCAACTGCCGAACTTTAACAAACTGCTTAAGAAACACGATATTGAGTTCGAACAGCTAACAGCAGGTGAGTACAAGCGCACACTGACTATGTTTGGTGAGAACAGCGATAAAGCACGTGAGAAGTTTAAAGAAGAGCTAGAAGAGACACATGGTCTATTCAAAGACTTCATTCGCGACCACCGCCCTGCACTTGATCTTGATAAAGTAGCGACGGGCGAACACTGGTTTGGTACGCAAGCTCATGAACTTGGGCTGGTGGATGAGATCCGCACTTCTGATGACCTAGTCGTTGAAGCATGCAAAGACAAGACAGTGCTAGCGATTCACTATGTACAGAAGAAAAAGCTATCGGACAAGCTCGCAGGTGTGGCAGGTAAATCTGCAGACAGCGTGCTGATGAAGCTGATTGAACGCGGTCAAAAGCCGATCGTTTAATAGTGTTCGTTTAAGACGCTAGAGCTCAAGAAGTAAGAGCCAAAAGAAGCTTAAAAGGAAAGCGCATAAGTCGATGACTTATGCGCTTTTTTGTTGCTCCACTTCCGAGCGGGTGACCACTATGTTGTAGGGGGAGCGGAGTCTTATACCCAGCACCGATTAACAGCGATGGGTATTAGATTTTTGCTCCGTAATCATTACGTTTCGGGCAAGTAGTCAGAATTTCTCTATGACCTGTGTCTTTGACCTCTTCTAAAATCACGTCAAAGCCCCATAAGCGATATAAGTGCTTCATCACTTCGTCGTAGCCTTTATCAAGAGGGATGCGGTCATGAGGGACATATTGGAGTGTCATTGAACGATCGCCGCGTACATCTACATTGAACACCTGAATGTTGGGTTCAAGGTTACTGAGATTGTATTGCGCGGCGAGCTTTTCACGGATCAGGCGGTAGCCCGGGTCATCATGAATTGCGCTCACTTCAATGGTGTTTTTTCGATCGTCATCGAGCACAGCAAACAACTTAAAGTCTCGAATGATTTTCGGAGAAAGATATTGGCTGATGAAGCTTTCATCTTTGAAGTTGTGCATCGCAAAGTGCACCGCTTCTAGCCAATCAGACCCTGCCAGTTCCGGGAACCACTCTCTGTCTTCATCGGTTGGTTCTTCACAGATACGGCGAATGTCTCTAAACATCGCAAAGCCAAGCGCGTATGGGTTTATGCCACTGAAATAAGGGCTGTTATAGGCCGGTTGAGCTACTACGCTAGTGTGGCTGTGTAGGAATTCTAAGATGAACTTATCACTCACTAAGCCTTCATCGTACAGATGGTTAAGAATGGTGTAGTGCCAGAAGGTTGCCCAGCCCTCATTCATTACCTGAGTCTGTTTCTGAGGGTAGAAGTATTGGCTGACCTTACGAACAATACGTACACACTCACGCTGCCAAGGTTCCAGTAGAGGCGCATTCTTCTCTATGAAGTAAAGAATGTTCTCTTGTGGCTCGCTTGGGAAGCGTACTTTCTGCTCTTCCTCTTTGTCGCGGTTTTGTGGCACTGTGCGCCACAGTTCGTTGACTTGAGATTGCAGGTAAGCCTCACGTTCTTCTTGGCGAGCGGTTTCTTCTGCGATGGAGATCTTCTCTGGGCGCTTATATCTGTCAACACCGTAATTCATCAGAGCATGGCAGGAGTCGAGCAGTTGTTCGACTTCTGAAACGCCGTATTTCTCTTCACAATCATTGATGTACTTTTTAGCAAACAACAAATAGTCGATGATTGAACTTGCATCTGTCCATGTTTGG
>AAZW01000069.1 GCA_000169995.1 Vibrionales bacterium SWAT-3 | reverse complement strand
GTTAGAACTTCTTTAATTCTTTCTCGATCTTCGAGAGCTGCATCACGGCCTACTTGTGGATTTGCACCAGCACCAAGACCTTTAGTGATATCACCACCAATTTGGATCACGCTGCTCACGCTTGTTTTACGAAGTGCTTGTGCATCAGTATTAACACTGATGAATTCTACGCCTTCGATTGATTCACGTACCATGTGCTCAACAGCGTTACCGCCACCGCCACCAACTCCAACGACTTTAATTACTGCATCGTCAGACATTTCCATCATCGGTTCAAACATGTGTTATCTCCGTTTTTTCCTGCAACTCAGGTTAAAACTCTTTTTGTATCCAATTACGCAATTTACCAAATAAACCAGACATCGAAGGTGCTGAACGCTTAGGTTCGCTGTAATCACCTTCATCACTGATCTGACAATCTCTTGCGTAATGAAGTAAACCAACCGCCGTAGAATGATACGGCTCTTTAACATAATCAGTTAAGCCACTAACTTCTAATGGCTTACCAACTCGAACTTGATTGCGGAAAACACGTTCCGCACACTCTACCAATCCGTCAATTTGTGCCGCTCCACCAGTGAGGACGACGCCAGCTGCAAGGTGGTGTTTAATACCTTCGTCTCGTAGCTGTAATTGAACCGTATCGATAGTTTGGTTAACGAGGCCCATAAGTTCAGTGTAACGTGGTTCAATCACTTCCGACAAAGTTTGTCGTTGCAAACTTCTTGACGGGCGACCACCAACACTTGGGACGTTAACAGAGTCATCCTTGCTAACGAGTTCACTCAGAGCGCAACCATGGTTTACTTTTATCTCTTCAGCATCGCTCACTGGCGTACCGAAAGCGAAGGCAATATCACTGGTTACTGCATTTCCTGCATAGGAAAAGACTTCTGTGTGTCGTAGCGCGCCGCCAGTCCAAATGGAAATATCCATTGTACCCGCACCGATATCAACCACACACACTCCGAGCTCTCTCTCGTCTTCAGTAATTACCGCATTACTTGAGGCAAGTCCTGAAAACACGATTTGTTCTACTGTGAGACCACATCGTTCAACAGCTTTAATAATGTTTCTCGCCATGTCGCTATGGCAAGAAATTAGATGAACGCTCACTTCCATTCGAACACCAGAGAGACCAAGTGGGTTCTTAATCCCTTCTTGATAATCAATGGTAAATTCTTGTGGGATCACATGCAGAATTCTCTGCTCTTCACCTATTTTAATTGATTTCGCAGTATGGATCGCTCGATCCATATCGTCTTGAGACACCTCTTCATCAGAGATAGTGCCCATGCCTTTTTCAATTCGGCTTGCGATATGTTTGCCTGATAGCGAGATAAACACATTGCTGATTTGGCATTCTGCCATCAACTCTGCTTGATCAATTGCTCGCTGAACTGACTTAACTACCGACTCTAGGTCGTTCACACCACCTTTATCCATACCTCTGGATGGGCTTTGCCCAGAGCCAATGATATTGATTTGACCATCAGGCAGTATTTCACCAACCAGAGCTGATATGGTCGCAGTGCCTATATCAAGACCAACGATTATGTTGTCATCTGCGGTCTTAGTCATCTGTGCTCTCTTCTAACTCTTGCTCTGGAAACCAGCCTACAGCGGCTCCCGTATCATACCTGAGGTCGATGTAGCTCACTTGATTCGCCTTACTACCGAGTTCGTTGTAAAGCGAAATGAAGCGTTCAACACGCTCATCTAAAGAATCTTTACCTAGTTCTAAACGGATACCGTTATCTAGGATTATTTGCCAAGCGCGACGTTCGTTGAGAACAAGTGAGGTAACCGTTAACCCTAGACTGTTAATCAAAGGGGTTATCTTTCTCCACTTTTCGATCACTTCTTGGCTGGTGCCATCTGGGCCGTAAAGCTTAACTCTATCGCCTTTCAGAAGGCCGATATCACCATTAAACACCTGACCATCATCATTCAACAGCATGTTGCCGTTCCAGATTGCTGCAGCATGATACTCAGTCAAAAATACTTTTATTGTGTCTGGCCACTGCTTACGAATAGAGACAACAGACACCCAAGGCAATGCTTCTAAACTGTCTTGCAACACACCGATGTCTTGCGACATGAATGTACCAATATGCTCGAGTCTTCCAAAAGCATGCTGAACATCACCAGCGGTTACGTAAGTTAAGTCACCCTGAATGACTATTTTGGAGAGAGGCAATCGTTGATCGTCCCACATCCAAGTCAGTGTGGTGTAGAAAAGAAACCCAATGAATAGCAATACCATGACAAAAAAGGACCCGCCTAGGGCGTGTTTCTTTAACGATGGTAAACTGAATAGGTGGCGGTTTTCGCTAAAAGTACTTTCTACCAAAGCCCGCTTTCCCTGTCGTTGGTTCGCAATTCTATTCCCTATCTTCGTAATAGAGGTAAAAGCACTTACTTTAACCTATGAATTATACTGAGCAAAATCAAACTATCAAACGTTGATAATAAGATTTTTGGTCAATTTTAGGTCAATCGCAAGAAGTGAGCGATTGACCACAGTATGTAGACAGTATTCTGCTACACGTTCTGCATTTTATTAATGTCTAACTGTAACGATTCTAGTTGCTTAGCAACGCGGCCAACATCGCCTGCACCCTGCGTCAATACAAGGTCGCCGCCTTGAATCACGTTAGCTAAAACCGATGGCAGCGTGTTGATATCAGCAACAAAGATTGGGTCAATCTTACCACGCCCGCGAATAGTTCGACTTAATGAGCGCCCGTCTGCACCTGCAATAGGTTTCTCGCCCGCAGAATAAACATCTAATAAGATTAAGACATCAACCTGCTCAAGAACGTTCGCAAAATCATCATATAAATCACGTGTTCGGCTGTAGCGGTGCGGCTGGAAAATCATCACCAGACGCTTATCAGCCCAGCCGCTGCGAGCAGCCTGAATCGTTACATCAACTTCGGTTGGGTGATGACCATAATCATCAACCAGCATTGCGACACCATTACCCGTCTCGTACTCACCTAGGTGATCAAAACGACGCCCAGTACCTTCGGTACCTGCCATCGCTTTTAGGATCGCTTCATCGCTGATGTCATCTTCCGTTGCCACTGCAATCGCCGCAGAGGCATTCAGTGCATTGTGACGACCTGGAATATTCAGCGTAATATCCAGATTAGCTTTACCTTCACGAACTACCGTGAACTTACCTTGCTGGCCTTCTTGTACGTAGTTTTCAATACGGATGTCCGCATCTTCTGAGAAACCGTAAGTAATCACTTGGCGGCTAACTTGAGGGATTAGCTCACGCACAACAGGATCATCAACACACATCACAGCCTGACCGTAAAATGGCAGGTTGTGTAAGAAATCGATAAACGTCTGCTTTAGTGTTTCGAAGTCACCGCCATAGGTATCCATGTGGTCCGCTTCGATATTGGTTACGATACTCACCATAGGTTGCAAGTGTAAGAATGATGCATCACTCTCATCAGCTTCAGCAATCAAGATACGGCTCGAACCTAAGCGTGCATTAGTACCTGCACTTTTCACTAAACCACCGTTTACAAACGTTGGATCTAAACCTGCTTCAGAGTATATCTGTGTAACCAAAGCAGTCGTTGTTGTCTTACCGTGCGTACCTGCCACAGCAATACCGTGACGAAAACGCATCAGCTCAGCTAGCATTTCTGCACGACGAACGATAGGCGTGCGCGCCTCACGAGCGGCAATAATCTCTGGGTTCTCTTCGTTGATAGCGGTTGATACCACCACCACACTAGCATCAGCAACGTTACTTGCTTGGTGACCAATATAAACGGTCGCACCCTTGCTAACTAAACGCTCTGTCACTGGGTTTTGAGCAATATCAGAACCAGTGATCTGGTAGCCTTCATTTAGCAAGACTTCAGCAATCCCGCTCATTCCAGCACCACCAATACCAATGAAGTGGATAGATTTAACACGGCGCATCTCTGGCACCATTGCACGGATTTGCGCTAAGTCTTGGGTATGTTCAATCGTCATCAATTCAGTCTCATTATTTTGCTAAAGCTTTAATCGCTTCAGCGACGGTAACGTCAGCATCAAGCTTGGCTGCTTGACGTGCTTTCGTTGCCATCATTTTTAATTCATTTCTATCAAGCTCAGCGATGGTATTCGCTAACTTTTCAGCCTTCAGCTGTGGCTGTTCAATCATTAACGCCGCACCACATTCAACTAAATGGTCGGCATTCAGTGCTTGCTGCCTGTCTTTATGCATGAACGGAACAAAAATAGAACCGACACCGGCTGCAGACACTTCTGATACCGTTAACGCACCGGAGCGACACACTAGTAGATCTGCCCACTCATAAGCTTGCGCCACATCATCAATAAATTCAGTTACTTGAACATTATCTATAGAATGTGATTTGTATTGTTCAATCACTTGCTGTTGATTGTTCTTACCCGCTTGATGCACCACAGTGAAGCCTTCTCCAAGCTGTGCCATCGCAACAGGTAAAGTATCGTTGAGGATTTTAGCCCCTTGGCTGCCACCCATCACTAAAATGCGGATATCGCCATCACGCTCAGCCATGCGCTGCTCAGGTTCCGGCAAAGCAACCACATCCTCACGAACTGGGTTCCCCACTACCTCAGCAGTAGGAAATGCACCAGGGAAGGCTTGGAAAACCTTTTTCGCAATCTTAGATAGCCACTGGTTGGTTAGGCCCGCCACTGCATTTTGTTCATGCAAAACCACTGGAATGCCTGATAACCATGCCGCAATACCACCCGGGCCACTTACATAGCCACCCATGCCGAGTACCACGTCAGGCTGCCACGCTTTGATATGCTGCTTTGCTTGAAGTATGGCATTAATAATTTGGAATGGGGCTTTAATTAGCTTGCTAATGCCTTGACCACGCAGGCCTTTCACTTTAATGAAGTCGATTTCAATACCATGTTTTGGCACTAAATCCGCTTCCATTCTGTCTGCTGTGCCTAACCAGCGAATTTCCCAACCTTGTTGCTGAAGCTTTTTAGCTACTGCTAACCCTGGGAAAACGTGACCGCCAGTACCACCAGCCATCACTAAAAGTTTTTTGTTTTGTTTCATCGCGTTAGATTCTTATTCTACTAATTCGTTTTGATTGTCAGCTTGTTCTTTTTGTTGCATTCGACATTCATGGTCAATGCGTAGCAGCATTGATACCGCCACAGACATAACAATTAAACTCGAGCCACCATAACTGATTAGCGGTAGGGTTAGACCTTTGGTCGGAACGATGCCTGATGCAGCACCTACGTTAACAAGCGTCTGAAACGCAAACCAAATACCAATACCAAAAGCCAGATAACCACTGAATACCTGATCATGTTCGAAGGCTTTTTTGCCAATCAGAATAGCTTTTAACACCAAGCTAAAGATCAACATTAATACTAAGGTAACACCGACAAAACCAAGCTCTTCAGCCAAGACCGCAAATACAAAGTCGGTATGCGCTTCTGGTAGGTATTCGAGTTTTTGAATCGAGTTACCAAGACCTTGCCCCATCCAATCACCACGGCCGAACGCCATCAATGACTGAGTTAATTGGTAACCACTACCAAATGGGTCATTCCAAGGTTCCCAGAATGAAGTCACACGTCGAACACGGTAAGGTTCAATTACGATCAAACCAACGACGGCAGCAATACCAGCGACCATCAAGGCAATAAACTGTGACAACTTGGCACCAGCAATGAACAACATGCCAAACAGGGTCACCAACATTACAACTACGGTACCTAAGTCGGGTTGACCAAGTAGCAAGACGGCAAAAGCACCAAACACCATGATAGGTTTTGCAAAACCACCAAAGAAAGTTCTTCTCACTTCATCTTGCTTACGAACCAAGTAACCCGCCATGAAGATAAACAAGGAAAGCTTAGCGACCTCGGCTGGCTGTAAGTTAAATAGCCCAAGAGGAATCCAACGAGATGCACCGTTAACTGACTTACCGACGGCTAGTACCACGACCAGCAAGAAGAAGGATAAGCCCAACAGGTACATACTGTATTGAAACCAGCGCTTCATCGGAATTTGTAATATCACACTGGATACACCCAGTGCGAGCAACAGGAAGATCGCGTGGCGGAACATAAAGTGAAACGGCTGATCGGTTAAACGAGCACTGATGGGGAACGAAGCAGACGTTACCATCACCAAACCTGTCAGCATTAGCCCAAGAGCAATCCATACCAATTGACGATCGTAAAGCGCCTCGGGAGTAGCACGGTTTAGCCACTGCCAGATGGATTGATTAATCTCTTTGACTCTTTGCACTGAATGTTAGTCCTTCAACACGTTAAGCATACTCATGAGCAAGCTCAGTGAACGCATCACCTCTTGCCATGAAATTATTAAATTGATCGAAGCTTGCGCACGCCGGAGACAGCATCACCATATCTCCAGCCACCAGCTGTGGCGAGATAGATTCGATTATCTGCTGCATAGTGTCGAACTTTTGTGCCGATGGGTGCAGAGGCATAAATTGATCTGCATCTTCACCGAAACAACACAGCTGAACACGCTCAAGTTGCGCCAATACTGGTTCCAGCTCGCTAAAGTCAGCACCTTTACCCACGCCGCCAACCAGAAGATATAACGTACCTTGATACTCCAAACCAGACAGAGCCGCCAATGTGCTGGCTACGTTGGTTGCTTTGGAGTCATTAACCCATTTGATTTCGCGCTTGTCAGCCACCACTTGGCAACGATGCGTCAAACCGTTATAGGCTTTCAAAGCCTCAAGACTTTTGTTGTAGTCGATACCAACTTGCTTCAATAGTGCAAGTGAGACTAACGCATTTGCCACATTGTGACGTCCAACCAATGTTAAATCTTGAGTAGTAAGGACAGGTTTACCGTTATCGACCAGCCACTCACAACCACCAATCGTTGATACACCAAACTCTTGGTTATCTAGTCCAAAAGTTACCAATGGCATTGTTTGGTCAGGGTAAGTCTCTTTGTCTTCACGATTTACAATCGTACACTGCGCGTTATTAAAGATTCTTAACTTGGCCTCGCGGTAATCAGTCATGCCCTGATAGCGATCCATATGATCTTCAGACAGGTTTAAGAATGCCGCTGCAGCAAGTTTTAAATTCGATGTGGTTTCTAGCTGAAAACTTGAAAGCTCAAGAACATATAAGTCGGCATCAAGTTCTAGGAGGTCTAGGGCAGGAATACCAATATTGCCGCCAACACCAACATTAAGCCCAGCAGCTTTAGCAAGCACACCAGTCAAATCCGTCACGGTACTCTTACCGTTTGAGCCAGTGATTGCCACAACAGGTTTATCGACTGCCCAGCCAAACAACTCGATGTCGCCAACGACAGGCGTACCCGCTTGAAGCACATCTTGAATTTCAGGTGTCGCTAAAGCAATGCCTGGGTTAGCAACCACCAGATCAGCCTCAGCTAGCCATTGGCTATTCCAGCTTCCAGAATGCAGCTCAACCGACTCAGGCAAAGATTCCTTTCCTGGCGGTAGATCTCGCGTATCAATGACCTTCACATGCGTATGAGGTTGATATTTTACGAGATGTTTAACGACAGAGAGCCCGGTAATACCGAGCCCCACAACCACTACATTTTGAATATTTTGCCAACGTTCCATTTAAACAAGATGCTCTTAATAGTTTAAAAGAGCCTCCAATACAGAGGCTCGCATAGGATTAACGAACTTTCAGTGTCGCTAGGCCAATCAGTACCAATACCATTGAGATGATCCAAAAGCGCACGATTACACGCGGTTCAGGCCAGCCTTTAAGTTCATAGTGGTGGTGAATCGGTGCCATACGGAAAATACGCTGGCCACGTAATTTGTAAGAACCCACCTGCAGGATTACTGACAAAGTCTCCATTACAAACACACCACCCATGATCACTAGTACCAACTCTTGACGAACGAGTACCGCAATCACACCTAACGCACCACCCAGTGCTAGAGAGCCAACATCGCCCATGAATACTTGTGCTGGGTAAGTGTTAAACCATAGGAAACCAAGGCCTGCACCAACGATAGCAGTACATACCACAACCAGTTCAGAAGTATATGGGATGTATGGAATGTGTAGGTATGCTGCAAAGTTAACGTTACCTGTCGCCCAAGCGATAACAGCAAAGCCAGCCGCAACCATAACCGTTGGCATAATCGCCAAGCCATCTAGGCCATCCGTTAGGTTTACCGCGTTACTGGTACCCACAATAACAAAGTAAGTTAGAACAATGTACAGTAAACCAAGTTGTGGCATCACATCTTTAAAGAAAGGCACCACCAATTGTGTTGCTGCAGTGTCTTGCCCATGAGCATACAGAGCAAATGCTACTACCAAAGCAATCGCCGACTGCCAGAAATACTTCCAACGGGCAATCAGACCATCAGTGTTCTTACGAACGACTTTACGATAATCATCAACAAAACCAACAGCACCGTAACCGCCTAGCACGACAAGCACAGCCCAAACGTAAGGATTTGATAAGTCAGCCCAAAGCAAGACTGTAATAATGATCGCAGCAAGGATCATCACACCACCCATGGTTGGTGTACCACGCTTACTGAAGTGAGACTCAGGGCCGTCGTTACGAACAACTTGGCCAATTTGCAGCATTTGTAGACGCTCAATTAAACGAGGTCCCATCCACAGCGACAGACATAGAGCCGTCAAAATACTCGCGATTGCACGAAACGATAAGTATTCGAACAAACGGAAAAAAGAAAAGTGTGGCTGTAGTAGCTCTGCAAGCCAAATTATCATGAAAAGTTCTCCTTTAAAGCAGCGGCTATTTTACTCATTCCTGCACTATTAGCGCCTTTTACCAACAAGGTATGTGGCGCGTTTTCTGGCAAGCTCAAGTGCTGCTCTATGTGCGCGATCATCGCTTCGTGCGTTGCAAAGTGAGTGCCATTACACACTTCACTAATCACCTTGGTATCATCACCGTAAGTGAGTACATGCTCAAAAGCGAATGGGGCAGCATATTCACCGACTTGACGGTGAAGTGCAAGGCTTTCATCGCCTAATTCAGCCATATTGCCTAAAATCAACCAACGCTGACCTTTGAAGCTCGACAGCAATTTCGCTGCAGCCTTCATTGCCGGTACGCTGGCGTTGTAACTGTCATCTATCAGCTTGATATTCTGACTTAATTGTTGAACCTCAACTCGGCCTTTAACTGAGATAAGATTCGCTAAACCGCTTTTAATTTCTGCAAGCGTGGCACCGAATTGAATGCTCAGTGCAGCTGCCGCTAATGCGTTTGCTACATTGTGCTGACCAATAATGCCAAGTTCGACATCGATGGCACCTTGCGGGGTCTGCATATCAAAGCAAGCTTCACCCTGCTCGTTGATGCGAATATTCGTCGCAAAGTAATCCGCCGTGTCATCACTTTCAGAAAAGGTCAGTACGTTTTTGTCTGCAAGGACATCTTTCCAGAAGTCACCACCATTGCTCTCTAGGTTAACAATAGCAGTATCACCAGCAGCAAGCCCCTGAAAAATTTCGCCTTTCGCTTGCTTCACACCATCGATAGAGCCAAAACCTTCTAAGTGTGCCGCCGCGACATTGTTCACCAACGCAACCTGTGGTTTAACAAGTTGAGTGGTGTATGCAATTTCACCGATGTGATTGGCGCCTAGTTCGATCACTGCGTAGTCGTCGCTTGACTCACTACGCAGCAGGGTTAACGGTACCCCAATATCATTATTGAAGTTGCCTGCTGTAAACAGCACCTTGCCACGTTGCTGCAAAATGCTCGCAACCATCTCTTTTACTGTTGTCTTGCCGCAGCTGCCTGTAATCGCCATAGTAGGAACGTTACATTGCTCATGAATCCAAGCACTTAGCTGACCTAAAGCAAGTTTAGTGTCTTCAACAACAACTTGAGTAATATTTAGGTCAAGTTTTCGTTGAACTAATAACGCACTCGCATTGGCCTCAACAGCCTGACCGCAAAAATCATGCGCATCAAAACGTTCACCAACGAGAGCAACAAACAACGCACCTTCTTCAACAGTGCGAGTGTCAGTAGAAACCGAATTGATCAAACTATTGTTCGATTTGCCAGCCTCAATCAGCTGACCGTTCACCGCTGAGCAGATCTGCTCGAGTGATACATCAATCATTATGAAATACCTAAAAGTTGTAGCGCAGACTCTCGATCCGAATAATGGATCGTTTTGTCTTTCAATACTTGGTAATCCTCATGGCCTTTACCTGCCAGAAGAATAATGTCGTTATTACCCGCCTGCTCTAAAGCAAACTTAACCGCCTGATAGCGATCGTGCTCAACAAAGGCGGCTTCAGGCTCACTTAAACCTGCCAGCATGTCTTTAACAATCAATGCAGGATCTTCGCTGCGAGGGTTGTCATCTGAAATAATAATTTTGTCGGCGAACTGCTCTGCGGTCACTGCCATCATAGGGCGCTTGCCGGTATCTCGATCACCACCGCAGCCAAAGATTGCCCATAGCTTTCCAGAGCAGTGAACTCGTAGTGCTGCTAATGCTTTCTCTAGTGCGTCTGGTGTATGCGCATAATCGACCACTACTTTGGCTTTGTTTGGTACTTGGAACAATTCCATGCGACCAATAACTGGTTGCAGTTGAGGTGCTGTGTCGATCAAGGTTTGCTTGTCGATGCCTAGTGAAAGTAATGTCGCGAAAGCAACCAATACATTTGAGGCGTTGAACTGGCCAATTAAAGGAACAGACAGTTGTCCCTGCCCCCAGCTACCATCAAAAGCGAGTTTGATACCGGTCTCTGCATAAGCAACATCCGATGTCCATACTGACTGCTGGTAGCCCGATAGCGGAAGCAATGATACGGCTACTGCATTGGACAGATCTACCATCCAAGCTTTACCGACTTCATCATCAACATTAATCACGGCATGCTTACACTTATGCTGAGTAAACAAGCTCTTCTTAGCCAGTGCGTACTCTTCCATCGTACCGTGGTAATCCAAGTGGTCACGGCTCAGGTTGGTAAATACACCAACCTCAAAGTCCAACGCCTTGACTCGGCCTTGAACCAAACCAAGAGAAGAGATTTCCATCGCGGTATAAACGGCGTTGTCTTCAGCTAACTCACTCAGTGTGCGCTGTATTTCAATCGCACTACCGGTCGTATTAGCCGCCGTTTTGAGGTTATCTAGAAAACCGTTACCCGTGGTGCCCATTACCGCAGAACGTTGACCCACTAGGTCTAGCCACTGAGCAATCAATTGAGTGATGGTGGTTTTGCCATTGGTGCCAGTAACGCCAATAAGCTTGGTTGCTTGAGAAGAGTAAACTCGACCTGCCAGTTCTGAGAGGATTACATTCAGCTCAGATACATAAATCACTGGCACTGCATCTAACCATTCAACCGAGCCGTGCACTTTGTCATCGCTGGCTTGTGCAACAACCGCCTTTGCGCCCTGAGCAACGGCTTTGTCGATAAAGCGACGACCATCGACAGCATGCCCTACAATGGCAACAAAGATATCACCGTCCTTGATGGCACGACTGTCTAGCTCCAATTGCTCAACCGCAATCGACGCTAACTCGGGAGCACTAAAATCTCCCCAAGGAGAAAGTAAAGATGACAGCGTGAGGCTATTACTCATATTGAATCCTGATTAGATCTATTCTTGAAACTTGTTTTCATCAGCAGGGACATTCAGTATTTGCAGTGCGCCCTTCATGATTTCAGAAAAAACAGGGGCTGCGACCGAGCCACCATAGTAAAGGTCACCTTGAGGTTCATTGATCATCACAACCAAAGAGACTCTTGGGTCACTCACTGGAGCAACACCAGCGGTATAGGCGAAGTACTCGTCTCCATAACCACCGGAAATCGCTTTTCTAGATGTACCTGTTTTTGCTGCTACTCGGTAACCCGGCACGGCAGCTCTTGTGGCTGTACCGCCCTTTTGGGTTACGCCTTCTAACATGTTCAAAACCAACTCAGCATTTTCGCGCTTGATGATCTGTTTTGAGAAATCTTGGTCGTTGCTTTTAACGATATGAATAGGTTCGTAAACACCATGATTCGCTAACGTCGCATAGGCATGAGCCAATTGAAGTGGAGTAATCGCTAGGCCATAACCAAAGGATAAGGTCGCAATTTCAAACTTAGACCAGCGTCGACGGTTCGGGAAAATACCGGCAGTTTCACCTACTAGGTTCAGCCCAGACATCTCACCTAGGCCTACTGAACTGTACATACCCAATAGCGCTTCCAGCGGCATATCCAGTGCTAATTTCGCCACACCGATGTTACTCGACTTCTTAAGGATTAACGCTAAGTCTGCCTTGCCAACTTTAGAAGTATCACGTACACGGCTACCACCGATTTGCATGATGCCGTTCCCCGTATCAATCACAGTATCAGCATCCGCGGTGCCATTTTCGAGAGCGGCTAGCACGACAAAAGGCTTAACCGTCGAACCTGGTTCAAAAGCATCGGTGATCACGCGGTTACGCATCTTAAAGCTTTGTAAATCAGCACGATTGTTGGGGTTGTAAGACGGCGCGTTGACCATAGCCAAAACCGCACCTGTTTTTACATCTAACAAGATTGCAGAACCAGATGTCGCCTTGTGATCGGCTACCGCCTGTTTAATCGCTCGATAGGCGATGGCTTGCAAGCGCTGATCGATGGTTAATTCGAGTGGTTTACCTTCTTCACGCTCTTCTAAGGCAATGTTTTCAACCACTCGCCCGTAACGGTCTTTACGGATTGTACGTTTACCTGCTTCACCCGTTAGCCACTTATCGTAGCTGCGCTCAACACCCTCTAGGCCGTGTCCGTCAATTCCGGTCACACCAATAAGATGCGCGCTGACTTCACCGGCAGGGTAATAACGACGTGATTCTGCTTTAAGGCCAATACCCACCAACTTTAAGTCGCGGATGTATTTCGCCATTGCTGGGCTAACTTGTCTTTGTAGGTAGATAAAACGACGAGATTTGTCGCTGGAGATCTTGTTGATCATTGATTGTCGATCTAAGCCGAGCACATCAGCTAGCGCATACCAACGATCAATTTGGGCCATGCCATTTTTATCGAAGATGGTTTTCGGGTCAGCCCATACCGCTTCAACAGGCACACTGACGGCAAGTGGTTCGCCATTGCGGTCGGAAATAATACCGCGGGCAGAAGGAATAGCCTTAACACGAACAGAACGAAGGTCGCCCTGACGAATTAAATTATCTGGTTCAATGACTTGGATGTAAGCCACACGACCGACTAGTACAGAAAAGGCAACCAACACAAAAGCAATAACGACGTTGAAACGCCATTTAATCAGAATTGGATCCGAGTCCTTTTCGCTCTTCACTCGCTCTTTCGTTGGTTTCTTAACGGCTTTCGCGGGTGCTTTTTCCTTTTTTCCGGTCATTTCAGTGTGATCACAACTTCTTTGTCGGAGTCTGGACGTTTCATGTCTAGCTCTCGTTTTGCCGATGCTTGAACGCGACTGTGTTCAGCCAGAGCCGTCTCTTCAAGCATTAAATTTCGCCATTCATTATCAAGCTGTTCACGATCACTCAATGCCATGTCTTTTTGCGTGATTGCCTGACGTGACATGTGTGTCGTGAGAACGACCCCCATCGCACTCGCGAAGATACAGATAAGCAGTACCAATGGGACTTTACCCACGGAGATCAAATCAAAAAATATTATCTTGGCTAAGTTCGGCTTGGAGGTCTTCATTGACTATAGCTTTTCTGCGATTCGTAATACTGAACTACGTGAACGAGTGTTCTCATCCACTTCGCCTTTCGATGGTTTGATCGCTTTACCGACAGGCTTAAGATCAGCACTGCCTAGTGCTTTGATCTGCTCTTCCGTTAACGGAAGGCCGTGAGGCACTTGTGGGCCTTGGCTCTCTTTACGGATAAAACGCTTCACCATACGGTCTTCAAGTGAGTGGAAACTAATAACAGACAGGCGACCTTCTGGAGCAAGAATGCTTGCTGCACCTTTTAGTGCCGTATCGATCTCTTCCAGTTCACTGTTAATGTAGATACGGAATGCTTGGAAAGCACGTGTTGCAGGGTGCTTTTTCTCTTTGAAGCTTTTTGGTGCTACATCAGAGATAAGCTTAGCTAACTGACCAGTGCGAGTTAGCGGCTCATTCTCTTCGTTTTCTTGATAAGCAATGATGCCTTTTGCGATACGACGAGCGTGCTTGTCTTCACCGAACTCACGAATCACCCAAGTGATGTCATCAAGATCGGCTTCTAGTAACCACTGAGATACAGGGATGCCCGAAGTTGGGTCCATACGCATATCCAGCGGGCCATCTTTCATGAAACTGAAGCCACGTTCAGCGTCATCAAGTTGCGGAGAAGAAACACCTAAATCCAGTAGAACACCGTCAACCTTACCCACTAAATCATAACGCTCAGCGTACTCAGCCATACCAGAGAATGGGCCGTGGATGATAGTAAAGCGAGGGTCATCAATTTTTTGTGCTTCTGCAATCGCTTGTGGATCGCGGTCGATACTAAATAGTCGTCCATTCTCGCCCAGTTTAGACAGGATTGTACGGCTGTGACCACCACGGCCAAAAGTACCATCGATGTAGGTACCGTCAGGTTTGATCGCAAGTCCGTCAATAGATTCGTTAAGCAATACTGAAATATGTTTGAATGCTTCTGTCATAGTCTTCTCAGTGAGTGGATTGAGCCATTAGTTCGGCAATAATTTGTTCTGTTAACGTTTTAGTGTACTGATTTCACGCTGTATCTCCACCATATTGTGTACAGGCTTTGGGAATTTTTGACCCAAGCTCATACCAAGGTGACGGATTTTAAGGAAATCTAAATAATTTACGTCAATATAAAGCAAAAAACCCATCACTACCGTTAAGTAATGATGGGTTCTTAAAATGGGTGGAGTTGACACATACGCCGGGTTCTGTTCCGCTTGCGCGGCGGTAACCATTCGTCTAGGCCTGCAATCGCTCACAGGCTCAAGCAATCTACCCGCCCCCATACGCGAGCAACGCAATGTGAGGGCCTATTTGATCTTGCTCCGGGTGGAGTTTACCTTGCTACGAACTGTTACCAGTCGCACGGTGCGCTCTTACCGCACCCTTTCAGCCTTACCTGTGCCCCTTCCGAAGAAATGAGGCCATCGGCGGTCTTCTCTCTGCTGCACTTGTCGTGGGCTCGCGCCCCCCAGACGTTATCTGGCACCCTGCTCTATGGAGCCCGGACGTTCCTCCCCTCTGCCAGTCTCCCGAAGGACTTCAACGTCAGTTTCCCGAAGGACCTCAACGTCAGTCTCCCGAAGGACATCAGCAAAGCAGCGATTACCCGTTCAACTCCGAGGGCGGATTGTATAGAGATTAGAGTGCAGTGTCTAGCGAGATCACAAATATGGTGCAAACCAATGATTAACTGGTGGGGAATTGACCTAAAGAGCGGATTAGAGTGCTGTGATAAGAGATACAGATAAAAGATACTCATTGCGGGCTCTTTTATCTGCATCAGCGTTAGATCACTATAGAAGTATTAGCCATCCAGGTGCTCTAGGCCCCATTTGTACAGTGCATTCTTTTTCAGGTTGTAGATTTCTGCTGTCATTGCCGCCGCTTTTTTAAGAGGCAGTTCTTTGGTCAGAATACCCAACGTACGAGTCGCTTCATCTGGTAATTCAGTGCTCGCTTCTTCACGATGACCATGAATCAGTAATACCATCTCGCCGCGCTTGCGGTTCGCGTCCTCTTCAATCCACTCAATCAGCTCACCAAGAGGCAGGCCTTGAATGGTTTCGAAAGTCTTAGTCAACTCACGCGCCAACACAACTTCACGGTCAGGGCCTAAGATCTCAAGCATATCTTGCAAAGAGTCAGAAATGCGGTGCGGTGATTCGTAGAAGATGCACGTGCGCTCAGCTTTCGCGATCTCTAGGAACTTATCTTTACGACCTTTACTCTTAGGCGGTAAGAAGCCTTCAAAGCTGAAACGATCCGATGGTAAACCTGACGCACTTAACGCGGTAATCACAGCACAAGCACCAGGAAGTGGCACAACTCTCACACCCGCTTGACGACATTGTGATACAAGATGGTAACCTGGATCACTGATTAAAGGTGTACCCGCATCAGAGACTAATGCGATAGACTGACCTTCTAATAGCTTTTCGACTAGAACTTGAGCTTTAGTTTGTTCATTATGATCATGTAAAGCGAACGTTCTGGTTGATATATTGAAGTGAGCAAGCAGCTTACCCGTGTGGCGTGTGTCTTCGGCTGCAATAACATCGACACTTGATAAGATTTCAATTGCTCTTTGAGTGATATCTCCCAAATTTCCGATTGGGGTTGGCACAATGTAGAGAGTTGGGCTCTCTGTGAGCAAGGTTTTGTTATCTGTCATTTGTTTACCATCACTTCAACGATTAATATAGATACAAATTTATACGGAATTTAAAGAACTCATGGCAACGATGAACCATAAGAGACTCAGTGTACCACGCTTACTAACTCCAATTGCATTAGCAATTACATTGGCGGCTTGTTCTTCAGGTCCACAAACACCAACAAGCGTAGATATTACACTAGATCCAGTGCAATCCACTGAAAGTTACATGATGCAAGCGGATAGTAGCAAAGGAAGCCTACAAAACGACTGGTTAATCATGGCGCTTAAAGCTTCTGTGCAAGCCGGCAAAACTGACCAAGCAACTCTGCTTATTAAACGCATAGCAAAACAAGAGCTCACTGAAGTTCAGCAAGCAGAGTGGCAACTCGCTCGAGCTCAACTGTTGGTCAACAACTCACAGCCGGATCAAGCGTACAGCCAACTAAACTTCCAGCCTTGGTGGAAGCTGCCAAACGAACAGTGGCAAGATTACCACGAGCTACGCGCGAATATTTCAGAGATGCGAAACGAGTATTTCGAGGCGAGCCGTGAACTTGTTCTTTATTCTGAGTACGCAGAAGATAACGACGAGATCCAACAGCAAACCGCTGATCGAATTTGGAAAAATCTAAATAGCTACTCTCAATATGAGATTCTGGAACTGAAAACGTCACCGACAGAAGACGTTTTAGCCGGTTGGTTACAGCTCGCTATTTACATGAAGACGCTTAACTCGAACCTTCCAAACCTACAGGAAACCCTGTCTGATTGGTTAGCCGAGAACCCTCAGCACCCTGCTGCTACTTACACACCGCAAGCAATCACTGACATCCTAGCCTTAGAGATCAGCAAACCAACCAGTACTGCATTGCTGCTACCGCTAACGGGTAAATATGGTAAGCAAGCACAACTGGTACGTGATGGTTTCATCTTTGCGATGATGAATGACAAAGAGCGCGAAGAAGATGCAACGCTGACGGTTATGGACACCAATGTTCAAAGTGCCGCTGAAATTAAAGCGACACTTGAAGAGAACAATGTTGATTTCATCGTTGGCCCGCTGATTAAGAGCAACATCACTAAGCTTCAGCAAGCGCAGAAAAATCACGAGAACTCGATTCCAGCTTTAGCTCTGAATATTCCAACTCAGCTAGAACCTGACACCAATATTTGTTACCTCGCTCTATCTCCTGAGCAAGAGGTTGCTCAAGCAGCGAAACACCTGTTTGCTCAAGGCTACAAATACCCACTGATTCTGGCTCCGAAGGGACGCCTTGGTGATCGTGTTGAGCAAGCGTTTAAAGAAGAGTGGAAAAAATACAGCAATAACGATGTGGCAATCAGCTTCTTCTCGGACAAACGCCAACTTCAACGCAACGTGAATCAAGTATTCGGCCTACAAGAGAGCCAACAGCGCATCGCGCAAATGGATAACCTACTTGACTTAGACCTAGAAACCGAGCCACGCAGTCGTCGTGATATCGATTCTGTCTACATCGTGGCGAAGAACTCAGAGCTAACGCTGATCAAGCCTTTCATTGAAGTTGCGATCAACCCAGATGCTAGCCAGCCTGCTCTGTTCTCTAACTCACGCAGTAATAGCGGTGATAAGCAGTATGAAGACCTAACAGGTGTATTTTACAGCGATATCCCACTGCTAGTTGAAAACAAAGGTGAGCTGAACAAAGAGCTTAACGAACTATGGCCAGCACATTCAAACGGCCAGAAACGTCTACAAGCGTTAGGTATGGATGCATACTACCTAATGGATGCGCTACCACAGATGAAAGCCGTACAGGGTTACAGCATTCCAGGAGAAACTGGTGTGTTAACCATCGACAACAACTGTGTCGTACAACGTGAATCAGCTGGGCAGAGCATGGGGCTTTTTAGCCGAACGTTCTTATCCACAGCAAAGATCACCCATAAACAGGTGGGTGATCAATACGAGGCCGTGGCAAAGGCCTATCTGACCCGCCACGGTTTATCGTTAATTCAACAAAACTTCATAGCAAAATGTGGCGAGATTGATCTTATAATGCGCCATAACAATACGATTGTGTTTGCCGAAGTAAAATACCGTAAGCAAACTCGCTACGGACATGCCGCTGAGATGGTGACAGCGAAGAAGTCACAAAGGCTACTCAAAACAGCCCAAGTGTGGCTGATGCAGCAAGGCTTGTCGGTACACTCCACAGATTTCAGGTTTGATATCATTGCCATTGAAGGGCCAGATGATCATATTAACTGGATTCAAAACGCGATTACCCAAGGATAAACATGCTAGACAGCATTAAAGAAAGTTTTACAGAAAGTATTCAAATCCAAATTGCGGCTGCAGAAGCATTACCAGACGCAATCACGCACGCCGCTCAAGCTATGGTTGCTACCTTGCTCAACGGAAACAAAATCCTATGTTGTGGTAATGGTGGATCCGCATCAAACGCTCAGCAATTTGTATCATGCCTACTTAACCGTTTTGAAACCGAGCGCCCTAGCCTACCAGCAATGGCCCTTACCGCTGATAACACCACGCTTACTGCGGTTGCAAACGACTACCACTACGAAGAGATCTTCTCTAAACAGGTGCGTGCGTTTGGTCAAACGGGTGATATTTTACTGGCTATCTCGACTAGCGGTAACAGCAAGAACATCATTAAAGCGATGGAAGCAGCGGTAACTCGTGACATGACTATCATCGCCTTTACCGGTAAAGATGGTGGTGAAATGGCAGGTTTGCTTGGTGAGCACGATGTAGAAATTCGTATCCCGTCACACCGCACAGCGCGCATTCATGAAGTGCACATGGTGACACTACACTGCCTATGTGACCTAATCGATCAAGTACTCTTCCCTGCTCACGAAGAGTGATATACGGAGCATCACAATGAAATCATTTACCTCTAAGACGCTATTGAAGCAGATTAGTGTTTCGCTACTTACACTATCTTTGTCTGGTTGTGCTGGCATTTTCATTGCTGGTGCAGCAACCACTGCAAACATTGTCACTGACACGCGTACCACTAAAGAGATTTGGAACGACAACAATATCGAATTTGAAGTCGCAGCCATCACTAATAAACAGCCATACCGTGGTAGCGTTCGTGTCACAGCAAGCTCTTACCGCGGCTCGGTGGTATTAATGGGCCAAGCAACAACAGATGCTGAACGCCGCTCTTTTGAGAGCCAAGCGAAAGATGTACCTGGCGTCGAAACGATTCACAATCAGATTCGCGTGAAAGAGCCTCTCTCTGTTAGCGCTATCAGCAAAGACAGCTGGATTACCACGAAAGTGAAATCGGCTCTGCTGGCTAACTCTGAGCTGAACGGCATCAAGGTGAAAGTCATCACTGAAGATTCAGAAGTATTCTTACTGGGCTTAGTATCTCGTGAACACGCAGATATCGCGACGGAAGTTGCACGCAACATTTCCGGTGTGAAGCAGGTAATCCGAGCATTTGAATATGGTGAAGAAGAGACAGCTGTTAACTAGCGATTAAGCTAAAACTGCACAGAAATCAGCAGGTAACAGAAAAGAAAAAAGCAGCGATGAGTCGCTGCTTTTTTATTGAGTCGTTACTTATAACTAACGTTATTTGATAACACGAAGGCTTGGACGACCTTTCGCCGGACGAGGTGGCTCAGGATCTGAGTCTGGCTCTTCAGCTTCTGGTTCAGCCGTTGCAACACTCAAAGATGGGCCTTTTTCTGGCTCTTCGAAAGGACCTTCTTCAATCCCTTCTTCGAACGATTCCATGTAAGCCTCTTCAGGTTCAAACATGGTACCAGCACCATTCTCACGAGCGTAAATCGCTTGTACAGCATAAAGTGGAACGATCACAGAGTGAGGACGACCACTAAAACGAGCGCTAAACGTCACAGCTTCGTTACCCAGCTCAAGTTGTCCAACTGCACGAGGTGCGATGTTCAGAATGATCTGACCATCTTGAACAAACTCTTCTGGAACTCGCACGCCTGGCAGTGTTGCTTCAACTACAAGATGTGGAGTCAATTCGTTATCAACCAGCCAATCATAGAATGCACGAAGCATGTATGGTCGGCGTGGTGTCATATTTGAGATATCCATAACGCTTAGCGAACTAGTCGCATCTCGCGCTCAGCTTCCGTTAAAGAAGCTAGGAATGAATCACGTTCAAATACGCGGTTCATGTAAACTTTAAGCTCTTTAGAACCAGGGCCAATTAGCTCGATACCAAGCTCAGGTAAACGCCATAGTAGCGGAGCAAGGTAGCAATCGATTAGGCTGAATTCTTCGCTCATGAAGTACTCGTACTCTGCGAAGATAGGAGCTAGAGTCAGTAGATCGTTACGTAGTTTAGTACGTGCTGCTTCAGATTCTTCAGCGTTGCCTTTAACGATCTTCTCTGCAACTGAGTACCAGTTGCGCTCAATACGGTACATCATTAGACGGCTGTTACCACGAGCAACCGGGTATACAGGCATCAATGGTGGATGAGGAAAACGCTCATCTAGGTATTCCATGATGATCTTAGAGTCGTAAAGAGCAAGCTCACGATCAACAAGAGTTGGTACTGATTTGTACGGGTTCAGTTCAACAAGCTCTGCTGGAAGATTTTTTTCATCAACCAACTCAACTTCAACACTTACGCCTTTTTCAGCAAGAACGATGCGCACCTGATGGCTATACATATCAGAAGCACTTGAGAAAAGAGTCATTACAGAACGTTTATTGGCAGCTACAGCCATGGAGCCCTCCAGTACACTTTAAATAAAAACAATGGAGGCCTAAAGCCTCCATGACATACATATTTGGGATAGCACGGTATATAGCACATTAGTGCACATCACGCCAATACTCTTTCTTCAGCAGAATCACAATGATAGTGAAGATTACTAAGAAAGCCATTACCCACCAACTAGAGCATGACGCTCAAGTTGAACAGGGTCGCCCGAGTAAACTAGGAAGTTAACTAGGTCGCGAACCGCTTCATCGTATTCACCAGCACTTAGTTCACCAGAGCCATCAGTCTTAGTACCAACAACCACTGTTACTTCTTCGCCATCTACAATGTGAGTATCGTAGATTGGTGTAGGGATACCTTGCAGCTCTTCAAGAACGTGCGGCATACCAACACTTGGGAAAACAATGTTGTTCACGCCAAATGGACGAGACGGATCTTCGTAGAAAGTGCGAAGGTACGTGTATAGCCAGTCAGCACCACGAACACGAGCAACCAAAGTTAGGTCCGGTGGCGGAGCACCAAACCAGCTTGCCGCTTGCTCAGAAGGCATTGCATTAACCATTAGGTCACCAATTTTCGCTTCAGGGTCGAAAATCAGGTTTTCCTTCATTAGATCAACTGGGATCTCTAAGTCATTCGCAACACGCTCATAGCGTTGGTATTGCGTTGAGTGACAAGCAAAACAGTAGTTCATGAACATCTTAGCGCCATTTTGCAATGAAGCTTTGTCCGTTAAGTCATTGTTCGCTTTGTCTAATGGTACGTTTGCACCCGCTGCCATCGCCAGTGACGGCAACATAGCAAATAAAATTACAATCCACTTTTTCATTTGAATGTCACCCTTTCTGGTAATGGTTTCGTCGCTTCATTTTTACTGTAGAACCACAGCAGAACGAAGAACATGAAGTAACCTAAGCTAAAGATTTGAGCTAGTAGCGTGTATGTTGGTGTTGCTGGAAGCGCACCAAGTACACCAAGCGCAATAAAGCTTATTGTGAATTGGATGATGTTAATCAAATGCAGTTTGCTACGGTAACGGTAAGAACGCACTTTACAACGGTCGAACCATGGCAGTAGGAATAGCACAACAATCGATGCACCCATTGCTACAACACCTAGCAGCTTATCAGGAACCGCACGTAGGATTGCGTAGAACGGCGTGAAGTACCATACAGGAGCAATGTGCTCAGGTGTCTTCAGCGGGTTCGCAGCTTCAAAGTTTGGCGGCTCAAGGAAGAAACCACCCATCTCTGGGTTAAAGAACAGCACATAACAGAAGAAGAATAGGAAACCAGCAACACCAACCATATCTTTCACTGTCCCGTATGGGTGGAAAGGAATAGAGTCAATGATGTCGTATTTCTTAGTGTAATCTTTATGGAATGGGAACTGAGTTTTGTAGTCGTCGCCCATTGTGCCTTTAGGAAGCTTAGTCTCGATACCGTCTGGGTTGTTCGAACCCACTTCGTGCAGCGCTAGTACGTGAAGCACGATAAGCAGCAGAAGTACGATTGGTAGCGCGATAACGTGCAGTGCGAAGAAACGGTTCAACGTTGCACCAGAGATGATGTAATCACCACGGATCCAAAGCGTTAGGTCATCACCGATAACAGGAATCGCACCAAACAGAGAAATGATTACCTGAGCACCCCAGTAAGACATTTGACCCCATGGTAGTAGGTAACCCATGAAAGCCTCGGCCATAAGCACCAAGAAGATCAACATACCGAAGATCCAAAGTAACTCACGAGGTTTTTGGTAAGAACCGTAGATTAGACCACGGAACATGTGCAGGTAGATAACAACGAAGAATGCCGAAGCACCTGTCGAGTGCATGTAACGTAGTAGCCAACCGTATTCCACATCACGCATGATGTATTCAACAGAAGCAAACGCACCCTCACCAGACGGTACGTAGTTCATTGTTAGCCAAATACCCGTAAGGATTTGGTTAACCAATACCAACATTGCTAAAGAACCGAAAAGGTACCAAAAGTTAAAGTTCTTAGGCATTGGGTATTCAGATAAGTGCTTTTTGTAAGCATTCATCGCGGGTATACGTTTTTCAACCCAGTCTAGTAGTCCTTGCATTATGCATCTCCCTCGTCAATACCGATCAGGATCTTGGTGTCGCTTAAATACATATGCTTTGGCACAACAAGGTTCAATGGTGCAGGTACGCCTTGGAATACTCGACCAGCCATATCAAATTTCGAACCATGACACGGACAGAAGAAACCAGACTTAACACCTTGTACTTGTTCTGCGAAAGAATCAGGTAGGTAAGTCGGAGAACAACCTAAGTGCGTACAGAAACCAACAGCAACGAAGAATTCCGGCTTAATTGAACGGAATTCGTTCTGTGCGTATTCTGGCTGTTGTTCAGCTTCAGATTGAGGATCACGAAGTTGACCACCGATAGATTTTAGGTTTTCTAGTACCGACTCAGCACGACGTACAACCCATACAGGTTTACCTTGCCACTCGACACGAACCATTTGTCCCGGTTCTAACTTGCTGACTTCCACTTCCACCGGTGCACCCGCAGCTTTCGCCTTGGCACTCGGATTCCATGATTTAATAAAAGGCACGGCTACAGCAGCAGCTCCCAAACCACCAACAACGGCTGTTGTTGCGGTTAAGAAACGCCTGCGACCGTTATTTAAAGGCGCGTTGC
>AAZW01000070.1 GCA_000169995.1 Vibrionales bacterium SWAT-3 | reverse complement strand
ACGAACCGGTTATGCCAACGGTTACACGTGTGTTCGATATCAACCAGAAGTACACCATGTTCAACATGAACAACTCAACGGTCGCTTGGAAAGGTAAAACGTATTATGGCAATTACCCAGTCATCATGGACAAAGAAAGTGGTCAGCTTTATCCCATCGTGATTGACGGTAAGGTATCGGAATTTGATGCTGAGTTACAAAACGAGAGTCCATTTCTTAGCCAACAGAAACAAGGTGATTTAATACCAAATACGACACTATATAGCTTTGACATTACAGATGACGAGCATTGGCACACAAGAGGAATCTACAAAGCAGTGCTAAAAGATAATGCCTTTGTCTTCAAAACGTTAAAAAGTCGTGCGTATGCCGATGAACGAGACATACAGATAGACGCACAAGGTAACATTCTCGTCGACTACCAAGATCCACCAGAAGATCATGCTGTGAATTATAATCACTATGCCTATATCAAATCTTCAGATGAATATCAGGAACTAGACTATCACGATACGAATTCGCGTTATGGTTCCTTGAGAGTGGTTGATGGCAAACTAGCAGGGATCGACCGTGCAGAGCCAAACTACTTTTCATTTGTTACGCCAGTAGGAGACAAGCTAGCCTCGACGCAAAGCCAATACGACATTACTAATTCTGTAGGCAATACCATCGGCACAAGTAAGCGCAGCCCACAAATTAATGGTTATGATATGAATGTTGGATGCGTCGTGAATAAGTTGAATACCAATAGCTACGATTACATTGGGGAAAGTGCGCTTATAGACAAAAGTCGCCCCTACTCTTCATTCGATGCGTTGAGAGCCTCGCAACATACCCTGTTTTGCGTCGATTACAATGAATCTTGGGTTACGGAAGGGGTAACAGTCAAAGTATCGGCATTCGATACTGAGACTCAAACATTCTATGACTTTGATACTGGCATAGAGCTTAACAAGGACTTTTACGCACCAGACGTTGATAAATTAACCGCTATCGATGGCGCTGTCGTGCAATCTGATCAAACGGTCATGTTGTACATGAATCGAATCAACAGTGACGAGATCGTCGAGTTTTACATCAACCCAATTTTACAGACGGTTGAGCAAAGAACGAATGATGGTTTTATCTCTCCAACGGGGTTCGCTTCTTTAAGCCACTAAGGTTGAATGCTTTCCTCCACTATTTTAAGGGAGCCGTTCTCTTAAACCTACTTCACATCATGCCTGCTCATACAGCAGGCATTTTTGTACTAATCAAAACTAACGGACGTATGACGATTCAGGAACTTAGGAGGAAAGAGTTACCGTATAACATATCTGAAAAATTTGTAGAAAATGGTAAGCTAATTAGTATCTTGTATGACTGGGCATTTAAACCTTCGGATCTACACGCGCTCTATCCACACCGTAGACGCGCATATCCAAGGTAAGAGCCCTGCTTGATTATCTTGAAATGACCGGACGCCAATAATGAACACCATTTACCAAATCAGTGACTGCCACCTCTCCGATGAATCCAGTTATGAAAACCTACGTCGAGCGCTTGAATACGTCAATAACGATCAAGAATGCCAAGCTATTTTCCTGACAGGTGACATTTGCTGTAACCCCAAACCCGGTGACTATACTCACTTAGAAACGTTCGTTCGACACCTTACCAACAAATCTATTTATGCGATTGCAGGCAACCATGATGACTCTCGCTTAATGCGTGCAGAACTTAAAGGTTCGACTATCTGTGTGACCGATAGAGCCAACGTTTATGGGCGAGAGTTTGTGTTCCTCGATTAGAATTTCAAACCCAAAGACAGCGTTCACCCGCTCGGTTCAGGGCGTATCGATAATCGAGGCCTGGCCCAGTTAAAGAAACAGCTGAGAAAAGCCAGTAACCCTATCATTGTTGTTCACCACCCTATCATCCCTGTCGGTGCCGATTGGATGCAAGCAATACGTCTCGAGAACGATTTTTCCATAATGAAGGTGCTTCAGAAATATGGAGTACGAGAGGTGATTTGTGGACATGGGCATGATCAAATAACAACGACACAACACGGCATTACTCAATATATGGCGCCTTCTACAGCTTATGGGTTCGACCTCTCGATTGAGGAGTACAATCGCAGTGATAATATTGGATTAAGCAAGATCTCCACATCGCAACACTCATTTGATTATCTGGCTATCTACCTTTGAATATTCGTATTTGAACTTGCGCGCTACCGCTAACTGGCAAGCCATTCATCTAACACGGAGATGAATTGGGGGTTTATAAGATAACCAATAGAAGCGTGCGGGTTACTTTGCCCGTCACACACATTGAGATTGTAAATTGGATAAATGTCTTTCATTCCACCAGCAATCAAATCCAGTTTGAGCATCTCTTGAAAGTCATTTTTGATTTTGCTGTCGTGAGAGATAAAGTCATCTTCAGCCGACAAGTTCACCCACCTATGAATATTTAAAGGGTACTTTTTCATGCCCTCTAAACGGCTCCCTTTCAAGCGCTCTTTTACACTCTCATCGCCTAATGGTGAACCTAACGTAACCAGAAGATCGATCTTCTTTTTAGCACCGTAAGCGTTTCGGTACTCACTGTAATGGGAGAGTTTCCATAACACGTCATAACTGATCATTGTGCCAAGGCTATGTGCGACGATCATCACCTCATCTTGGTTATCTAACGCCTCTCTCAGCTCCACCATTAATCGATACCTTACGTCGCTACCAAAGTAAGAGTCTTCATACCAATAATGAGTCATGTCGGGAGCAACTAATGCTATAAGTGGCTCTGCCATTTTCAAACGACTAAGCACAGAAGAAAAAGTATCCGCGAGCGCCTCTTGCAGGAACCCTGCCTTCGAAACTTCACCATACGTTTTCTTATTAAACTGATGGGACGTGTACCCTTTGAGATCGATCAAAGCCTGTTGTCGGACGAGCGGCTCTTCAGTTGGCTTGTTCAATAATGTGTTTGATAAGTCGCCAAAATACACGAAACGCTTCTCGATATTCTGGAAAGCTTGGAGTGAATCAGAACCTTTACAGTCACGCTGTAATCCATGTTCGATAGCATCGTACCACAATGATTGAAGCGACTCCCTGTCAGGCTTTTGCCCCCGACCGTGGATAAATATCATTTTCTTTGCCATACCTGAAACCTCGTGTTCACTACCGACATTAATCATCGGGCGGCTATTTTCCTGAAAATTAACGAGGATAGAACCGATTAATCTCGCCTCCCTTGTTTTATGCGGCCTACATAACTGAAATAAACCCTCGTTAAACATCAACTTGTCAGTTTTACCGCGTAAATACCCCATACATAAGGGCCTAGAATCACATCGGGAATACAGCTAGATCAGGCTTATCGGTGTCCTTTCCAAACACGCTAATTCCGATTCTGGCACGCTAAGATAAGCTCTAAGATTCGATGATGTACAATAACCACATATACTAGGGGGTAGTATTTCATACTCAGGGGGAGTATAGTTTTTTTTCACGCACTGTCTCACAAACCACGGAAGAAGAGTTTCCATATGAAAGATGTTAAAGGTGTTTTCCGCAACCTAGAGAAGATGCTAAGAAAAGCAAACTGGTTCGAGGATGGTTGGGAGATCTATAACCGTGGAGAGTACCTTCAGTTATATAAAGAGACTTGGTTCAACCAAAAACAGGGCGGTATCCACTTTGAGACCTTTATCGAAGGGCCTCAAATTAAGCAGAAGGCCTTTCCTGTTTGCATGCATGCGGAAGAAGACTGCCCTTCCCAAGCAGAATTTATTCGCCAGTTTAAAGCTCTAGAAAAAGATCGTATTGAAAGTTGGAAAGGCTACAAAACCCAAGACAACAGCTACGGGATTTGCCAGAGAACCTTACCCCTAAACTTCAAAAACCTAGAACAGCGTTTGTTCGAGGAATTCAACCGACTGCGCTCACTTGAAGCCAGTGTAGAGAAAGTACTAGATAGGCTCTAATATGAAAAAACAGAAAAGCCCTTGTATTGATATGTGCGATTTTTCACACGACAAAGGGTGGTGTTTAGGCTGTGGTAGAACACGAGAAGAGTGTAAGGCCTGGAAATCAATGAAGCCTTACGCTGTTAATGTTCTCAAGAAAGAACTAGTGAAAAGGAAGGCTCAAATGAACCGCTAAAGCAAGCGCTATTTGATGTATGAATCCAATACTTTCAGTACCACTTCCATATCTTCTTCACGCTGAACTTTGTCATCTTCTAGTACCACATGCTCTAGAAGGTGACCTTTAATGACCTCTCTCATCAAGCCATTCACTGCGCCACGAATCGCTGCAATTTGCTGCAGTACGTCTTGACACTGTTGCTCGTCGTTATCGAGCATCTTTTTTAAACCATTGACCTGACCTTGTATTTTACTAACTCGGGCCTTTAGTTTTTTCTGATCTTTGGCGGTATGTGACATAACGTAGGTACTCAAGGTAATTAAAAACAAGCGGTTAACTTGTAATGTAGCACTTTAGCGATACTGGGGGGTAGCTTTTCATTTTCATCCTTGAATACGATAAATCAATGCTAAAGGCCCCAATGTTAGGCTCCTTTTATAAAGCACTGAAAGCAAATCGCTGAGTCACTGCACAGCCATCTTACTAAGCGACTGCCTTACTTTACTGCTAGCGTATCGTCCCACTACAAGTATTCTTTTGCTTCCTTAAACATACCTTTCAGTTTGTCTTTTTTGCTTAGCGCTTTGTCAAACTCGTCTTTTGACGTGTTGAGGTAACTCACACCATCTTTAATTTGAGCCAAGTAAGCCACATAGATAGTGTCCATAGTGACAAACTCTATACCTGACTTAGTGATGTATTTTCGGGCAAACTTTCTGGTCTTTTCATAAGACTTGTAAATCTTGCCTGCAAGTTCGCTACCTGGTGCGTAGGTCGCAAACTTATCGGGTTCTTTCTTAAACTTATACTTAAGCTTTCTCATGTGCTTTTTCATAAGTGAGCGCTTCTTGTAAGCCGGCAGATCCAACACGCCAATAAGCACCTCTTCTTTAGAGCTGACTAATGGGTGTAAAATCCACATCATCGCGACAACTGGTATATCTTGAATGCTCTTGTTGAAAAACGTACAACAAGATAATCCAGTAATGGTGCTCTTGTTCAAATACATTCTCAGGCATTCTTTTTGGAAAGCTTTGTATCGGGCGATAGTAATCTTTCTATAAATGTAATTAACGCACCACTGACAAATAGACTTCGCAGCCCTTGCTATCGCAGTCGCCGGTGAAGCTGCGCCCAAAGAAACGATATTGACCACCAATGTTGCGGAATTAAAAGAAAACTCCAACAGCCCGTCCTCTAAGGCTGTAGCTTTGATTTTTCTTCTAATCACTCTTAGCGTCATCTGCCCTTGGCTATCCGCTACTGAGATTACTTTGGTCGCTTTCTTATAGAGTGACACGCCCTTCACTCCTTTATACGCGCCTTGAACTATCCCTTTGGTATCTTTGATGAAAGGAGCAAATTCTTCCCAAACATCACTGACTAAGTCAAAAATCAGAGGTTTCATCTCGGTAAATAGGTTTGAAGGTAATAACTCCAATCCAGGGACGCCTTGAACCGTCCTATTTACCTGAGCGAAGATCTCATTTGATGTGTCACCTATCGCTTGCCCATTATCGCTATCATCCGATTTTGAGAGCTCCTTCACCTCATTCTTTATTTTTCTGACTTTGTTCAGCACCTTTCTATTTTTTCTGATTTGTTCCGGTGTTTTTACCTTGTCATCAATACTGACTTCACTAAAAAACCTAAGAAAGAAAAGTTGCTTGTCATCTATCGGGTCGCCTGTGATTTCCAAAGCGTTGTTCAAAATATCTGACATGATTCACTGTCCTTGTTCATCTGCGTTTGACTGTTTTACAAATAGAATATTTCAACACAAGAGAGGCTGATGTGAACGCTTGCAGAAAGCTAAAGTAGCCTCATTTCGCAGTAACAATACGTTGCCCTTGCATCTCTAGGTTACTGATAATGGCTTAATCATGTTCATCATCAGCGTTTTACATGTATATAATGTTTGGGTTATCAATAAATGTAGACTCTGTTTGTACATTGAGCCAAACCGCCTAACCTAGGAAAGTGCAGTGAATCGAACGTCTTGAAAAACCTTCCCTGTTATTTCGCAAAATTCTGTAAATGCTCAATGAATACCGGGACTTTTTTCGCTACGTGCTTTCTGGATGCATAAAACGCATACAGAACTAAGTCTGCAGCCTGATATTCGAGCTCTACGATTTCTAGCTCACCAGCTTCAACCTCTTCACGACAAAGTTCAGCTGGCAGTATCGCAAAGCCTAAACCGGCCAAGGCTCCAGCCTTAGCAAGCTGACCACTGTTAACCTTAAACCCTGATTTGACTCGCTGCGTTACCCATTCACCATGATCGTCTGTAAAAATCCAAGGTGTACCGTTCAGTGCGGTAAAGCTACTGATACAAGGCACATGTTTTAAATCTGTAATCTGAAACGGTTTTGAGCAGCTTTGAAGTAGTTTAGGTGAGGCAACGACAACACTCGGCCAACGTTGGATTTCTTTGGCGATCCAGCTGTTGTCTTCTAACTTTCCTCGATGAAAAATGACAATTACGTCAAAGCCATCGATCAAGTCCTCTTTTGGACTAATGCTGGTATCACAACACAGTGATATCGAAGGGTACTGGTTGCAAAAGGCAATGACAGCTTGAGCTAATTCGGCAGAGTCCGGCATTAAGATGTTTAATTGCCCCTGCACATCTTGAGAGTGTTGTGTGACCTCTTCTATCGCCTGATTGAGTTTATCCAACAAGGGCTGGGTACGCTGATAAAGATGCTCGCCAGCTTCTGTTGGAGCGATACGGCGCGTGCTTCTCACAAACAGTCTTACATCTAGTTGTTGCTCTAACAACGCGATATGTCGGCTAACATTTGAAGTCGGTAAACACAGAAACTCTGCCGCTCTTTTGAAGCTATTGTTCTCATAGACACAATGAAAACTCTTTAGCCATTGCTGAACAATTTTATCCAGCATATCCCCTCCTCAAACAATCCCACATTATTGGATTATAAAGCCAAATATTGACACTTTATTACCAAAAACAGGCTTATACAATATTCATCACTCGAAGATTAGGAATAAAGGTTATCCATGAGCTGGCTAGAAAAACTTCTGAATAAGAATAACTTAAAACGTAATCGTAAAGCGTCAATCCCAGAAGGTGTCTGGATCAACTGCCCTTCTTGTACCCAAACCTTGTACCATATCGCACTCAAGGAAAACCTACAGGTGTGTCCAAAATGTGGGCATCACATGCGCATGACAGCACGTCTTCGTTTAGGCACATTTCTAGATAACAGCGTGCGAGCGGAGTTAGGTACTCAATATCTACCAATGGATCTGCTCAGCTTTAAAGACAACAAACGCTATACCGAGCGACTGGCCTCTGCACAAAAAAGTACAGGTGAGGAAGATGCACTGGTTGTGATGAAGGGCGAGATACTTGGAATGCCAGTTGTCGCATGTGCTTTCGAATTTGCTTTTATGGCAGGGTCAATGGGATCCGTTGTAGGCGCTCGATTTGTCGATGCAGTCAATAAAGCAATTGAATCAAACTGCGCACTGGTATGTTTTTCAGCGTGCGGGGGCGCGCGCATGCAAGAATCACTCATGGCATTGATGCAAATGGCGAAAACCAGCGCTGCGCTCAAACGATTGTCTGAAGCTAAACTGCCCTATATTTCAGTACTCACCGACCAAACCTTTGGCGGTGTCTCAGCCAGTTTAGCAATGCTGGGTGATATCAATATCGGTGAGCCTAAAGCGAGAATCGGTTTCGCGGGCCGAAGAGTCATTGAACAAACGGTACGGGAAAAGCTACCTGACGGTTTTCAACAGAGTGAATTCTTACTCGAACATGGTGCTTTAGACATGATTGTAGATAGGCGTGACATGCGTAAAAAAGTGGCAAGACTTATAGCCATGATGACCAATACCACCCATCAAAAAGCGTGAGCTGAAAGAGCGAAGGCGCTTAATGTAGAGCAGCTCTAAGCCCTAATTATTTTTCCACGATTGATTTAACCACTGCCCCACTCGATTACTTGTTCAGAGGGGGCAGTGTAACCTAACAGCTCAGCATCACTGCGGACACGAGTACAAGGTCAATTATACCGTGGCACTCTTATTTTGAAGATATTCAAGGTATTGATTTAAAACCTCTATATCATCAGACCGCTCAAGTGCTTTTGGATGAATTTTACGAATCGTATCAATACTATTTTTCACATCCAAATATGATAAAACGGCTTGTTCGGATTCGATGGAAGGTTTGACGTAAGCCTTAGTCCCCTCGAGCACATTACTTAGGTCTAAACGGCTCTCGTTGAACATTTGTTTCATAATCACTGCAGACTTAACCATACCAGAGCGACCATCACCTAACGCACAGTGGACCAACACATTCCCTTCGCGTGTACTCAATAAGTTCAGAACCCGATTCGCTAGACCATCGATATCTTCACTTGAAGGCTGTGTAAGGGCTTTGATTGAAAAGAAGTCCTTGATGTACGTCGTCTTGTTAGAGATATACTCGATATTGTGGCTTGCTAACTGTTTAGTTAGCGATACGATCTCTCTTGCCGACATGCCAGAATCAAGGGAGATCAATGCCGAGACATTATTTTGTTTCAGGTTCTCACAAAACGTCATCAGCTGCGCGCCAGTAGAATAGTTTTTATTAGGTCGGCCAATCGAACCAATTCTAAGCTCGGGGTGAATGTGGATGTTCTCAACTTTCCCCTTAGTGTTAGTAGCCTTTTGAACGACAGTTTTTTTGAATATCGGCTTCTGAACACCTTTTATCTTGTGCTTTGCAGGGGTAGATTGGCTAAACTTAGTGCCACTCCAGTCTACCTGGGTTGGTACAGTACCGAACTTTTTGATTTTTACTTCAACGGGAATCCCCAGCTTCGCCGCGGCAATAAACCTGTGCTGTCCATCCAGAATATGAATGCGGCCAGTTTGTGGGGAACGCCAACCAGAAATCAAAATCGGTTCATCCGCCTGCCTTACTATAGAAACCTTTTCATCGATGATAGATTGAAAAACTTCAGGCTGAGCTGGCAATGGAATCATATTGTCCGATACGACTTTTCCAACGGGTCCTTTTCCATTGAAACACCAGTCAAACGTCTCAAGTACAACGTTTCCAGAAGAGGCACCGTAAGCACTATTCACTTTAAAACTGCCCCCACCACCACTTAAGCCCATCGTTTTGATGATTTCTAAACGTTCACTGGTTTCTTTCATGAACTTGTACTTTTTAATCGCTCTTATCTTATTTTTTAGATCGCCGATGGCATCGCTCGATATAAATTTAGAACGGCGTATAAATTCGTCAGAGATATCGTTAACAACGCTTCTCATAAAGGCCGTTTTGGATAAACGAATCACTCTGATATTTTTCACTACACAAGCATTTACAATAACAGAGAGATTGACACCCAACGCCTTAGCGATCGGGGAAAAAATGGGAATGATGTCTGCTAGGAGTACAATTGAATCAAGCAAAATCGACTCAACATCTTGAAGATCTACCTCATAATCAGGATCGTTTATCATCTTCTGCGCGACTTGTAAGAACGGAACCTTGTTGTTTAATGCGGCTTCCAATGAGCTATCAGAAAACAGAACTTCCTTCATTTCGACCAATTTGTCGCTCAGAGATAACTTAAATTCATTCGCAACCAAATCTTTCAAAAGATAATTCTCTTGGAACTGTTTTTTGGTGCCAACCTTTTTAAACGACTGAGCAATCAGGTTAAACTTAAGGAGCGTCGTCTCTTGTACTGCGTCCCACATAAAGTTATCAAATCTATGATTGCGCAATAAGAAAGGTTTAGGTTGCTCCTGAGTGTCGTCAAAACCTGTTGGAATGTTCAATTTTAAGAAGATGGCGTTTAACGCTTCGTAAGGTACATCTTTCCAGTTCTCATCTGGTTTGGGCAACGCTTCAATCAACTGAGTAACAAGCTCATTATCGGCCCCACCTAGGTAAGTCACTCGGTGATGGAATGCAAGTGTGCTGACTAAGAAGTGGCGATGGTTACTATCTTTAGCCAGAACAATTCTGCCGCTCATACCTAGATGAGTTTGCAGCATTAGCACCGCTGGTTTTATCGCTAAAGATATAGCCTCTGTCGTCGGAGCAGACATAAACAAATTAGCAAACAGAGCAATGAAAGCCTTCACTGAATCATCACAGTTAGGAAATTTCTCTTCTACCAATCGATACGCTTCAGCAATACCCTCTGCTTTACCAACCACATAGTCATCAAGAATATTTTTAATCGCATTCTTACTGTAGAAAGGCAATATTATATCTGCGGATGAAATGATGCTGACAATGCTATTCAAGTCACTTTGATAGATTGATTGGTCACGAATCAGAGTGTTCAAATCCTGCTCGAAATCAGAGTTTTTATATTCAACAAACTGCGCATAATATTGACTGTCCGAGTTGAATTTTTCTCTGCCTACTATCTTTTCAATAGCGAGAGTTGATTGGCTTTCATCCCCTTCCAGCTCCATGACTTCAGAAAGTACACTAATTAAATGAATAACATCATTAAATCGTTCTACTACTTGAGGTTTTTCATAAACAATAATGTCGTCTAGCTTAATAGCGTCACTGTAAAATAACGCCATGGTATCCATTACCTGAAACTCTAGACCATCCTTAGACTCATCTCGGATCAGTACCTTCTTAGGTATATTATTTTTTAATAATATTTGGTCGAAGGTTTCATCCAAATAATCCAATGAAGTGCTCATCTCATCAGATATTGCTGTCATTTTCACCAAAGCTAAACGAAAAGCAGCTTTATCATCACCTTGAGAACAATCATGATAGATCTCTATTTCTCTCGTAGCATCACTAAGTACTTTAGCTATATTAAATTCATCTAAGCTGTCGTGAATATTCCCACTCAATGCTCTTTGTACGATAGCGTCTACTTTTTTCTGTGAGACTTTAGCGCCCGATTCAGGAATAAGCTTAATCTCTTCTTTGAAACCTGAATTGCTGAGTGCAAACAATACTCGGCGCTTTTCTGCTTTAAAAAACGTATAAATCAGAGCATTTTCTAACCTAAAGTACAAACTACTTTCGCTGTGCTTTAAACTCGTGATTGCACTGTTCAATGGTTCCCCTAACAGGCCTTCATCGCGACGCTCGAGAAGGTTTTCGATATAAATCATTGTTCTCGCAATGCTTGATTTAACAGCGAGGTTTCTAGATTTTTCATCACTTTTATATCGATAGCTAATCGTATTCATCACACTTACTTTCAAGTTTTGTATGAAAATCAAGCTATTTAAATCATTAATCTTGCTGACTATATAGTGTCTTACGTAGTACTTATCATCGATAGCCTTGTAATCCTTTAAAGAAAGAGTTTCATACTCAGCAAGTTCCTTGTTAACAACCTCTAGAATTTGAGACATTTTTTGTATTTTTTCTAGGTTGCTATCACTATTTGAGCATATACCTTCAATTTCTTTAATATCCACATCTCTATGTGAACTACTTAATAACACAAGCTATTTCCTTATTGATATTTTAATTGGGATATTGATGATAACTTACATTATATATTATTTTAAATACCTTTAATTATTTAAGGTTTTATTAAATTAGTGATAAGAAAATTAGAAAAACACTAATTTAGAGACCAACTTAATTAGAATTCAGTTTATTAGAAATGCATAAAAAATGAATTAAACATTAAACGACCAACAATATTCTAATTATCTTTAAACATGCATTTGAGGAATTTTATATAAAACATCAGGTAAAGTTATGTAGTCATTCCATGGCCACATAAAATAAAAGAAATATGGTTATAGAGGCTGAATTGTAGGGGCTAAAACACATCGCATAGAGAGGTTGTCCATAAGTCATAAATGACCTCTAACATTTATGCAGGCCCTCCTATTGAAAGGAGGGCCTTCGTAGCTGTAGCGTCCCTTGTAACTATCGCGTCCCTTGTCTCACTTCTTGCTCTCTATCGTTTAAGTCTCTATCAGAGTCACCGTATAGAACATGAACGGTACCGTCATTGTTGTTACCGCCGCTGCCTAGGTCTTCAAATGGAACACCTATAACCAGATCGTCCTTGTCATCACCATCAAAATCTCCAGCCATCAAGCTGTAGCCAAACTTGTCGTCCTTTTCGACGCTACCAGTGATATTGTTTTTGTTTTGATTATATTCACGGCTTCCACTTAATCGTAAACCGTTACCAGAGCCAAAGAACACATCCACTTTGCCTCCATTGTCCTTACCCGCCAAGTCTTCCGTTGGTGAACCAATAGCTAAGTCTTGATAACCATCACCATCAAAGTCTCCGGTCGTTAATGCGAACCCAAACTTATCATCTTTTTCAGCGGAGCCATGCACACCAGATTTGTCTTGATGAATCTCACGAATGCTATTTCTTGAAGGGCCACTGCTTGTGCCTCTGAGCACGAAAACATTTCCGTCATTATTGTTTCCGCCAGAGCCCAAATCCTCGTATGGAACACCAATAACAAGCTCATCAATGGCGTCATTATTAAAATCGCCAGCTGCTAGCGTGTAGCCAAAATGGTCGTTCTTTTCAGCGCTCCCAGCGAAACCACTTCTGTCACCCTGGTAAAAACGATACTCCATTGTGCGAAGACCTTGAGTGGTGCCAAATAATACGACAACCATCCCTTCATCATCACCATCACCTAAATCTTCATATGGCGCGCCAATCGCTAGATCGCCTAGCCCATCGCCGTTAAAGTCTCCTGCCGCTAACTCATGTCCAAAGCGGTCATCTTTCTCTGCTGCCATGCGCTCTAAACCGGAGTTATTTTGGTGGAATCTACTAATACGCTTCTTGCTTAGCCCATTGCTGGTGCCATAGCTCACATAGACTACGCCGGCATTATCTTTTGAGCCGATGTCTTCATATGGAGAACCGATGGCTAGATCATCATAACCATCACCATCGAAGTCGAGGCTGGCTAATGCGAAGCCAAACTTGTCTTCTTTTTCTTGCTTACCCTTACTAATATTGGCTTCTTTTAGCAATTGATAGCTTGAAGTAGTGAGTCCTTTATTGCTGCCATACAGGACAGTGACCATACCAACATTGGATTTACCATCGATATCTTCGTTTGGGGAGCCGATTGCAACATCATCAAAGCCATCATTGTTAAAATCCCCGCTTGCTAACGCATAGCCAAATAGGTCACCGCCTTCAGTGAACATGCCAGATAATCCGCTAGAGTCTTGGTGAAAACCTCGAGAGCTCAACATACTTAATCCCTTTGAAGGGAGTGAATCTCCTCCGTACACCACCGTCACCGCACCGGCATCGTTATCACCATTAATATCCTCAGTCGGATAACCAACAAATAGATCAGCCACGCCATCTCCGTTGTAATCACCAATAGAGAATACCTTGCCAAATGAATCGTCCTTTTCAGCTCGCCCACGAACCATGACATCTCGGTTATTCAAATTGAAATCAATAATTTTTCTGTTTTTACCTGAAGAAACGAAATCTCGTATAACAATGTTCGAACGACTTCCCTTGTGATAATGGTTATAAAGCCACCCAATAGAGTTATGCTTCGCTGTTTTAGCATCATACTCTTTCAGGTCTGTCGAAAAACCCGTCACGTTTTTGCAAAACAAATTAATACTTAAGGTACATAATGCAGAACTGGCCATGGTTTCAGCCAAACCTTTGAGAATCACCTCAGATGTGGGAGTAACAATGTGCTGCTCCGTATAAAGTCGACTGTTGTTAGCACTTCGACTCTTAGCTAACTGAGACGAAATCCAATCTCCTATTTTATTAGGGTTTTGATAGATACTTTCTTTGTAATAGCTTTTCAAACTATCGCGCTGCCAGAAACTATCCCCACATCCAGACACACCTTCATCAGGTATAATAATTAAGTTTCCGGCTTTAATGAGATCTTTGTATTTAGATGTCGGTGTTAACGTATTTTTTATTAAGTGCTTTGAGATTGCACTATTGGTGCACAAGGATTGGTAAAAATTATCTGTATCAGTCACATTGCGGACAAACTTAGACTGTATTATGACTATTTCGCCTCGGTTTTCATCTAAGAACTGGCTTACCTGATTTAGGATATTATCTATTTTCCCGTAAATAAGCGAGTGAGCGAAGTAATACTCCCCTCGGTCTTCATATATTCTCAAATCTAAAAAGCGAGTACCGGCATTCAACTGCTTTCTTACACTCAAGTCTTGTGTTTCAGACCAGTCTCTTAGTTTCGAAAGTGGGAAATTAACTCCGGCTGCCTTTTTACTATAGTTTTGCGCGTCGTAAGCACCGCTATCGTGACTCCCGGGAATAATAATTTTGTTAAGCGGAGTGTCTCGTCTTGTGTTACTGAAAAGATCCTCCATCCACCTCTCGGTGCTATAACTCAAGGCAGGTTGAGAGTTCAAAGCGAGTATAGCCGTTAAAGCTAATGTCTTTAGTTTCATTTTTCTTAATCCATTAAAGTTCGATATGAGATATTTTTAGCTATGATCATATCTACTATTGAGTACATGACGTCCCATATACGAAGTATTTCCCGTCACTATAGAATGCTTATATCCACATTATTTAAAGGGAACCAACACCTTATTATTGACAACAAGAATAATTAACAAATAACCAATAATCACAGGGAATGTTAAGATCTTATTTATTCATTAGCAAGCCTATTGCAATGTGAATGTCAGAAAGATTAATAATGACAACCAACTTAATAAGAACTGATACTAAAGAGCAGAAATTAATAGCCCACTAAATTAGATAGATCTAATTTAAACGATAATTAAGACTTAACATTAATAATGCTCATCAATGTAAAATCACCTATTAAACTGCAAAATAAGAATGACCATCAAATAGATAGCAACCTAAATATTCAGACAAAAAAGTGATTTACTAGTCATTAATCAACCTAGCCAAGATAATAAGGCTAACAAACTAATAATATTTTGTTACAATCAAACCGATAATTATTACCTTTAAAACCAATAAGTTATCACCTCAAGACTCATTATCAGCCCCTTGAATAGCTTTTCGATCTATACATATAGGTATTTTATGTTTGGAATAAAACAAATAAAACTAGAAAAACAATCACTTAAAAAACAACTAGCCGAACTAAAAAAGAAGCATCAATCTGATATTAATGCTCTCGAAATGGAATTAAATAAGTCGCAAAACCTTGCTCAATCGACACATCAACAACATCGTAACAGCAATGAAATGATGTCTAATTGCTTGAAAGGTGGAGATATGCTCAAAACCATTCAAAAAGAGATGGTTGGAAGTGCTAAATCTATGGCTCATGAAAACCAAGAGCTTCAACAGCTAGATGATATGTTTAAACAAACGCATCAAGCATTGGTTCGCCTAGATAACCGAGCAATCAAGATCAGCGATCAGGCGTCTCAAAGCATTCAATCTGTCGATATATTGGATCATACAGCTGGCGCTATTTCTAACCTGGTATCAACTATCCAAGAGATTTCAGACCAAACTAACCTTTTAGCATTAAACGCTGCTATTGAAGCCGCGCGCGCAGGTGAGGCTGGACGCGGATTTGCAGTCGTCGCTGACGAAGTAAGAACCCTTGCGGGTAAAGCCAGTGAAGCTAGTGAAAAGATTGACTCATTAGTCAAGCAAGTCTTGGGGCAAGTAAACGCGATAAAGACCTCTATTGGAGAGAACCAAGTTTGCGCAGAAGAAGTATCAGCGTCGTCCGCACAAATAAGCTCTATTGTTAACGAAGTAGTTGTGAAGTCGGAAAGCATGAAGCAAGTGATTCATATTGCTTCTACTCGCGCGTTCTTGGATTCAGTAAAACTCGACCACGCTATCTGGAAAAATAATACCTATCGCCTACTCCAAAGTGGTTCATTCACTGAAACCATCAACACTCACTCAGAGTGTCGCTTAGGCCAATGGTATTATCGCGGTGATGGTAAGGCTTACAATCACTTGAGAAGCTATCAATTGCTTGAAGAGCCACACAAACAGGTGCATGACAACGGTCGAAAAGCCATGAGTCAAGCAGCCTCAGGGGATACAAAAGGCGTGATCAAAGCGGTTCAAGCAATGGAAGATGCGAGTATTCATGTTGTGTTTCAAATTGATCGTTTAATGAATGAAATTATAGAAACTGAATCAATGTAGTTTTTGTCGAGCTCATAGATAGCGTTTAGACCAGAGATTGAACTAGTAGATCAATACCAAGCATCTTGATATCTTCAAATTTCATTAGTGGCACTCCATAGTTACAGAGTGCCACTAAATATTTGGATTCTTTTCTAAAGTTGGTCCATCTAACAAGTGCAAAGACAAGGTATCCACATGACGTTCTCCCCTGCCATTCTCCGTAAAATCTGGTACTCCCCTTCAGTCAATCTTGGGCTTCGTGCCACCAGCGCCATTTTGTTGTTTCTTGGGTTAGGAGTGTTATTCAATCAAACGGCTGTCGCGATGACCGCGCTGATGACAATGCCTGCCGCTCTCATTAGCGGGCTGGATTCTGCGGGCCCAAAGCGTTGGACTCGCTTTGCTATTACCGCCACCGCCTGGGGGTTAACTCAAGCTGTCAGTTACCTGCTACTTATTAGCGGGCTGCCTTTATGGATAACCTTTGGTCTCTTAGGTGCTCTACTTGCGAGCGCTGCAGTAAACGGTACATTCTGGGGACGGCTTGGCATGTCTAGCCTTTTGATTGCTATTGTCACCTTGTCACTTCATAGCTCCAACACCACACTCATCTTATACCCTATGCTGATACTTGGGCCTCTTACTTTCGCACTGTTTAGTTGGTTATGGTTTGCGCTGTGGAAGCACTATGCGTTACGTGTGTGCTTAGCAGCAATTTACGAGGCATTGGCAGACTACATTCAATATCGCCAAGAGTTCTTGTTAGGTGGAGAAAATGAAGCGTTAAAAAGACGTATCAAGTATCAGCTAATCGAGCTGTTCCAGCAGGCTCTTCAGTCTGAGTCATTCCGCTCTAAACATGACGATGCTAACAAACTTCGGGAAGCACTATTCCTCGCTATCGATACATTTGAAGTCGTAATAAGTAGCCACACCAGCAATCCAGATCTGTTAAAACAATTTCAATCCAATAAGCACACCCGTGACTTACTGCTAGTTTGGAGCCAACATTGCCAGCAAAGGTTAAAACATAAAGCCAAGCAACTTCTGCACAACACCAATGAAGACATACAGCACTTAAGCTCGTTAGAACAAGAAGCCTATGATTTGATTGAGGCGGTGAAGCTAGAAGATCAACCTCGCTTTCGTTATTGGGCATTCGCCGTAAAACACATCTCACGTCGTATTGAGTTGAGTGAACCCGCGTATGAGCGGTCATTTGAAGTACAACCGTTCGAATTGTCTATTCGCCTACCCAAACGAGATAACCCTATTTGGCGCCACGTTGCCCGAGTCGGTCTGATGTTTTCCCTTGGTGCCGGCATCGCAGAATACTATGAATTAATTCGCCCTGACTGGGTGCTAATTTCAATGCTAATGGTAATACAGCCAAGCTTTTTGGCAACACGCAGTAAAACTTGGAAACGCTGCTTAGGTACTGCTGCCGGTGTGTTGTTCGCGACGTCTTTGATTCAACTCGGTGTATCGGCCACCACAATGATAGTGCTGATTGCGATACTCTTACCCGTCGCCATGCTTAATATTATGCGCCACTACTCACTGGCCATTGGTTGTATTACCGCACTATTGATTTTGGTTTACCAAACCATGGCACACCAAGGACTCGATTTCGCCGCGCCACGCTTGATCGACAATGTTATTGGCGGCGCGATAGTTCTATTGGGCTATGGTTTGCTATGGCCTCAATGGCGAGGCAAAGAGATCCATAATCAAGCGATAAAAGCACTCAATAGTTCAAAAAACTTGTTCCTGTATTGCTATGAACAACTTCAAGTCGATGCAGAAAAACATGACCATGTTGAACTAACCAAGCAACGTGCCGCCATGCTAACCGCTGAAAGCGACCTTGAGCTGATCTACAATGAGATGCAGCAAGAGCCAAAACACACCCGCGCCGACCCTCACTACTACGAAGATATGTTGAGCCACTATCGCCTACTAAGCCATTATCTTTGTTTGCTTGTTCCGCTGGTAAGAAAAGGCACCCAATATCAAGGTTCACAGCAAGTAGAGACGCTAATACATGATGCAATGGATGCCTTAATCAACACCATCCGTGACAATCGCGTCCATGAACTGCCGACACTGACCAACAAAACTGATGCCTACCGCCCAACTTCAACCGCTAGTCAGCAATCAGTAGAAAAGAGCATTTGGTTAGCACTAATGACAATAAAGCAAATGCACGACTTAGTGCGACTTAACTTGATAATGAATAGGACTTGAAAGAATAACGTGTAATCAGGTCTATAGTTTAATGAGGAAAGTTCGATGCCAACATCAAGTGAGAATTTTATATGTTCCTACAATCAATCAGTAATTTTAGAGGGATTACCATCATTCTAATCGTTATGGGGCATTCGTACACTTACGGATTATCAAGCACTGGTGATATTGGAAATGTTCTAAAGAACATAATAACTGGAGGCACGTCGCTCTTTGTTTTTATATCAGGTTACATGTTTTACCACGTATTCTACCCTCGATATGGTTACAGTAAGTTCATTAAGGGAAAGTTTAAAAATGTAGGTGTGCCTTACTTGCTGCTGGGAAGCATTGCTGTTTTTGCATACTATTTACTTAATTGGGGCTACTTTAATCCCGTAGAGTACATGGTTGACTCGGAGAGTGCGTATCGTAATGGCGTTTTATTTCAGCCATCAGATTCAAATGCCACCACTGCAATGAAGTACATAGTAACGGGACATTTCCTCACGGCTTATGACCCTGTAAATAATTCTGTGTAACTGTCGGGGTTACATATATTCAGTTAATCGGTCTTCGAACATAATCATAAAGCGGTTCAGGGCTTGTCGCCAGTTTCTAATTGGCATCGTCCATCTTTTGGAGGCATCCTGGATCGCTAAGAAGATCACCTTCCTTGCCGACTCATCAGTCGGGAACAGCTTACGCTTTTTAATCGCCTTTCTAATAACACTATTAAGTGATTCTATGGCATTAGTCGTATAAATTGCTCGCCTAATATCTTCTGGGTAGTTGAAGAGCGTATTCAGGTTAGCCCAGTGAGCTGTCCAAGAGCGGCTGATCTGAGGGTATTTGTCATCCCATTTATCTGAAAACTGCTCTAGCGCTAGCAAGGCTTCATCTTCTGTCTTCGATTGATAGATCTTCTTAAGATCGGCAGTCACAGATTTATAATCTTTCCAAGGTACATACCTAACTGAGTTTCTCACCATATGGACGATACAGAGCTGGATTTGAGTATTCGGGAATGCGGCATTAATGGCATCAGGAAAGCCCTTCAGACCATCGACACATGCAATGAGAATGTCTTTTACTCCGCGGTTTTGTAGCTCTGTTAGCACAGCAAGCCAGAACTTGGCACCTTCCGTCTCTGACAGCCACATGCCAAGCAGTTCTTTTTGACCCTCCATGTTCACGCCTAGCGCAAGATAAACAGCTTTGTTGATGACTTGTTTATCTTGCCTGATTTTAAAGACAATGCAGTCGAGATAAACGATTGGATAGACCTCATCTAGTGGGCGAGATTGCCATTCAACAACCTGCTCTAGAACAGAGTCTGTCACCTTAGATATGAGGGTTGGTGAGACATCCGCATCGTACATTTCCTTGAATGTGGCTACGATTTCTCTGGTAGTCATGCCTTTAGCATAGAGGCTTAAGATTTTGTCATCCATCGACTGGAAGCGAGTTTGGTGCTTGCGAACCAGCTTTGGTTCAAAGCTTGACTCACGGTCACGAGGAACGTCTATCGGCACTTCACCATCATCAGTGATAATTGACTTGCTGGTATACCCATTACGTGAGTTGGAGCTGGGTTTTGGGGAGTGTTTTTCGTAGCCAAGGTGCTCATCAAGCTCAACATTCAATGCTGTCTCAACAGTCACCTTGGTTAACATTTTGCGGAAGTCATCAAGATCAGATTCTGTCTTAATTGATTTAGCTGCTTCACGAGCAAAAGCTTCAAGTGCTTTCTTATCCATACTATCCATCCTTAGCCTTTAAGGCTTAAGTCTAGACAGTTACACAGAATTTAGGACAGTCTCCGGCTTATTGGTACATACCTTTTGTTCTATTGTGCTTTTTAACTGCTCCCTTGCATATACTCTTTATCAGATTATCCACTAAGTCGCAGCTGATTGTTATTTGTTCCCTTTCGGTACTATCTCTGTTTATCCATCGTGCTGTTGAAGGGAATAATCCTCTTCAGTCTCTAGTGTATTTTACGCCTATATACTTGATCGGTGTTAGTGTGTGTATGAATAAAGATAAAATAAGCCAATACCTAGATCATAAGACATTACTATTATTGTTATCCATCGTAGTGATTATTTCCTTTTACCAAAATTATATTGGTATAAATGGTAACTCACACAAGCCAATTTTTGAGTATGCCGGGGTAGATGGGCTTTGTTGCGTAATTCATTGGAACTAAACCTAAAACCTACGATCTGATCAGCTATATTCACTCCCTCTCGTAGCCCTATGCCTAAACCTCGTTACAAAACAACCAACTGGAAGCAATACAACCAATCACTCATTAACCGCGGTTCTTTGACCTTTTGGATTGATGAAGAAGCGATAAGTGGCTGGACGCAAAGCAAACAGAATAAGCGCGGGAGGCCTCGTCGGTTCAGTGATTTAGCTATCACGACAGCCCTCATGGTGAAACGAGTTTTTTCTATGCCATTAAGAGCGCTGCAAGGTTTTATCAACTCGATATTTAGGTTAGCCCATGTACCGTTAAGTTGTCCGCATTACACCTGCATCAGTCGTAGAGCCAAGCAAGTTGAGGTCTCACTTAAGACAAAAACGAGAGGTACGATACAACATCTAGCTATTGATGCGACTGGCCTTAAGGCTTATGGCGAAGGTGAATGGAAAGTCAAAAAACACGGGACAGATGGCAAACGTAGAGTCTGGCGAAAACTTCATATTGCCGTGGATACAAACACTCATGAAATTATTGCAGCCGAGCTAAGTCTATCGACAGTTACAGATGGAGAAGTACTCCCGAATTTACTGAAACAAACTCGCCGAAGTATCCACGAGGTGTCTGGTGATGGCGCTTATGATACGAGAGCATGTCACGATGCAATTAAGATTAAGCGAGCCGTTGCGCTTATTCCTCCAAGAGAAGGGGCTGCCTTCTGGGAGCGAGGTCATCCCCGAAATCTCGCAGTAGGTTGCCAGAAGTTATATGGCTCAAATAAGTATTGGAAAGAGCGGTATGGTTACCACAAACGCTCCCTGTCAGAAACAGCGATGTATCGAGTTAAACAGTTACTTGGTGGTCGTTTAAGTTTAAGAAATTACAATGCACAAGTGGGAGAAACTTACGCGATGATAAAAGCGTTGAACAAGCTCACTGGGTTAGGTATGCCTGAAACTTGCCGTATTGACTAAGAAATGCACGAAATGGGGCTGCTCTGTCTCTAAACTGAATTACGCAACAAAGCCTATTTTCAATCAATAAAGCACTTACCACAAGGTAGAGAGTTCTATATTGGAGAGTCATATGGTGAATTTGGTAAAATTAACATCGATGGTAGATTAGGTAAAACTGTCTATTTAGATCTTTCTACTAAGTCAAATAAAGAAATTGCAAATATATCACTAGTAAAGATAAAGATTGAGAGTGACTTTATTTCATATACATTAAATAACTTTGTTAATGTCATGCATGATTTAGAGATCATTTCAGAAGAAGAATATGAGCTTCATATATATGGAACAACAAACAAGTCTAATTCGGAGTTCGTTAAACTGGGGCTTAGTGGCTCCTTGATAAACAAGCTAGATAAAGACAATCAAATGGTTAATTTGACAATAAACTCTCATGGGTTAGTTGAGTACAATAGCGCCTTTATTCGTTATATTAATATGCAAGATGATTTGATAAAATTTGAAATCAGTAAATTTATCGACATCTAAATAGTAGCTTTAGTATAACCAGCCCAAACAAAAAAGGCCTCGCAATGCGAGGCCTTTGGCTTTCTATCTATCAGAAGAGATTAGTCGCGAAGTGCTGCGCCGAATTTCTCTGAGATTGAAGCTACGATAGCATCTACTGAACCAGCGATGTCTGCATCTTCAAGTGTACGCTCTACAGACTGTAGGCTAAGTGCGATTGCTAGGCTCTTCTTACCTTCTTCAACGCCTTGACCAACGTATACGTCGAACAGTTTAGCGCCTGTTAGGAATTCGCCACCAGCTGCGATACACGCTTCAACGATGTCGCCAGAAGCGACTGCTTCGTCAACAACAACAGCGATATCACGACGGTTTGCAGGGAACTTAGATACGGCTACTGCTTCTGGAAGCACGCGAGTGTTGATAGCTGCCCATTCGATTTCGAATACGATAGTGCGGCCGTTAAGACCAAACTTGCGCTCTAGTTCTGGGTGAACAGTACCAATGATACCCACTTCTTTGCCGTCTACTACGATAGCCGCAGTTTGACCCGGGTGAAGTGCTGGGTGCTTAGCTGCTTTGAAGCTGTATGCGATTTCGTTTGCAGAAAGCTCAAGAACTGCTTCTAGGTCACCTTTAAGATCGAAGAAATCTACAGTGTTAGTTGCAATGTCCCAGTGCTCTTCGCCACGAGTACCAGAGATAACGCCCGCAAGCATCATTTCTTGGCGCATGCCGTTTTCAGCAGTTGCTTCAGGGATGAAACGTAGGCCTGATTCGAATAGACGAACGCGAGACTGTTGACGCTTCTGGTTGTGAACAACTGTGTTTAGTAGACCTTGGATTAGGCCAAGACGCATTGCTGACATGTCCGCAGAGATTGGGAATGGCAGGATTAGCGGCTCAACACCAGGTACAACAAGTTTTTGCTGTTCTGGTTCTACGAAGCTGTATGTGATTGCTTCGTGGTAGCCACGGTCTACAAGAAGGTCACGAACGCGCTTAAGCGGTTGGTCAGCTTCTTTGTGGTCATTCATTTTAAGTGCCGCTTTAGGCGCTTGGTTTGGAATGTTATCGTAACCGTAGATACGACCTACTTCTTCAATTAGGTCTTGCTCGATTGCGATATCAAAACGCCAAGATGGAGACGTTGCCGTCCAACCAGCGTCTGTGCTCTCGCTCTCTTCAACAACAGTAACTTCACAACCTAGGCGAGTAAGAATTTCCACTACGTCTGTAGATGGGATTTCGTGACCTAGTAGGCTGTCTAGCTTAGCGCGACGTAGAGCTACTACGTTTGCTTTAGGAAGATCAGCTTCAGATTCGCTGCCGTTTACTGGCGCAACTTCACCACCACAGATTTCAACTAGGAGCTGTGTTGCGC
>AAZW01000071.1 GCA_000169995.1 Vibrionales bacterium SWAT-3 | reverse complement strand
ACTCTCCTTGACGCTTAAGCGCTGTGCTATGCGTTCATTTCTTCGAACATCTGTTTGTAAGACTGAGTTTGCAGTGCCGATTCAGTCAACCCAAATTTATTGGCTAACAACTCAAGATCACTTTTATACACAGACAACTTAGATTCATCGTCCGTCATAATTGCAAATTCGGCAAAATCACCGATATCCGCAAGACCATCGACCGTGATATGGAATTCTCCAACAAAGTAGATACTGCGAGTTTTCTGCGCTTTAAGAATCACTTCGTATCCCAAGTTCTCTAGCATACTCTTAGCATTCGACGCATCGGTGATATTTGTCGCTTCACATCGGTCAGACTCTGGGCCTTTTACGATCCATAGCTTAATCCCTGAGGGCTCCATAGTGCGAATACACAAGCTTTTGTTCTGAGCCTGTAAGCTTCTATCAGGGCTATCGAAATACCAATCACATTCCAGATTGTCCTGCAGCATTACTTGATGAGGAATTAGGCTCAAAGTTTTCAAGAACTCAGACTTAGAACTAAGTCGATACTTCAGCTCAACCTCATATTTGCCTTTGAAATGGTCGTTGGTCATAAATTAGCTCGATGCAAAAAACGCGATACTAGCACACGAACTAAATCTGAAATACAAACTGACGCACAACACAAACTAAAGCAATAGAACTATCTTCGACACGCTAACACACGGGTCCACTCTTCTTTGCTCATTGTGCCTTTCGGAAGGTAGATGTTACGTTTTTGCATCGCACCTTTCGTGTAGGAAAGCTTAATAACAGATCCAATGCCAAAAGGGAGAATACTTCCCTGTAACTTGATATCGCAAGCATAGCCGTTGAAAAGAACATAACCGTTGGAGATTTCGAATGAAATGTTGTGGAACTTCCACCAAAGCCCTACCGTTTTTATTGCTACAGCAACAGGGAATATCAACCCAATGGTCCGCAAGGTTTGATTATCCCCGCCGGATAACCAATACACCAGCGCCAGTAGAGCAGCTACGAATAACAACTCGAAAAATACATACTTAACATAATTTAACTTGATACGACTGTTCATAGATTTCTCGCGATAATGAAGGTGATTAGAGGTGTGACCGTTACCGTTTATATTAATATGTCTGTTTAGAGTGCTGCCGTTATTTCAATTTCAACCTTTAAATCAGAATGAATCAATTTAGACACCTCGACTAGAGAGCAAGCAGGAAGATACTCGCCATAAAAGTTGAACAATAATTCTCGAATGCTGCCTAGTTCAGACATATCACAGATAAAGATCGTCAGCTTAATAAGATCACAAGGGCGGGATCGAACTTTAACCATTGAAAATAATGGATTTATTTTACAGGGAACTTTTTTAGATAATCACGATCTGATCATGAAGTAAAAAAACATGAGAAATTCGCACATGATTATCATTGAGCAACTTAAAAAAGTGAAAGATACCCGTTCGCACATCAATCAAGTTTATCCTGTTATGGAAGTCGCTTTCGTGGTCATAACAGCCATGATTTGTGGTCAAAATAAATGGACAGAGATTAAGGATTTCGGTGAAGGAAATATCGAGTGGTTACGTGAGTATTTCCCCTACGAAAATGGTCTTCCCACTCGACATAATATAGCTGCGATCATGAGATCCGTTGTGCCAGAGACGCTATTGGAAGCTATGGTGGGCTGGGTCAATTTGCACAGAGAGAAGCATGCTCAGCCTATAATCAGTGTTGATGGGAAGGTTCTAAAAGGGGCAAAAGCAAGCAAACAACAGCACCCCCTCTATATGGTTTCGGCATTTGATGTAGACGAGGGTTTGACTCTCACACACCAACCTTGTGACGGCAAAGGTATGGAGCTGCTAGCAATAAGAAACATGCTAGACGCTTTAGATATCAAAGGATGTTTATTAACTGCTGATGCCCTGCATTGTCAGGTTGAAACACTGAATAAAGTAGTTGATAAAGGTGGAGATATCCTAGTACAAGTTAAACTGAATCAACCAAGTTTATTAGCAGAAATTGATGTGCAATTCCAAGACTATTGGGCTTTGCCTGAAGATAAACAGGAATCATACATCACGGAAGAGAAAGGGCATGGTAGAAAAGAGGTTCGTGAGGTTTACGTGCTTCCTGCAGCCTTCAGCGAAGCACTCAGACAGAAGTGGTGTCTCGTAAAAAGCATTGTTGCAGTGGTAAGAGATAGGAGTGTCAAAGGGAAAGGAAGTTATGAAACCTCGTACTATATTTGCACAGACCATTTATCTTTAGAGTTAGCCTCAAAGGCAACAAGAAAGCATTGGCATATTGAGAATCAGCAGCACTGGGCGTTGGACGTAATTTTCAAAGAAGACGAGCAGCGAATTTACGCTGGGGATTCAGCGTTGAATATGGCTTGTTGTCGTCGCTTTGTGCAGAACCTATTTAGAAAATCAGAGGGTAACTTGTCTGTACCAAGAAAGATGAACCAAGCCGCATGGAATAAAGATTACAGGGAAAAAGTTCTTTTTACATCAGATTAACAAAGTATATTCGCGCCCTTATAAGATCACTGACTGCTCGCTGTTCATGCTCTAGTATTTGCTTGATCTGACTAAGTATCTCATTCGTCTGCTCACCAATTCCTTGATCCTGTGAACTTGTGCCGTAAGCAGTCAAACCAGAGACATAGAGAGTACCGTTGTGCTTTGTCGCGTGAACATAAGGCCCAGCAATTGATGGCAAGCCTTGATAATTTATACGTTCAACCATTTCGTTTCCCTTGTAGTTCAGCTAATTGCAGCTCCATTTCAACCAAGCCTTTAACCTCGGAAAGTTTGGTGAAGCCTTTTGATTGATAAAGCTTAATAGCGGGATTCTCACTGAACACTCGCAACACTAACTGAGTCGCTGCTTGATTGTTCGCATGTTCGATCACTAAATCTAAACACTTAGCACCGAAGCCTCTGCCTTGATGTTCAGCTAATATCTGAAAGTCTCTGAGAAACGTGGTGTCACTGGTATAACTGAATCGGATAACACCAACACGGTTACCGCTAACATAAACTTCATAGTTATCTAGCTCATCCCAACTACGTAAAAACTGACTATGACCCCAAGCGATGCCACGAGCCTGATAGTAACTCGCCATATTCGTTTTGGTGATTAGCTCAGCGAATTGAGGATCTGAACCTTTGACCAGCTTTACATCCATATTGTGTCCTTTACTTTCAAATTACTTCCTAATACTGCATCCAAAAGTGCCATAAGTATTGAATCAAAAACATTAAGAAGATTTAAGAGGTATATCCGTATCTAAAGCCTTTTCCAACCACATTGAACTGATGTATTTGCCATTTTTCTTTGCATATTCATTGAACACACCAACTTCTCGAAAACCAAAATACTTATGCAGTGCGATCGATGCCTCATTGGGTAATGCCACACCGGAAAGAACTCGATGAACACCGAAATCAATGATTGATGCGAAGAGCTGAGAATACAACTTAGAGCCTATTCCTTTACCTTTTGCATCTTCGGCTAAATAAATTGTAACTTCAGCAGTATCTTCAAATGCTGATGTTGCCCTGTACGGTTGAGAACATGCAAAACCAAGTAGCGAGTCGTTTTCGGTTGCGACATAAAGTTGATATTTACTATCACTCGAGAATTGAGAGAACCATTGCTGCCGATTTTCCAACGTAAATTTGTCTTCTTCAAAGCGCGCGTTAGTGTGCTCAATATAGAAATTGAAGATGTAAGTAATAGCGGCTATATCGGACAACTCTGCAGTTCTGATTTTCATTTTATACCCTTTGGTTCTCACTAACTTACGATTAAGACTTAGCATTGACCTTTTCTATAAACCAGCTTCCTTGGCACGGGCCATTGGTTAAGTGCCAACGACCATCAAACCGCTTGCCGCTGCTTGTTGCTGAAAAGCGATAGTCCCACTGGCGATGTTTGGCATATAACCGTAATGCACCGCTTTCAGAAACCCAACCCTCTAATGCTGTTCCGTTGTAGGTAAGCCTCAAAGTCGCTTTGCCTTCACGAATGGTTCCTGTGATGGTTGTTCGTTCACACATATTATTGCCTGTGGTGTTAATTCGGCGACCTAGCCACTCACCATCAAAATCAGTAGATGGCAAAAAACTAGGATTATCAGGAAGTTTAGGAAAAGACTCGGAATTGCTGGACCCAAACCATTGGAGTTCGCGGCCAACGAGGAAGAAGACAACAAAGCCAATTGATACAGCGATGACAAGTCCCTTTTTCATAATCTAGTCGCCTTCTTATAAAAACTAGAAGAACCCTAACATAATGAAAATTAATGAGTTAGCCAAAATAATATCAACTTTGATGTATAACACAGATTGCAGTTTAATCTATGTCCAACCGGCTAACGGATTCTGTACCTTAGGTTGAGCGCCCTTCTGGAAAAACGCTTAACTCGGTCTGTAACTCACACCAGTTCGCTTTGTAGTTTGTATAAATTTGCGCATCAATTTTGACATCGAACGTTGATATCGCCAACTCGATATTTTCAAGAGGTTCACCTTGCACCCTGAAACCAAGGCTTGATCCACAGTTAGAGCAAAATGTTCGTGTTGTGCCGTTTGATGCGACAAACTCTTTGAGTCGATCTTTACCAGAAAGCCAATTCAAGCCTTGTACATCAACTAACGTCCCGAAAGCGGCACCGTGAAATTTTCGGCACATAGAACAATGGCAGTTGGCGGCTTTTTCACTGAACCCTTCAACAGAAAAACGAACTCTGCCACACAAACACGAACCTGTAAAAACTGCACTCACCCTGAGTCTCCTTCCCTTTCATATAGTGTGTTAACCCACTGGCTATTGCAGGCAGCTAACCATTTATCGCATTCCGCCAATATTGCACCGTTTTATCAGAGACAGAACCAGTTTCATTCGCTGATGCGATCAAGAAGTCACATAAGTTGGTCGCAACTTCTTCATTGCCTAGCAAGTATAAACTACGAATGGGTCGCGTTAGTCGAAGCTGGTTATGGTCGTGATTCTTTAACCATACATGGTTGGCTGGGCTAAGTGGCAACAATGACGATATCTCATTTCCATCTCGCTGCATGCCCCAAAAATCAAGCATCAGATCAAGCACTTGTAGATGAGCTGTGCGAAGTTCTTCTGAGTTTGCAAAAAGCGCCCTATCTTCTTGAGTAACTAACGGGGCATGTTGATTAAATTTAGTCCCTTCATCGATTGGAAAAAACACTTGAATATACTTTTGGTCGTGCTCCAACCAAAAGTGATTATAAGCTAACAACTGTTCAATATTACGACCAAATTTGTCTGGCACTTCACCAGAGATAAAGCGAGCAATCTCACTCATTTTAAAGTCCTACCGATTATATTTTGCTGCGGGTTTCCGCTAAATGCTGGGAGTTACGATTAAAACCTCCCAATAACCAACTCTCCTATTAGAGAGGCTCATTCTGATTGATAACCAAACCGAGCCAAGTAATGCCAGACCTTCTTTACGTCTTGTTGGTCATAACCTTGCTCTGTCACGGCTAGCCCCAGTATTTTCGCATTGATCATGCCGTTTACCGCTAACTTTTTTGCGAGTTCTATAAACGACTGGCCACGATAATCTGGGTAACGACTCATCTCTTCTAGGCTTAGCTCGAAGCCATTGTGCCACTTTATCGGAACGCCCAATTTCGCCGCACCTTCTTCAATAATCGTCGAGCGGTAAATAGGGTCTAATACAAGACATTCAATATCGTCTTTCAGAGAGATAACCCCATGAACATGTGCCTCGATATAATCATCAAGCAAGTCAACATCGGATGACAATGCTTTATCAACTAATGCCTGCACACGGCTAGAAACAGCGAAATCCTCTGGCTCAAAGAAACTGTCGGGATAGCAGAACGTGGTTCGTTCCAAGATCTCCGCTTTCAGTTGGAAATAACAGGATCCAAAACGAGGTGACGCACCTGTTTCGTAATTTCGGTAGTTCAGTGCACCATACTTCGGCCTAAGCGTATTCGGAGCATCATCATACGCGCCGTCAAACACTCGCTTTTCCCATAACCAACGGTCACCACCTGGGTAAACCGTAATCCCGCCATTACTGGTACCTGTTTCAAATTGAGACTTCAAACACCCATCGTCAGCCATCACTTCGAGCAAAGGTTTATTGTCGAACGTATAACGATCAGGGTGGAAGTTGATCGTCACCGCACAACTCGTTAAGCAATCCGTGCCTTGTGATTTCAATCGGATGTTTTCGATTGCTTGCTCTACTGCGTTGTCAGCCATGAAATCTCCTGTGTTTGAGAAATTAAATCATTAAATTAAAGCCAAAAAGTTCAATCTGATTATGGTAAACGTCTGTTGAGAAAGAACTTACCTTAGCTTGGCCAAGCTTTTCCTTCGCTAATGCTTCCTGCTGTTCTAGGAAGCGGAAAAAATTGCTCTCGCTAATGAACGGGTTATTCGAACCATCAACATTTCGCTTCTCACGATTAGCAAATAGATGATTCTTATGTGGATGGTTAGACAGATTCACACTCACAACTGGCGGCTGCAAAGCGATCTCTCGGACTCTGTCCATACTCTCGAAAAACTGCTTCGCTAGCTTAGGATCTCGCGCGTTAATACTGTGTCCGCCAACGACAAATGCGCGATGTGGTATCCCCTCATCTTTCACCATAAGGTCTATCGAATAGTCCCCTTCCGTGTGACCGGGCGTAAGGTAAAACTTAAATTCATCACCACCGACAATCAGACTACTGCTATCTTGCACAAAGAAGTCGACCTTAGGAGGCAAAAACGAATTATTACCGCTGCTTTTGTTGGCTTGAGAAATGGCTAATTCATAACCCTTCTGCGTCATCACAACTTTTGAGTCATATTCAGATTGAAGATATTGCGCTCCACCAGCATGATCAGAATGACCGTGAGTCACTAAAATGTGCGTGATGGCCTTATCTTGTAACCCAAGCTTTTCTAAATTGGTGGGGATCCACATCGAATAAGGGAAATCGAGTGTATCAATAAGAACTAATCCCTTTGTAGTCTCTACCGCATAAGACGAAACCCATCGGTCTCCAACGTAATATACGTTATCGAACATTTGGAAAGGCTCCACATAGCCGTTTTTAATCGACATTTCCGGAACATTTTCAGATGCTATTACACTGGTCGAAACCAGTAAAAATAAGCCAATAAATAGCTTTTTCATTTTCCTTCCTAGACTGCTGACATTGCATAATGTTAGCTGCAAAATTTTAATTAAATTCACTTTTCTAACAAACGACACTGATACTCTGCGACACATTTTAGCTCTGCTGCATGTTCAGGGAATTGTTCGTGAAGAAAACACAATGCATCCGCTAACGTTATTTGATGTAGATTCGACGTATACCCGAAAATCAATCGGTGGACATTGTCATAGAACTCATCGGAATTATCTGAGCTTTGACACTGCGCCAAGATAGCTTGATCAATCTCATCGTCTGGATCTTCCAATGGGCTCTTGGCCTGTCGATAAAGATTAGAAAGCATCGAGTCATATTGCTCTTTCGACAGTTCTTCTTTGCAACGCAATATCCATGTAAACGTAATTAGGTTGTGCCCAAAGAAACCAAACTGTTTGAGGCATTCTTGTAATACCTTATCGAGACCTACGACTTCACCTGCATAAATGTTTTGGTCGCCATCAGAGTTGGTTGATGTGACAAATTCAGTGAAGCGGTTAAGGAATGCTGGAATTTGAGACGGCTCTAACTCACGGTAAACACGATGTAACGCCAATAAGATAGTCACATTGTGAGATAGGTATTCGCTTGTTCGAGAAGCCTGCGAAACGTAATGCGCGAAGATGTCTTGAAAGCCCTGATTCTCATACCACTGCATTAAAGCGGCATACGCAGCTGGGTATACTCCACTTTTCAATATCCTATGAATACGAAAATCCGTAAACTTTGGCGCCAGCACCGTTGCAGAATACTCGCCTAAAACCTCAATCTCAGTTTGGTCTATCAGCTCACTCGTTTTAAGCCAGACACTGTCTGATTTAGCGAAATAAGCATTCAGATAATTCGCAGCCAAATAAGCTTTTAATGAATGAGGTTGATGGATGCTGGCACTGCTATAAAGTGCCTTTTCCAATAGTTGGTCGCTTGTCATGTTTCCTCTATGAAACTGACGTTCGGTGGGAGAATCAATACTGCTCCACACCGAACGTCCACATACCCATCATATGCTTATCGTAATGTACGGAAAAATGCCATGCATTACGATTCAATCTAGAGCACTTTGTCTAAGTGGCTTATTTGCTCAAGTTGTTCGGAAATACGTTCGTTTTGACTTGCGTAGCAAACTCATTTGCTGCGTCAAAGATAGTTTGGCTGCAATGGGCGTACTGCTTTGAAAATGGAGGCCATCGGTTACCAAGCCCAAGCGCATCATTGATGACTAATACTTGACCATCACAATCCGCACCCGCGCCAATACCAATTGTAGGTATGCTTATCTCTTTAGTGATCGATTCACCAAGTGAAGAAGGTATGTGCTCAAGCACCAACATAAACGCACCCGCTTCTTGAATCGCTTTTGCTTCCTCGCTAACGGTTTGAGCATCTTCAGCAGATTGCCCTACTTTCTTGAAGTTTGTTGCCGTTTGCGGAGTTAACCCCGTGTGGCCAACAACTGGGATATTGTTTGCTACAAGGTGAGCAATCACATCGAGTTTTGCACCTTCCAGCTTTATGCTGTCGGCACCTGCCTGCATCAACCTTTTAGCATTAAATAACGCTGCTTCAGGAGAACGATCGGTTAAGTATGGGAGGTCACCAATAATGTGAGTATTTGGAGCACCTCGACGCACTGCCCCTACATGATATTCCATGTGCTCAATGGTCACATCTCGCGTACTGCTAAAGCCCATTTCAACCATGCCAACAGTGTCACCAACGAGAATAATAGGTATCCCAGCAGATTCGATACTTGCAGCCACTGGGAATGTATAAGCGGTCAACATCGGAATACGTTGTTTCCCTTTCATTTCCACAAAAGAACTTGGAGTGTGTTTCATGTTCTTGCTCTCATTAAATCATGTGTTATTAAAGCACTGATACTATCCAGCTTAAATTTTACTAGGGAAAAGTCACCACGTGTTACGAATCGTATATCAATGTTCGACTAAGTGATCTCTAAAGACGTTCTACTAAATTAAACTTCTTTAGAAAATCTGAAAAGTCTAAAGTTGCTAAATCCTTAAATTCGCCTGCGTCATAGAAACGCCCTTTACATGTAGGGCAACTCTCAAACCAGATATGAGGTTGCTTTGGATCAACTAACCGCAACATTTTATTGTTCGGGCAAACTGGGCAACTAATGCGATCAATCACGTTGAACGTTTTACCCACTTCTTCGTCTCCAGAATCGATGACATCCGCTAGAGGCTTCATCGCTTCAACTTCATAGGCATCAATCCACAACCCTTTACATTCAGTACACCTTTCAACATCACCTAATGGAGTCTGAAGCTGTTCAAAATTTGAATTACATTTCGGGCATTTCATTTCGTTTCCTTCTGTATATTATTTATTTACTATTTTGAGTAACACCACACTTGCAAGCTAGTCCAATACGCTAGTATTTCGAGATTATCTTTGTTCTCATAAATCAAACATCGTTATAGAAGATTCTAACTAAACGGCACACTCTTATACTCAACTTATACCGGTATGTTCCTCTAAATAATCCAAAAGATCACCCAGCCTTTCAACATGGAGTGAAATGTAAACTTTGCCATATAAGCCAGCTTCAACCACTACAGATTGAAGAGCGTCACTTTTTGCTAGATAGATCTGTTCAATATGTTTTATTGGTATGTTTCTTTTTATCATCCATATATTAGGAGCAATTAAACAACCACCTTTAACCTCAACGCCTGACAATCTATAAATAAGAGCAACTAAAAGAGACAAAACTACTGAGATCATGAAAATGCCAAGAAAGAAAAATGGTAGTTGAGCAATAGTTATGTATTCAAAAGTTGCTTCTACACTCATATCACTTTTAAAAAATCGAATAATAATCAATGAAACAAAAGTCAAAGACAGACTTTTATTCATAATTTTGGATAGTTCTTTCCATATTTTTACCCACAAAATTGGATACTTCACTTCCCCCCCCCCCCCCTTGTTTTTATGATAAATAACCCACAAAAAACAATGTCTTGTTAGATTGTAACTTACTGTAAATCAAGTGGCATAACATATTATTTAGATCTATTTCCGCCCCATAATACGAACAATTCTTAAGAATAAGTTGATGATGTCCATGTAGAGAGCTGCTGCACTATCAACCGCATTATCTAAGGTTTTTGGTATTCGATTTGCACGCCCCCAATCATAACCTATGTACCCGCAGAATATGATGACGACCGCCCAATCCAACCACTCTTGATGGATACCAAACACAAATACCTGGAAGAGTTCAACGACAATAACTGCTATTAATGAAATCGCTAGCACTCCAGAAATTCTCTGGAAAAAAGCAGGGAATATTGTACCGAGCAACATCATGATACCTGTCACTAAGCCTGTCACCTTAATAGCATCAAGAACCAAAGATGGAGAGTAGTTAGATACGACCATATTTATAATAAGCCCAAAAGGGACAACTACGAAATTGTAACCAACAAAACTAACCAGTGGGTTTGATGACTTGCTAAACAGATAGATTCCGAAGAAGCAACTTGTGAAGTAACCTATAAAAAATATCCAAGGGTTGAACGCAGTTATAGATTCAACAGGTATACTCGATACCATTAGCCAATTGACCCCAAAACCCCAACAAAGAACGGCTCCGATGGTAAGGTTATATAACCTTGAGTTTATTTCTTTTTCACCGGTATTCTTTCGTTCAAAAACATTGGATTCCATCATCTCTAATTATCCTTTCTCAGTTAACAGAACATCTTACTCAAATGGCGCAAACAATTAACGTTATCAAACACACCAAACTCTGCTCTAAAAATACCAAACAGCATGCATAAATTTAATTGACACCTTGATTATAGTAATAAAGTAAAACCTTCTTTTTCAAATTGCTTCTTCACTTCTTTAATTGCAATAGGCGCGACTCGCTTGCCCCAAGCTTGGCCTATGCTAAAGCTCTCTTGGACAATGTTAGGCATTATTTTTATGCTCTTTTTTCCCAGTGCTGTCTCATAGAAAGCAATAAGCTCTTCGATTTCTTGATTGGTGTAATACTTGTGATAAATGGGTGTCATCATTTTGAAGAATCCATTTTTACCTCTTAGTTGCCTTTCAACCACAGAGTTAACAGTTCTTTCAATTGTTTCAAATTTCTCTTTGGGTATATCAGGGTAATTTTTTGATACGATTACAACCAACTGAAAGGGCGGGATCGAACTTTAACCATTGAAAATAATGGATTTATTTTACAGGGAACTTTTTTAGATAATCACGATCTGATCATGAAGTAAAAAAACATGAGAAATTCGCACATGATTATCATTGAGCAACTTAAAAAAGTGAAAGATACCCGTTCGCACATCAATCAAGTTTATCCTGTTATGGAAGTCGCTTTCGTGGTCATAACAGCCATGATTTGTGGTCAAAATAAATGGACAGAGATTAAGGATTTCGGTGAAGGAAATATCGAGTGGTTACGTGAGTATTTCCCCTACGAAAATGGTCTTCCCACTCGACATAATATAGCTGCGATCATGAGATCCGTTGTGCCAGAGACGCTATTGGAAGCTATGGTGGGCTGGGTCAATTTGCACAGAGAGAAGCATGCTCAGCCTATAATCAGTGTTGATGGGAAGGTTCTAAAAGGGGCAAAAGCAAGCAAACAACAGCACCCCCTCTATATGGTTTCGGCATTTGATGTAGACGAGGGTTTGACTCTCACACACCAACCTTGTGACGGCAAAGGTATGGAGCTGCTAGCAATAAGAAACATGCTAGACGCTTTAGATATCAAAGGATGTTTATTAACTGCTGATGCCCTGCATTGTCAGGTTGAAACACTGAATAAAGTAGTTGATAAAGGTGGAGATATCCTAGTACAAGTTAAACTGAATCAACCAAGTTTATTAGCAGAAATTGATGTGCAATTCCAAGACTATTGGGCTTTGCCTGAAGATAAACAGGAATCATACATCACGGAAGAGAAAGGGCATGGTAGAAAAGAGGTTCGTGAGGTTTACGTGCTTCCTGCAGCCTTCAGCGAAGCACTCAGACAGAAGTGGTGTCTCGTAAAAAGCATTGTTGCAGTGGTAAGAGATAGGAGTGTCAAAGGGAAAGGAAGTTATGAAACCTCGTACTATATTTGCACAGACCATTTATCTTTAGAGTTAGCCTCAAAGGCAACAAGAAAGCATTGGCATATTGAGAATCAGCAGCACTGGGCGTTGGACGTAATTTTCAAAGAAGACGAGCAGCGAATTTACGCTGGGGATTCAGCGTTGAATATGGCTTGTTGTCGTCGCTTTGTGCAGAACCTATTTAGAAAATCAGAGGGTAACTTGTCTGTACCAAGAAAGATGAACCAAGCCGCATGGAATAAAGATTACAGGGAAAAAGTTCTTTTTACATCAGATTAACAAAGTATATTCGCGCCCTTAACCAACTGACTAGTCATCGTTTGAGACATCTGTAATCCAAGATCAATTGAGCCGGTCATCTCCATGAGCTTAATAATATTATTGTACTTTTCTTCAGTAAGGGGCTGCTCACCAGCATAAATAATTGACGAGAAGAACAGTACACAGACGCAAATTACCTTTCTCATTGTGACCCTTTTAATTTTCATTAAACATAACTATATGAATGCTAAACTTTGCAAAATGATAATCAAGCCTAAATTAAAAATTCAATACGGTAAGTGAATATTTTAGGTTGACAAATTGTTCCCTAAAGATAGTCACCAACCAGAAAATTTGCTTTTAGAGTAAGGATTCATTCAGTTAATTATCATGTGATATCTTACCCCACTCACCTGATAAATAACAATGGGTTATATAAATTTACTTATGATTAACTAAGAAAATTCAACATCATCCTTCCCAACAAGAGGTTATTTATTAAAAACTAAATAACATACCTAGCAGTACGCATTAAAAACCTCCATATTGATAGAAAACATAACAAAAACCTAAAACAACCTTTGTTGTCAATTTTGTAATTTATTTAAATTTGGATAACTAGCTCGTTGTATAAGGATACTTAAGGCATGAAATAAAAAATATTGAGTTAAAATAAAGCCACTACTCGTCATACATTTACGATAAATAATAAACTTATATTTTATAAAAACAATTTGATCAGTAAGGATTTTTGTAAACTTTGAATTACATACACTAAAAATAAATCTCTCAAAAAAACTTGTCACAAGTCGAAATTCTCTTCCAATCTTGATTCGCAACACATGGCATTAGTGTGTTGCATATAGACTTCCTATAAAGCCGTTGGGAAGAAGGAGTTTATATTAAAATCAGGAACAAAAAATGAACCAACAACGTCAACTAAGCTGGAAAATAGCAGCCATTCTAGGTACGTCTTTCGGCTTTACTGCACACGCTGCAGAAATGGTCAGAATCGATAATGATACACTGCTACAACAAAGCCTCGTCGCGCAGTCGAAGAGTGTTGCCCCACTAGAACTAGGTTTTTCTGAAGTAAAACGGGTGGTATTGCCCAATGGGAAAACGAAAGTCCGCTATCAACAAACTCACCTAGGTTTACCCGTCTTTGATACCTCCGTTGTCGCCACCCTTTCCAAGAACCAACCCACTCAAGTATTCGGTTCGATGGCACAAGGGATCAGCGATGATCTTTCAAGCATCGCGCCTAAATTAAATAAAGAGCAAGCCATAGAGGCTGCACTGTCCTCCCACCGCTCATTTACAATCGGTAAAAAGTCGATTGAAAACAAAAATGCTAAGTTGGTTGTAAGACTCGATGAAAGTCAAACCGCTCAAATGGTGTATTTAGTCGACTTCTTTGTCGCTTCCAATTACCCAGAACGTCCTTTCTTCTTTATTGATGCCATGACGGGAGAAGTGCTTCAAAAATGGAACGGATTAAATCACGCTAAAGCCGTGGGAACCGGACCTGGTGGCAATACCAAAACCAATCGATATGAATATGGCACTGACTTTCCAGGATTTTCGATTGATAAAACCGGAACTACATGTACGTTAGAGAACGACGCAGTGAAAACGGTCGACTTAAATAACAGAACTTCTGGCAGTTCAGCCTACAGTTACAACTGTAGTGACGACGCCAACTACACAGACCGTAAATACGTGAATGGCGCTTACTCTCCCCTTAACGACGCGCATTATTTCGGAAACGTCGTCTTTGATATGTACAAAGAGTGGATGAACACCTCGCCGTTAACCTTCCAGCTAACCATGCGTGTTCACTACAGCTCGAATTACGAGAATGCGTTTTGGAATGGTTCATCAATGACCTTTGGCGATGGTGGCAGCACCTTTTATCCGTTGGTTGATATTAACGTGAGAGCTCACGAAGTCAGCCACGGGTTCACAGAGCAGAACTCGGGGCTTGTTTACAGAAACATGTCGGGCGGTATTAACGAAGCCTTCTCCGATATTGCAGGCGAAGCGGCAGAATACTATTTGCGTGGCAATGTCGATTGGATTGTTGGTAGCGACATATTCAAATCGGAAGGTGGCTTGCGCTACTTTGATCAATCATCAAAAGATGGCCGCTCGATTGATCATGCCTCTGAATACTACGATGGTTTGAACGTTCACTTGTCTAGCGGTGTTTATAACCGCGCCTTTTACCTTTTAGCGAACAAATCGGGTTGGAATGTACGTAAGGGCTTTGAAATATTCACAGTCGCTAACCAGCTGTATTGGACGGCAAACAGCACCTTTGATGCCGGTGCGTGTGGCGTAGCGAAAGCCGCAGCAGACATGGGCTATGTGGTTGCCGATGTTGAAGATGCCTTTAACACCGTAGGCGTGAATGCAAGCTGTGGTGTCACACCGCCAACTGGTAATGTATTAACGAAAGGCACACCGATTGCAAACCTAAGCGGGAATCAATCCTCAGAGAGCTTCTACACCTTCACTGTAGATTCTGCATCAAACGTGACGGTTTCAATGTCTGGCGGTTCAGGCGATGCCGACCTTTATGTGAAATCGGGCAGCAAGCCAACGACATCGAGTTACGACTGTCGCCCTTATCGCGCTGGCAACAATGAACAGTGCAGTGTGAGCGCGCAACCGGGCGTGACTTATCATGTGTTACTGCGCGGATACTCGAACTACTCTGGCCTCACATTGCGCCTAGATTAAGCCTACACACCTCGATCGCTGATAAATAGCTAATTGCTTATAGGCTGCTAATACAAAAAACCTCTGATTACGCTAAGCGTGAACAGAGGTTTTTATTTAAGGTCTTTTGTTTATTAAGAAGCTGTTGTGAAGACATTGAGCATTGGAGATTCAATTACCGACCTGCAATGCCACACTCCACCCAACTTAGCTTGTCACGCTTACATGAGATCAACTATTTGCGGGGTAAAGATTAGTCGGGCCAAGAAACATAGATTGCTCACTCGGAGCCAGAACTTGCGGTAAGCCATTGGACTTTTCTGTGCTTCTTACGTAGGTACAATGTACTTCTAATACAGGTACATTGGCTGCGCCTGAGTAAGCTGTTTTTTTGACTATACGGTCTACAGATAGTTGAGCTGAAGGTGGTAGTAAAAACTCGGCTTGAACAGCAATGGCTGAATCATTGCTCTTGAACCCCATAAGCTTCGCCATGTTCTCATACCCTTGCTTCATTTTATTTCTACGACGATGTTCAAAATATAGGGTCTTACTCTTTTCGATTACATCGTTAACGTATTTCTTTTCATAGCTCGCAACACTATTGATAGAGGGATCATTTAAGTTCAGAAGCCTAACGGCAGTTTCATCTAAGCGATTAGCGAGGTTGGTACTATTGTAACCACTGAAGGCACTAATATTGACACCTTGAGCCCGACGAATAACAAAATTCAGAATTCCCTCTGTATTTTTGTAGACGGGAAAACAAGCGCCTTCGATAAAGCCTTTATGAAAACTACATGACAAATAACGGCTACTTTTAATGGTTCCGACTGGCCCTCTGGGGTTAGCACCGTTAACGATGTCATCCGCATATTTCCACCAAGCTGAATTCTGTGGGTTTGGTATGGTAATTTGACGGTACACAGGAACATCGACATGTGACGTTGAGTGTTGTCTCCACTTTTTGTAAGAATTCCAGACATCAACTGCACGGGTATCAAGTGCTTTCCCCTTAGTTGTGTACCCAGTCATTCCGGTATTAAGCGCGCTAGAATTAAACGTATAGTAAGAAAGTGCCGTAACCATTTCCATTTGCTCTACCAATGCTTGAGCTTCGGGAGCAGTGACTTTCGATCTAATGCTGTCAGGTAGAGCCCAGTTGTGCCGCATACTTTGCGCCACTTTGAATTGGTTAACAAAGCCTCTCATCATATTTATCCAATCCATTGGGTTCTTGTTCTGACGGCAATGTGCTCCATATGAGGTCTGAGTGATTTGTAAAGCCATTTGATGCAACGCATCTAGACACTCTTTTTCTACTGCTTCATTGATTTTTAAGTATTTTAGTCGCTTTTCTAGATTACCGACTCCGACAGACCTTAATTGTTCGTAACGATATTCATCGTAACCACCAATTTCCATTCTAATTCCTTTATTTAATGGGTGCGTGAATGTTTGAGTACCTTCTCACTTAGTCCCCCTCAATCGAGTTTTAAATGAAACTAAGATTGATGATTAAACCTCTCCATGACAAAACCTAGATTAAGTTCTATCGCTTGACAACACCGTTACCCTTAATTAAAAGAGGCGTTTTTTTGAATTCAACTGAGGTCAAAAAGTTCGGGCTTTTTATTGGTTAATTTGTCAGTTTAAACAAAGATTTGGTTGGATACTGGTCGGAGGATGTGGGAGTTATCGGCACGCTAGAAAAGAAAGCTCGCACAGTCTTCCCTCGAGCTTTCATCGTTTCTGATTAAGACACTTTTTGATATATAAATGCCACGAGTCTATGTTCGGAAAATAGACCTTTGAGTCACGTTGTATTGCCTCTCCTTAGGACGAACACAATGACTTTACTTATGCTGCCTTAAGCATAAAGCTCACTAGCTTTACTTCAAATGTCTGCCGCCATCCAAGTGCAAGGTTCTCCCAGTCATATAGTGGCTAGCCAACACGTACTTGATGCCATCTATTATTTCCTCAAAGCCTGCCTCTGCTGGAATCAATGCTTTCTGCAATGCTTTGGCTTTGTACGCTTCGTCGTCATGTTCATTGAACTTAATCATGGCCGGGGAGATGGTATTCACTTTCACCTTAGGGGCCAACATCGCCGAAAATGAAAGCGTTAAGTTGTTAAGCGCAGCTTTGCTCGCCGCGTAAGCGATATGCTTTTTACTGCCTTTTTCTGCAACATAGTCACTGATGTGGATGATATCTGAAGTTTGATCTCCAGACATCAATTGGCGTTTGAGTGTTAAATTCACCAGATAAGGCACGGTGGTGTGAATAGTCATCATATCATTCATGATTTGTAACGCGTTTTCGCTGGGGTTTTTCTTACTCTCTGGCTTCCAGTCGGAAGCGTTATGAACGATGGCTCGAAGTGCCTTATATTCTTGACCAACGTAATGAAGGAAGCTCTCTAAACTACTTTGTTGATAGAAGTCGACCTGCTGTAGGTCTGCCCCATTGTCACGCAGCAATTGCAGCTGAGGGTAGTTACTTCGGTATGTGCCAACCACTTTATACCCGTCCGATAAAAGTTGTTGCGCTAAAGCGAAGCCGAGGCGCTTCCCCACCCCTGTTATCAGTATCGTTTCACTCATCGTAAGAACTCAGCTCTAGTTTGAGGATTGGTTTTGAAGCTGCCACCAAGCGCGGTTGTTGTCGTTTCCGAGTTTGCATCCATAACGCCTCGAGACTTCACGCAATAGTGAGTGGCTTTGATCGTCACAGCCACATTTTCTGTCTCGACGAGAGTTTGAATCGCGACTAGGATTTGCTGAGTTAGGCGTTCTTGCACTTGAGGACGCTGAGCAAAAAATCGCACGATACGGTTTATTTTAGAAAGCCCAAGAATCTTGGATTTGGGGATATAGGCTACCTGCGCTAAACCATCGATGGTAATGAAGTGATGTTCGCACGTCGAAGTTAAATCTATATCCGAGACCTTAACCATTTCATCAACCGACATTTTATTATCTATCACGCTGATCTTAGGGAAGTTGTTGTAATCGAGCCCTGAAAATATCTCGTGAACATACATCTTTGCAATACGATGAGGTGTTTCAGCGAGACTGTCATCGGTCAAATCCAATCCAAGTGTACTGACCACTTCTGTTAAGAGTCCTTTAATGCGGTTGTACTTTTGGTCATTGTTCATTTCGCTCGATGTCATCGGGGTTTCTAGTCCCTTGCCGAGCAAAGCTTCTCTTACTTTTTCTGCTTCTGTAGTTAACATTGGCCTGCTCCTTTTTCATTAATTTTCGAGTTCAGCTTCATAGGTCAGGGTGAGCGAGACTGAATCAGCGAAACGTAGCGCATGAGGTTTATCGATTCTCACTTGCGCGTACCGAACCCATGAGTGGTCGATACAAATACCGAGGACGTCGCTGGTTAACTTCTCTAAAAGCAGAAAGCGTCCTGACTCGACGTGATGAATAATTTGTTTACAGATGTTTTTGTAATTGAGTGCGTTGTCGACGTCGTCAGAGAGACAAAGGTTGTTAGCGGGGTAATGAATCTCAGCATTAATAACGATATCTTGCTGCTTAGTCTTCTCTTCTTCATTAAAGCCGATGAAGGTTCTTAGTCTGAGATTTGTAATGGTGATAATGGCGTTGTGATTCATAACAGTGTCCAATCCTTAGGAAGTGAAGTCAGTTACGTGCTTGTTTTAAGAAAAGATCAAATAAAGCTCTGACAAATAGAGTCTGCGGTTTTTGACAGCTCTAACAGCATTAGGTGAGAGTGAGCTTGAAAGGGATTGAATTGGTTTTCTGCCTCGACTGGTCAAAGTTATTCCAAAGCTGTTGGTACGAGATGTTTAGGACGGGATGATGAGCATTCGCGGCAAGGTCAACTAACGGGCGAAGCACAAAAGCATACTCGGTGATTTCACCTCTGGGTAACTCTACCCCGTCGATAATGCCCACTTGATCGCCGTAAAGAAGGATATCGATATCCATGGTTCTTGCAGCGTACTCTTTCGTCTCACGTTGGCGACCGTTATCAGATTCGATTTGATGAAGAGTTTTAGATAATTCTGCGATAGGAAGGTCGCATTCAAACCCCACAACGAGATTGAGGAAGTTGTCTCCTTCAAAACCTACTGGCTCGCAATCGTAAAACTGAGAAATTTGCAGTGGAGCAAAGCGATGGTTCAACGCTTTGAGAGATTCTGTGATGTGGTGTTCGCGATTGATGTTGCTTCCGATGCTGACATAGACGTTGGCCATAGTATTTCTTCCTTTTTAAGTAACCTATACGTCCTACTCGCTATGAAGATCAGCTATACGTCCTTTAATGTCGGAGCGATACTTAAAAAGGTTTTGTCGAAAGTTGGCCTACACCCTTAACTGCAGTGCATCATCGCCCGTTTGAGAGCGACGACACGCTAAACGACAAGTATTACTCACTTAGCTGTTTGACTGATGCCCAGTCTTCTTGGCTAGCTTTTGCATAGCCTCGGTGAACGTTGTTGTTCCACCTTTCGCCTTAACTTGCACAACCTTGTAACCCATGTTTTCTAGCGCTTGGCGCTCTGCCAATACTGCTTGGTCGTCTTGCTGGCTACCTTGAGCTGGCTGATGAATGTAACACCCTTCTAGTTGACCATCTTCAACCAATTGGTGGTGTTTCAGTGCTTGGATATCAAAATTCATAGGTCAGTCTTTTCATTTAAATTGGAAGTCTATGTGGCAAAAGCCACCAGCATGTTTCATGTTGTCATTTGTACCATAAGGTACTTTATACATGAAGAGCGAGTCGAATGACCAAGACATCTACTCACACAACTAGGCGTTATCTTATATGTCGGAACTCAAGGTTAAAACTTCGCTGGTAAACAACTCTCTTAACCATTGATTGACGATGTCATCATTACGATTGCTGTGCCAATAAACACTGAGTGAAGGCTTAATGTATTCAAAAGGAAGCTCTAGAAGCTTAATTTTATCTTTATCAAAGTAGGCGTTCGCGACACCTTTTGGGAAAGTGGCTATCCAATCACTGTTGTAGATGGTATCTGAGAAGTCTGCGATGGAATTAAGCTTTCTTGCCACTTTACGATCTGCAAAGATCGGACTGTGAAATTCAGTTAACTGATTCACTCGATAGTTATCGTGTGTGAGCATGACATGCTTTGCTGAAAGATACTGTTCAAGAGTCACTTGCTCGTTTATCTGAGAGTGGTTTTGGCTGCAGACCATACACAGCTCGTCGCCCCAAATTTCCTGACTCAACAAGGTTGGATGCGCGTTGGTTAAATCGACCACAAGATCGATCTTCTTTTCTCGAATGTCAGTTGCCATATCTTCTTTGATATTCACGACTTCGATAACGCACTCTGGAGCCTCTTCCTGAATCCGGTCTAGTATTTGAGGCAAGATAACACTGCTTGAGATGCTCATCGCCGCAATTCTAAACGTGTAACTGCACTCTTTCGGTTCAAAATCATGCGTTTCAGGTAATGAGTGAGAGACAAGCTTGTGCGCTTGCTTAAAGATAGGATACAAGTCATTAGCGACTGGCGTCGGCTCAAGCGTGTACGACTTTCTTACGAACAGCAGATCACGATATTCATCTCGAAGCTGCTTTAAATGAGCGCTGAGGCTAGGCTGAGATATATTGAGCCTTTCTGCTGCGTACGTTAAGTTTCCTTCTTCATATATCGCAATAAAGTAATAGATGAGGTTGAGGTTAAATCGTTTCATTCGGGCTCTTCAGGCAGTCATTTAAATGAATAAACGTAGAAAGTAATTTCGTTTAACTGACTCGTTATTATCCCAACCGAATTCCATACTTCAGTTAGGGTTATGACAGAGCTTTGTTAAAACGTTCTAATGAATATGACTTAGCCCACCACCAATATGAACGGTAAATTATACAAATAACGGCGCTAGTTCTTTGGTTTATATAAAGATATAGGTTTTTCTGATATCTAGTATAGGCGACGCTTTATACTAGAAGATTGATGACTTTGACATAATTATCGGCTCCTTAATATACGTCTATAGAAATAAAGAATGATGAACCGATTTGTAAAACCGATAATTATATCAGCGAGCCTTGTCACCTTATTTGGTTGCGTAGGTAGTAATGCCGTAACGGGTAAATTGATGGAATTCAACGTAAAAGCCGTTGATAACCGTTATGCTCGTGGTGGCTTAAACATGCTTCTTGCCCCTGCCTACGGTATCACGGTGGCTGCCGATTACATTGTGTTTAACTCACTAGAGTTCTGGACAGGCAAAAACCCAATCAATAAAAAGCCGCACATCTTTGATACTAAAGTTGATACTTACATCGACATTAACGACCAATTAGATGAAAGCTTAACCGACGCGCCTATCGACCCATTGGCTAAGCACGTCATTGATCACAGTGAGATGAAAGTTATCAATCAAGATGAAGTTGCTATCGAACTCACGTACAACGACGGCACACGTGCAACACTAACTGGTCACCGTTTTGGCGATGAAGTCCACTACTCTCTTGATAACCAAGTTATCGCAAAAACCAGTTTAGAAGAGATGCAGATGTACATGGCTTCTGCGGAACAATCATAAGCTCATATTAAGTGATCAAAAATAACTAGCAATTGTCAGTGCTTATGACACGAAAAGGGGTAGCAGAACGCTACCCCTTTTTTTGACTCATTATACTAGTCAGGCACTTGTTAATAAGCAAAATAGTCAGACAGTCGCTTGATATTCAATTGCCTTGTCATATTACCTAACTGCTCTTCTCGCGTGTCTTGAAATTCATCTAGGCGCTGATAAATCGTAAAATAACGACTTATATTAGCGACATACTTTACTGGTTCTTGGCTTATGTTCTCTCTTGCGACAATCTCAACATGATTAAACCATTTATTCGGGTTATACCCTTGCTGCGCCGCTAATTTTCGCATTCTTCGTATTTTAGCTGGTCCAGCATTATAGGCAGCTAAGCTAAAGTAAATCTTATCGATGTCAGCTATTTCAGGCTTATCAAAGTACCTATCATGAATAAAGCGTAAATACTTGCTTCCAGCATGGATGTTACTTTCCAAATCGTGCACATTATCAATATCCACATACCAATCCCGCGCCGTTTTAGGCATCACTTGCATAATACCCACGGCACCACGGTGCGACACTTTCGAGTGGTCTAGCCCTGATTCTTGAAAAGCCATCGCTAGAAGAATGAACCAGTCGATATCGTACTTCTCACCATACGAGACAAATAAAGCTTCTAGTTTATCTCGTTGTCGGTTTTGCTGTGGGTTAGAGGCACGACTCATCCATGAAACACTGTCTAAATAGCGATTATCAATCACGTTTCCGAGTAACGTGCCCTGTTTCGATTCTTGCAAATACTGGTCTATTTGGGCTTTCAGTTGAGGACTATTCTTACGAATGGCCCACGCGATATCTGCATCCTCTCTAAAGGTGATTTCCTCATGGATCTGAATGCTCTTCTCTAAACTGTCCCACAATTCCAACTTATGGCTATCAACAATGGTTGCTGTAACCTTCTCACTCTCAATCAGCTCGAGGAGTTCAAGGTCTTGCAGGTTCGCATTAAGTAAGTGAATATAGATGGGTTCCATCCCTTTTTTCCCAAACTGCTGATTCAATTTTTGAACGCTACTGATGTAGCTAGAATCCTGCTTAAGCCACACTTCTTTGCCCTGCAGTTGTATGACATTGCTGATTGAAGGCTCAGATAGGCTTGTGACTAACACCTCATCGATATCGCGGCGAATGGGCATGCTGAAATCCACCAGCCTTTGACGCTCTTCGGTTACCGTAAGGTTCGCGATCGCAATATCGCCCCGTCCTTGATTTAACGCTTCAAGTAATTAGCTTCGTTCTACCGGAATCACCTTGACGCGCAGCAGTGGATCACTCAGTTTAAGTGCC
>AAZW01000072.1 GCA_000169995.1 Vibrionales bacterium SWAT-3 | reverse complement strand
ATTACGTAAGCACCACGTAGACGAACTTCTTTACCTAGAACCAAACGCTTGTACTTCTTGTTTGCTTCTTCACGGAAGTCATCACGCTCGATCCAAACTTCACGAGTAAACGGTACTTCACGAGTACCCATTTCAGGTTTGTTCGGGTGGTTAGCGACCGTTAGTGTTTCTACTTTGTCTGCATCGTAGTTTTCAATCACGATCTTAACCGGATCTAGAACAGCCATTGCACGTGGTGCATTTTCGTTCAAGTCATCACGGATACAAGACTCAAGTGAACCGAACTCAATCATGTTCTCTTGTTTAGTCACACCGATACGCTTACAGAATTCACGAATAGACGCAGAAGTGAAACCACGACGACGTAAACCAGAGATGGTTGGCATACGTGGGTCATCCCAACCTTGAACTAGGTTTTCAACCACAAGTTGGTTTAGCTTACGCTTAGACATCACTGTGTATTCAAGATTCAGACGGCTGAACTCGTACTGACGAGGTTGGCAATCGATCGTAATGTTATCTAGAACCCAGTCGTACAAACGACGGTTATCTTGGAATTCAAGAGTACAGATAGAGTGCGTAATACCTTCCAGCGCATCAGAAATACAGTGCGTGAAATCGTACATTGGGTAAATGCACCATTTGTCACCTGTCTGATGGTGGTGAGCAAAACGAACACGATAGATAACAGGATCGCGCATTACCATGAATGACGAGCTCATGTCGATCTTAGCACGTAGACACGCTTTACCTTCTTCAAAGCCACCGTCACGCATTTTTTCGAATAGCGCTAGGTTTTCTTCAGGGCTGCGGTCGCGGTATGGGCTTGCTTTACCTGGCTCTTTTAGCGTGCCACGGTATTCGCGGATCTGCTCAGGACTTAGCTCGTCAACGTACGCTAAGCCTTTATTAATTAATTCCACAGCATAAGCGTAAAGCGTATCGAAGTAGTTTGATGAGTAACAAATGTCACCAGACCATTCGAAGCCTAACCAGCTTACATCATTCTTAATTGACTCAACGTATTCAACGTCTTCTTTTTCAGGGTTTGTATCATCGAAACGAAGATTACATTGTCCCTGGTAGTCCTGAGCAATACCAAAATTCAAGCAAATAGATTTAGCGTGACCGATGTGCAGGTAACCATTTGGCTCCGGCGGGAAACGAGTATGCACGCTACTGTGTGTACCATCCGCTAAATCTTTATCAATAATTTGGCGAATGAAATTCGATGGACGAGCCTCAGCTTCACTCATCTATAGCACCTCTATGTATTTAGTATTGTCAGAGAAAGTTATCTTTTATCTCCTAGCCAAGCGCCACTTTTAGCGTCAGCTCTAGATAGAAAGATCATTGTTGCTAATCATCCACAATTCTTCGCCTTTGCACAATAAGAACCGTCCGTTAATTACGATTATTTCTGCTATTCGATGAAGAATAGAACGAACCGTATCCCAAAGCCTTAAACTGCAGATACAAAAAAGCCTCCCTTATGGGAGGCTTTCAATTTGACACTTACTTGAGAGTATTAATGACTGCTCAGTTAAGTACTTCCTTACTATGGAAGTTTTACATCAGATAGGTCTTCACCTGCGCCGATAGCTTTCATTTCGCCAGCTACGATTTCAGCAAGTGGGCCTAGGATAACTTGTAGGTTGTTTTCACCTAGCTTAACAACACCCTTCGCACCTAGCTTCTTAAGAACTGCTTCGTCTGCAACAGAGCGGTCTTTAAGAGTTAGACGTAGACGTGTGATACAAGCGTCGATTGAAGTTAGGTTGTCGTGACCACCTAGAGCTTTCAGGTATTGACGTGCAAGGTCGCCTTTTGGAGCGTCACCAGCTGGAGCTGCAGCTTCTTCGTCATCTTCACGACCTGGCGATTTCAGGTTGAAAGCGCGGATTGCGAAAGAGAAAGTGAAGAAGTATAGAGCACCGAAGCCAAGGCCGATTGCTAGAAGTACTAGAGGTTTAGTTGCTAGGCCCCAGTTCAATACGAAGTCGATAAGACCAGCAGAGAAACCGAAACCGTGCAGAGTACCAAACATGTTAGCAACAACTAGAGACAGACCAGTGAATACAGCGTGCATTGCGTATAGAGCAGGAGCTAGGAATACGAACATGAATTCTAGCGGTTCTGTGATACCAGTTAGGAATGAACAGAATGCTACTGAGAAGAGTGCACCACCAACTTGGCTACGTTTTTCAGCAGGAGCTGCTAGGTACATTGCAAGTGCAGCACCTGGTAGACCGAACATCATTACTGGGAAGAAACCGTTCATGAATACGCCTGCACCTTTATCGCCACCGAAGAAACGGTGTAGGTCGCCAGACTTAACAGTGTCAGTAACTTCTTTAACAACAGTAGTGATTTCTGGAGTTACAGAGTTAGCGAATGTGAATGTGTGCTCTTGGCCAACAACTAGAGTTTTAGCTAGAGATGGGTCAACACAAAGTTGAGTGATGTTAGCGAATGCGCCTTGACCAGCAACGATGATCTCTTGACATGTACCCATACCGAACCAGAAGTACGAGTTCAAGACGTGGTGTAGACCTACAGGGATAAGTGCACGGTTAAGAGTACCGTAAACGAATTGACCGATAGCGCCAGACGTTGATACTGCGTGAGCCAGTGCGTCTAGACCAGATTGAACACCAGGCCAAACCACACCAGACACAGCACCTGCAACAAGTGCAAATAGACCAGCCATGATTGGTACTAAACGTTTACCTGCGAAGAATGCCAGCCACTCAGGAAGGCGTGTAGCATGGAAAGCGTTGTAAGAGTGACCCGCGATGATACCTGCGAAGATACCGCCGAAGAAAGACATGTTAACGTCAGCGTTAATCGTTGTCGCTGTTGCTGTTAGAACGAAGTAAGCAACTGCACCAGCTAGACCAGCTGCGCCGTTACCGTCTTTAGAAAGACCAATCGCGATACCTAGACCAAATAGCAATGGTAGGTTACCGAAGATAGCACCACCAGCTTGCGCCATGAATGGAATATCAAGTAGATCGCCTTGACCTAAACGTAATAGAAGCGCCGCAATCGGAAGCGTTGCGATAGGTAGCATTAACGCCTTACCTAGCTTCTGTGCATATCCTAGAATATTCACCAGTTGTTTCCCCCTATAGGATTTTTTAGAATTCGTTTGAGAAACTTATTTTAGTCGCTCAATTTAGTCCTATTCAGTGTATTCAATTAATTTTGCTCCGCAAATTAAAACCTTACCATTTGTGATCGTAATCACCAGTTTTTACCAAATCCAGAGGTTTTTGCTAGCGAGATCATAAAACTTATTTTATCATTCAAAAAAATGAACATTTATAGATAAAATCCAAATCTAACTATTGGGTCAAGAGTGGGTTATGTTCAGCTTTAAAAGCCAGCTAACTTACTGATATTTCTTAACCCATAATCATAAAAACAATGAATTGTTCACATATTTTTCAAACACTTAAAATCGCTTCCCTTTTTGAAGCCGTTTGCCCATAAAAGATAAATCGTTACGTAAATGATGCTCGCAAACTAAGTCCACATTTAGGTAACGAACGAATTTAAAAGATCTGACGAAATAAGGATTAGCTGACTATGTACGCGCTAAGTAACTGTAAAATTTACACTGGTAGTGATGTTCTAACCGATCATGCTGTCGTAATCGAAAACGAACTGATCAAAAAAGTCTGCCCTATCTCTGAATTACCGGAAGGTATCGAGGTTCGCGACCTAGACGGAGCAAACCTAAGCCCAGGTTTCATTGACCTACAACTGAATGGTTGTGGCGGTGTAATGCTGAACGATGAGATCACTGCAGAAACAATGCAGATCATGCACAAAGCCAACCTAAAATCAGGCTGTACTAGCTTCTTACCGACTCTGATCACTTCTTCAGACGAAGACATGCGCGCGGTTATCACAGCTGCTCGTGAGTACCACAACCAATACCAGAACCAATCTTTAGGTCTTCACCTTGAAGGTCCATACCTAAACGTTGCAAAAAAAGGCATTCACAGCGTAGATCATATTCGTAAGTCTGACAGCGAGATGATTGAGCTTATCTGTGAGAACAGCGACCTTGTTGCGAAAGTAACCCTGGCTCCTGAGCTGAACGACCCAGAGCATATCGAGCGTCTGCACAAAGCCGGTGTTGTTGTTTCTATCGGTCACACCAACGCAACTTATGCAGAAGCACGCCAAGGTTTCGAATCTGGTATCACATTCGCAACGCACCTATTCAATGCAATGACACCTATGGTTGGTCGTGAACCAGGTGTGGTTGGCGCAATTTACGATACGCCAGAAGTATACGCAGGCATCATCGCCGACGGCTTCCACGTTGATTACGCAAACATCAGAATTGCGCACAAAATCAAGGGAGAAAAGTTGGTATTAGTGACGGATGCCACAGCTCCTGCAGGTGCTGACATGGAATACTTTATTTTTGTCGGTAAGAAAGTATATTACCGAGATGGTAAGTGTGTTGATGAAAACGGCACACTGGGCGGCTCAGCTCTGACTATGATTGAAGCAGTTCAGAATACAGTTGAGCACGCTGGTATCGCTTTAGACGAAGCTCTTCGCATGGCTACGCTATACCCAGCTACGGCTATCGGTGTAGAAAGCAAGCTAGGTCGAATCAAAAAAGGCATGGTTGCAAACCTAGCTGTATTTGACCGAGACTTTAACGTTAAAGCGACTGTTGTTAATGGACAATACGAGCACAATTAAGTATGAATGGCGGACAAATAGGTAACGTAGACTTAGTTAAACAACTAAACAGTGCGGCGGTATACCGACTAATAGACCAACAAGGGCCTATCAGTCGTATACAAGTGGCTGATGTAAGCCAACTCGCACCGGCAAGTGTTACAAAAATTACCCGCCAATTATTAGAGCGCGGCCTAATCAAAGAGGTCGCACAGCAAGCGTCTACTGGCGGTAGACGCGCTATCTCTCTAACCACAGAAGTAGAGCCTTTCCACTCTATCGCTGTGCGCTTAGGTCGAGACTATATTCAAGTTAGTCTTCATGACCTTGGTGGTCGTGAATTGGCTTTCCAGCAGCAAGACCTTAATTATTCAGACCAATCAGACCTTACCCAGGGCTTGGTCAACACGCTTAAGGTCTTCATCGCTGAGCACCAACCGAAAATCGATCAGCTGATTGCGATTGGCGTGACCCTTCCTGGCTTAGTGAACCCGACAACGGGTGTCGTTGAGTACATGCCAAATACAGACATCGATAACCTTGCATTAAGCGACATTATTCGCGACACATTCCATGTCGCTTGTTTTGTTGGTAACGATGTTCGCGGGATGGCATTAGCGGAGCACTACTTTGGCGCGAGCCAAGACAGCCAAGACTCTATCTTAGTAAGTGTTCACCGCGGTACTGGTGCGGGTATTATCGTTAACGGTCAGGTTTTCTTAGGCCATAACCGTAACGTCGGTGAAATCGGTCATATCCAAATCGATCCACTTGGTGAACAGTGCCAATGTGGTAACTTTGGTTGTCTTGAAACGGTAGCGGCGAACCCAGCAATCGTAGAGCGCGTGCAAAAGCTGATTAAGCAAGGTTATGAGTCCTCTTTAACCGAACTTGAGCGTATTACTATTCAAGACGTTTGCGACCATGCAATGAATGGTGACGAATTAGCTAAGCAGAGCTTGGTTCGAGTAGGAAACCAGTTAGGTAAAGCGATCGCCATGACGATCAACCTATTTAACCCTCAAAAAGTGATCATTGCTGGTGATATTACTAAGGCACAAGAGATTGTTTTCCCTGCAATTAAGCGTAATGTAGAGAATCAGTCGCTAACGACTTTCCATAGCGGCCTGCCTATTGTAGCATCACAGATCGATAAACATCCTACGATGGGAGCTTTTGCTATGATCAAGCGCGCCATGCTCAACGGTGTGTTACTGCAGAAGTTACTTGAAGATTAAAGAACAACAATTCTGATTTTCCGCGGGCCGTGTTTGTAAAAACACGGCCCGTTTTTTTTAAGCTAGGGAACTACAACAACAAGTTATGGAACTTATATTAATATCCACTGCGTTTATCGCAGGATTTATTGCTTTAAAATGTCATCTTCCGCCACTGGTTGGTTTTTTGGTTGCGGGATTTGGGCTTTTTGCCTTTGGTTTCGAAACGAATGACACCATCATTACCTTGGCTGACCTCGGTGTCACCCTGCTCCTATTCACCATCGGCTTGAAGCTAGATATCAAAACCCTACTCTCTAAAGAGATCTGGGCTGGCGCGACAATACATAACCTTTTATCCACTCTGTTTTTTGCCGTCGCCCTATTTGGTTTTAAGTTCCTTGGCATTTCGTCACTGGCAGCTATGTCAGTCGAGCAGATTGTTCTACTCGGCTTCGCCCTATCATTCTCGAGTACCGTATTTGCGGTAAAGACTCTGCAAGAGAAAGGCGAAATGAATGCGACCTACGGTACATTGGCGATTGGTATCTTGGTCATGCAGGATATCTTCGCGGTGGTATTCCTAACAGCCTCGACCGGTAAAATACCAGAGTGGTATGCAATTGCGCTATTTGCCCTACCCTTATTACGCCCACTGTTCTACAAAATACTTGATTGGGTTGGACACGGCGAAATGTTGGTTCTTTCCGGCATCTTCTTCGCATTAGTCGTCGGTGCTGGTTTATTCCATTTGGTTGGTGTTAAGCCAGACTTGGGCGCTCTTGTTCTAGGTATGTTACTTGCTGGTCATCCAAAAGCCTCAGAACTATCAAAATCGCTGTTTAACCTTAAAGAGCTTTTCCTTGTCTGTTTCTTCTTGAACATTGGTTTGTCAGAGCAACCAACTATTCAAGGCTTTATGCTTGCAATCTTGTTCTTGCTGATGCTGCCAGTAAAAGGTGTTCTCTACTTCTTGGTACTTAACCGCTTCAAGTTCCGCGTTCGTACTTCGTTGCTCGCTTCACTATCACTGTTCAACTACAGTGAATTTGGCTTAATCGTCGGTGGCCTTGCCTTTAAGATGGGCTGGATGTCTGGTGATATCTTGGTTGCCGTCGCGATTGCAGTTTCACTGTCTTTCCTAATCGCTGCACCTTTAAACAGAGCTGGTCACAAGCTTTATCAGCAGTCAGGTAAATGGCTGAAAGAGCATGCGTCAGAAAAGCTTCACCGACGTGATAAGCGAATTGACCCAGGCCGAGCACAAGTGCTTATTCTTGGTATGGGCCGAATTGGTACTGGTGCTTATGACGAATTACGCTCTCGCTATGGCAAGGTAAGTTTAGGTGTCGAAGTTCGTGAAGAAGCAGCACACAACCACAGAAGCCACGGTAGAAACGTGATTTCTGGCGACGCGACCGACCCAGACTTCTGGGAGCGCATCTTAGATACTGCGAATGTAAAGCTGGTTATCTTAGCCATGCCACATCACCAAGGTAACCAGACCGCTTTAGATCAACTAAAGTCACGTAACTTTAAAGGACAGATCGCAGCTATCGCAGAATACCCTGATCAACTCGAAACCTTGAAAGAGAATGGTGTTGATGCCGCATTCAATATCTACAGCGAAGCCGGTAGTGGTTTTGCTCGCCATGTTTGTGAGCAATTAAACCCAAACATCAACAAAATCTAGCCTAAATACCTCTCAGAAAAACCTCTCAAGGCTGTGAATTTTCGCACTTTTGAGAGGTTTTTGTATAAAAAAACAACCGCATTTAGATACCAAACACCAAAACAACAAAATAATTAAATAATTTCTAACATAACACCCTTTATATTATTTTTTTGCTCACATCCGGTTGCTTTTTTTAGCCAGAATGGCAAATTGAAGACAGTTGATTTAGAAATTATTTAAAAGGAAGTTCTATGTGTTCAGTATTTAGCATTCTCGACATAAAAAGTGATGCCGCAGCACTTCGCCCTATCGCTTTAGAAATGTCTAAAAAGCTTCGTCACCGTGGACCAGATTGGTCTGGTATCTATGCAAGTGACAAAGCAATCCTTGCTCACGAGCGTTTAGCTATCGTCGGTCTAAATAGTGGTGCTCAGCCGCTATACAGCCAAGACAAGAATCACATTCTTGCGGTAAACGGCGAAATCTATAACCACAAAGAACTTCGTGCACGCTACGAAGACAAGTACCAATTCCAGACAGACTCTGACTGTGAAGTGATTCTTGCGCTATACCAAGAAATGGGTGCTGACCTACTAGAAGAACTGAACGGTATTTTCGCCTTCGTTTTATACGATGAAGAGAAAGACGAATACCTAGTCGGCCGTGACCACATCGGTATCATCCCGCTTTACCAAGGCTACGATGAACACGGTAACTACTATGTTGCTTCAGAAATGAAAGCACTGGTTCCAGTATGTAAAACAATCAGTGAGTTCCCTCCTGGTAGCTTCTACTCTTCTAAAGATGCAGAGCCTCAACGTTACTACATTCGTGATTGGAACGAATATGCAGCAGTTCAAGGCAACAGCACAAGCAAAGAAGAGCTTACTGAAGCACTAGAAGCAGCGGTTAAACGCCAACTAATGACTGACGTACCTTATGGTGTACTTCTATCTGGTGGTCTAGACTCATCAATTACTTCAGCTGTAGCGAAACGTTATGCTGCAATGCGTATTGAAGATGATGAGCAATCTGAAGCTTGGTGGCCACAACTGCACTCGTTTGCTGTTGGCTTAGAAGGTGCACCTGACCTTATCGCTGCTCGCGAAGTCGCAGACAAGATCGGTACTGTACACCACGAGATGACGTACACGATTCAGGAAGGCCTAGACGCAATCCGTGACGTTATCTACCACATCGAGACTTACGATGTAACGACGATTCGTGCATCAACTCCGATGTACTTGCTGGCTCGTAAGATCAAAGCAATGGGCATCAAGATGGTACTTTCAGGCGAAGGTGCGGATGAAATCTTCGGCGGTTACCTGTATTTCCACAAAGCGCCAAACGCGAAAGAGTTCCACGAAGAAACAGTACGTAAACTACTGGCTCTGAATATGTTTGACTGTGCTCGTGCAAACAAATCGTTGGCAGCATGGGGCGTCGAAGGCCGTGTACCATTCTTGGACAAAGAGTTCATCGATGTGGCAATGCGTTTGAACCCTGAAGACAAGATGTGTGGTAACGGTAAGATGGAGAAACACATCCTACGTGAGTGTTTTGAAGATTATCTACCAGACTCAATTGCATGGCGTCAAAAAGAGCAATTCTCTGATGGGGTAGGCTACGACTGGATCGATACGTTGAAAGCTACCGCTGAGGCGAAAGTAACGGACAAGCAAATGGAAACTGCGCAATTCCGCTTCCCATACAACACGCCAACGACTAAAGAAGGCTACGCTTATCGTGAAATCTTTGAAGAGTTGTTCCCGCTAGAGTCTGCAGCAGAATGTGTACCAGGTGGTCCATCTGTCGCTTGTTCATCAGCGAAAGCCATTGAGTGGGATGAGTCATTCCAAAACTGTGTAGACCCATCAGGTCGTGCGGTTCAAGCGGTTCACAACGACGCTTACAACGCGTAAACGCTCAGGCAGATTTGAGATACTAAAAAAGGCGCATTATGCGCCTTTTTATTTTAAGCCTAGGTGTATCACTTTTTACTTTAGAGTTGAGCTTGCAGTGCTTCATTCTCAATGCTGATAGGCACCACCTGGCTGATCATCTTCACTAACATGATAGAACGAGCCTCACCATCTTTCTGGTGGAAAATCGCCTCAATACCAGCAAACTGACCGCTATTGATTTTCACAACTTGACCAGATTCGAACTCAACACAGCAATCTTCAACGTCATTGCTGCAATGCATCTCAAGTTCTTTAAGCTCAAAAACCAAGTCGCCTTGAACTTCATGTGGTTGCGCTCCAAACTTAATGAAATCCACCACGCCACGTGTTGAACGAACTGTCGTAAAGCTTGGTCCTTGTTCATAATCAAATCGAACAAAGACGTATGAAGGGAACAGCGGTTCTTTGACCACCTTTTCTTTCCCTCTAACTACTTTTTCGACTTCTATTTGTGGGTAAAAGCACTCCACCCCTTGATTCTCTAAGTGCTGCTGAGCGCGTTTTTGATCGCCACGCTTACAGTAGAGTAAATACCAACGTTTCATTTAACTAGCCATTTTCTATTTTGGGGACATTTTACCACAAGCCTAAAACGGTTTAATTGCTATTAACTAAATGAATCTTAGTCTCCACAAAATTATGCGTAGCAAAGCAATTTATCAACAAAAAATTATAGATATAAAAGTAATTAAGCATTGTACAGAGTTCTATTCTCGATCAAAGGGCGCGCTTCTATGGCTGCATATGCAGTCAAAAAATAAAACACAGCGTTCCCTTTAGTGGTAATAGGATACATAAAATTGATGACTAGCGCTTTTATTATTCAAAAATATTTTCAATAAGATCATTTAACAACCAGCTCAAATCTGGAAAATTAGTTTGCAGCACGCATTTTAAGGGCGACATTACCAACAAAACACTTAATTTTCATTAGCTTACAAAATGTAGATTATCGTTACCATAAAATACATCTATTGCAGATATTTATCCCACTCTGTATACATAAGTGCCTATAAAATCTTTTAATAACTAAAATTAGTAAAACTTATGCCAAGCACTCACAACATCTTTGGCCACCCTAGAGGCCTATTTCTACTTTTCAGCACAGAGCTATGGGAACGTTTCTCCTACTACGCTATGCGTGCGATTCTTGTTTTATTCTTAACAGATACAACAATCAACGGCGGGTTGGGCTGGTCGACAAAAGACGCGCTTGACCTTTACGGTATCTACACAGGTTTGGTTTACATCACGCCTTTGATCGGTGGTTGGATTGCCGACAACTACCTAGGGCAACGTAAATCGATTCTGATCGGTGGCATGCTTATGGCACTTGGTCAATTTACGCTGGCTCTACCTACTGGCTTTATGGGCCTAGACCAAGTAAGCGCACTTTACCTAGGTTTAGCGCTGCTTATTAGTGGTAACGGTATGTTTAAGCCAAACATCTCGACTATGGTTGGTGACCTTTACCAAGAAGGTGATAACCGTCGTGATGGCGCATTTACTATTTTCTACATGGGCATCAACTTAGGTGCACTATTAGGTGGTCTTATCTCTGGTGCTGCGGCTGAGTCGTATGGCTGGAAAGCAGGTTTCCTAGCGGCTGGTATCGGTATGGTTATTAGCTTAATCATGCAAATGACCATGGCTCAATCATGGCTAGGTAATATCGGTTCGGTTCCAGCAGCTGCACGCGCAAAAGCTCTGAGTAAATCGAAAGAAAAAGCACCGCTAACTAAAGAAGAGTTTGACCGACTAAAAGTTATTCTGATCATGGGTCTGTTCGTGATTATTTTCTGGGCGGGCTTTGAGCAAGCTGGCGGCCTAATGAACATCTACACTCAACAATATACAGACCATATGATTGGTGATTTTGAAGTTCCGGCAGCGTGGTTCCAATCTCTAAACCCATTCTTCATTATTACACTTGCACCAATCATTGCTGCATTCTGGGTGAAGTTAGGTAAACGTGAACCAAACTCACCGGTTAAATTTGCGATGGCTCTGTTCTTCTTGGCGCTAGGCTTCGTCTGCATGATGGGCGCGGTAATGGAGCAAGGTGGTGACGTTACAGTTAAAACCTCTATGCTGTGGTTAGTAGGTGCCTTCTTCTTCCATACACTTGGTGAGCTTTGCCTATCTCCTATCGGTCTATCGTTAGTGACTAAGCTGGCACCGCTACGTTTAGCATCACTAATGATGGGTGCATGGTTTGGTTTCAACGCCATTGCAAACTACGTAGCTGGCCTTGTGGGCTCTCATGTAGGTGAGCTAGGCGCGATGGCAATCTTTAGTGGTATTGCAATTACAGCAACAATCAGCGGTATCTTACTACTTCTTTGTGCTGGTAAGCTTGTGTCATGGATGCACGGCGTAGAGAGCAACATGACGCTAGAGTCTGAACCAAAAGAAGAGCGTACTGCAGAAACTTCTGTTGCTTAATATCTAATATCGTTCAGTGCCTAATAGACGCTAGAACACATTCAAAAAAGGGCTGCTCATTGAGCAGCCCTTTTAGTATTTATTTAGCCAGTATTAACGATGAATCTCTACCAATTCAGCCATCATGTCGATATGCGAATCTCTGTCGTTGAGACACATGATATAGCTAAACTCAGAACCACCAGCGTCAATGAAGGTTTCCTTACACTGATCTGAAATCTCTTCCAGCGTTTCTAAACAGTCCACCGAGAAAGCTGGAGCCATGATATCGATCTTCTTGATCCCTTTGCTTGGCAATGATTCAAGCGTCTCATCTGTATATGGCTTTAACCATTCCTCTCGACCAAATCGAGACTGGTAGGTCATGGTGATATCGTCTGCAGATAAACCCAGCTCCTCAGCTAGTAGCTTAGTTGTCGCCTCACAGTGTTGAGGGTAGATATCCCCTTCATCTGCTAATCGCTTCGGAATGCCGTGGAAAGAGCAAACCAAATGATCCGCTCGGCCATTTTTCTCCCAGTGGCTACGAACACTCTCAGCCAGTGCTTTGGTGTAACTAGGGTGTGCGTAGTAATCACGGATAAAGCGGTAACTAGGAATAACAGGCATCTGTTTAAAGGCTTTGGTTAAACCATCAGAAACCGCAGCTGTTGTGGTGCCTGAATACTGAGGATACAGAGGCAGTACGATGATCTCTTCAACGCCCTGCTCCATCAGCTGCTCAACGCCTGTTTTAAGGCTTGGATTACCATAAGTCATACCCAGCGCGACAGGCATCTCTAACTTCTTCTGTAGTTTCTCTGCTTGCCTTTGTGAATACACAAGAAGCGGTGAGCCGTCGTCCATCCAAACCGACTGATAAAGCTTGGCTACTTTAGGTGAACGAATCGGTAAAATCACTCCATGCAATATCGGGCACCATAGCCAGCGTGTTAGATTAACGACTCGCTTATCGTGCAAGAATTCACTCAAAAATCGACGAACGCCAGCTGGGGTCGCAGAATCTGGCGTACCTAAGTTCACCAGTAAAACGCCCTGCTTTTTATTATTTTCCATAGATACCTGAGACCAATATGTAATTTTGTAGAGAGTAATATACTAATCTGCTGAAGTTTAAGATCATTGCTTGTCGCTAAATGTTGAGATAATCATTTGGCGTGACATATAACCAACATCAACTTTCGATTATGAGCGAACTTTTCAAAGCAAATGTGCGTTGAATTGAAGGCCCCTAATTATCTTAGATTGGTATCGTACTAAAAATTGAGACAAAAAAAGCGACCTTTAAGGTCGCTTCCAATATATCAAATTCTAAAACTGGCTGTTAGCCAATTATGCTAGTGCTTTCTCAAGTTCTGCACTAACTTCAGCAACTTGCTTAGTACCGTCAAACTTAAGGTACTGAGTGTTACCAGCTTCAGCTTCTTTACCGTAGTAAGAGATTAGCGGAGCTGTTTGCTCGTGGTACACGCCTAGACGAGCACGAACTGTTTCTTCTTTGTCGTCATCACGTACAACTAGCTCTTCACCAGTTACGTCATCTTTACCTTCTTCTTTTGGTGGGTTGTACACAGTGTGGTATGTACGACCTGAAGGAAGGTGAGCACGACGACCAGCCATACGCTCAACAATCACATCGTCAGCTACGTCGAATTCAACAACGTAATCTACAGCGATACCCATTTCTTTTAGGCCATCAGCTTGTGGGATTGTGCGTGGGAAACCGTCTAGTAGGAAACCTTTCTCACAGTCATCTTGAGCAATACGCTCTTTGATAAGACCAAGGATAATTACATCAGAAACTAGCTGACCAGCGTCGATTACTGATTTTGCTTGCTTACCAAGCTCAGTACCCGCTTTGATAGCAGCACGTAGCATGTCACCAGTTGAAATTTGAGGGATACCAAATTTGTTCATGATGAAGTTAGCTTGAGTGCCTTTACCCGCGCCAGGAGCACCTAGAAGAATGATGCGCATGTTTAATCCTCTTATAAAATTATGATTTATACCGAAGCTCACTATCCAACCTTCCTAGTTCATCGGTAGATAAACAGAAAGCGTTAAGTAACCGTTGAGGTTAAGCAAAACAGCGAAGTAGAAGCAAAACGGTAAGTTTCGGTATAACGTTTAAAAATCATACAACTGGAATGAATTGGATCCTAATCCAGCTGATTAGGTCGAGCATTCTATCACATTAATATTCAATTTGGCTGAATTTACGACTAAAGAATGCATCGCACCATTTTGTTGTGACGATAACGGTGACGTCGACCACGTTTAACACATTTTCAACGACGTTCATTAAAAAAGCCCGCATTTGCGAGCTTTTAATTACAATTCGTGGTTTAGCCCAAAGTCGAAAGACTAACGCTTTGTTAGTAGCTCGTTGATTGCACCCAAGAATTGTGACGGATCTTCCATAGAGCCTTTTTCAGCCAACATCGCTTGACCAAGTAGTAGCTCAACCCAACGGCCGAACGCTTGCTCATCGGCTTCATCAGCCATTTGTTTCACAAGTGCGTGCTCTGGGTTAATTTCAAAGATGTACTTAACTTCAGGTGCAGCTTGGCCTGCCGCTTCAAGAAGCTTCGCCATTTGTGTACCCATTTCGAAATCGTCAGTGACAACAACAGCAGGTGTGGTTGCTAATTTGAACGTAGTACGGACTTCTTTAACACGATCACCTAGGTAAGATTGAGTGCGGTCAACAACAGACTTAAACTCTTCTTCAGTCTCTTTTTGCTTCTCTTTCTCTTCTTCACCTTCAAACTTGCTTAGATCTAAGCCGGCCTTTGTGATCGATTGGAACTGTTTACCGTCGAAATCGGTTAAGTAGTTCATTACGTACTCATCGATGCGATCGTACATCAGCACCACTTCAATACCTTTTGCTTTAAACTGCTCCAAGTGCGGGCTGTTTTTAGCTGCTGCGTAGCTATCTGCTGTCAGGTAATAAATCTTATCTTGGCCTTCTTTCATACGCTCAACGTAAGATGCTAGGCTGATTGTCTGGTCTGCAGAATCAACTTCTGTAGACGCGAAACGAAGAAGACCTGCGATCTTCTCTTTGTTTGCCATGTCTTCCGCTGGGCCTTCTTTCATCACAAGGCCAAACTCTTTCCAGAATTCTAGGTACTTCTCGTTGTCATTTTTCGCCATGCGCTCAAGCATTGTAAGTACGCGCTTAGTACATGCACCACGAAGAGACTGAGTCACCTTGTTATCTTGCAGGATTTCACGCGATACGTTCAGTGGTAGATCGTTTGAGTCAATCAGGCCGCGTACGAAACGCATGTAAGATGGCATGAACTGCTCTGCGTCATCCATGATGAATACACGCTGTACATAAAGTTTCAAGCCGCTCTTGTGGTCACGGTTCATCATATCCCAAGGTGCTTTTGCTGGGATGTAAAGCAGGCTTGTGTAATCGTTCTTACCTTCAACCTTGTTGTGGCTCCACGTTAGTGGATCAGCAAAGTCGTGAGATACATGTTTGTAAAACTCTTGGTACTCTTCTTTCTCGATATCAGATTTATTACGAGTCCAAAGCGCTTGCGCCTTGTTAATCTGTTCCCAATGTTTCTCTTCGGTGTCTTTACCTTCGTCATCTTTAACCGCAGTTAAGATAGAAACAGGGATACCAATGTGATCAGAATATTTACCAATCACTTCGCGCAGACGCCATTCATTTAAGAACTCTTTACCGTCTTCACGCATATGAAGAATGATGTCAGTACCACGAGACTCTTTAGTGATGTCTTCGATGGTGTAATCGCCTTCACCTGCAGAGTGCCATTGCACGGCTTCATTGCTTGCAAGACCTGCGGCACGTGTGCGAACCGTTACCGCATCAGCAACGATGAATGCTGAGTAGAAACCAACACCAAATTGACCAATCAATTGAGAGTCTTTGCTTTGATCTTCAGATAGCTTTGAGAAAAAGTCTGCTGTACCTGATTTAGCAATGGTTCCTAAATGTTCAATAACGTTGTCACGGCTCATGCCGATACCGTTATCAGAAATCGTTAACGTATTTGCCTCAGCGTTAAATGACAGTTTTACACCGAGGTCTGCGTCGCCTTGATAAAGTTCGCCGTTTGATAGTGCTTGAAAACGAAGCTTGTCAGCCGCGTCAGATGCGTTAGAGATCAGCTCACGTAGAAAGATTTCTTTATTTGAATACAGTGAGTGAATCATTAGATGAAGTAGTTGTTTTACTTCAGATTGAAAGCCACGAGTCTCTTTATTTTGCGTTGCTGTTTCGCTCATTTTTACTCCAAAACATCTATACTTTATGTTGAAAACTACAGGGGCGGGATACGTAATACCGCTCTGATGTTCATTAACATGAGGATGACAATTGTAAATTCAAGGTCAAAAATCATAAAAACACTGTTTTTATTATCCTTGAGTCTCATAAATATAAAAGAACATAAAAGAAGTCATGATTTGGTGAAGATTTGAATAAATTTCACCTCAGATTTGTCTATTTCGCACTCAAAATAACCCAAAGTAGAAGAATTCAATGAGCAATATCGGCACAAAGTTTATTCTCGCGCAGCGGTTCGTATTCGATCCAAACAGCAACTCACTTGTTGACCAAATGAGCGACGGCGAAGTCGTACGCCTTGGCAGTAATGAAAGCCGCATTCTCCTGATGCTGTCGGAAAGACCCAATGAAGTTATCACTCGTAATGAATTACATGAATATGTTTGGCGTGATCAAGGTTTTGAGGTTGATGACTCAAGCCTAACTCAAGCCGTTTCAACACTACGTAAAATGCTGAAAGACTCAACGAAATCTCCAGAGTTCGTTAAGACTGTGCCTAAACGCGGTTATCAATTTATCGCAACCGTTGAACGCTCAGCGCCACTTTCATCAAACGACCAGCCTGCTGCAGTTGAAATTGCCGAAAATGACGTAGAACCAAGCTTAACGTTTGCAACGGCATCTGTGGCGGAAGACGTTGTTTCTGAGACTCGCCTTCCAGAGCCTGTATCTAAAGTTCAAGAAACCACGGTTTCTGTTGAGCCGCAGCAAGTACCACCAGCTACAGACACGAAGAACAGTAACAAGTGGTTAATCCTTGGTTTGCTGTTTGCCGCTGTCATGATGCCAATTATGGTGCTCACCTTTACTAATCCAGCGGAATCTGAATTCCGAACATTAGCAGAGGTTGATGGTGTGAAAGTTCAGTCACCAATTAATCATCCAGACCTTACGAGCTGGCTGCCTGCTATTGAGAAGTGTGTACTAAGCTACAACACTAATCACACTGGCATACTGAAACCAACCGAAGTGATTGCGACAGGTGGGCAAACCAACAACCTTGCCCTCAACTACATTCACCCGCAAGAATACTCTAGCGAAAACATTACTCTAAGAATTTATGCAAACCAGTCGGACGTAGACGACATTTGTAAAGGTGGCCAGTAACATGAAATTAAAAGTATCTATTATCTTACTGGTTCTTTCTGCTTTTCTAAGTGGTTGGTTGTACTGGGGTAGCGATGCAAAAGTAGAGCGCCTACTTACCTCACATGAGTGGCAATCAAAAATGGTGACGCTGATCAGTGATACCAAACAAGCGGATTCAATCGGCCCACTGCGTAAAGTTGAGCTGTCATCAAATGCTAAGTATCTACCAAACGGCACGTACCTGAGAATGTCGGTGGTTAGGCTATACGGCACACAAACCGCACCAGCTAACGTAATCAACATTTCAGAAACGGGTCAGTGGGATATTAACGACAACTACCTACTGGTTTCGCCAACTGAGTTTAAAGATGTGACATCGGCTCAGCGCCAAGACTTCTCTCAAGAGCAACTAGAGCTTATTACTCAAGTAATCAAGATGGATGCAGAGCAAAGTCGTCGCATCGATATTGTTAACCCGAAAGCACTGCTACTGACTAGCTTAAATCACGGTTCTACCGTATTGTTTTCAAACTAACATTGGATAGCTATTTACGACATATCGATGGATGAATACCATTCAACGATAAACCTAATAAGGGGCATGAAGCCCCTTTTTGTTATCTTAAACTCAAAGATAAAGACTCTATGGATTGGATAAACTCACTCGCCTTATTCTTTGGCTCACTAATCGCCAACACACTTGCCTCCTTATCAGGTGGCGGTGCTGGGCTTCTACAGTTCCCACTACTCATCTTTCTAGGGCTACCCTTTTCAGTTGCACTGGCTACCCACAAAGTCGCTAGCGTCGCTCTTGGCTTAGGCGCCGCATATACCCATATCAAGGGTGGCACGTTAAGCTGGAAAATTTGTATCTACCTGATTATCGTCGGCAGCATCGGAGTGATCGTTGGCGCGAATATCGTACTCATGATCCCAGATGCCATTGCACAAAAACTGCTTGGCGCAATGATCTTAGCCCTGGGCGTTTACTCACGCTTAAAGAAACAGCTGGGGCAAGAACAACAGCTTAAAAACCGAGATATGAAAGGCTGGATAGTTGGCGGGATTGGGCTTGCACTTATTGGTATAATTAACGGTTCGCTCACAGCAGGGTCCGGTCTGTTAGTTACCCTATTTCTGGTTCGTTGGTTTGGTTTTACTTATAAACAAGCCGTCGCATTAACCATGATATGTGTCGGTTTATTCTGGAATGGCATCGGCGGTATTGCCATTGTTCAAGCGGGTGCACCTATATACTGGGTATGGTTACCCATATTACTGCTGAGTTCATTCATTGGTGGGAGCTTAGGCGCTGTTCTGGCAAACCGCTCGAGTAATCAACTCGTCAAAACGGCTTTCGAAATATTGACGTTTGCCGTCGGCATCAAACTATTGCTTTAGAATTTTCAAGGTTATCTATGAATACAGAGTTAGATCAAAACAACCCTACCGTGGCAAAAGCAACAATAGCGATACACTACTGCCGTCAATGTAATTGGATGCTTCGCTCAAGTTGGTTGTGTCAGGAGCTGCTTCATACCTTCAGCGAAGAGATTGAACAAGTCAGTTTACACCCAGATACCGGTGGACGATTTGAGATCTTTTGCAATGGGATACAGATATGGGAAAGAAAAGCGGACGGCGGCTTTCCTGAAGCGAAAGTTCTGAAGCAAAGAGTGAGAAACATCATTGCTCCAGACAGAGACCTCGGCCACGTGGATTCAAAATAAACCCATGACGGCCAGTTCTATGATTTAAAGCTGGCCGCTAACCAGTACATCGCCGTCAAAGCTGATCACCTTGAAGGTACCATTCTCATAGATACCATAGCTTGCTGCATGCCCTTCTCGTGGGAACGTCACCGAGCTAGGGTTAAAAATGAAGATATCATCTTGGTACTCAGCAACTGGGATATGGGTATGGCCATGAGCAATGATATCACCCGCTTTCAGTGCTGGTCGTTTCGTTGTGTTATACAGGTGACCGTGAGTTAAGAAGATACGCTGGCCTGACTCTAGTAACACCCATGAGTAATCCATCATCATTGGGAAAGAGAGCAACATCTGATCGACTTCGCTGTCGCAGTTACCACGGACAGCAATGATATCTTGGGAGAACTCGTTCAGCTTGTCTGCAACAGCAGGCGGGTTGTACCCCTCTGGAATCGGATTTCTAGGGCCATGATTCAGAATGTCACCCAGTAGGATTAAATATTGGGCACCCGAAGCTTGGTATAGCTCTAATACCTTTTCTGTTGCTGGTAGCGAACCGTGTAGGTCTGAAGCAAAAAATAATTTCACACGTACTTCTCCATAAAATTTATGGGCCTATTGTACGTACCTATCGGCTAAACGTCATCTCTCACCATACCGTTGATAACAATATTATTGTAACTAACCATACCGACAATCTTATTATCACGGACCACAGGAGCGCGGCTAATACCAAAGCGTTCAAACAAGCGTGCACAATACTTCACATTCATTTCGGCAGACACGCTTAACGCGGGCTTAGTCATGATTTCATAAATATTGGTGCGTTCGGGAGAGCGATTTTTGGCTAATACTTTTTTGGCAATGTCGTTCATCAACACAATCCCGTACTCATCATCTCGATGACGCTTATCCACGATGATCGCTTTTACTTTGTGCTTTTTCGCCATTTCTATCGCTGCTAACACTGTGGTTAAGCCATCAATAATCACATAGGTATTAGCCATTACATCGCCAACCCGGATTTTGTCACTGGCACTCATAACTCATCCTCCACAACTTTAGTTAATGTCTCGACTTGATGCGCAACCCCAACCGCGTCTTCAACATCGATTTGTACTGCTATTCCTTGCCCTGATTCTTGGTCGAACTCGCCAACTTTGCCGATGGTCTCTAAAATGTGTCTTGCTAAATGCTCCTCAACAACAAATAGCAGAACATCTTTTTGTACCTCGAGCGTCAAACCGAAAAAGGTACGTTTTTGGTTTAGCCCCTGCCCTCTGGCGTTGTTGATAACGGTAGCCCCCGTCGCGCCCGCATCACGCGCCGCATCGAGTACGATGTCGGTCTTACTCTCTTCAACAAACGCCAAGATCAATTTAAAGCGCATCTTTACTCTCCTTAGAGGTGTGTAAACGGTTTAACCATTGTGTTATTTGGGCATAGCCCATCACTGAAATAATCGGAAATAAGCTAGCAAAGGCGATTAACCCAAAGCCATCGATCACCGGGTTTCTCCCAGGTACGGTAGAGGCAAGTCCAAGCCCCAATGCTGTCACCAATGGCACTGTCACCGTCGATGTGGTTACACCGCCCGAGTCATAGGCCAAAGGCACTATAAGTTTGGGCGCGTAAAACGTTTGAATCACCACAACCACGTAACCAACAATGATGTAGTAATGAATAGGATCACCAGCCACGATCCGATAGCTGCCCAGCGAAATACCGATTGCAACACCGAGTGCAACGGCAATCCGGAGCCCATTAACGCTAATACTGCCACCGGAAACTTGATTCGCTTTAATCGCAACCGCTATCAATGAAGGCTCGGCGATCGTGGTACTGAATCCGATACAGAACGCGAAAAGATAAACCCAGTAATAATCAAACCATGCTAGGTCTATACCTGAACTGAATTTAAATTCGGAAAGAAAAGTCGGCTCCGTCAACTGCATCGCCATCGTTTCGCCTAAAGGAAACAAAGCAAGCTCTAGCCCCATCAAGAAAAGAGATAAACCAAGAATGACGTAAAAGAACCCTATCAATACTTTGGGCAGGTTGTTGACTGGCCTACGTAGCACCGCTAATTGAAAACCAAAGATGATCACCGCAATCGGAATCACATCCATCACAGTACCGAGAAAGGTGTCGATAAACTGTTGAGCACTGATCATGTCACCACCATTCCATAAACCATCACAAACATCATCGGCAACAGTGAAGCAAACGCGATTAACCCGAAGCCATCAATCATGGGATTACGACCTTTAATCGCTGAAGCCAACCCCACACCTAATGCCGTTACCAAAGGAACGGTGATGGTTGATGTGGTGACACCGCCAGAGTCATACGCGATCCCGATGATGTTTTCGGGTGCAAAAGCAGTGAGCACCACCACACCGATGTAACCACCGATAATCATATATTGAATTGGCCAACCTTTTAGGATCCGAAGTACACCAAGCAATATTGCGATGCCTACCGACAATGCAACGGTGAAGCGCAGACCATCGGCATATTCTTCCATCTCATCATTAGAATTGGGTATCACACCGCCCTCAGCTGCCACTTCTGCCGCTTCGGCTGCAACCGCTGTTAACGCTGGCTCCGCTATGGTAGTGCCGAATCCCAGACAAAAAGCGAAGATCAATAACCAGAATACGCTACCCTTGCGGGCAAAAGCTTGCGCCATAGATTCGCCGATCGGGAAGAGCCCCATTTCAAGTCCGAAAATAAAGAAGGTAAGCCCGAAAACCACCAGTACTAAACCCGCCAAAATAGACAGCAGATGCGGAAGCGGCTCTTGTAAAACAGCAAGCTGGAAGAACGCGATCACCGCAACAATAGGCAATAGATCACGAAGGCTACCTAACATAGTTCGAAACAAAGCTAGCACTGCCGTCATCGCAACTCCCTATCACCAATAATTACGTTTGATTATCTATCCGCGATAATCATGGCAAATCCTTATTATTTCTAATGTGATAAACATTACGCAGTTGGTAACATATGCGAGTGAAATTTCTTAACTGTGATAACGATACACTTCTCTAAACTAATGAATTAAATTTCACTGTTTAGCGAATCGTTGGCGAGGTCATTTAGGCATCATACGATTGAAACCAACTGATCGTTATAGTGATTTTTTCGTATTGGTTGGCGATTAAAAACAAGCCATGTCTATAATTATGTTTAATAAGGAGATTGGTATGAAGATATTGTTAACTGGTGGTACTGGATTTATTGGCTCTGAATTGATCAAGAGTTTGAACACTGACGACGTTACATTGCTCACGCGAAACCCTGAAAAAGCGAAACAATGCCTAAGCCACCTGAACCAAAACAACCTTCATTATATCCAATCCCTTGATGAGCTAAATGACCTCAACGATTTTGATGCGGTGATTAACCTCGCAGGTGAACCAATAGCGGACAAACGCTGGAGTGATGAGCAAAAAGAGAGAATCTGTAGCAGCCGCTGGCTGATCACAGAGAAGATCGTCGAACTCATTCAAGCAAGCACAACACCACCTGAAGTCTTTATCAGCGGATCTGCCGTCGGCTACTATGGCGACCAGCAACAACACCCAT
>AAZW01000073.1 GCA_000169995.1 Vibrionales bacterium SWAT-3 | reverse complement strand
CAACAGTCGACATTGGCTGAACAAATCGAGTACCGATTTGGCTCTCGCTTCTTGAGTTTCTAACTCTTCCAACGATACATTCATTCGATTGAGATACGCACCATACTCATTAACCAAGGTACGCAGCATCAAGTTATAGCTATCGCTCGATAGAGGATGATTTTCGATATCCCCAAACCCTTTGGCAAACACTTGGTCTACTTGATTCGCAGAGCCGTTATTGATTGCTTTTGCCAACTGCCCAATACCTGAGCGCGCATCGAAGCGGTAACTCTTCTGCAGCATACATAGACTATCTGCAATTGCCGGAGGATTAACAGCTCCTGCTTTTGCTTGCTGTGTATTGGCTATCGCATCAAAGCCTGTCATCTCCGCAATCAAGTTACCTTGCGCCGTGCTGTAGCCTGTTGAATTAAATGAGCAGATATCACCTAACACCGCGCCCGCTTCAACGGAAGCCAGTTGGTCTTTATCACCCAACAAGATAAGCCTTGCATGTTCAGGGAGTGCATCCACCAGCTTATACATCATGGATAAGTCGACCATCGATGCCTCATCCACCACCAAGATATCAAGGTGAAGTGGATTACGTCGGTTGTGTCTAAATTCCGCTCGATTAGGAATCGCGCCGAGTAATCTGTGTAAGGTGCTCGATTCCGTTGGTATGTTGTCCTTCACTTCAGGCGCTAATGGCAGTTGCTCAATCGCTTTGCCAATCGATTCTGTTAAACGTGCCGCCGCTTTACCCGTTGGTGCTACTAGCTTAATCGTTGGTGTTTTTCCTTGGCTTAGTGATTGCTCGACCATCGCCGACAGTAATTTGGTTACCGTGGTCGTTTTACCGGTACCCGGCCCACCAGAGATCACTGCAAAGCGACGACTCAATGCCACCGCTGCCGCCACTTTTTGCCAGTTCAAACATGCAGATAACGGTACCAAACTGTCTAGAACATCTAAGTCCGTCACTTGCTTGGTTTGTACAATCGCTTGGTCGATTGCACCCCAATTCAAAGATTGCTCATCGACGATATCAAGATGATCGCACACCAGCTGTTGGCGTAATACCTGAGACGTTTGTTGGTTTGCTTCAGCCTTCGCTAAAGCGTTAAACAGAAAATGATAACTGCGAGCAAAGAGCTGATTGAGCGTTTCCGTCAGTGCCTTTTTCTGTTCAATGTTGAATTCTACAGGCTTGCTTAAACGGTTTAATGTATCTGCCAGCACAACCTCATAGTTCCAGTAACGCTGTAAGTAGACACGCTGCCCATCAAACATCAGCGGCTTAACACAGTCATTGGTTGTACCTACTAGGTTTGACGATTTAAGTACCGTCACCCAGTCAATGCCTAACAATTTCTGGTTCAACTGCAGTGCCGTTTCACCGTACAAACCGAGTAATTGGGCAAGGTCTGCTGTTTGAGCTTGTATAAGCTGCGTACAAATGTGCCCTTTGCCTAATTCATGACTCACCACCCCAGCAAGAAAACCGATCTCTTGAGAGTGACTCGTGGCTTGCTGGGCGATAAAGCGGGCAAATTGATAATCCAACTGGCGAATCGAACCCTTATCCGCAAGAAACTTGAGTACATCCATAAGTTGCTCAGGAATAAGTGAAACTGGCTTTACTGTGTTCGCAGTATCTATGCTGGTACTAGTGGTCGTTGTTGTCATTATAAAAGCCCCATCTGTCCAGTTTCATCGTCATTCAATTGTGCTGAACGTCTGTCTATCACTTTTCCGTCAATCAATTGATCCATTTCATCAAGTAAAGCCAGCGTTGGGTTCGCGGAGAAAATACCTTGCTGAGATTGGCCGTCCATTCCTCGTAAGAACAAATAGTACACGCCACCAAAATGTTGTTCGTAACTGTAATTGGCAACACGACTACGTAAGAAACGGTGCAACGCCAATGCATAGATCTGATATTGCAAATCATAGCGATGGTCGGCCATCGCCGATTTCAATGCTTCACCATGGTAAACGGCAACATCATCTCCTAAGTGATTCGATTTCCAGTCGAGTACATAGTATTTACCTTGATGCTCGAACACCAAATCGATGAAGCCTTTCAGCATACCTTGCACGGTTTGGAAACCTAGGTCACCCGCTTTAGCCGATAACGGATCATGATATTGAATGGTTTGATTCAGTTCAGATGCGGCTAACACTTCGATCGGTAGTAAGAACTCCATCTCAACCAAGCGTTGTGTTGAATCTTTCTCGCTTAGCTTTAAGCTTTTACCATCCAATGCGGTGTTAAGAACGGTATCGACCAGTTGCTGAAGCACAGGTAACCACTCTAATTCGTATTGCTCAGACTCTAATAAGTGAGTGATTACTTGCGTATTATGTTCGCTGATTGCTGGCTCGGTAAATTCAACCTCCTCAAACAAGGTGTGCAAGAAAGTACCTGGGCGAGCACCACGAGGAAACGTAAAGATAGAGCGTTCAGGTTCAATCAACTCAGACTCATCTTGCTCATCAGCCGAGTCAATATCGAAGCCAGACACCTCAATGGTCGCGTCATGACTAGCACCATGGCTGCCTTGCTTAACAAGCCCCGAGTAACTAGTTATACGCCAAGCCCTGTCAATTGAAGCCTTGAGTTCATTAGCATGTAAGTCTTCACTCACTTGCTCTGTTTGTACAAACACTTGCTCGTGAGCGGTTGGTGTTTCGGCTAACAGCACACTTGAATTTTTGCCTTCAATGGCCGCTAGAGCTTGATGCAATTCGGCAATACCTTGCTCTTGTCCGTTTTGAACCAAGTAGCCCATCGCACTCAAATGCACGCCAGTCGGTTCTTTGGTTGAACGCCCTTTACGCAGTGGCGCCATACCAATGAAACAGCCATAAACCGCACGAGTCAGCGCTACATAAATCAAGCGTAGGTCTTCCGCTAGCCGCTCTTTATCGGCTTGGGCTAAGGCACTGTCACTACCGGTAATATCCAGTACTGTGGTGTCTGAATCATGGTCGTAGAATTTGCCCTCGCTCGCTTCTCGGTAACTCGCGACAAATGGGAGGAATACTAAGTCATATTCCAAACCTTTCGATTTGTGAATAGTAACGATTTGAACCAAGTTTCTCTCTGACTCAAGACGCTGAATGTCATCCTCACTGCCGCCTAAACCATTTTGCGCATCGGAAATCGCTTCTGCTAGCCAACGCAGCAAGCCATAGTCGCTATCAAGCTCTTGTCTTGCCTGTTGCAGTAATTCACCTATGTGCATCAAATCAGTGAGTGACCGCTCACCATTTTCTTCTTCCAGCAAGCGTTCCGCGAGATGTCGCTTGCTGATCACGCTGCGCAGCATTGGTAACACGCCACGTTGTAGCCATAGCTTGCGATACTCACGAAATTCGTTAACCACGTTTTCCCACACCACTTCATCGTTATTGAGTTCATCCAATGATGCGGCATCCAGAGCAAACAACTCGGAGGCTAAACTCGCGCGCAACGCACGGTCGTTTTCAGGTGTCAGCACCGCTTGTAACAGGCGTTGAATATCTTGCGCGACCATACTGGTAAACACACTGTCTCGGTTCGACAGATACACACTTGCAATGCCTTGCTCAGACAGCGCGTTCTTGATCAAACGACCTTCACTGCCTGTTCTAACTAAGACAGCAATATCACCCGCATTCACGGCATGTTGCTTTTTGCCGTTATCAAAATAGGCTTGCTGGTTTTGAGAAGCGGTCAGAATGGTTTGAATTTGACTCGCCGTCGCCTCAGCCATTGCCTTGTGATATTCGCCCTTTGGTAACGGCTTGTCTTCAGCCTCTTGTAGCCAGAAGGTGAGTGCGTGCTGAGTTTCTCCGTTCATCACCCATTGGCGTTTGTCGGCTGATGGGCTGGCGGCAACAGGTAAGAATGGGATGTCTTGGTCATAGATAAACGGACTGTCCGAATTCATAAACACTTGGTTTACTGCACTCACCATATCAGCGCTTGAACGCCAGTTGGTGCCTAAGGTGTAGTGAGCACTAACTTGGTTTCTCGCCTTAATATAGGTAAAGATATCTGCGCCACGAAAGCCATAAATCGCCTGCTTCGGGTCACCGATCATAAACAAACCGCACTGCGGATTATCGAGATAGATTCGGCTAAAAATACTGTATTGCAGTGGATCGGTATCTTGGAATTCATCAATCATCGCAACCGGGTAGAGTGTGCGGATTCTTTCCACCAGCAAAGATTGTTCATCGACATCAATCGACGCGGATAACTGAGTCAACAAGTCATCAAACGACAACCACTGCTTCTGCTGTTTTGCCTTAGCGAGCATAGTTCGACAGTGAGTAATCGCATGCGCCAATAACGGGGCTTTCAAGTCGGCAGGGTTATTTAAGAAATCCTCAATCGCTTCGAAAACGGCATGCTGAGGCGCGGTGCCTTTCGGTGTTTTCTCGATTAAAGTGGCTTGAGAGAACTTCTCTAACTTGTCTGGATATTGATAATCATGGGTGTCGCTCTGCGCCCATGCCGTCACAGCCTCTAGCCATGTCGGCAAAGACTTCTTGGTGTAACTGCGTTTGTTCACATCTGAACCTGAGATCAAAGCCAAAAAGTCCGCTTCAGACTCACACCACAGCGCTTTGAGCTGCTTCACTTTATCTAGGTTCTGATTGTGTAGAGTTTGCAAATCACCCGACATCGCGTCGACAGTTAACTTCAATGGAGACCCCGTCAGATAACGATTGACGTCTGCTAACAAGGCAGCCGGTGAACCCCAGATATTACGGACCTCACCTGCTAGCTGAATAGGTAGCGGGTAAAATTGCTTACGCCAATAGTCGGCTACTACTTGCGCTTTAAGATGGCTTTCATCTGTCACAAACTCATTATCAAATCGGCTGCCAGACTCGAAGGCATTTTGAGTCAACATTCGCTGACAGAAGCCGTGAATGGTGTAGACCGCCGCTTCGTCCATTTGCCTTTCGGCATTGAGCAGTGTTTTCGCAGCGCCAGCATGGTCTTCGATCTCTTGCAGCAAAGGAGCAATCACTGGGTCGTCACTTTGCCCGCGAGAAAACGCAATGCGAGCATCATGGATTCGAGCACGGATACGGTCACGCAGCTCTGTAGTTGCCGCTTCGGTAAAAGTCACCACCAGAATTTGGTCTACGGTTAGTGGCTCATGGTGTCGGGTAGCTTCTGTAAGCTCGCCTTGTGGTGCTGTCGTGCCGTGTCCGAGCAGTAAGCGCAAGTACAAGCCAGCGATGGTAAATGTTTTACCTGTACCCGCTGATGCTTCAATTAAACGCGCGCCATGAAGTGGAAACGTCATGGTATTGAGTGTCTGTGGAGCAATTACCTGAACACTGCTTGTGGTCGTCATGCCTTACTGCCTTCTGATAAATATGTTGTTACAAATGTGACCTAGCGTGGAAAACGTCATTCAATTTACGTCCTACGCTGATTTGTTAATAGTTAGTGCGATCTCTCTCACGGATCAATTCAGATCGCCTCGCTACTATGCGCCCACGAGCTCAAGAGCGCGACTCGAGTTTTATACTCATTGCCTACTTTGAACCACAGAATAATGGTCCCTCTGACCTGTGGCCGTACAGCGAACGCCCTACACTAATAATGATTTACTGGCGGCCACTTTACTTCCTGTACCTTGCTTCTCTTCACCCTGCTTACCTTCACCTGGAAAGTAAGCATCCCAAATGCTTACCTGCGACTCACTTTCGCCATTCATTAATTCAGTGCATCCGCTATTGATCTTGTCGATCACAGCCACTCACTCCTGATCTTCCAGATCGGCAGCAGCCAACCGTGCCGCCTGTAACACAAGCGTTGAATACATACGCGACTCAGCAGCCAGCTCATCGTCCCATTTAGGCCAAATACGCGAGATGTAGGTATCTCTACCCTCGCCCGTGAAAGCGAAGCTGTCATTAAAAGTATCGGCCATTTTCTTGAGCGACTTCTCTTCATCATCGACCCATTTACCGCGGCTAAAGCCCGCCTCAACGCCTGCCAATGCGGTTTTCGGGAAATACGGCAGTGGTGCAGTCATACCTTGATAGAAAAGTCGTACTAACTCAGCCAATAAACTCTTCGCCTGCTGCGCATCGCCAATCGGTTGTAGCGTTTGATGAACCACGCCTTCTTTTCTGTCATAGCCAATAATATGAGTCGTTTTGCCATGCCCCATCACTGCACAACATAGATGATCGATCCACGCGGCCAAATAATCTTGCGAGCGAATTTTACCGCTACGGAAGCGCACCAAGCCCGATTGATAGCTTTGAGTAAGCCACCCCATCAAACGAACCGGTTTTCCTTCACCTAGCACATCAAACTCAATATTTACCTCAAGATCTTGCTGTGGCTGCCCACTTACAAATCGAATCTCTTTGGCTAAGTCTTCTGCTTGAACTCGGTTGGTTTCAAATTCAATGTCGCCAAAAGCGCCAACAGGTAAGCGACCTTGGGCTTTTTGCTCAGAAACAAACAAGCGAACCGCTTCATCCGCCCCTTCAGGGTTATCCAACAGTACTTGTAATAGAGCGTCTTTAAGCTGGAAACTCTCCAAGCCATTCAGTACGAATGGCTCATCGTCTTCCATTACCGGAAGCGGTGGCTCAAACACTACCTTTAAGCGGCGATTAAAGAAGTATTGCACCGGCAAGCGCCAGAAACGCTGTAGCTCAACCAGATCTAGCTCCAATGGATAAGTCGCACCAAGCAAATAGTCATCCAACGCACGATTGAATTCACCACTGCGTTCACCGGAACGATTAGCCGCAGGAAGCCATTCTTTGGCGTAGCTCAATACATGGCTTTCGTCACCTTGTGTAAAGGCTGCCGGGCTAAACGGCGTCATGGTGTGCTCAAAGCTGATCGCTTGAGTCAGTTTGATACCTGAATCATCACTTGGTAGCGCTTGATCTGCACTTAGACAGTAGTTTTGCTGGCAGTACTCAATCAACTCTGAAACCAATACCGACGGTACTCGCTCAGTATTATCTTGAATCGAGCGACCGACATAACTGATGTATAAACACTCTTGCGCCGACAACATCGCTTCTAAGAATAGGTAGCGGTCATCATCACGACGAGAACGGTCTCCCGGTCGTGTGCGCCCGTTCATTAGGTCAAAACCTTCTGGCGGCATTGATCGAGGGTAAACACCATCATTCATGCCTAATAGACAAACGGTTTTGAACGGGATGGAACGCATCGGCATCAGGGTACAGAAGTTAACTTGCCCCGCTAAGAAACGCTGACTAATACGCGCGCCGGATAGTTTATTGTTTAAGTACTGATAGATAATGCTTGGCGATAGCTCTTGTTCGTACAAGGCATCATCAAGCTGTTCATTCAATTGGGAAAGCGCATCACGAATCGACTTAAGCACCACCTCGCCTTCTAGCTCAACCTCGAAGAAGTCATCAATCATTTGCAGCAAGGTTTCACGCCACATATCGATGGATTGCGTCTCAGTAAGGCGTTGACGGTAATGAGCGATACGGTCAATAAAGTACGCTAACTTACCTGCAAGTTCGGCGTTAATACCCTGAACTTCGTTATATGCAGCAATTGGTGAGTGTTCAGTTTCAAACAAACCTGCGGAATCCGACATCGCATAACCCAGTAACATACGCTGGATACCAAATAGCCAAGTATTTTGCTCGGTGGCAGGCAAATCAAACTCTGTTGCCGTAGAAGAATCGACGCCCCAACGGATACCTGCTTCTTCAACCCACTGCTTAGCTTGTTCAAATTGAAATTCATCAATACCGAAGCGTGCCATCATCGCTGGGATTTCTAATAACTCTAGAAGTTCAGAAGCTAGACAACGCGTGTTCGGTAGCGCGATTAACTGCATGAACGCGGTCAGGATTGGGCTCTCTTGATCTGCGGTTCTATCCGAGATCGAGTAAGGGATATAACGCTCACCCGGAGCATTACCAAATACCGCCTGAATAGCAGGGCTGTAAGCATTGATGTCTGCCACCATCACAATGATATCGCGTGGCTTTAATGTCGGGTCAGCGTCAAACATTGCTAACAACTGATCATGAAGAACTTCAACCTCGCGCATTGGGCTGTGACAAGCGTGTACCGTCAACGAACGATCGCCCAGCTCAACCACTTGTTTATGGTTGCTGGAGTCTAAGATGTGATCGTCTTGGTGCTCTTCTAACTCAAGAATATCGGCTTGCAGTTGATGCAGCAGGCTGTCTCTCTCGACATCAATAAAGAACTCATGCTCTTCGCTGTCTGATTGAGACAGCAAGAACAGGTTATCTCTGCCCAGTTTACCCATAGACGCAAGTAAGCTATTACCGACCGCTTGGCTGGTATGCAGTTCGTCTTCAATATTGGCTTCAATGCCATCTTTTAATGGTGAGACTTCGCCTTCTAGCTGAGGTAAACCATCAACCAAAGCAAACTGCTTACGACGCTGCGCTTCCACTCTCGCCAAGTATTTACGGTCACGAATATCGCCCCAATAAGGCTTACTTGGGTTAGTAAACATCAGATGGACATCAATCTGCTCGCCCAGCGCTTTCAAGGCATCCATGTAGCGAGGAGGCAGCGACGAAATACCAAATACAAACAGACGTTTCGGCAGGTGTTGTAACTGGCCTTGTTGATTAGCTAACGCTTCAATGAAATCGTGATACAAGTTACCACGGTGATATCTTGATTGGCCTTGAGAGAGCGTTTGCTCGTAGAGAGCCTTCCACAAAATTGGCTGCCAAGGGTGCTCTTGTTGCCCTTCACTATCAATCAATTCTGCAACGGGCTCGCCTGCTTCCCACATCGCCATCCACTCAGGTCTATACACCAAGTAGCCATCGAAAATATCGGCAATTTTCTCGGCTAATTGATACAACTTAGAGCCGTCTTCATCGTTTTCAAGATAGCGCTGTAGGGGTAAGAAATCAGGGTGGTCAAGTTTCGCGGGCAGCAAACTCATTAGCTTCCACGTCATCGCTTCTTTGTTAAAAGCACTGCGTTTCGGTACGTCAGGAAGCACTTGGGTAAACATATCCCAAATGAAGGTTGCAGGAAGAGGAAAATCAATATTTGCTGCTACACCAAACTCTTTGGCGAGTTCCATCTTAAGCCATTGAGACATACCCGGGCTCTGAACCAAGATCTGCTCTTTTTCGAAAGGATTGGCTAAAGGGTCACTTTTGATCAAGTGAACGAGAAGAATTTTTAAAGTATCAACTTTATTGGAATGGTAAACAGTAAACAAAGTGCACTCACGCTAATCTTGCCACAATATACTGCCAGATTAGCATAAGTGCTGAGTTTGGATTAGGAATATAAGCTTATGAAATACCGAAAGCTTAAGGTCCGTTTATCTTTTGAACTATTGCCCTTTACAATCTTCCCGCTACCGCACTTAAAACACGATGAGGTTTGTAGTTCATGTAGTAACGAACAGCGACATAACCCACCACCAAAGTAGCCACAATCAGTTCAAGGTATGCAAGGCCAAATACTTGATTAACGTAATGCGCTTCAATGCCTTGTGCTTGCATCCACGCAGCCAATTTAAACAAGGCTGTTGCACCAATCACGATTGGGAAGGTAAACGCTGCATAGCCAGGGCTGAATGGCAGACGCAGTAGTTTGAAAAACGCCATGTAGATAATGAACGTCATCAACACCGCAATACCAAATAACAAACCAATAATCACTGGTGAAGGGCTAGCAGTAACGGTTAAGTAACCCGCCAAAGATAGGCTTGCTGGTGCTGCCATGATCGCAATCGTTGGTTTTGCGGCATCTGGCACTTCGTGAGAGAAGATCAAACGGTAAATCATCAGTGGTAGCATCACAGCGTAAACCAATAATCCGAATACCAAAGTCGCGTTCGCTACAGGCTCTAAAACTGGATTACCAGAGAAAGAAACGTCTGCCACAATGATACCGATTGGCGGTACGAACCAGCTTGGCACCATGTGGTGAATCTCAAACTGTTTTGCTCTGTGGTACAAAAAGCTCACTAAGAACACAACATGTAAAGCAACCGCCGCTAGCCACATCGCTTCTTGAAGGAATTGAGAAATCGGCGCTAAAGATGCTGATACCACCATGCAGCCCATCGCAAATGTTGGCACCACACTACCCACCACTGGGTGAGCAAGGTCTTCACGCAATAGATGGCCATGAATCAGAAACTTCACAGCTAAAACAAGAAGTAATACCGCCGCAATACCCGCACTGGTCCACTGCACTAAACCAGGAGTGTGCAAAATACCTTGTGCGACTAAAACGCCATCCCAGCACCAGCCTAAGCTTGCGATTGCTAGTGCTAACCCTGCCATGGGTGTTGGAGCTCCTGTTAATCTATATTTAATACGTTGAATCATGTGAGCCTCTCTTGAACTTAATTCACTAAACTTGTGAACTCATCAGCTTGTTGAAGCCATAATACGCTTGCACTTCGTTAAGTTATATCCAATTATATATAACAAGCGTTCATCAATACTGAACAACCTATTCCACCAGCAGCGTAAAACTAGGAACCTGATGGCTAATATCTCAATCAAACAGCTCAAAGTGTTTGTCACCATTACCCAACATTCGACACTTACCGCTGCATCGGAAGCTCTGTTTCTCTCTAAAGCCGCGGTTAGCATGGCACTCGGTGAAATGGAAAAACAGCTAGGGCACTCTCTATTTGACCGGGTCAACAACCGATTAATTCTCAATCAAGAAGGACACAAACTGCTTCCTTTGGCTGATGAGATTCTTCACCGGGCCGCAGGCATCGATGTTCTATTCCGTGATGACCAGCCCTTAAGTGGCAATCTCAAGGTTGGCGCGAGTGACACGATAGGTAATCAGGTTGCGCCTTTTATTTTGTCTGGCTTTCGAGAAAAAACTCAGCACCAAGACCAGAGTTTGTTCATCTCAAACAGTGCCCTGATCTGTCAAAAGTTGGTGGATTATGAACTGGATATCGCGTTAATTGAAGGAAAAACACTCCATCCAGAGTTAATCTCAAGCCAGTTTAGTAGCGATGAGATGTGTATTATCGTTAGTAATCAACACCCTCTGGTAGCAAAAGAGCAAATTGCACTACAAGATCTAGAGAACAGCCATTGGATATTGCGTGAGTCAGGTTCTGGTACCCGTGAATTTTTCCTGCGCGCTGTCGCACCACGCATCGAGCACTGGTATGAGTCTTTTGAGCTCAACACCACAGAAGCAATCATCAACTCTGTTTCTGCCGGTCTTGGCTTTGCCTGTTTGTCTCGTTTAGCTGCTCAGCGAGCGATCGATTCAGGCCGAGTAAAAGCGCTTAATGTGCCACTTGATATGAAACGTCGCTTCTGGATGCTGGTCCACAAAGACAAATACCAAAGCCCGTTACTGAAATCTTTCATGAGTTATTGTGAAGACTGGGCGACACATCAAGATTGAGGCCGCATAGTGCGGGCTCCAACTGGACTTTCAGCCTCAGAAACTGTATAAAAAGCCAGTAAAATTTATCAAACTTAGAGGATTAACCATGGCTGTTATCGTCAAGTACGTGGTGGAACGCAACGGAGAAGAGAAAATGACTTTTACCTCTAAAGCCGAAGCTGACGCATACGACAAAATGCTGGATATGGCTGATGAGCTTTTTGAACTGTTAGGCAAAAGCGATTTAGTTGAAGATGAAGGCAAGCAAGAAGAACTTGCAATGTACCTGGCTAAGAACAAAGAAGAAGTTCTTTACGCATTAGGTGCGAAGCGTAAACCAGCTCCGAAAAAAGCGAAGAAGCTTGAAGCGGTTGAAGACGCAGAAGAAGATGCAGCTTAATTAGCTGAAGCTTTCTAAAAAACGCCAATGACACCTCTACTCAGAGTCAGTCATTGGCGTTTTTTATACTTATCGAAATATAATGATGCTTGTTTATAGTCGAAATCGCTCTAAACATTCGCTTGCACAAAAGTGTGATAAAGATCTAATCTATAGCCATCAGGTGATGGGGTTCCACCTAAGCTTTTGCTTCAACCGCCCGTTCTTTTGAACCGTGCTAATGGCTCCTACAGAATCGAAAACAGGTAATACTGTTGGATGTATCGCTACTCCTCCATTTTGAGATGGGCTGTGTCTATTAAGACCAAGTTCCATTACTCCTTTGGATTATCGATACTCAAGATCTGTAGTGAATTAGCCGCACCTCTTCCAACACGTCCTGTTTTCTCAACGCCCTAGGTCAATACGACTTTATTAGTGAGAAAACATTATGCATTACTCTTCAGAAATTCAATCCATGTGCCCTATCCAAAGGGGTGATCTTCACAACTCGGCTCCAATCCCAGTTGAAGGCGCCATGGTTAGTCCAAAAGATGTTATCGCTATCTCAGGTTTAAGCCACGGTGTTGGCACTTGTGCACCACAACAAGGTGCGGCAAAACTGACTCTTAACGTGAAAAACGGCATCATCGAAGAAGCACTCATTGAGACTATCGGCTGCTCAGGTATGACGCAATCTGCCGCGATGGCCGCTGAAATCCTCACCGGAAAAACCATTCTAGAAGCGCTCAATACTGACTTAGTGTGTGACGCGATTAACGTCGCGATGCGCGAAATCTTCCTGCAGTTTGTTTACGGTCGAACTCAATCTGCTTTCTCTGAAGGTGGCCTAGAAATCGGTGCTGCATTAGAAGATTTAGGTCAAACCCAGCGCAGCCAGGTTGGTACCAGCTACTCAACCGCAGCAAAAGGCGTCCGTTACCTAGAACTCGCAGAGGGCTATGTGACCAAGCTTGCACTTGATGACCACAGCGAAGTGATTGGTTACGGTGCGCTTGCTGCTCGTCTTCTGAATGAAGAGAGCCACTGCTTTGCTTTCCTTGCAGGCCATGAGTCTTTTGCTGCTGCAGAAGGTGCGATCAAGATTGCACTGAACGTGAACAAATCACGCAAAACACCATTGAAAGTTATCTTGAACGGTCTAGGTAAAGATGCGGCTTACTTAATCTCTCGCATCAATGGCTTTACTTATGTTCGTACTCAGTTTGATTACCAAACGGGTGAACTCGTTGAAACAGAACGTCGCCGCTTCTCACAGGGCCCTCGCGGAGAGATCCTATGCTACGGCGCTGATGATGTACGTGAAGGCGTAGCGATCATGCACCGAGAAGAAGTAGATGTGAGTATCACGGGTAACTCAACCAACCCAACACGCTTCCAACACCCTGTTGCGGGTATCTACAAAGCAGAGCGTACTCGCCAAGGTCTGCCTTACTTCTCAGTTGCTTCAGGCGGTGGTACAGGTCGAACTTTACACCCAGACAACGTTGCAGCTGGACCTGCATCTTACGGCATGACAGACACCATGGGCAGAATGCACGCAGACGCTCAATTTGCAGGCAGCTCTTCAGTTCCTGCTCACGTTGCTATGATGGGCTTCATCGGCATGGGTAACAACCCAATGGTAGGTGCTACGGTTGCACTGGCTGTCGCAGTAAGCGAGTCTCAAAGCGCATAACGATAGCAGTGATTGTCAGCATCGCACAGCCCAAGCCGAGGCGTTAGTTGAAAAATCGACATCAACACACAATCAAAACTCTACTCCCATCACTAAAACTATACAGCCAGCCCTATGCTGGCTGTTTTTTATTCATACTTGCTCTAGTATCTATTCTTATTCAACATGTGTATTTAACTGCATCTTTTTAAAGGAATAATATGAAAGAGCTCATCATTCATACCATCACAGTGTTCATGGGCTTTTTCGCCATCATGAACCCTATCGCTAACACGCCAATCTTTCTTGGTTTAACAGGCGACAACGACAGGGAGACAGTTAAGTCGATCGCGTTCCGCTCAGTGTTTATCGCATTCATCATCGTCAGTACGTTTGCCATTTCTGGCAAGCTGATCTTCGACCTTTTTGGTATCACGCTTTATGCCCTGCGCATCACAGGCGGTATTCTGGTCTTCTTGATTGGCTTTCACATGTTACAAGGTGAATCAACACACTCGAAAGCCAAAGAGAAGGTTAACTCAGATGCTCAACAAGACGCTGCGCTAAGTATTGCGGTATCACCACTCGCAATGCCTATACTGGCTGGCCCAGGGACAATTGCCACCGCGATGAACTTTGCCAGCACCGAAGGCATCTATGAGACCATTATCACCATCATCGCGTTTGGTCTGTTGTGTACCTTAACCTACGTATTGTTTGTGTTTGGCGAACGCTTCGTGAAAGCGGTAGGGCCAAGCGCACTGAACGTGATTACTCGAATGATGGGGTTAATATTGGCAGTTATCGGTATGCAAATGTTGATTGAAGGTATCGAGCAAGCTCATAAAGCACTGTTTGTTTAAATGCTCACTCTGGGGAATATGGACTCATATATCCGCCAATTTGTATTGATCTGCAGCGTTTTCTCATTGCAGAAAAATATCTCTCAAAAGACAAGCAATATCATTTTACAGACTTTATCCCGATGCGCCCTTTCATAACGAGGGCGCTCTCTTTATGATGAACGCAATTAAATTAACTTTGCTAACGACGACGCTCGTTATTCGAGCCACTGTTATGAAATAGCAAATTCAAGACTCAACACATGGAGATTCAACATGGCTTTCTTTTCACTAGCCTTCGGTACGGCAACCAAAAACCGCGACAATAAAATCATTGAAGCGTTCTTCCCTAGCCCACTTCTAAACCCAAGCGACGCTCTAGTAGCGGCTGTTGGTGAAGTAGCAGGTTACACTGAAGGCAACCAAGCTATCGAAATCTCTGCTGCACAAAGCGCAGAACTAGCGAAAGCATTCGCTGCAAACGACGATGCAGCAAACGCATCTTTCGCAGAAAAAGCAGCAGCATCTGAACAGCCACTTGTTCTTGTTGTTCTTGCGACAGACGAGAAGCCAGCATCTGTTGCTGAAGGCTTCCTTAAGCTACAACTTATCTCTAACCGCCTAGTTCAACCACACGGTACAGTACTAGACGGCATCTTCGGTCTACTGCACAACATCGCATGGACTAACGAAGGCCCAATCGATCTTCCTGAACTAGCGGATCGTCAAATCGAAGCTCGTCTTGCAGGTCGTACTCTGTCTGTAGATTGCGTAGACAAGTTCCCTAAAATGGTGGATTACGTGGTACCAACAGGTATTCGTATTGCTGACACTTCTCGTGTTCGTCTTGGCGCACATGTGGGTGAAGGCACAACGGTTATGCACGAAGGTTTCATCAACTTCAACGCAGGTACAACTGGCGTAAGCATGGTTGAAGGTCGTATCTCTGCAGGTGTTGTTGTAGGTAACGGTTCAGACATCGGCGGCGGTGCTTCTATCATGGGTACTCTGTCTGGTGGCGGTACTATGGTTATCTCTATCGGCGAAAACTGCCTACTAGGCGCAAACGCGGGTCTTGGCTTCCCAATGGGCGACCGTTGTACTGTTGAGTCTGGCCTTTACGTAACTGCAGGTACTAAGGTTCGCATGCTAGATAAAGAAGGCAACGAAGTAGAAATCATCAAAGCTCGCGACCTAGCTGGCGTTTCTGATCTTCTGTTCCGCCGCAACTCGATCACTGGTCAAATTGAATGTCTAGCGAACAAGTCTGCTGTTGAACTAAACAGCGAGCTACACAGCAACAACTAATCTAAGCGCTAGATGCTAGATGCTAGATGCTAGATGCTAGATGCTAGAAAATACGAAGCCGCTGGGGTTAAATCCAGCGGCTTTTCTTTTATTGGTATCAAACTAAAAGGGTTACGCTTTCTCTGCGGCTAGCTGCTCAAGCGCTTGAATAGAAGTTTCTGATACTAGCGTGCCATCCATGTAGTAGCTGACCTTGTCGCCATCACGAACACCTGTCAGAACGGCTTTCTGACCATCGTTGTAAGTGATGTCCATACGAATCGTGTTCTCATCAATTTGCTGCATTTCACCCCATTCGATCTGGCGATTGTTGAAGCCTAGTGGTGCTTCTTTTAGTGAATCGTCTAGGCTGTCATTCACATCGATCATAGTGTCGACTTTGCTATCGAAGATGTGAGGCGCGCCAGTAAGTGGGTTTTTACCTGCCCAGAATTCAATCGAGTTAAATACAATGTAATCGGCTGCAGTAGTCAATGCGTAAACCGGAGCAAGCAAGAAGTTGACGCCCGCACGAGCGTAACGGTTATCCACCACCTCGACGTTGAACTTCATTAATTTCCCAGTAACCGCGTTACTACCTACACACCCAGCTAACGACATGACAATCGCTGCCACTGCAACGGCTTTTGTGATTGTTGTTTTCATAGTTCCCTCTTATGCCACGATGATTGATTCAGTTTTTGCACAGACGAACGAATATTACTCTGCGTAAAAACAGACATTATTCGCCTAACAAATTGATTCCATAACATTTAGCGTAGTGGAGATTTTTAGAACAGCAAACTGCAAACCTCAATTGTTTCGCACTGGTTCCTAAATCTTAGGAAATAAAAAAGCGCAGACCTTTCGATCTGCGCTTTTCATTTTTGCTTAATCTAATCTAGATTAACGCGGCATGATTAACCCACGTTCTTACGTGCGTTTTGGAACATACGCATCCAAGCACCATTCTCGCCCCAACCTTCTGGAGACCAAGAGTTAGCTACTGTACGGAATACACGCTCTGGGTGAGGCATCATGATAGTCACGCGGCCGTCAGTCGTTGTTAAACCTGTAATAGCGTTTGGCGAACCGTTCGGGTTGTTCGGGTATTGCTGCGTTGGGTTACCGTGGTTATCTACATAACGTAAAGCAACCGTACCTGAATTTTCAATCGCGTTTAGGTGGTCGTTGTCACGCACTTCTACGCGGCCTTCACCGTGAGAAACTGCGATTGGCATACGAGAACCTTCCATGCCGTTGAAGAACACAGAATCAGACTTCTGAACTTCAACTAGGCTGAAACGTGCTTCGAAACGCTCAGATTCATTACGAACGAAACGTGGCCAGTACTCAGCACCAGGAATAAGCTCACGCAGATTAGACAGCATCTGACAACCGTTACACACACCTAAAGAGAAGGTATCTTCACGCTTGAAGAAGTTTGCAAATTGCTCTCGAGTCGAATCGTTAAACAGAACTGACTTAGCCCAACCTTCACCAGCACCCAGTACGTCACCGTAAGAGAAGCCACCACATGCCACAAGACCGTTGTACTCATCCAGTACCGCTTGACCAGTAAGGATGTCGCTCATGTGAATATCAGTTGCTTCGAAACCTGCGCGGTCGAATGCTGCTGCCATTTCAACGTGAGAGTTAACACCCTGCTCACGTAGAATCGCCATCTTAGGCTTAGCGCCAGTGTTGATGAAAGGTGCAGCGATATCTTCGTTAACATCGAAGCTCAGTTTCACGTTTAGACCTGGGTCTGAGTTGTCTTTCTTCGCTTCGTGCTCTTGGTCGGCACATGCTGGATTATCACGTAGACCTTGCATCTTGTGCGTCGTCTCAGCCCAGATAGTACGTAGCTCAGTACGGTTACGTTCAATCACTACAGACTCGCCAGACTTAATCACTAGCTCATCAGAAGCTTCAACAGAACCGATTACGTGTGAACACGCTTCTAGGCCGTTTGCTGCAAGCGTAGAAAGAACCGCGTCTAGGTCGTCGTTACGAACTTGGATTACCGCACCTAGCTCTTCGTTGAATAGTGCAGCTAGAGTATCTTCGCCTAGAGCTGCAATATCAGCATTAACACCACAGTGACCTGCGAATGCCATTTCAGCAAGAGTAACGAATAGACCGCCATCGCCTTTATCGTGGTAAGCCACAACTTGGTCGTTAGCAACCAGTGCTTGAACACCTTCGTAGAAACCTTTCAGTTGTGCTGCGTTATCTACGTCTGCTGGCTTATCACCAAGCTGCTTGTAAACTTGCGCTAGTGCCGTTGCACCTAGACGGTTTTTGCCGTTACCTAGGTCGATAAGAACTAGTGAAGTGTCACCTTTGTCAGTGCGAAGCTGAGGCGTAATTGTTTTACGAACATCTTCAACACGAGCAAATGCAGTGATAACAAGAGATAGCGGAGACGTTACTTCTTTCTGCTCGCCGTTCTCTTCCCACTTAGTCTTCATCGACATTGAGTCTTTACCCACTGGGATAGTTAGACCCAGTGCTGGACACAGCTCTTCACCCACTGCTTTAACCGCTTCGTAAAGACCTGCATCTTCACCTGGGTGACCCGCTGGAGACATCCAGTTCGCCGACAGTTTAATGTGTTTGATATCGCCGATGTTAGTCGCTGCAATGTTTGTGATTGCTTCACCAACTGCTAGGCGAGCCGATGCACCGAAGTCTAGTAGAGCTACTGGCGTACGCTCACCAAGAGACATCGCTTCACCGTGGTAAGAGTCGTAACTTGCTGCCGTTACCGCACAGTTAGCAACAGGAACCTGCCATGGGCCAACCATTTGGTCACGAGCAACAAGGCCAGTTACCGAGCGGTCACCGATAGTGATTAGGAATGTTTTCTCTGCGACAGTTGGTAGGCGAAGAACACGGTCAACCGCTTCGTTCATTTCGATACCAGAGCGGTCAATCGCTGGGTTGTTCGCTTTTAGCGTTTTCGCGTCACGGTGCATCTTAGGTGTTTTACCTAATAGGATGTCCATTGGCATGTCGATTGGCGTGTTGTCGAAGTGTGAATCTTCAAGTTTAAGTTCACGCTCTTCAGTAGCTTTACCAACCACAGCGTAAGGTGCGCGTTCACGCTTACAAATAGCGTCGAACGTTGCCATGTCTTTGTCTGCAACCGCCATTACGTAGCGCTCTTGAGATTCGTTACACCAGATCTCAAGTGGGCTCATGCCCGGCTCATCATTTGGCACGTCACGTAGGTTGAAGATACCGCCACGTTCACCATCGTCTACTAGCTCAGGAAGTGCATTCGAGATACCGCCCGCGCCCACATCGTGGATGAATGCGATTGGGTTCGCATCACCTAGCTGCCAACAACGGTCGATCACTTCCTGACAACGACGTTCCATCTCTGGGTTTTCACGTTGTACAGAAGCGAAATCTAGATCTTCTGAAGAAGAACCAGAATCCATTGAAGATGCTGCACCGCCGCCAAGGCCGATGTTCATCGCAGGACCACCTAGAACGATTAGGCTTGCACCTACTGGGATCTCTTTCTTCTGAACGTGCTCGTCACGGATGTTACCAAGACCACCAGCCAGCATGATTGGCTTGTGGTAACCACGTACTTCTTCACCTGCGTGAGAATTTACTTTCTCTTCGTAAGTACGGAAGTAACCGAGTAGGTTTGGACGACCAAATTCGTTGTTGAATGCCGCGCCACCAAGAGGACCTTCAAGCATGATATCCAATGCAGTAACGATACGGCTTGGCTTACCAAAATCAGTTTCCCAAGGTTGAACAAAGTTCGGGATCTTAAGGTTAGATACAGAGAACGCCACTAGACCTGCTTTTGGCTTACCACCAATACCTGTCGCGCCTTCATCACGGATTTCACCGCCTGAACCTGTAGATGCGCCCGGCCATGGAGAAATAGCCGTTGGGTGGTTGTGCGTTTCAACTTTCATCAAGATGTGTGTTTTCTCTTGGTGGTAGTTGTACTGACGAGTTTCTGGATCTGGGAAGAAACGACCCACTTCAGAGCCAGTCATTACTGCCGCGTTATCTTTGTAAGCAGACAGAACGTTATCAGGCGTCACTTCAAACGTATTCTTAATCATCTTGAACAATGATTTTTCTTGCTTAACGCCGTCGATAGTCCAATCAGCGTTGAAGATCTTGTGACGACAGTGCTCTGAGTTCGCTTGTGCAAACATCATTAGCTCGATATCAGTCGGGTTACGTTCTAGCTTAGTGACAAAGCTTTCAAGTAGGTAATCAATCTCATCTTCTGCAAGAGCGAGACCTAGGGTAACGTTTGCTTCTTCAAGCGCTTTACGGCCGCCTGTAAGAAGATCAACTTCCGCATAAGGTGCTGGTTCAGCAACGGTGAACAATGCTGCTGATTCGAAGTCAGTGAAAACCACTTCCATCATACGATCGTGAAGAATCGCTTTCAGCTCAACCAGTTGAAGCTCAGAAAGTTCAGAAGACGTTTCAATGTAGAAAGCCGTACCGCGCTCTAGGCGAGATACTTTCGCTAGGCCACAGTTGTGTGCGATATCTGTAGATTTTGAAGACCAAGGAGAAATAGTACCTGGACGAGGTGTAGCAAGCAGCAATAAACCTTCAGGTTCATGCTCTTCAATCGTTGGACCGTAAGTCAATAGCTTTTCTAGCTTCTCAACTTCAGACGCGTCTAGGTCTGCTGTTAAATCAGCAAAGTGGGCAAACTCAGCGTAAATACCTGTTACAGGTAAGCTTAATTCACGACAAAGCTCTAAAAGCTTGTTAACACGAAACTCAGATAGAGCTGGGGAGCCACGCAAAATTCTCATGTGCTTAGGTCTCTTATGCAGTTGATTAAGGTGATATTGGAATAAATTCAGTGGGTTAAAGGAAAAACCTAACTGTTTTCTTCGAAGCTATTCCCGAAGGTTTAAAAACCTATGCCGATCCCACCTCTTCAATGCGAGCGCATTATAAAGCATTTTTTTTTGTGACGTAACACCAAAAGCAACCGTTTGCGTGATTTTTTTCATGTTTCTGCGTAAATGCCAGTTTTGCTGTATTTATCACCACTTTTACCTCTGTTTAATCAAACCTGCTTTGCCAGCCTTGCGGGGTTTGGTATAAAGGGGCTTCCACTTTTCGAGATTTCATTTTGATGCCTAAATTTTCTCTCATCTTTTCGTCGAAGTTCCTTCTGCTCGTTATCGCTCTGTTTGGGCTAACGGCATGCCAGATTGAATCTGAACCTAAAAGTGTTCTTGAGCAGATACGAGAGCGCGGTGTGCTTCGTGTCGGAACTCTAAATAACCAACTCTCTTATTACATTGGTCCTGATGGCCCAGCTGGTCTCGATTACGAATTAGCTCGTGAGCTTGCACAAGAGCTGGGGGTGAAGCTTGAGGTTAAACCGGCTTACCGTCTATCCGGCCTATTCCCCGCCCTGAAGAAAGGCGAGATCGACCTAATCGCTACAGGGTTAACGCAAAACAACAAACTGACGCGAGCTTATCGTGCAGCGCCTGCTTATTACTACGTAAGCCAACAAGTGGTGTACAAAAAAGGCCAATGGCGTCCAAGAAACCTAGATCAACTGATCAAGTTTGAGAACGAACGTCAGGCTGAATTCATCAAAGCGCAAGCTGAATCAGAAGACGCGTCACCTAACGAGACGCTGACGCCCTCTTTAGTTGTAGTCAAAGACTCACACTTCGAGCCAACACTTAAGCAATTACAGAACACGCACGATGACTTCATCTACGATGCAATAGGCAATGCCGACATCAATGACCTGCTAAAAGAAGTATCGACGGGCGAGCGCCTATTTACGGTTGCCGATTCTATTGAACTATCACTAGCACAACGTTTGTACCCAGACGTAGCATTGGCGTTTGAGCTTACTGAAGACCAACCTATCTCTTGGTACTTAGAGAAGTCTGAAGATGAAAGCCTCTACGCATTGCTGATTGAGTTCTTCGGCAATCTAAAACAGTCTGGTGAACTTGCTTCGCTAGAAGAAAAGTACATCGGTCATATCGGCACTTTTGATTACGTTGATACTCGTGCCTTTATCCGCGCGCTCGACAGCAAGCTACCAAAATGGTCACCACTGTTTCAGAAGTACTCGCAAGAATTTGATTGGCGCTTGATTGCCGCATTGGCATACCAAGAGTCACACTGGAACCCGGTAGCACGCTCGCCAACGGGTGTTCGTGGCATGATGATGCTGACACTGCCGACAGCGAAGAGTGTTGGGGTGACCAACCGTCTTGACCCTAAACAGTCGGTACAAGGTGGTGTTGAGTACCTGCGTCGTATCGTGAACCGAGTACCAGATTCAATCACGCAACACGAAAAGATCTGGTTTGCGCTTGCTTCATACAACGTCGGTTACGGACACATGATGGACGCACGACGCTTAACCAAAGCGCAAGGCGGAGATCCTGATGCTTGGGGTGATGTAAAAGACAGACTGCCTCTACTAAGGCAGAAGAAATACTACAGCCAAACTCGCTATGGTTATGCCCGTGGTGATGAAGCTAGAAACTACGTAGAGAACATTCGCCGTTATTACCAAAGTATCATCGGCCATGTTAATAAACGTAATAAAGAACAAGAAGAGAGTCTTGAAGGGTTGATCGTTATTCCACCTTTAGAGACTTCTGGGGCTGAATCCAGCATCAGCGCTGCAGAATCAACAGTAAGTGGTTCTGAGCCTTCGAAATAAAACCAAAAGAGCAATGCCTTCCAGCATTGCTCTTTTTTATTGCGCTTTCTATCGCTTACACAAAGGAGAGATGCGGATA